>NZ_JBYKCM010000008.1:0-387671 GCF_057736575.1 Saccharopolyspora sp. MMCC62 | reverse complement strand
GTTCGTCCTGAGCCAGGATCAAACTCTCCAACAATGTCTTAGAGTAAATCCTGCCCCGAAAAAAACGAGGCACCCCAGCAATCCCGAAAGAAAGCCGAGGCATATAATTCATCAAGATGAGTTACCACTCACCATCATCGGCACGCTGTTGAGTTCTCAAAGAACACACCCACACCATCACCCACAACCCTAAATCTCAGGGCCGCGAACTCCGGGGAGTCACTCTTTCGTCTTCCGTTCTTGCGATGCTTCAAACTCTAGCAGGCCCGATTTCCGGCCGTTTCAGGGGGGTCGGTTTAGCGTTTCCGCGGTGACTCGCACCCGCCCAGCCAAGTTTCGGCCTGCTTTTAGAGTTTTCCACTTTCGGTTCCACCCACTCTACCAACACCAGTTGGGAGCTTGGTTCGTGGCCCCGCTGTCGCGCCCGGTCCGTTTGTTTTCGGCCCGTTCCGCGCTGACTTGGAATAAGTTACGCGTTGGCCGACTCAAAGTCAAGTCAGCCCGCAGTAGGACCGGAACGAGGTAAACCCGCAGGTCACCTGCCGTTTCCGGCCCTACGAACAGGCTAGTACAGCACCTTGATCCCCGCAGTGTGACGCTTGCCACGTCGAATGACCGCCCAGCGGCCGTGCAGCAGGTCGTCCTTGGACGGAGACCACGTCTCATCTGCGATTTTGGTGTTGTTGACGTAGGCGCCGCCCTCGTTGACGGTGCGGCGGGCGGCTCCACGGCCCTGGGCGAGACCCGCCTCGACCAGCAGGTCGACGATGGTGGGCTCGTCGGACAGGCGCACTTCGCCGGTGGGGACCTCCGCCATCACGGCGTCCAGGGTGGCCTCGTCGAGCTCGGCGAAGTCCCCGCGACCGAACAGCGCCTGGCTGGCGGCGACCACCTGGCGGGTCTGGTCGGCGCCGTGCACCAGGGTCGTGAGCTCCTCGGCGAGCCTGCGCTGCCCGGCGCGCTGCTGCGGGCGTTCGGCCGTGGTGCGCTCCAGCTCCTCGATCTCCTCGCGGTCGAGGAAGGTGAACAGGCGCAGGTACTTGGCGACGTCCGCGTCCGCGGAGTTCACGAAGTACTGGTACCAGGCGTACGGCGAGGTCAGCTCGGGGTCGAGCCACACGTTGCCGCCGCCGGTGGACTTGCCGAACTTCCGGCCCTCCGCGTCGGTGACCAGCGGCAGGGTGAGCGCGTGGGCGGTGGCGTTCTCTTGGCGGCGCAGCAGGTCCACGCCGGCGACGATGTTGCCCCACTGGTCGGAGCCGCCGAGCTGCAAGCGCGTGCCGTAACGGCGGTAGAGCTGCACGAAGTCGTTGGCCTGCAACAGCATGTAGCTGAACTCGGTGTAGGAGAGGCCGTCGCCCTCCAGGCGGCGCTTCACCGTCTCCCGCGCGAGCATCGTGTTGATCGAGAAGTGCTTGCCGACGTCGCGGAGGAACTCGGTCACGGGCAGCTGCGCGGTCCAGTCGGCGTTGTCGGCGACGAGGGCGCCGGTCGCGGACTCGTCGAAGTCGACGAAGCGGGCGAGCTGGCCGCCGATGCGCCCGGTCCACTCGCGGACGGTGTCGACGTCGTGCAGGTTGCGCTCGCCGACGTCCCGCGGGTCGCCGATCAAGCCGGTCGCGCCGCCGGAGAGCACCACCGGGCGGTGCCCGGCGAGCTGGAAGCGGCGGAGGGTGAGCAGCGGGACGAGGTGGCCCGCGTGCAGGCTCGGCGCGGTCGGGTCGAAGCCGGCGTACAAGGTGAGCGGGCCGGAATCCAGGTCCGAGCGCAGCGCGTCGAGGTCGGTGGATTGCGCGATCAGGCCGCGCCAGGTCAGCTCGTCAAGGATGTGCTCACTCACGCGGACCAGTCTGTCGCATCCGCGCGAGCGGCTTCATCCCTGGTCCCGGATGCGGCGGCGTCCCCCGCGCCGGTAGGGGCTCACCGCCGGGGAGCCGTCGATCCAGGACCGCCACGGCAGGTCGACCGCGGTGGCGACGCCGACGCGCGGTCCGGTGCGCACGTCGTCCTCGTCGACGGCCGGGCCGTCGAGCAGCCGGATCGGCGAGTCCGGGTCGGTGAGGTCGAGGCCGTTGTGCTCGCGGGTGATGCCGAGGACGCCGGCGAGCCGGGCCGGACCGCTGGCCAGCTGGGCGTCCTTGCGCACCGCGGGGCGGCGGCTGCGGGCGAGCTCGGTGCCGTCGAGGACCTCGGCCGCGCGCAGCAGCACCGCGCCGGGCTCACCGTCCTCGGTGCAGACGACGTTGATGCAGAAGTGCATGCCGTAGACGAAGTAGACGTAGAGGTGCCCGGCGGGCCCGAACATCACCGCGTTGCGCTGCGTCTTGCCGCGGTAGCAGTGCGAGGCCGGGTCGTCGCCGCCGCGGTACGCCTCGACTTCGACGAGCCGCACCCGCACGTCGCCCTCCGGGTGGCTGGACCGCAGCTCGCAGCCGAGCAGGCGGCGAGCCACCCGGAGGGGGTCGTGGGCGAGTTCCGCTCGCGTCAGCTGGTGGCTCACGAGCGGAACAGTACCGATCGAACGCGAACGGGCCTCACGCCGCCAGCCAGGCGCGATGGGCCTCGATCGCGGCGAACACGCGGTCCCGCTGCTCGCGCACCCGGTCCGGAGCGGTGCCGCCGTGGGAGTCGCGGGAGGCGATGGAGCCCGGGACGGTCAGCACGTCGCGCACCTGCGGGGTGAGCGCGGGGTGCGCGGCGGTGAGCTCCTCGTCGGTGAGCTCGTCGAGCCCGATGCCGCGGGCCTCGGCGGTGCGCACGCACTCCCCCGACGCCTCGTGCGCGACGCGGAACGGCACGCCCTGGCGGACCAGCCACTCGGCGATGTCGGTGGCGAGGGTGAACCCGGCGGGGGCGAGTTCGGCGAGCCGCTCGGTGTGGAAGGTGAGCGTGCCGAGCATCCCGGCCATCGCGGGCAGCAGCAGGTCGAGCTGTTCGACGGAGTCGAAGACCGGCTCCTTGTCCTCCTGCAGGTCCCGGTTGTAGGCCAGCGGCTGCGCCTTCAGTGTCGCGAGCAGCCCGGTGAGGTTGCCGATGAGCCGCCCGGACTTGCCGCGGGCCAGTTCGGCGACGTCGGGGTTCTTCTTCTGCGGCATGATCGAGCTGCCGGTGGCCCAGGCGTCGTCGAGGGTGACGTAGCCGAACTCGGCGGTGTTCCAGATGATCACCTCTTCGGCGACCCGGGACAGGTTCACCGCGAGCATGGCCAGGCAGAACGCCGATTCGGCCGCGAAGTCGCGGGAGGCGGTGCCGTCGATGGAGTTGTCCACCGCGCCGTCGAAGCCGAGCTCGGCGGCCACGGCCTGCGGGTCCAGCCCCAGCGAGGAACCGGCGAGCGCGCCGGAGCCGTACGGGGAGAAGGCGGTGCGCGCGTCCCAGTCCCGCAGCCTGCTGACGTCGCGCAGCAGCGCCTGGCAGTGCGCGAGCAGGTGGTGGCCGAGCAGCACCGGCTGCGCGTGCTGCAGGTGGGTGCGGCCGGGCAGCACCGCGTCCGGGTGCGCCGCGGCCTGCCCGGCGAGCGCGTCGACGACGTCGAGCACACCTGCGGTGACGCGGCGGGTGGCGTCCCGCAGCCACATCCGGAACAGGGTGGCGACCTGGTCGTTGCGGGAGCGGCCGGCGCGCAGCTTGCCGCCGAGGTCGGCGCCGACGCGTTCGAGCAGCCCGCGTTCGAGGGCGGTGTGCACGTCCTCGTCGTCGATCACGGGCTGGAACGCGCCGGATTCGACGTCGGCGGCGAGCACGTCGAGGCCCTGGTGCATCCGCTCGAGCTCGTCGGCGGTGAGCAGCCCGGCCGCGTGCAGCACGCGGGCGTGCGCGCGGGAACCGGCGATGTCGTAGGGGGCCAGCCGCCAGTCGAAGTGGGTGGAGAGGCTCAGCGCGGCCATCGCTTCGGCGGGGCCGGAGGCGAAGCGGCCGCCCCACAGCTTGGTGGGCTCGCTGCCTTGCTGGGTCACGGTGGGTCCTTATCGGGATTCGTTCGGATGGTGCGGGTTCGGTCGGTCATCGTCCTCGCCGCCGGTGAGGTGCGCGTCGCCCGGTTCCCCGTCCTCGGGCCGGGCCGCCCGCTCGCCGGAGGCCATGTTGGTGAACCGTTCGGCGAGGTCGAGGCCGGTGAGCGGTTCGCGGGCGACGACCATGACGGTGTCGTCGCCCGCGATGGAACCGACGGCTTCGAGCAGGGCGGCGCGGTCGATGGCGCTGGCCAGGAACTGGGCGGCGCCGGGCGGGGTGCGCAGCACGGTGAGGTTGCCGGAGCCGTCGGCGGAGACGAGCAGTTCCGCCAGCAGCCGGCTCAGGCGCGTGGTGCCGCCCTGCACGCCGCGGACGGGGCTGCCGTCCTCGGGGATGACGTAGACGGCGGCTCCCCCGTCGGGTCCGCGCAGCTTCACCGCGCCCAGTTCGTCGAGGTCGCGGGACAGCGTGGCCTGGGTGACGTCGATGCCGTCCCCGGCGAGCAGCCGCGCGAGCTCGGTCTGGCTGCGGATGCCCATCGCCGAGACGAGCTCGACGATGCGGGCCTGCCGGGCCGCCCGGGTGCTCATGACCGCTGCACCAGCCAGGCGAGCAGGGCCTTCTGCGCGTGCAGCCGGTTCTCCGCCTCGTCGAACACGGCGCTGGCCGGTCCGTCGAGCACGTCGTCGGTGACCTCCCAGCCGCGGTGCGCGGGCAGGCAGTGCAGCACGGTGGTCTCGACGCCGGTGGCGGCGAGCAGCTCGGCGTTGATCTGGAACGGGCGGAACGGGCTGACCCGGTCCTTGCCGTCGTTCTCCTGGCCCATCGAGGTCCAGGAGTCGGTGACGAGCACGTCGGCGCCGTCGACGGCGGCGCGCGGGTCGGTCTCGACGCGCACGGAGCCGCCGGTCTCGGCGGCGCGCTCGTTCGCCGCGTCCAGCACCCACTGCGCGGGGGCGAAGCCGGCGGGAGCGCCGATGCGGACGTGCATGCCCGCGGTGACGCCGCCGACCAGCAGCGAGTGCGCCATGTTGTTGGCGCCGTCGCCGAGGTAGGTGAGGGTGCGGCCGGGCAGCTCGCCGTGGCGTTCCCGCACGGTCTGCAGGTCGGCGAGGACCTGGCAGGGGTGGAACTCGTCGGTGAGCGCGTTGATCACGGGCACGCTCGCCGCGGCCGCCATCGCTTCGATGCGCGGCTGGGCGAAGGTGCGCCAGACGACGGCGTCGACGTAGCGGGACAGCACTCGCGAGGTGTCCTCGATGGTCTCCTCGCGGCCGAGCTGCATCATGCGGCCGTCCACGACGAGCGGCTGGCCGCCGAGCTGGTGGATGCCGACCTCGAAGGACATCCGGGTGCGGGTCGAGTTCTTCTCGAAGATGACCGCGATGGAGCGGCCTTCGAGGGACCGGTCCCCGTTGCGGTCGGCCTTGAACCGAGCGGCGAGGTCGAGGATGTCGGTCTGCTCCTGCGGGCTCAGGTCGTCGTCGCGCAGGAAGTGCCGGAGCGTCACGGGATCACCTCCGTGGCTGTCGTGGTGGGATTCGGGTGTTCGGGCAGGTCAGCCGAGCAGGCCGGGCAGGTCGGCGACGAGCCGCCGGGCCTGGTCGGCGTCGAGCACCAGTGCGGGGCTCAACCGCAGCACGTCGGGCTGCACGGCGTTGATCAGGTAGCCGGCGTCCTGGGCCGCGGCGGCGGTGGCCGCGGCGACGGGCTCGGTGAGCCGGATGCCGAGCAGCAGGCCGAGGCCGCGGACCCCGGCGATCTTCGGGTGGCCGAGCTCGCGGACGCCGTCGGCGATCAGTTCGCCGATGGCCTTGACGTGGTCGAGCAGGCCGTCGGCGGCGATGGTGTCGAGGACGGCGAGCGCGGCGGCGCAGGCGACGGGGTTGCCGCCGAAGGTGGTGCCGTGCTGGCCGGGTTGCAGCAGTTCACCGGCGTCGCCGACGCCGATGCAGGCGCCGAGGGACAGTCCCCCGCCGAGCCCCTTGGCGAGGGTGATCACGTCGGGTTCGATGCCGTCGCGCTGGAACGCGAACCAGTGCCCGGTGCGGCCGATGCCGGTCTGCACCTCGTCGACGACGAGCAGCGCGCCGTGCTTCGCGGTGATCTCGCGGGCGGCCCGCAGGTAGCCCTCGGGCGGGACGACGACGCCGTTCTCGCCCTGCACGGGTTCGACGACGAACGCGGCGGTGGTGTCGTCGACGGCGGCTTCGAGCGCGGCGACGTCGCCGAAGGGCACGTATTCGACGCCGGGCGGCAGCGGGGCGAACGGTTCCCGCTTGGCGGGCTGGCCGGTGAGGGCGAGCGCGCCCATGGTGCGGCCGTGGAACCCGCCCTCGGTGGAGACGATCTTGAGCCGCCCGGTGCGCCGGGCGATCTTGAACGCGGCTTCGTTGGCCTCGCCGCCGGAGTTGCAGAACAGCACCCGGCCGCGCCCGGCGAACCCGGCGAGCTCCAGCAGCCGTTCGGCGAGTTCCAGGCCGGGTTCGTGGGCGTAGAAGTTGGAGATGTGCCCGAGGGTGCCGATCTGGCGGGTGACGGCGTCGACGACGTTCGGGTGGGCGTGGCCGAGCGCGTTCACGGCGATGCCGCCGACGAAGTCGAGGTAGGTGTTGCCGTCGGCGTCGGTGACCTCGCAGCCGGAGCCGCTGGTGAGGGTGAGCTTCGGGGTGCCGTAGTTGCCCATCATGGACGCCTGCCAGCGCTGGGTCCCGGTGGTGTTGGTGGTCATGCGGGTTCGCCTTCCTGTCCGGGCAGCACCATCGTTCCGACGCCTGCGCTGGTGAACACTTCGAGCAGCACCGAGTGCGCGAGCCTGCCGTCGATGACGTGGGCGCGCGGCACGCCGCCGCGCACCGCGCGCAGGCAGGCCTCCATCTTCGGCACCATCCCGGCGGCGAGGCCGGGCAGCAGCGCTTCGAGCTCGTCGGCGTCGAGGCGGGCGACGAGCGAGGAGCGGTCCGGCCAGTCGGTGTAGAGGCCTTCGACGTCGGTGAGCACCACGAGCTTCTCGGCGCCGAGGGCGACGGCGAGCGCTCCGGCGGCGGTGTCGGCGTTGACGTTGTGCACCACGCCGTCCACGTCGGGGGCCACCGTGGACACCACGGGGATGCGCCCGGCGCTGATCAGGTCGAGCACCGCGTCCGGGTTGACGGCGACGACGTCGCCGACGAGGCCGACGTCGACGGGTTCGCCGTCCACGGTGGCGGTGCGGCGGGCGGCGGTGAACAGCTGCGCGTCCTCGCCGGACATGCCGACGGCGTGCGGCCCGTGCTGGTTGATGAGGCCGACGAGTTCGCGGCCGACCTGCCCGACGAGCACCATCCGCACCACGTCGAGGGTTTCGGGGGTGGTGACGCGCAGCCCGCCGCGGAATTCGCCCGCCATGCCGAGCCGGTCGAGCATGGTGGTGATCTGCGGTCCGCCGCCGTGCACCACGACGGGGTGCAGCCCGGCGAGGCGCAGGAACACCATGTCCTGCGCGAACGCGGCCTTGAGCTCGTCGTCGATCATGGCGTTGCCGCCGTACTTGACGACGACGGTGGCGCCGTGGAAGCGCTCCAGCCAGGGCAGTGCTTCGACGAGCACGCTGGCCTTCTCGGCGGCGGTGGCGAGCCGGTCGGCCGGGGTCTGGTCGGCGCTCATGAGGAGTACGCGCTGTTCTCTTCGACGTAGCCGTGGGACAGGTCGGTGGACAGGATGGTGGCGGCGTGGTCGCCGAGGTGCAGGTCGACGACGATCTCGATGTCGCGGCCGGTGAGGTCGGCTTCGCCGCGGTCCCGGTTGGGCAGTCCGCCCGCGAACAGCGAGACGCCGTTCGTGATGATCTCGACGCGGCTGACGTCGATCTCGGCCTCGGCCCGGCCGAGCGCCATCGCGATCCGGCCCCAGTTCGGGTCGGAGCCGAACAGCGCGGTCTTGACCAGGTTGTCCTCGGCGATGATCCGTCCGATGTGGACGGCGTCGTCCTCGGTGCGGGCGCCGCGCACGGTGATGTCCACGGCCTTGGTGGCGCCTTCGGCGTCGCCCTGCAGCTGGCGGACGAGGTCGGTGCTGAGGGCGGTGAGGACCTCGGTGAGCTCCGCGGCGCTCGGTTCGACGCCGGAGGCGCCGGAGGCCAGCACCAGCACGGTGTCGTTGGTGGAGGTGCCGCCGTCCACGTCGAGCCGGTCGAAGGTGGTGCGGGTGGCGGCGCGCAGCGCGGCGTCCAGCACGTCCGGTTCGACGACGGCGTCGGTGGTGAGCACGCTGAGCATGGTGGCCATGTTGGGCGCGAGCATCCCGGCGCCCTTGGCGAACCCGCCGGCGCTGAACCCGTTGCCCGCGGCGGTGGCCTGCTTGGCCTTGCTGTCGGTGGTGAGCACGGCGGTGGCGGCGGCGGTGCCCGCGTCCGCGGTGCCGTCGAGCGCCGCGGCGGCACCGTCCACTCCGGACACCACGGCGGGCATCGGGAGCCGTTCGCCGATCAGCCCGGTGGAGCAGACGGCCACGTCGATGGCGCCGACGCCGAGGACCTCGGCGACCTTCTCGGCGGTGGCGTGGGTGTCCTGGAAGCCTTCGGGACCGGTGCAGGCGTTGGCGCCGCCGGAGTTGAGCACGACGGCGTGCAGGCTGCGTTCCTGCAGCACCTGCTGGGACCACAGCACCGGCGCGGCCTTGACCTTGTTGGTGGTGAAGACCCCGGCGGCGGTGTGCCGCGGGCCGTCGTTGACGACGAGGGCCAGGTCGAGCGCGCCGGTGGGCTTGATCCCGGCGGCCACACCGGCCGCCCGGAATCCGGCGGGGGCGGTGACGCTCATGCGTTCTCCTCCGTGCTGGTGGTGCTGCCGGGTGCGGTGGGGTGCGGGCTGCCGGTCACGGGGCGATCCCGGCAAGCGGCAGGCCGGTGGTCTCGGGCAGTCCCTTGGCGAGGTTCATGCACTGCACGGCGCCACCGGCGGTGCCCTTGGTGAGGTTGTCCTCGGCACCGATGACGACGAGCCGCCGCGCGTCGGCGTCCACCGCGACCTGCAGGTGCACCGTGTTGGCGCCGAGCGTCGCGGAGGTCTGCGGCCAGGCCCCTTCGGGCAGCACCTGCACGAACGGCTCGTCGCCGTAGGCGTCCAGGTAGACCTTGCGGGCGGCGGCGGTGTCGAGGTCGCCGCGCAGCGGGGCGCTGCAGGTGGCGAGGATGCCGCGCGGCATCGGCGCGAGCACGGGGGTGAAGGACACGGCGACGGGTTCGCCCGCGACGGCGCTGAGGTTCTGCACCATCTCCGGGGTGTGCCGGTGCGCGCCCGCGACGCCGTAGGCGCTGGCGGAGCCCATCACCTCGGCGGAGAGCAGGTGCGGTTTGAGCGCGCGGCCCGCACCGGAGGTGCCGGTGACGGCGACGACCTGCGCTTGGGGCTCGACCAGCCCGGCCGCGAAGGCGGGCGCCAGCGCGAGCGAGGCGACCGTGGGGAAGCAGCCCGCGACGGCGATCCGGTTCGCGGTGCGCAGTTCCTCCCGCTTGCCGGGGAGCTCCGGGACGCCGTAGGGCCAGGTGCCGGGGTGGTCGCCGCCGTACCAGCGGGTCCACGCCTCCGGGTCGCCGAGCCGGTGGTCGGCACCGCAGTCGATGACGAGGGTGTCGGCGCCGAGTTCGGCGGCGATCGCCGCGGAGTGCCCGTGCGGCAGCGCGAGGAACACGACGTCGTGGCCGGAGAGTTCGGCGACGGTGGTCTCGGTGAGCTCGCGGTCGGCGAGCGGCAGCAGGTTCGGGTGGTGCGCGCCGAGCTTGGTGCCCGCGTTGCCCCCGGCGGTCAACGTTCCGATCTCGACTTCGGGGTGCGCCAGCAGCAGGCGGAGGAGTTCCCCGCCCGCGTAGCCGCTCGCACCCGCCACTGCCACCCGAATCGCCATGCGGATGATTATGCATTGCCATGCAACATCAATCAAGAATGGGGGTGGTCACGTGCGCGGTGGCCGACGCGACACCGGCTTCACGCGCGAGGCGGGCTTCCCTGCCGGGCCGGGGTCACGACTGGACGGGGCTCGCGATCGGGCCGGGTTTCCGAGCGGGCCGGACTCACGCGCGGACCGGATCCCCGAGCAGGACGGACTCACGAACGAGCCGGGTTCCCGGCCGGGGTACTGCACTCCCGGCGGGCACTTCAGAGCCAGACGAGCCGTGCGTCCCCGACGATCTCGAACATCGCGCGGACCCGCTCGGCGGAATCGGCGTCCCCCTTCAGGCCTCCCGGCCCCACGAACACCGCCCCCGGCGGCACCTGGTCCGACGGGCACTCGCCGCTGATGTCCAGGCCCCACGCGCAGACGTCCGCCTCGACGACCTCGCCGTCCTCGCTGGTCAGCTCGTAGACCGCGAACGGGCGCGGGCGGGCGCCCTCGCGGAGGGCGCGGAGGAGTTCGGCTTCGGGGTCGTCGTGCATGGCGGAGTCCTTTCGTAGATCAACCGTCGATGGCGAAACGCTACTGAGCAACTTGCTCGTAAACGATCGCTGAATCCGGTGAACGTGCTTTCCGGGCGAGCAGGCAGGGGGAATCATGATCCGCATGGCACCGGACCCGAAGATGCTCAAGATCCAGCTCGGCATCGAACTGCGCCGCCTGCGCGAAGAAGCCGAGTGCACGGCCGCGGCGGCGGCAGCCGTGGTCGGCGGCACCGCACCGAAGATCAGCAAGATCGAGAGCGGCAAGCAGGGCATCACCACGGCCGAGGTCGAGAAGCTGTCCGCGCTCTACGACGCGCCCGCCAAGCGGCGGAAGTACCTGATCGGCCTCGCAAGCCAACTCCCCCGGCGCAGCCCGCGCCGCACCACCTACCGGGACGCGGTCCCCGACTGGTTCCAGCGATTCCACGCGTTGGAGTACGCGGCTACGGACATGCGGATCTACGAGGTGGAAAGCGTGACCGGGCTGCTACAGACGCACGACTACGCCCGCTCGATGATCCACGCCTGGGAACCTGCCGCAGACCCGAGGATGATCGAACGCCAGGTGCAGACCCGGCTCGATCGCCAATCGGTCCTCACCCGTCGGCACAAACCGCTGAACTTGCAGGTCGTCCTCAGTGAAACCGCGCTTCGCCGCGTTCAAGGCAGCGGGACGATCATGCGTGCCCAGCTGGAGCACCTGGTCGAAACGGCATCCAAGCCGAACGTGGACGTCAGGGTGCTCCCGTTCAGCGTGCCGAACCGGATCTCGGTGGCGTCATCCGCAACTCTGCTTCACCTTGCTGAGCAACAGCTCTCGGCCGTCTACCTCGAAGACGTGCTGGGAGCCACCTACCTTCACGAGCCGACGGAGTTCACGCGCTACAGCATCGTCTTCGAACGGCTGCGGGCGGCTGCGCTGCCGGAGCAGGAGTCGCAAGATTTCATCGCTAAGGTGGCCGCCACGCACGACTAGGCGATCATCGAAAGGGCGATCATGCACCCCGACTTCTCGACAGCAATCTGGCGCACATCGAGCCGCAGCAGCTCCAGCGGTGGCCAGTGCGTCGAGATCGCGTTCGTGCCCGCCACCGCCGACTGGCGAAAGGCCAGTCGCAGCCAGGGAAACGGCGGCGCCTGCGTCGAGATCGCCGTGCAGCCGTCCGTCGTCGGCATCCGGGACTCCAAGGACGCGGCGGGGCCGGTGCTCGCGGTGAGCCGGGACGCGTTCGGCGCCTTCCTGCGCGCGATCGGTTCCGGGCGGATGTGACCCGGCGCGGAGATCGCCCGGAATCCGGCATCCCCACCACCTCGCGCTGTTAGTGTCCTGCCCCGCGAGGAGGGGTGCATGGGCTACGAGGTCGTCACGAAGGCGCTGGAGGACGCGGCGAAAGCCGCCCGGTCCGCCGCCGAACAGGCCAGGTCGGTGCGGCTGGAACCGGCCACCGACAAGATCGCCGAAGCGATGCCGGGCTCGGCATCGGCGCCCGCCGCCGACCGCACCGGCCGCAGCTGGCGCGGCACCGTCGACGGGTGGGACCGGGACACCGAGCACTACGCGGACTCGCTGTCCGGCAGCGCCCGCGACTACGACGGCCGCGAAGGCACCGCCGCGGACGGGCTGAACGCCACCCAGCGCGGTGGTGCGTGATGGTGCGCCTCGGTGACCTGCGGCGGTGGAACGCGGACCTGCTCGACGACGCGATCGACGAGCTCAAGGACCGGCAGGACCGGCTCGTGCAGCTCGACGACGAGCTCGCCGGGTCCGGGCGCCCCCGCGAATGGCAGGGCAAGGCCGCGGACGCCGCCACCGCCGAGCACGCGAAGCTCGGCGAACGGCTCCGCGAACTCGTCCTGGAGATCTCCACCGTCCGCACCACCGCCATCGCCACCGCGGAAGAGATCCGGGCGGTCGGGAACGAGCTGGCCGAAGCCGAAGCGCTCGCGCACGCCCACCACTTCGCGATCACCGACGACGGCCGGGTCGAGGACCTCGGCACCCCGCCGGGCATCCGCCCCGACGAGGCCGCCGACGTCGACGCCGACCGGCACGACCGGATCCGGCCCGACCTCGTCCACCGGGTGGAACGGCTCCTCGCGCGCGCCGACGACGCGGACCGCGAACTCGCGAAGGTCCTCGGCGACGCCGACCGGGACCTGATGGACACCCGCGGCGCGAAGACTCTCGCCGACGCGGCCGCCCTCGGCGACGCCCGCGGCCTCGGCGAGACCGTCGAACCGCCGCCGCCCGGCGACCCGGCGCAGAACGCCGAATGGTGGAAATCCCTGCCCGCCGAAACGAAATCCGCGCTCGCCGCCGCTCCCCCGGCCTGGCTCGGCGGCATGGACGGCATCCCCGCCACCGTCCGCCACACCGCCAACGTCAACAAGATCGACGACGAGCGGGCGGTGCTCAACGCCGAGGCGAACCGCCTCCGCGAGCAGATCAGGCAGCTGCCCAAGGGCCCGGGCTCCAGGAACCTCGACGGCAAGTACCAGCGCCCCCTCGACCAGATCGAAGCCAAGCTGAAGTCCTTGGACGAGGTCGAGAAGGTCGTGGCGAAACCCAACCGCCAACTGCTCGTCCTCGACACCTCAGGCGAACGGACGAAGGCGGCCGTCGGCGTCGGCAACATCGATACGGCTGAACACGTCACGGTCTTCACACCCGGCATGAACAGCACGGTCGAAGGCGGAAGTCTCGGCGATTACGACCGGAGCATGGACCACTTGCAGCAGGATGCACTGCAGCAATCATACGATTATGGCGACGGCGGGGACGTTGCTGCCGTGACGTGGTTGGGCTACGAAGCCCCGCAGGGATCGGAAATCTTCGATCCTGACCGCTCGGTCGCCGGGTCTGCGACAGCCCAGCGCGGGGCTGCTGATCTCGCCGACTTCTACCGGGGGATCAACGAATCACGTGCTGATGATCCGCACTTGGTGGCGATGGGCCACTCGTACGGGTCCACGACGACCGGATATGCGCTCCAGGAGGAAGGCCTCGGTGTCGATGCGGCCGTAACAATGGGATCGCCCGGCTTGGGCACCGACACCCGCAGTGACCTGCACGTGCCGGGCGGTTGGATGTACAACCTCGAATCCAAGTGGGACGGCGTCGCCGACCTCGGCGCGTTCGGTGGTGATCCTTCCAAGAACTGGGAGGTGGACCAGCTCTCGACGAGTGAGGCCGTCGCCCCTGACGGCCGACATTTGAAGGAGTCGAGCTGGCACGGCACAGGTGGCCCGACCGGCTACCTCACCCCCGGCACCACGAGCCAGTACAACGCCAGCTCCATCGCTGCAGGCGTGCATGGTCTGGCGATACCTGAATCGCGGTCCTGAACCATTACGTCGGAGCATTAGGGCTGATCATGAAACGAATCGCGGTCATCGCGGCGCTACTCCTGAGCGTCACGAGTTGTGGCAACGAACTGGTTTCCGAGTGGGGAGGCAGCATGGACGATCAAGAGGCCGAGCTGATGCAGCGCCCGAGCATCGAAGAGGTCCACCAGCGGTACTCGGAGCTGGACGCCAAGCTCAAGCAAGAACTCAGCGATGCCTTCCCCTGGATACAGTGGGAGAGGGTCCGGGATCTCAACCGTGCGAGCTGCGCGGAATTCGACGCTTACAAGGACGATGCCGAAGGCTGGACGCTGGGAATCTGGGGAACACAAGGCAACATCCCCGACGCCGACTGGCCCCGCGCCGAGCAGATCTTCGCGAAGGTCACCGGCGACTACGGCTTCACCCCACCCCGAGTCCTCGCCGACCGCCCCGCACAGCACGACGTGACCACCTCCGACCGGTACGGCGCCACCTACAAGTTCGGGAGCGGAAAGCGCACCTCGTTCTCCGGCAGCACCGGCTGCCACCTCCCCCAAGCCGCCAAGGACAAGCTCCAGAACCCCAGCTGACTCCAGGTGAATGGCCCACCCGCCCAACCACACTGGGTGAAGGGGCCATTCACCTGGGGTGGAAACGCAGGCGGGGGCCGCCGCTTGGTGCGCGGCGGCCCCCGCCCTCCAGAAAGTGATCTTCGTGGCGCGTCAGCGCAGCGGGTTGAACGGGCGCAGCGATCCGTCGTGGAAACCCGGCATCGACAACCTGTCCACGGACGAGGCCATCGCTCCCGACGGCCAACACCTCAAGGAATCGACCGGGCACAACACCGGCGGCCCGAGCGGCTACCTCACGCACGGAAACACCAGCCAGTACAACGCCAGCGTCGTCGCGGCCGGAATTCCGGACCGCGCCGTGGACAGCTCGGGATGACCGACCGGGAACGGGGACGGACCATGAAACGCTTCGCAGTCTTGGCGGCGCTCGCCCTGAGCCTCAGCGGGTGTGCCTTGGGCGAACCGGGGCCGGAGCTTGGCGCAAGCATGGAAGACCAACGTGCCGAACTCATGACCAGACCCAGCATGGAAGAGGCCAGTACACGCTACCTGGAGATGCAAAGCCGCATTCGCGACGAACTCGGCACGGCATTCCCCTGGATCAGGTGGGAGCAAAGCCGCGAACTCCACCACGCCGGATGCTCCGACTTCGACGACTTCACCTACACCGCCGAAAGCCAAACCCTCGGCGTCTGGTCAGCCGAAGGCAACATCCCCGACCCCGAATGGCCCCGCGCCGAACAGATCGTCGCCCGCATCACCGCCGAATACGGCTTCACACCACCCGAAACCGTCGTCAGCCGCCCCTCCGACCACCAGATCGTCGGCAGCGACACCTACGGCGCCGGCTACCGCTTCGGCACCGCCAAACGCACCGTCCTCTCCGGCAGCACCGGCTGCCACCTCCCCCAAGCCGAGAAGGACAAGATCCAGAACCCCAGCTGACTCCAGGTGAATGGCCCACCCGCCCAACCACACTGGGCAAATGGGCCACTCACCTGCGATGACGAACCCGCGCAAAGCTCCCGCAGCCGCACGGTGAATGGCCCACCAGCCCAACCACACTGGGCGAATGGGCCATTCACCTGGGGTGGAAACGCGGGCAGGGGCCGCCGCTTCGTGAGCGGCGACCCCTGCTCTCCAGGAAATGGTCTTCGTGGCGCGTCAGCGCAGCGGGTTGAACGGCCGCAACTGGTCGGGCTGCTTGCCGGTGACGATCTGCTCGGACAGCAGCCGTCCGGTCAGCGGACCGAGGGTGAGGCCCCACATGCCGTGCCCGCCCGCGACGAACACGTCGGGCATCGCGGTCGCGCCGATCAGCGGCAGCCCGTCGGGGGTGACGGGACGCCCACCGACCCAGTCGTCCTTGCGATCCGCCCAGGACACGCCGCGCAGCAGCGGCTTCGCCGAGCGCTCGATGGCGGCGATGCGCTCCGGGTAGAGCTTCGCGTCCGGCGAGCGGAACTCCATGGTCCCGGCGACCCGCAGCCCGCCCTGGTACGGCGTGCAGGCCACCCGCACGGCGGGCAGGTAGATCGGGCCGGGCACCGGTTCCTCGGTGGGCACGGTGAACGAGTAGCCGCGTCCGGCGCGCACCGCGGTCCGCACGCCCAGCGGCTTCGCCAGCGAGCTCAGCCAGGCACCGGTCGCGAGCACCACCGAGTCGGCGGTGATCGCGTCGTCGGCGGAGCGCAGCACCACACCGTCCCGTTCGCGCCGCACGTCCTGCACGGCGAACCCGGTGCGGATCGTGCCGCCGCGCTGCTCCACCGAGCGGGCGAGGGAGCGCACGAACTCGCCGGGGTCCACGTAGCGCTGGCCCTCGATGCGCAGCACCGCCTCGATGTGCGAGGACAGCTGCGGCACCCGCGCTTCGGTGACCGAGGACTCCACGACCCGCACGTCCTGCCCTGACTCGCGGATCAGGTCGAACTCGCGGCGCAGGTCGGCGACCTGCTCGGCCTTCTCGAACCCGGCGGTGATCGGCGCGGACCGGGTCGGGGCCTCCACCCCACCGGCGGTGAGCGCGTCGAACGCGTCCAGGCACTCGTTGTTCATCGGCACGAACGGCTGCATCGATCGCCGCCACGAGCGCATGTTGCAGTGCGCGGCGAACCGCGCCAGGAACGCCCACAGGCCCGGGTCGACCTTCGCGGGCACGTACAGCGGGGCGTTGCGGTCCAGCAGCGACCGCAGCCCGTAGCGCAGCACGCTCGGCTCCGGCAGCGGGATGGAGAACGCCGGAGCCAGGTAGCCCGCGTTGCCCCAGGACGAACCGGCGGCCACGCCGTCCCGGTCCACGACCGTGACCTGCACGCCGTGCTCCTGCAAGAACCACGCCGTCGACAACCCGACGGCACCGGCACCCGCGACCACCACGTGCCGCGGCGTCTGGTCGTTGCCAGCCATGTTCGCCCTCCTCGACTCGGCTGCATCCGAGTGTGCGGGGCCACGACGCCGGTCCGGTTGTCCGATCCGCACAACCTGGGCGGCCGCGTTTGGTGATCCGGAACTATTCGACGAGCAGGGCGACGATCAGCGCGATGCGCTGGTCCGGGTCGGCCACGTCGATCTGCGCCACCTCGGTCATCTTCCGCATCCGGTACCGCACCGTGTTCGCGTGCACGCCGAGCCGTCGCGCCGCCGCACCCGGATCTCCCTGGCAGCGCAGCCATTCCCGCAGCGTCGCCGCGTAGCGGGTGCCGTGCTCGGCGTCGTGGCGGTGCAGCTGCCGCACCGGCCCGCGCGCAGGCGCCCGGCCGCCGGCGGCCGCGTTGCGGAGCCTGCGCAGCAGGATCTCGTGCCAGGCGTCGTCGTAGCCGACGACCTCGCGGGACCCGACGACGGCGAGGCTCTCGTCCGCTTCCCGCCTGCTCAACGGCAGCTCCAGGGAGTCGGCGACGCCACCGATCCCGGCGTGCAGCCGCACCTCCGCGGGCATCTCCCGCAGCAGCCGGCGGAACCACCGCTCCCCCGGCTCCGACTCGGGCAGCACCGTGTAGACGGTGTTCGCGAACAGCGCGCTGCGGCCCGGCCGCGCCCAGCCGAACCCGGACGTGGCGCGCTCGAACGCGATGAGCACCGCCGCGTCCTGCGCGTCCTCGGCCTGCACCGCCACCACCCGGAAACCGGTGCCGCGCAACCCGAGCCTGCTCAGCACCGCCGTCGCGTCCGCCTGACCCTCCAGCAGGCCGATCACCAGGTCCGATTCGACCTGCCGCTCCAGGTCGGCGCTGGCGCGCGCCCGCAGCAGGTGCAGCGAGGCGGTGCGGGCACCTTCGCGCAGCGCCGCGGCCCGCTCCGCGCTCAGCGGCTCCGGCACTTCCACCCAGATCGACCCGAGCAGCTCGCGTCCCGCGCGCACCGCCACCAGGGCGCGGCCGTGGAACTCGGGCATCGGCTCGGCGAAGAACGGCTCGTCCGACGAGGCCAGGTGCGCGTACACGCCGCGCGCGGCCAGCTCGGCGCGGATCTCCGCGGGAACCCGCCTGCCCAGGATCGTCGCCAGCCGCGCCCGGTCCGCCGCCTCCTGCCTGCTCGAATACGCCAGCACCCCGGAATGCCGGTCCTCGATGGTCACCGGGCCGCCCACCGAGGCCGCCAGGGCGTCGGCCAGCGCGAACAGGTCGGTCGGTCCGCGGCCCGCCTCCGTTTCGCGGCCCTCCAGCACCAGGCCGTAGACGACGGCCGCCAGCTGCCCCCACAGCACGTCCCCGTCGACGAGCACCACCGCGACCGCCCGCTCGCGGGCCAGCGCCAGGTCCGGGCCGTCGGCCTCGCGCAGCAGCACCACCGCTGCCTGCGTGGTGCGCAGCAGCTCGCCGACCGCCTCGGGTTCGACGCCCACCGCGAGCAGCACTTCGTCGGTGCCCGCGGAATCGTGCAGCGCCACCCCGCGCAGCTCCACGTCCCGCCCGCGCGGCGCGCACGCCAGCCGCGCCCCGTAGCCGCCGAGCACGTTGATCAACCGGTCCAGCTTCACCATCAGAGCAATCCCAGCACGGCCGACAACTCCGGCAGCACCACGTGCGCCTCGCCCAGCGCCTCCCGCGGATGCGTGGTGGTCACGGCCGCGACCAAGGCGCCCGCGGCGACCCCGGCCGCGATCCCGGGCGGCGAATCCTCCACCACCACGCAGTCCGCCGGCTCCACCACCAGTTCCCGGGCCGCCGCCAGGTAGCCCTCCGGATCCGGTTTGCCCTGCGAGACGTCCTCCGCGCAGAGCAGCGTGCACGGCAGCGGCAGCCCCGCCGCCCGCAGCCTGCTCATCATCAGCTCGCGGCCACCGGAGGTCACCGCCGCCCACCGCCGCGGATCGAGCTGCCCCAGCACGTTCGCCGCACCCGGCACCGCAACCACCGCGTCCGCGGCGGCCAGTTCCAGCCGCGCCACCTCCGCCAGCACCTCGGCCCGCACCGCTTCCGGGAAGAATTCGGCGGCCACGTCCACGTCGCGCTTCCCGTGGCACACCGCCAGCACCGGGTCCCGCGGCACGCCGAACGCGGCCGCCACCCGCGACCACACGTGTTCGACGACCGCCGTCGAGTCGATCAGCGTGCCGTCGATGTCGAACAGCACCGCACTCCGCTCCGGACGCATCCGCATGCCCGCAGGTTCTCACGATCCGGTGCGGACGACGCGATCCGCCGAAACCGGCGAAACGGACTCCCGGTCGGCGTTAGGGTGGGAGTCGATCTCCTCGGAGGCGCATCGCGACCGAACCGCGCCGAACCACCGACCCGCGACGCCCCGTCGAGGACCGCCCGACATCCGCGTCGCCGAGGAGAACAGCACATGGCCGCCGAGCAGTTCGCGAACGCCGCCGTCGTGATCACCGGAATCCAGGCCGCGGGCAAGTCCACCGTGGCGCAGCTGCTCGCCGAACGACTGCCGAACTCGGTGCACCTGCGCGGCGACCTGTTCCGCCGAATGATCATCAACGGGCGGGCGGACATGACGCCCGAAGCGACCGGCGAAGCGCACCGGCAACTGCGGCTGCGCCACCGGCTCACCGCCCAGTCCTGCGACCAGTACACGGCAGCCGGATTCACCGCCATCACCCAGGACGTGGTGCTCGGCGAACACCTCACCGAACTCGCGGACACCATCCGCACCCGCCCGCTGTACCTGGTGGTGCTCGCACCGACACCGGAGGAGATCGGGCTGCGCGAAGCGGCGCGCGGGAAGACCGCCTACGACGAGTGGTCCGTCCGAGCGCTCGACGCGGTGCTGCGCGACGAGACGCCCCGGCTCGGCCTGTGGCTCGACACCTCCGAGCAGACCCCGGCGGAGACCGTCGACGACATCCTCCGCCGCGCCCCCGCCGAAGCCGCCGTGTAGCGCTACCCGGTCGGCGCAGCGGAAACCACCACCCGCACCGCCACCACCTCGCTACGATCCGTAGCACGTGATCAACCGGCGGAGGGGCGCATGGCGGGCGGAGACGGGGGATTCGCCGGGGCGGCGGAAGGACTGCACCAGGTCCGATCGCAGACCCAATGGATCAACCAGCAGGTGGGAGCGGGGAAGCTCGCGCTCGACCCGGAGGTGGCGGAACGGGCGGCGAAGCGGGTTGAGGAGGAGATTCGCGAGCTCACGAAGCTGACCAGGGACTTGGACACGCTGGCTCGCCTGACCGGGCTCGGCGATTATCCCGATGGCCAGCAGCTCACCCAGCGGTTCGTGGACAAAGCGAACCATCCACAGGCAGGTGCGGTAGCACTGATGAAAGAGCTTCGGGTGCTCCTCGAGGAACAAGCGGAAGCTTTCCGCGCAGCAGCCAAGGACTACCGTGCCACGGAAGATCAGATCGCTGAAGACATGCAGAGAGGTATCCAGTGACCCGACGTTCCCGCCGGTTCATCACCACCGCCGCTTGCGCCGGGCTGCTGAGCCTGTCCGGCTGCGCACTCGGCGGCACCGCACCGGGCGGACAGGAATCGCCCTCCCCGCAACCGAAACCGGCCGGACTCCGGGACTTCGACACCTGCACCTTCTTCACGCCCGACGAACTCACCGCGGCAGGCGCGAACGGCCCGTCCGAACGCATCGAGGACCTCACCTTCGAGACGGGCTGCTCCTTCGAAGGTGAAACGATGCTGCTGACCCTGTACAAGAACCAGGACGAAACCGTCGCCAGCTACGAGACCGGCGGACACTGGGACAGCTACCAGAAGTTCGACATCAACGGACGGGCCGCGGCCACCGGCGTCTCCGCCGGGTCCACTGGGCAGGGCATCTGCAACACCCTCGTCGATGCAGGTGGCGGGGTCGTCATCCTCTCCGTCACTGGATTCCTGAAGGACGACGTCCCCGACCCGTGCGGCGAGGGCAAGGAGCTCGCCCGTCAGGTCGAACCCCGCCTCCCCCGCTGATCCCTCGAAGTGAATGGCCCACTCGCCCGACCAGATTGGGCGAGTGGGCCATTCACCTGCGGTGAACTAGCGGGTCCGGCTGCTCAGGACCGTCGTCGCGGCGATCTTCCAGGAGAAGCCGAAGTGGTAGGTGGCTGAAGTCCTTGGCAAAGACCGGCTGCCACGGAGGATCAGATCGCTGAAGACATGCAGAGAGGAATCCAGTGACCCGACGTTCCCGCCGGTTGCTCGCCACCGTTGTTTGCGCCGGACTGCTCGGACTGTCCGGCTGCGCGTTGGGGGGCACGGCCCCGGGGTCGGAGCAGAACTCCCCCGAGCCGCAGCCCAAGGCATCCGGGCTCAAAGACCTGGATCCGTGCGCGTTCTTCACACCGGACGACTTGGCCGCTGCGGGGGTTGGCGGTGCGCCTGAACGGGTCGAAGACGTCTCCTTCGAACCGGGCTGCTCGTTCGAGGGCGAGAACGCCATGCTGACCTTGTACAAGAACCAGGACGAGACGATCGACAGCTACGAGACCCACGGGAACTGGGACAGCTACCAGAAGTTCGACATCAACGGCAGGGCCGCCGCCACCGGTATCAGCGCAGGCGCCACGAACCGCGGGATCTGCAACATCCTCGTCGACGCGGGCGGCGGAGTCGCGATCGTCACCGTGAACGAGATCTTCCCCGGTGGTATCCCCGACCCCTGCGGCGAAGCCGAGAAGATCGCCCGCCAGGTCGAACCCCGCCTCCCCCGCTGACCACCGGAACCCCGGACCACCCAGGTGAATGGCCCACCCGCCCAACGAGAACGGGCGGATGGGCCATTCGCCTGAAGCGGGTCAGCGAGTCCGGCTGCTCAGGACCGTCGTCGCGGCGATCTTCCAGGAGGCGCCGTCCTGCACCAGGGTGTAGCGGGTGCGCTCCTCGACGGTGCGACCGTCGTCGAACCGGTAGGTGATGGTGGCCTGCGCCGTGTTCGCGCCTTCGGTGGTCACCCCGGAGGCCTGCACGCTGGTGATCGGCTCCCAGAACTCGCGGAACGCGTCGTAGCCGCCCGCGTGGTTGGTCTGGTAGTCGGGGGTGAGCTGCTGCCAGGCCGCGTCGAGGTTCCCGGGCATCGCCGCGTAGTACTCGGAGACGACCTGGTCGGGGGTCTCCGGCTGCTGCGGTGGCTCCGGCGGCGCGGGCTGTTCGGCGGAGGTCTGCTCGTCGGCGGTGCTCGACGGCGCCGGTTCCGGTTCCTGCGTCGGCGAGGGCTCGGGGCGCGGCTGCACCTCTTCGGAGGTGGAGGGCGGCGCCGCGGTGCGATCGCCGCTGAGGTTCCCGGTCAGCAGCGCGGCCGCCACGCCGGCGCCGACGACGAGCAGCGCGCCCACCAGGATCAGCCCGTAGCGCCCGCGGTTCCGGGGCTCCTGTGCCGGTTCCGCGACGGGAGCCGGGGCGGGTGCGGGCTGCTCTTCGCGCAGCGGGCGGGTCGGGGCGGGGATCGGGACCGCGGTGAACTCGGCGGGGAGCTCTTCACCGGCGGCGACCGCGGCGAGCGCGCGCTGGGCCTGCTGCATGGTGGGGCGCTGCGCCGGCTCGGCGGCCAGCATCCGCAGCAGCACCGGACCCAGTTCGCCCGCGTTCTGCGGCGGGTCGAACTCGCCGGAGGCGACCCGGTGCAGCAGCACGATCGAGTTGTCGCCGAGGCCGAACGGTGGCCGGCCTTCCAGCGCCGCGTACAGCGTGGAACCCAGCGAGTAGACGTCGGTGTGGAAGTCGGCCTTGCCGCCCTGCGCCACTTCCGGCGCCAGGTAGGCGGGGGTGCCCGCCAGCACGCCGGTGGTGCTCGCGTCGCCCAGCGCGCGGGAGATGCCGAAGTCGGTGATCTTGGTGATCTCGTCGGCGACGAGGATGTTGCCCGGCTTCACGTCCCGGTGCACGATCTTCGCGTCGTGCGCGGCGACCAGCGCGGCGGCCACGTCGGACCCGAGCTGCGCGACCTCCAGGACGGGCAGCGTGCCGCGTTCCGCGAGCACCGCTTCGAGGCTCCGCGAATCCAGGTATTCCATGATGAGGCACGGTCGCCCGTCCTCTTCCACCACGTCGTAGACCGCGATCGCGTGCCGGTGCATCAGCCGCGCGGTGATCCGGCCTTCGCGGATCGCGCGGCGCTTCGCGGTCTGCACGTCCTGGTCGTTCGACGATTGGCGCAGGTGGAGTTCCTTGACCGCGACCATGCGGTTGAGGCGCTCGTCGGAGGCCTTCCACACCACGCCCATCGCGCCACTGCCCAGCCTCGACTCCACCCGGTACCGCCCGGCGACCAGTCGATCCTGAGCGCTCATGACACGACTCCTCCACCCCTCGCAACGATCACTGCCACGATCGACTCTGCCAGGTCCGAAAACGTTCGCGAGCACAGGGGTGGACAAGCGGAATCCGCCGGAAGCGTTACTCCGCACGCCCCGGAACGGGCGTGCTTTCAGCGGAATCGGACGCGCGGAAGAAGCTCGTCCCGCAGCGGTCCGGAGACGGAAAAGGGCGCCCCTCCCGGCTGGAAGGGGCGCCCTCGTCGCGTTGCTCTCGGGTCAGGCGCGCAGCGCCGCTCCGAAGCGGGATTCGGCGGCCTGCAGCGCCGCGTCGCGGGCCTCGGTGGCCTCCTCCTGCTTGAGCGTGCGGTCCGCCGCGCGGAACCGCAGCGCCAGCGCGAGGGACTTCTTGCCCTCGGCCAGCTGCTCACCGGAGTACACGTCGAACAGCCGCACGTCCTCCAGCAGCTCACCACCGCCGGAGCGCACCACCTCGACGAGTTCCGCCGCGGGCACCGCCCGGTCCACGACCAGCGCCACGTCCAGCAGCACCGGCGGGTAGGCCGAGATCGACGGCGCCGGACGCGAATCCGGCAGCGGCAGCGCGTCCAGGTCGATCTCCATCGCGCAGGCCCGCTTCGGCAGGCCGAGCGCCTCGACGACCTTCGGGTGCAGTTCGCCCGCGTGACCCACCACGGTGTCGCCGACCTTGAGCTCGGCGCAGCGGCCCGGGTGCCACGGTGCGAGGTCGCCCGCGGTCACCGTCAGCTCCACCCCGGCGGCCCGCGCCACCGTGCGCGCGGCCTCCACGGCGTCGGCCCAGTTCGCCTCGCGACCCGGGCCCCACCAGCCCTGGCGCTCCCGCTTGCCGGCGAGCACGACGGCGGCGTGCACCGGCTGCGCGGGCAGCGCGGCGTTCAGCGCGGCGACCTGCTCGTCCGCCGGGCGCTGGTCCACTCCGACCTCCGGCGGCGCCGGGGCCTGCTCGGCGGGCAGCACGACCTGTCCGACGTGGAACAGCGCCAGGTCGCGGCGACCGCGGGACACGTTGCGCTGCAACGAATCCAGCAGTCCCGGCAGCAGCGTCGTGGCCAGTTCGGAGCGGTCGGACTCCAGCGCGTTCAGCAGCGACAGGGTGCGGCGGCGCGGGTCGTCCTCGGCGATGCCGAGCTTGCCGAGCTCTTCGTCGCTGGTGAACGGGAACGGCAGCACCTCGACGTTGCCGTCCGCGGCCAGCGCCCGGGACACCGCGCGGCGGCGGCGCTGCTCGGGCGTGAGCCCCCGCCCGGGAGGCGCGGCGGGCAGCAGCGACGGGATCGTGTGGTAGCCCTCCAGCCGCAGCACCTCCTCCACCAGGTCGGCGGGCTGCTTCAGGTCCGGGCGCCACGTCGGCGGGTGCGCGGTGACCAGGCCGACGCCCTCGTCGGAGGTACCGACCTCGATGCGGCAGCCGATCTGCGACAACCGGTGCGCGGTGATGCCGCGCGCGTAGAGCACGCCCGCGATCTTGTCCGGCAGCGCCAGCGGCATCGTCACCGCGGGCGGCGCCAGCGGCGTCCCCACGTCGGTGCGGCCCTGCGCGATGCGGCCCTCGCCGTAGCGCACCAGCAGCTGCGCGGCGAGCTCGGCGGCCACCGGGGCGACCGCCGGGTCGACGGTGCGCTCGAAGCGCTTGCCCGCCTCGCTGGGCAGCTTGTGCCTGCGGATGCTGCGGGCGATGCTCGCCGGGTCCCAGTTCGCCGCTTCCAGCAGCACGTCGTGGGTCTCCGGGCCGATCTCGGTGCTGGCCCCGCCCATCACGCCGGCGAGGCTCACCGGGCCGGTCTCGTCGCAGATCACGATGTCGTCCGGGTCCAGCTCGCGCCGCACGTCGTCGAGCGTGGTCAGCTCCTCGCCCTCGGCGGCGCGGCGGACCACCACGTCACCGGTGAGCTTCGAGGCGTCCCACGCGTGCAGCGGCTGGCCCAGCTCCAGCATCACGTAGTTCGTGACGTCCACCGACAGCGAGATCGAGCGGATGCCCGCCAGCGCCAGCCTGCGCCGCATCCACCACGGTGTCGGCGCCGTCGGGTCCACGCCGGTCACCCGGCGGAACACGAACCGGGAGCACGCCTGCTCGTCCTCGACGCGCACCGCGCGGGATTCCCGCTCGTCCTCCGGCACCGGCATCGCGGCCGGGTCGCCGAACGGGACCTCCAGCGCGTTGGACAGCTCGCGGGCCAGGCCGCGCACCGAGAAGCAGTAGCCGCGGTCCGGCGTGATCGACAGCTCGATCACCGCGTCGTCCAGGCCCACCAGCTCGGTCGCGTCCGCTCCCGGGTCGGCGACGCCCGCGGGCAGCACCAGGATGCCGTCGTGGTCCTCGCCGATGCCCAGCTCCTTGGCCGAGCAGATCATGCCGTCGCTGACGCGCCCGTAGGTCTTGCGGGACGCGATCTCGAACCCGCCGGGCAGCACCGTGCCGGGCATGGCGACGACCACGAGGTTGCCCTCGGTGAAGTTCGTCGCGCCGCACACGATGCCCTGGGTGCGCCGCTCGCCGTCCTCGTCGTCACCGACCTCCACCCGGCAGAACCGGATGGGCTTCTTGAAGCCGGTCAGCTCCTCGATCTCGGCCACGCGGCCGACCACCAACGGGCCGCTCACCTGCGACAGGTGGGCGACCTCCTCGACCTCCAGCCCGATCCGGACGAAGGCCTCCGCCAGCGTGTCGGCGGTGGTGTCCGCGGGCAGCTCGAGGTGCTCGGCCAGCCAGGAAACCGGAATCCGCACTTGCTCAGGTCCTTCTCTCTCGCAGCGGGACGATGCTCAGGAGTCGATGCCGAACGGTTCGGTGAACCGCACATCGCCCTCGATCATGTCGCGCATGTCGGGAATGCCGTTGCGGAACTGCAGGGTGCGGTCCAGGCCCATGCCGAACGCGAACCCGGTGTGCTTGGTCGGGTCGATGCCGCAGGCGCGCAGCACGTTCGGGTCGACCATGCCGCAGCCGCCCCACTCGACCCAGCCCGCGCCGCCCTTCTTCTGCGGGAACCACACGTCCAGTTCCGCGGAGGGCTCGGTGAACGGGAAGAAGCTCGGGCGCAGCCGCGTCACCGACTCCGGGCCGAACATGGCGCGGGCGAACGCGTCCAGCGTGCCCTTCAGGTGCGCCATCGTCAGGCCCTCGTCCACCGCCAGGCCTTCGACCTGGTGGAACACCGGGGTGTGGGTGGCGTCGAGCTCGTCGGTGCGGAACGTGCGGCCCGGGCACACCAGGTACACCGGCAGCTCGCGGCTCAGCATCGACCGGACCTGCACCGGCGAGGTGTGCGTGCGCAGCACCAGCCCCGAGTCCTCCGGGCCCACGTGGAACGTGTCCTGCATGGTGCGCGCCGGGTGGTCCTTGCCGAAGTTCAACGCGTCGAAGTTGAACCACTCGGCTTCCAGCTCGGGACCGTCGGCGACCTCCCAGCCCATCGCGACGAACACGTCGGCGACGTGCTCGATGAGCTGGGTGATGGGGTGCCGGGCGCCCGCGGGGACCCGGCCCGAGGGCAGGGTGACGTCCACGGATTCCTCGCGCAGCACCTTCTCGTCGCGCTCGGCCTGCAGCACGGCGCGGCGCTCGTCGAACGCACCCTGAATCGCCTGCCGGGCCTCGTTGACGCGCTTGCCCGCCTCGGACCGGGCCTTCGGCGGCAGTGCGCCGATCTCCCGGCGGGCCGTCAGCAGCGGCGAGCGCTCCCCCAGGTGCGCGGGCTTCGCTGCGGCCAGCTCGTCGAGGTCCGCGGCCTCCTCGAACCCCTTGCGGGCTTCGACGACGGCGCGGTCGAGCGTCTCCGGCGCGAGCGCGGCGACCTCTTTGGGGTCGTACGAGTCGTTGGCTCCAGACATCGTTACTGCATGACTCCCGTCATTCGTCAGGCGACACTCGTCAAGCGGGACAAGCACGGCGTGACCCGCCCGGCACGACCCTTTTCGCCCGGCCGCCCCGCCGGGCTCCCGATGGGCCTGCACCTGCTGGGTGACCTGCGGATGCGTGCCGCAGCAACCCGAGTCTAAGCGACCCGGTCGAGCGGTTTTCGCGCAGCCGCGTTCCTGGGCGTGTTCACCCGGGCGGGGCGCTGCCGACGGCTATCCGCGGTGCCGCTGGGCCCGCGCGGAGGCGTACAGGCAGACCGCGGCGGCGGTGGCCAGGTTCAGGCTCTCCGCGCCGCCGTAGATCGGCACCCGCAGCGTCGCGTCCAGCTCGGCGAGGACCTCCGGCGGCAGGCCGTGGGCCTCGCTGCCGAACACCCACGCGGTCGGCACGGCCAGCTCCCCGGCGGCGGCGGCCGAATCCAGGTCGCCCTCCGCGTACCCGTCGGCGCCGACCAGTCGCAGACCGGCCGCGCGGCAGGCCGCGAGCACCGCGGAGGCGTCCCGGTCCCGCGCCACCGGCAGGTGGAACACGCTGCCCGTGGACGCGCGCACCGCCTTGCCGTTGTACGGGTCCACGGCATCGCCCGCGAACAGCACGGACCCGGCGCCCGCGGCGTCGGCGACGCGCACCACGGTCCCGGCGTTGCCCGGGTCGGAGACGCCCAGCAGCACCGCCACCAGCGGCGGCCGTTCGGCCAGCGCTTCGGCGGGCGTGGTGGTGGGCAGCGCGCACAGCGCCACCAGCCCCTGCGGGGTGACGGTCTCCGACAGCGAGGCCGCGGCCCGGTCGGTCACCACGTGCAGCGGGACGTCGACCTCGGGCAGCTTCGCCGCCTGCTCTTCGGTGGCGAACAGCGCGCGCACCTCGGCCCGGCCCGCGGCGTGCGCGGCGAGCGCCTCACCGACCGCCTGCGCGCCCTCCGCGAGGAAGGCGCCCGCGCGGTCCCGGCCGGCGCGGCGGGTGAGCTTGCGCGCGACAACGACCCGGGACGATCGCTCCGTCAGCGGAGGTGTCCCGGGCCGTTGCTGCTCGTGCGTGCCCTCGGTGATCAGGCCGCACCTTCCGGCAGGTGCTTCTTGGCGACGTCCACCAGCGCGGTGAAGGCCTGCGGGTCGCGCACCGCGAGGTCCGCCAGGATCTTCCGGTCCACCTCGACCTCGGCGGCCTTCAGGCCCTGCACGAAGCGGTTGTAGGAGAGGCCGTTCTGCCGGGTCGCCGCGTTGATGCGGGTGATCCACAGCTTGCGGAACTCACCCTTGCGGGCGCGCCGGTCGCGGTAGGCGTAGACGTTCGAGTGGAGCGTCTGCTCCTTGGCCTTGCGGTACAGCCGGGAGCGCTGGCCGCGGTAACCGCTGGCCTGCTCGAGAATGCTGCGGCGCTTCTTCTGGGCGTTCACTGCCCGCTTGACGCGTGCCACGGGTCCGTCCTGTCGATCTCATCAGGGGCGGCGGACCGCCCTGGGGGGGCTGGAGCGCTGGAGAGCCTTCGCCGCGGTGCGGCGCGGGGCTCAGCGGCCCAGGAGCTTGTTGATGCGCTTGACGTCGTTCTTGGCGACGGCTTCGGTGCCCTCCAGGCGGCGGGTCACCCGGCTGGACTTCTTCTCCAGGATGTGGCGACGGCCCGCCTGCTCGCGACGCAGCTTGCCACTGCCGGTGACCCGGAAGCGCTTCGCGGTCCCGCTGTGGGTCTTGTTCTTCGGCATCTCTCAATCCTTCTCATACGGGGTCCGCCGCAGAGCGGGGCTCCACGGCGGACCTGATCGGCCCTTGCACCCGACCGGCGCCGGCAACCGACCAGGCATCGGCGGGGCCCCGGCTCGATCGGCCGGGGCGGCACCCGATGCGTCCGGTGGCCTTACGCGGTCGCCTTCGGCTTGGTCTTGTTCGTCTTGTGCGGCGCCAGGACCATGATCATGTTCCGGCCGTCCTGCTTCGGGTTGGCCTCGATGAACCCCAGTTCGGCGACGTCGTCGGCCAGCCGCTGCAACAGACGAAAGCCCAGCTCGGGACGCGACTGCTCACGACCGCGGAACATGATCGTCACCTTGACCTTGTGACCCTGGCCGAGGAAGCGGGTGACGTGACCCTTCTTCGTCTCGTAGTCGTGCGGGTCGATCTTCGGCCGGAGCTTCTGCTCCTTGATGACGGTCTGCTGCTGGTTGCGGCGCGATTCGCGAGCCTTCTGCGCACTCTCGTACTTGAACTTGCCGTAGTCCATGAGCTTGCAGACCGGCGGGCGCGCCTGCGGGGCGACCTCGACAAGGTCCAGATCCGCTTCCTGCGCCAGGCGGAGCGCGTCCTCGATGCGGACGATGCCGACCTGTTCGCCGTTCGGTCCGACCAAGCGGACTTCGGGCACGCGGATGCGGTCGTTGATGCGCGTCTCCGTGCTGATGGGGCCTCCTCGGTTCGATGCTTCGGTCTTGCTGCAGCCTCGGCGCGTGAAGCTCGCCCCTGGACGTGCAGTAGTCCCGCGGAATTCCGGAATGCCCGGAACCGCGAGACCCTACTCCTACCGATCGAACCGGTACCGCAATACCGCTCGCACCACCGGCGCGACGCCGGTGGGACCGGGACCCGGCGGCCTGAGAGTCGGCTGCACGGGTGGGAGCGGGGCTCCACTTTGCCGCCCCCGACTGCGCGGGGGCTGGTCGCTCATGTCAGGGTACCAGTCGTGAACGACGCGCAGCCGACCCCGCCCCCCGAAAGCACTCCGGAGCAGGGCTCGGGATCGAGCTCGCCCGCCGAGGCGGACTTCGGCACCAACGTCCGCGAGCTCGTGGATGTTCCCAGCGTCGAGGTGATCAGCCGCGCCGCGGTGATGCTGATGTCCTCCGCCGCCGAGAAGCTCGGCCTGGGCGACGAGGACCCGGACACCGCGCCGAGCCGCGACCTGGACGAGGCGCGGCGGCTGATCACCGCGCTGGCCGGCCTGGTCACCGCCTCGGTCGAGTACCTGGGGCTGCACGCCGCGCCGATCCGGGACGGGCTGCAGAGCCTGCAGCGCGCGTTCCGCGAGGCCAGCGCCGTGCCCGACGCGCCCGGTCAGGGCCCCGGCGAGAAGTACACCGGCCCGGTGCGCTGATCGCGGTCAGTCTCCCCCGTAGTACGGGTGGGTGAGCCGGTCCCGGTCCTCGACCAGGCCGCGCACCTGCTCCTTGGTGTGCCCGGTGACGGCGTCCCGGACGGCGTCACCGACGGCTTCCCGCACGGAGTAGCGGACCGAGGTCTCGTCGTCGGCGTCGTGGTCCAGCCACAGCGAGACGAACACCATCGTCTCCTGGTCGGGTTCGAGCAGCCCTTCGGCCACCGAGTCCAGCACGCCCTGCGCGGTGCCGACCTGACAGGCGCCGACGATCAGCGCCGCGGTCCGGCCGGAGGCGGCCACCTCGTGGCCCACCAGCAGGGTCGGCGGCTGCACCGCCGTGCAGGTGTCCGGGGTCTCGCCGACCGACACCAGGATCGGCGCGAGCCGCTCGGTGGGCACCGTGAGCGTGGTGAGCAGCCCGGCGGCGGTGGTGCCGCCGCGGCGCGCCAGCACCACGATCACCCGGCATCCGTTGGGTTTCCGTCCGCCCCAGCCCTGCGCGAGCCGGCCGTCCAGGTCTCCGAACGTGGTCATGCACGCCCTCCTCGACCAACCGCGCCGGCCAGGGCCGGACGGACCGGGTGACTGATCGACACCCTCCGAGCACCGCACCCGGTTGTCAAGGCCGGGTGCGGTGAGCGGTCGACCGGCCGCGACCGGCTTCCGGGAACCGGTCGCGGCCTTCAGCCCGGCTGCTCCCCGGAACGGAGCAACCGCCCGGTCAGTCCCCGAGCACGGCGAGCGCGTCGATCTCGACGAGCAGCCCCGGCGGCAGGCCGACGTAGACGGTGGTGCGGGCCGGGTAGGGCTCGCCGACGACGCGGGCGTAGGTCTCGTTCATCTCGGCGAACTGGGAGACGTCGGTGAGGTAGACGCGCAGCATGATCACGTCGTCGAGCCCGGCGCCCGCGGCCTCCAGCACGGCGATGACGTTGCGCAGCGCGCGCTCGGTCTGCTCCGGCACGCCACCGGCGACGAGCTCCCCGGTGGCCGGGTCGACCGGGGTCTGCCCGGAGACCTGCACGACGTTGCCCTTGCGCACGCCCGGCGACAGCGGGATGTGCGGCGGCGGGGTGGGTGCGGCGTCGCTGGTGATGATCTGCCTGGGCATGGTGCCTCCTGCGCTCGGGCGGTCACGTGGGCGGCGCGGGATTCGTCTGGACCACCGCGCCTCCGGTGGGCTTATCATCTCCCGATCACTTCGCGCTCGTCGCACTGGAGGCGTCTTGTCCCCGACCGTTCCCGGCATCGACGACCAGGCCGTGTCCGCGCTGCGGCGCGACGTCCTCGACTGGCGGTACAAGGGCTTGCCGAGCGGCGCGTCCGGCCGCACCGCGGAGGAGTTCCTGGCGACTCGGCCGACGTTGTCCGGGGCCGGGTTCACCGGCCCGGTGCTGGTGCTGGACGAGCAGGCGCTGGAGCACAACCTGTCGACGATGGCGCGGTGGTGCGAGCGGCACGGGGTGCTGCTCGCCCCGCACGGGAAGACGACGATGGCGCCGCGGTTGTTCCAGCGCCAGCTGGAGCACGGCGCCTGGGGCATCACCGCGGCGAACGTGGCGCAGCTGCGGGTGTACCGGGCGTTCGGGGTGCGGCGGGTGCTGCTGGCGAACCAGCTGCTGGACCCGGACGGCCTGCGCCGGCTGAGCGGTGAGCTGGACCGGGATCCGGAGTTCGAGTTCAGCTGCTGGGCCGATTCGGTGGCCGGGGTGGAGCTGATGGCCGCGTCCTGGACCGGTGCGCGGCCGCTGGACGTGCTGGTGGAGCTCGGCTGGACGGGCGCCCGGACCGGGGTGCGGTCGGTCCAGCAGGGCGTCGAGGTGGCGCGGGCGGTGGCGGCGAGCCCGCGGCTGCGGCTGGCCGGCGTGGCCGGGTACGAGGGCGCCGCCGCACACGGCACCGCGGACGATGCGCTGTCCACGGTGGACGAATACCTGACCCGGTTGCGGGAGCTCGTCGGCGAGGTCGAGCGCGCGGGCCTGTTCGAGACCGAGGAGATCATCGTCTCCGGCGGCGGCAGCGCCTACTTCGACCAGGTCGCCGAATCCCTCGCCGCGCCGTGGCCCACCCGCGCCCGGGTGCTGCCGGTGCTGCGCAGCGGCGCCTACGTGACGCACGACGACGGGCTGTACCGCCGCAACTCCCCCTTCGGCCGCCCGCACCGGCTCGCCGGGGACGAGTCGCCGTTCCGGCCCGCGATGCGGGTCTGGGCGCAGATCACCTCCCGGCCCGAGCCCGGGCTGGCGCTGGCCACGGTGGGCCGGCGGGACGTGTCGTTCGACCAAGACCTGCCGGAACCGCAGCTGGTGCGCGGCGCGGACGGCGTCGTCCGCGAGCTGGACGGGTGCGCGGTCACCTCGCTCGCCGACCAGCACGCGTTCCTCCGCGTCCCCGAGGACGGGCCGCGGATCGGCGACTGGGTCGGTTTCGGGTTGTCGCACCCGTGCACGGTCTTCGACAAGTGGCGGTTGATCCCGGTCGTCGACGGGGACACCGTGATCGACCTGGTGCACACCTTCTTCTGAGCCTGCGGAGGTCGGGATGGACGGGGTCTTCCACGGCGCGACGGTCGTCGACGGCAGCGGCGAACCCCGCTACCGCGCGGACGTGGCGGTGGCGGGCGAGCGGATCACCAGGATCGGCGAGCCCGGCACGCTCGGCGGGCGGGAGGTCGTCGACGCGGACGGGCTGGTGCTCGCGCCGGGCTTCATCGACATGCACTCGCACTCGGACCTGCAGGTCCTCGCCGAACCGGACCACCTGGCGAAGGTCTCGCAAGGGGTCACGCTGGAGGTGCTCGGCCAGGACGGGCTGTCCTACGCGCCCGTCGACGACGCGACGCTGGCCGCGGTGCGCGCCCAGATCGCGGGGTGGAACGACGATCCGCCCGGGTTCGACTGGAACTGGCGCAGCGTCGCCGAGTACCTGGCCCGGCTGGACGCCGGGATCGCCGTCAACGCCGCCTACCTGGTGCCGCACGGGACGCTGCGGATGCTGTGCGTCGGCCACGACGACCGGCCCGCCACCGAGGACGAGCTGGACCGGATGCGCCGGGTGCTGGCGGAGTCGCTGCGCGACGGCGCGGTCGGGATGTCCTCCGGGCTGACCTACACGCCGGGGATGTACGCCTCGGAGGCCGAGCTCACCGAGCTGTGCCGGGTGGTGGCCGCGCACGGCGGGTTCCACAGCCCGCACCACCGCAGCTACGGGGCGGGCGCGCTCACCGCCTACGCCGAGATGATCGAGGTGAGCCGGGAGTCCGGCTGCCCGTTGCACCTGGCGCACGCGACGATGAACTTCGAGGTCAACCGCGGCCGGGCCGGGGACCTGCTGGAGCTGGTGGATTCGGCGCTGCACGCGGGCGCGGACATCACGCTGGACAGCTACCCGTACCTGCCGGGCGCGACCTCGCTGCACGCGCTGCTGCCGAGCTGGGCCGCGGAAGGCGGGGTGGAGGCCACGCTGGAGCGGCTGCGCGACCCCGAGCTGCGGGTGCGGATCCGGCACGACATGGAGGTCAGCGGCTCCGACGGCTGCCACGGGGTGCCGATCGACTGGTCCGCCATCGAGATCAACGGGGTGCGCGACGCCGAGCGCAACGGGCACCTGGTGGGGCTGAGCATCGCCGAATCGGCGCGGCGGACCGGGACACCGGCCGCCGAGGTGTTCTTCGAGGTGCTGCTCTCGGAGCGGCTCGGCACCTCCTGCCTGATGCACGTCGGTCACGAGGAGAACGTGCGCGCGATCATGCGCCACCCCGCGCACACCGGCGGCAGCGACGGGCTGCTCGTGGGCGACCGCCCGCACCCGCGCGCGTGGGGGACGTTCCCGCGCTACCTGGGCCACTACGTGCGGGAGCTGGGCGTGCTGGGCCTGGAGGAGTGCGTCCGGCACCTCACCTCGCGGCCCGCCGACCGGCTCCGGCTGCCGGACCGCGGCCGCATCCGGGAAGGCGCGATCGCCGACCTGGTGCTGTTCGACCCGGACACCATCGCCGACACCGCCACCTTCGACCGGCCGCGCAGCACCGCGACGGGCGTGCACCGGGTGCTGGTCAACGGGGTGCCGGTCCTCGACTCCGGGGGGCGCACCGGCGCGCTGCCCGGCCGTGCGGTGCGCCGCACACCTTGACACCACAAGGGAGTCCACTGTGGATGGTTTAGTGCACTGGTTGCAGCACGACACCGCGGGTCTGCTCACGTTGTGCGCGGCGGGGATCGCCGCTCTGCTGCTGATGATCATCCGGTTCCGGGTGGAACCGTTCATCGCCCTGATCATCACCGGGCTGCTGCTGGCGCTGGTCGCCGGAGTGCCCGTCACCGACCTCGTCGGCTCGGCGCAGAAGAGCAGCGAATCCCTGCTGGAGAGCGGTTTCGGCAGCATCCTCGGGCACATCACCGCCATCGTCGGGCTCGGCGCGGTGCTCGGCGCCGTGCTGGAGGCCTCCGGTGGCGCGCAGCTGCTCACCCGCAGGCTGCTGGCCGCGTTCGGGGAGAACCGGGCGCCGCTGGCGATGGGGTTGTCCGGGCTGCTGTTCGGCATCCCGGTGTTCTTCGACATCGGCATCTTCGTGCTCGCACCGCTGGTCTACAGCGCCGCGCGCCAAGGCGGGCGATCCATCCTGCTGTACTGCCTGCCGCTGGTCGCGGGCCTGTCCATGACGCACGCGTTCCTGCCGCCGCACCCCGGGCCGGTGGTCGCCGCCGGGCTGCTCGGCGTCGACCTCGGCTGGGTCATCCTGATGGGGCTGGCCTGCGGGATCCCGGCGTTCGTCGTAGCCGGTGTGCTGTTCCCCGCCTGGATCGGCAAGCGCCTGCACGTGGACGTGCCGGACACCGCGCCGCCCGCGGAACTCGCCTCCGCGCCCGAGGACGAGCCGAAGCTCGGGGTGGTCGCGCTCGTCATCGGACTGCCGATGCTGCTGATCCTCGGCGGGACGTTCGCCAGCATCACGCTGCCGCCCGGGACGGTGCTGGACGTGCTGACGTTCCTCGGGAACCCGGTGGTGGCGCTGACCATCGCGGTGCTGGTCGCGTTCCGGCTGCTGGGCACCAAGCGCGGGCTGACCGGGCCGGACCTGGCGACGCTGACCGCGACCGCGCTGCGGCCGCTCGGCATGATCCTGCTCGTCGTCGGCGCCGGCGGGTTCTTCGGCAAGGTGCTCTCCGAGACCGGGGTAGGCGAGGCGCTCGCCGGCACCCTGGAGGCGTCCGGGCTGCCGCTGATCGCCTCCGCGTACGTGATCAGCTCCGGGCTGCGGATCGCGCAGGGCTCGGCGACCGTGGCGATCGTGACCACCGGCGGGATCGTGGCGCCGCTGGTGGCCGGGATCGGGTACTCCCAGCCGGAACTGGCGCTGATCGCGGTGGCCATCGCCGCCGGGTCGATCATCGCCTCGCACGTCAACGACGCCGGGTTCTGGATCATCTCCCGCTACTTCGGGATCTCGACGAAGGACACGCTCAAGACCTGGACGGTGCTGGAGACGATCCTGTCCGTCACCGGGTTCGCGATGGCCGTGCTGCTGAGCCTGGTCGTGTAGCCGGTGTCGATCGGTGGCGGCCTGGGTAGTCCAGGGCCGCCACCTCGATGCTTCCCGCCGGGTAGCAGCAGACCTTGCGGGTGCGTACCCCCCGGCGGATAGCTTCGGCCGCAAGCGACACGACGGGAAAGGGACCATGACCGACAAGACCATGCGCACCATCGGCCAGGACCGGTTCGGCGGACCGGAGGTGCTGCACGAGACCACCGCGCCCCGCCCCGCGCCGCTGCCCACCGAGGTGCTGGTGCGCGTCGTGTCCGCCGGGGTCAACCCGGTGGACTGGAAGACCCGCGAAGGCGGCGGGATGGCCGGGGTGCTCGGCGAACCGCCGTTCGTGCTCGGCTGGGACGTCTCCGGCGTCGTCGAGGAGATCGGCTTCGGCGTGCACACCCTGGAGGTCGGCGACGAGGTCTACGGCATGCCATGGTTCCCGCGCCAGGCCGGGGCCTACGCCGAGTACGTGACCGCGCCCGCGCGGCAGTTCACCCGCAAGCCGGTGAGCCTGGACCACGACCACTCGGCCGGGGTGCCGCTGGCCGCGCTCACCGCCTGGCAGAGCCTCGTCGACCTGGCCGGGATCACCCGCGGGCAGCGGGTGCTGGTGCACGCCGCGTCCGGCGGCGTCGGGCACTTCGCGGTGCAGTTCGCCAAGCACGCGGGCGCGCACGTGATCGGCACGGCGAGCGCCGCCAAGCAGGACTGGGTGCGGGAGCTCGGCGCCGACGAGGTGATCGACTACCGGAACTCGCGGTTCGAGGCGGAGACCGGGGAGATCGACGTGGTGCTCGATCTCGTCGGCGACGGGATCGACCGGACCAGCACCCGCTCGCTGGACGTGCTCAAGCCGGGCGGCCTGCTGATCGCGGTGCCGTCCGGGGTGGCGCCCGAGCTGCTCGACCTCGCCCGGGAGCGCGGGGTGCGCGCCACCGGCTACCTGGTGGAACCGGACGGGCCCGCATTGAGCACCATCGCCGGGCTCATCGACGACGGCTCGGTGCGCACCCGGATCGACGAGGTGCTGCCGCTGGCCGAGGCCGCCGAGGCGCACCGCCGCGGCGAGCAGGGGCACGTGCACGGCAAGCAGGTGCTGCGCGTCGAATCCTGATCTGCCGCCCGTTCCGCTATTGCGAGGCACATGGGTGGCGGAACCTCAGCGTTCTCCTCGCTGCGGGATCGTTTTCACCGGTGGCTCCGCCACAGGAGAAAACGCCGTCCTCGCGAGGAGAACGCTGAGAACCCGCGGGTGGTCCCGTTGCTTTGGTGGTCGCTGCTCAGCGGCTTCGCCGCTGACAGGAAGCAGACGAGACCTGACGGGCGGGTTCCTAACGAGGAGAAAGCGGCGGGAGCCGCGGTGCGCGAGTGGCCGTGCACCGCGGCACGGATGGGGCGCTGCGGGCGATTGGGCCATTGTGGTCTAGTCCATTGTCGCCGTATGGGGTGAGATGGGCGCCGATGCACCCGATCGAGGAGAGCACCGTGTCCGGACCCGACCAGTCGCCGAACGCCCAGCCCGCGAACGACCCGCGCTCGAACTCCCGGCTTTCGAACGGCCTGCGCCGCCGCGGCTTCCTGGGCCTGCTCGCCGGGGCGAGCGCGCTGCCGCTGCTGCCCGCCGCCGCCTCCGCCGGTGCCCGCGCGACGTCCGGACCGGCCGCCACCACCGCCTACGTCGGCAGCATGAGTTCGACCGGCGGCCGCGGCTTCGAGGTCGCCGCCTTCGACGCCGTCACCGGGAAGCTCACCGCCACCGCCGCGGTCGAGGGCGTGCCGGACGCGTCGTTCTTCGCCACGTCCGCCGACGGCCGCGTCCTCTACACCACCAACGAGCTCGAACAGGGCTCGGTCACCGCGCTCGACATCACCGACCCGGTCGCGCCCGCCGTGCTCGGCAGCACCCCCACCGGCGGCGCCGGGCCGACGCACCTCGCCGTGCACCCCGCCGGGCACCTGATCGCCGCGAACTACACCGACGGCACCGTCTCGGTGCACCCCCTGGACGCGGACGGGCGGATCGGCGCGGCCACCGACTTGGTGCACCACGACGCCGCCGAACCGCACGCCCACCAAGTGCTCGTCGCCCCGGACGGCGAACTGGTGGTCGCGGTGGACCTCGGCGCCGACGCGGTGTTCGTGTACGCCCTCGACGGCGGGAAGCTCGCGCAGCGGCAGCGGCTCGACCTGCCCGCCGGGACCGGGCCGCGGCACCTCGCCTGGCACCCGGACGGCGACCGCGCCTACCTGCTCGCCGAACTCGCCTCGACGATCACCGTGCTGGACTGGGACGGCGCCGCCTTCACCGCCGGGCAGGTCGTCGGCACCCGCGACGACGGCGCGTCCGGCGAGAACTTCCCCGCCGAGATCGCGGTGACCGGCGACGGCGCGCACGTGTACGCCTCCAACCGGGGCGACGACTCGATCGCCGTGTTCGCGGTGCGCGCGGACGGGCTGGAGCGCCTCGGCAGCACCCCCACCGGCGGGCAGTGGCCGCGGCACTTCGCGTTCGCCCCCGACGGTGCGGCGCTGCACGTGGTGAACCAGAACTCCGGCACCATCACCCGGCTGGCCCGCGACCCCGGGACCGGCCTGCTCGCCGCCGCCGAGGAGTCCGGCGCCTTCGGCTCGGCGGTGGTGCTCGCGTTCGCCCCCTGACCGGTCGGCGGACGCCGGATCGGGCCAGGGGTACGGCCGAACGAGCGAAGCCGCGCGGGCTGGATGGCGAGAACCCGCATCCGCGCGGCGCACGCCTCCCCCCGGACAGGTGAGATCGCTACTCTGAGTGGCTCGCTTCGGCGGCATCGAGGGGGTTCGCGATGAGCGAGAACAGCACCATCCCGGTCAAGGAGTTGCGCTCGGTCATCGGGTCACGGTGGCGGCGCTCCCGCCTGCTCACCGCGGTCGGCGACCAGCCGATCTTCCACCTGGTCCGGCCGGCCCGGCCGGACGACCTGACCACCCAGCTCGACGGTCACCTCGGCAGCGGGGTGCCGCACGTGCTGATCAGCGCCGGTCAGCCCCCGCCGGACGACGAGCTGGACCGCTCGGTGCTGCTGCGGAACGAACTGCTCGACAAGGTCGTGCTCGAACTGGGGCGGCACGACTCGCGGCGCTGGCAGGGGCGGCTCCGGTTCCGCCGCTACGCGCTGGCCAGCTACCTGCTGCAGCACAACGAGGAACCACCCGAACCCGACGAGGTGCCGAACCGGCAGGTCCACGACCTGCTCAGCGCCTACGTGCAGGAGCGCGTGTTCCGGCGGAAGAACCGGGCGGCCGACGGGGAGAACGGTGCGAGCGCACGGCTCGACGCCACCGTGAACCGGCTGGAACCGCTCGGGCTGCCGTGGTACCTGACGTTGCCCGCGGTGCTGCTGTCCTGGGTGGTGCCGCCCGCCATCCGGCGCGGGGTGGTCCTGCGGCAGCCCCGGCGGTGGTTCATGCGCCAGCGCTACCTGTCGCCACGCGAGTCGGCGGACTTCGCGAGCTTCGCCCAACGGCTGCTGAGCAACCCGTCGGTGCACGAGAACGCCCAGCAGGTGCGCAAGTTCCTGGTGCACGCCCTGCTCGAAGACCTCGCCGACGCCTACGCGCGCCGGGCGTGGCGGTGGCGCTGGGTGCGGCGCGACAACTACCCGGTGCTGCTCCTGCAGGGCGTCGCGCCGGGCACCACCGGGGAACTGCTGATCAGCCTGATCAACGACGTGCGCAACGAGACCGGCGCGCGCGACCCGCTGCTGGTGGTGGCCAGCGGCCCGCGGGAGCTGCCGCGCGGCTCGGCTCCGACCGAGCCGATGACGGTGCAGGGCTGGCAGAAGCAGTTGCTGGATGCCAGGAGGAGACGGTCCTCCACCGCCTGGTACCTGCCGATCCCGGTGGACGACCCGCCCACCGATGTGGAGCCGCGGCCCGCGTTCCCGCGCGCCCAGTTCCCGGTCCGCACCACCCGTTCGCGGATGCTGCGGGTGGTACCGGTGGCGATCGCGGTCCTCGTGGTGCTCGGGGCCGGCTTCGCGTACCTGCACGAGTGGAACGGGCACTGCCAAGAGCCCGCACCGTGGCGGCACCCGAACCTGATCACCGTCGAGGACGGTGGGCCCTGCGTCGGGTTCAGCGCGGACCACCGCTTCGCCGACGACATCGAGGACGTCGACGACGAGTCCGAGGAAGCAGACGACCGGGGCGGCGCGCGCAAGGAAGCGGACGAGCGCAAGAAGGTGAAGGAAGCACTGGCCGCCGCCGAGGCCGACATCGCGAGCACCAACGATCGGTTCGACCGGGATTCGCCCGACGCCACGATTCCCACCGTGTACTACCTCGGTGCGCTGAGCTACGACAGCCACGACCGACCCGCGCTGCAAGGCATCGTCGAAGAGCTCAAAGGCGTCAAGAAGGCGCAGGACATCCTCAACGACGGGAAACTCCCGGTGAAAGTGATCGTCGCCAATGGCGGGAAGAGCATGCGGGAGGGGGAACAGGTGGCGCGGCACATCGCGGCGCACGCCCGCGCCGCGGAGTCCAGCAGGTCACCGGTGCTCGGCGTGATCGGCATGGGCGGCAGCCGGGACAGCACCAAGGCCACGATCCGGGTGCTGACGCAGGCGAACCTGCCGATGATCGGGACCACCAACTCCCTGGACGACCTCCCCGCGCACAGCCCCCTGTTCTTCCAGGTGTCGCCGTTGAACCGCTGGGAGGCGGAGGTCGTGGCGCGCTATCTCGAATCGGGCATCGATCGGCCCGTCGACCACGTGACGATCTTTGCTGACAGCGGCGATCCCTACAGCGCGAACCTGGCGCAGGACCTCGACGAGCGGCTCACGACGCCGCACGAAGTGGCGTGGGGGCCGTCCTCGTTCCGGTACGCGCCGTGCGGGCCGCGCAACGCGATCTTCTTCGCCGGACGAGCTGGAGCCCTGCCCGAGCTGCTGGGTGCGATCAACGACAAGTGCGATGCACCACCTCGGTTGATCGCGGGTGACGACACATCGAAGTTCAGCATCGACGAAGTCCTCTTGGGCAGGTACGACAATCGGATCGACTACGTCTCCTTCACCGGACCCGAGGTCGGCTCCGGGCGTGCGGTACTCGCCTTCGACGCGCTCAATCTGATCAAGACCGCGATCGGTGGCACCCGCGCCGGAGCGACGGAAGGCGCCGAGCCGCCGTTCAGCGGTGGACGCGTCTGGGCGGGACTGCGCATGATCGAACCACCGCTGCAGGGGAAGAGCGGGACCATCGGGTTCGCCTCTGGCGAGCAGTCGCCCACCGACAAGGCCGTCTGGATTCTCAGCCTCGGCGAAGAGGACCGGGAGCGGCCGAAGCCCGAGTACCTGTGCGGGAGGCACCCGGAGAACATCCCATCACACGGCGGCTGCCGGGACTTCGTCGAGAACCGGTGATGCGGCCGCCCGGACTCCCCGGGCGGCCGCGCCGCGCTCACCCCTCCGCGAGGATCGGGGCCAGGAAGCGGCCCGTGTAGCTCTCCTCGACTTCGGCGACCTGCTCCGGAGTGCCCTGGGCGACGAGGGTGCCGCCGCCGGAGCCGCCCTCGGGACCGAGGTCGAGCAGCCAGTCGGACGCCTTGATGACGTCCAGGTTGTGCTCGATGACGATCACCGTGTTGCCCTTGTCGACCAGACCGTTGACCACGCCGAGCAGCTTGCGGATGTCCTCGAAGTGCAGGCCCGTCGTCGGCTCGTCGAGGATGTAGACGGTCTGGCCGGTGGAGCGCTTCTGCAGCTCGCTGGCCAGCTTCACCCGCTGCGCCTCGCCGCCGGACAGGGTCGGCGCGGGCTGGCCGAGCCGCACGTAGCCGAGGCCGACGTCCACCAGGGTGCTCAGGTAGCGGTGGATCGACTTGATCGGCTCGAAGAACTCGGCGGCCTGCTCGATCGGCAGGTCCAGCACCTCGGCGATCGACTTGCCCTTGTAGTGCACTTCCAGCGTCTCGCGGTTGTAGCGGGCGCCCTTGCACACCTCGCACGGCACGTACACGTCCGGCAGGAAGTTCATCTCGATCTTCAGCGTGCCGTCGCCCGCGCACGCCTCGCAGCGCCCGCCCTTGACGTTGAACGAGAACCGGCCGGGCTGGTAGCCGCGCACCTTCGCTTCGGTGGTCTCGGCGAACAGCTTGCGGATGCGGTCGAACACGCCGGTGTAGGTGGCCGGGTTGGACCGCGGGGTGCGGCCGATCGCGGACTGGTCGACCTGCACCAGCTTGTCCACCAGGTCCACGCCCTTGATCCGGGTGTGTCTGCCCGGCACCTGCCGCGCGCCGTTGAGCTTGTTCGCCAGCACCGAGGCGAGGATGTCGTTGACCAGCGTGGACTTGCCGGAACCGGACACGCCGGTGACCGACACCAGGCAGCCCAGCGGGAACGACACGTCGATCTTGTGGAGGTTGTGCTCGCGCGCGCCCACCACGGTCAGCTGCCGCTTCGGGTCCCGCTTGCGCCGGGCCGGCGGCATCGGGATGGACTTGCGCCGGGCCAGGTAGTCGCCGGTCAGCGAGGACTCGTTGTCCAGCAGCTCCTTGTACGGGCCGCTGTGCACGACCTTCCCGCCGTGCTCGCCCGCGCCCGGGCCGATGTCCACCACCCAGTCGGCGCTGCGCACGGTGTCCTCGTCGTGCTCGACGACGATGAGCGTGTTGCCCAGGTCCCGCAGCCTGCTCAGCGTCTCCAGCAGCCGGTGGTTGTCCCGCTGGTGCAGGCCGATCGACGGCTCGTCCAGCACGTACAGCACGCCGACCAGGCCGGAGCCGATCTGGGTGGCCAGCCGGATGCGCTGCGCCTCGCCGCCGGAGAGGGTGCCCGCGGCGCGGGACAGCGACAGGTAGTCGAGGCCCACGTCGAGCAGGAACCCGAGCCGGGCCTGCACCTCCTTGAGCACCCGGCCCGCGATCATCTCCTCGCGGTGGCCCAGCACCAGCGAGTTCAAGAACGACGCGCACTCGCGCACGCTCAGCGCGCTGACCTCGGCGATGGACAGCTCGCCGTGCTCCGCGTTCTCCATGGTGACCGCGAGGATCTCCGGCTTGAGCCGGGTCCCGTCGCACGCGGGGCACGGCACGTCCCGCATGTAGCCCTCGTACTTCTCGCGGGCGTAGTCCGATTCGGTCTGCTCCAGGCGCCGCTCCAGGAACGGGATGACGCCCTCGTAGGAGGCGTAGTAGGAGCGCTGCCGCCCGTAGCGGTTCTTGTAGCGCACGTGCACCTGGTCGTCGGTGCCGTGCAGCACCGCCTTCTTCACCTTGGTGGGCAGCCGGCTCCACGGGGTGTCCATCCGGAACCCGACCGATTCGGACAGCGAGGTGAGCAGCCGGGTGAAGTACTCCGCGGTGTGCCCGCCCGCCCACGGCGCGATGGCGCCCTCGCCGAGGGACAGCTCCTCGTCGGGCACCACGAGCTCCGGGTCGACCTCCTTGCGGATGCCGAGCCCGGCGCACTCGGTGCAGGCGCCGTACGGGGAGTTGAACGAGAACGACCGCGGCTCCAGCTCGTCCACGCCCAGCGGGTGGCCGTTCGGGCAGGCCAGGTTCTCGGAGAACTTCCGCTCCCGCTCCGGGGAGCCCTCGTCGACGTCGACGAACTCCAGCAGCACCAGGCCGTCGGCGAGCCGCAGCGCGGTCTCCACCGAGTCGGTGAGCCGCTGCTTCGCGTTCGCCTTGACGGTGAGCCGGTCCACCACGACGGCGATGTCGTGCTTCTCCTGCTTCTTCAGCTTCGGCGGCGATTCCAGCTGGTGGACCTCGCCGTCCACCCGGGCGCGGGCGTAGCCCTGCGACTGGAGCTGCTCGAACAGGTCGACGTACTCGCCCTTGCGGCCGCGGATGATCGGCGCCAGCACCTGGAACTTGGTGCGCTCCGGCATCGCCAGCACCTGGTCGACGATCTGCTGCGGCGTCTGCTTGCTGATCGGTTCGCCGCAGGTCGGGCAGTGCGGCTTGCCGGCGCGGGCGTAGAGCAGCCGCAGGTAGTCGTAGACCTCGGTGATGGTGCCCACCGTGGACCGCGGGTTGCGGCTGGTCGCCTTCTGGTCGATGGACACCGCCGGGGACAGGCCTTCGATGAAGTCCACGTCGGGCTTGTCCATCTGCCCCAGGAACTGCCGCGCGTACGCCGACAGCGACTCCACGTAGCGGCGCTGGCCCTCGGCGAAGATGGTGTCGAAGGCCAGGCTGGACTTTCCGGAGCCGGACAGACCGGTGAACACGATCAGGCTGTCGCGCGGCAGGTCGATGTCGATCCCGCGCAGGTTGTGCTCGCGGGCGCCGCGGACGACGAGGCGGTCGGCCACTGTGATCCTTTCGGAAGTTCTCGCCGGTTCGCTGGACGCGCCCGCCGGCACCGGGCCACGGCATCGGTCACCGCGGGCGACTCGGGCGGGGTTCCCCACCGCCTCGCGAGGTCGTGGTGCCCCTGGTCGGCCCGGTTCGATCGGGCACGGGCGCAGCACCGAGGGTATCGGCGCGGCCGCGCTCAGCGGTGTTCGGACGTCGCGCGGCCATGCTAAGCCGCACCCCCGACAGTGCCGCGTCGCCCCTGGTCACGTGCTGCTCCGGGGTGCGACGCGCGGCGGCGACCGGCGTTCCGGGCCGCTCATTAGCACGTCCGTCCGCGACGATACGCAAATTCCCCCGGATTGGGCACTGTCGGGGGACACACCTCTGGCCCTACTCTCGGGTACTCCCCTGCCGTGTCCGGAAGCATTTCCTGCACACTCCAAGGAATCCGATGGCTGACACCGTTCTCGGCGCCGGCGGCACGCACGTGCCCACCGGAGCCGCGCACTCGACCGAACAGGTCACCGCCGCCCTGTCCGCGATCGAACGCAGCACCCAGCGCCTGCTCGAGGTGAGCGAGGAGCTGGACGACGCGAGCGTGCGACGGCCCAGCCTGCTCCCGGGCTGGACGCGCGCGCACGTGCTCACCCACCTGGCCCGCAACGCCGACGGGCTGCTGAACCTGCTGATCTGGGCGCGGACCGGCGCCGAACACCCGATGTACGCCAGCCCCGCCGACCGCGACGCCGACATCCAAGAGGGCGCGGTGCGCGGGCACCGGCTGCTGGTGGAGGACGTGGTCGCCTCGCACGGCCGCTTCGCGCACGCCGTCCGCACCCTGCCCGCGTCGTCCTGGGGCGCGGAGGTCGTGGGCCGGGAACCGATGCCCGCCCACCACGTGCTGCGCAAGCGGCTGCTGGAGCTGTGGGTGCACCTGGTGGACCTGGACGGCGGCGTCGGCTTCGACGACGTCCCCGAACCGGATGCCGAGCAGCTGCTGGAGGACGTGGTGCAGCAGTTCGGCGGCAGGCCCGACGTGCCCGCGGTGACGGTGGTGGTCGACTTCGCCGACGGCCGCACCCGGACCTGGGAGCTGCGCGGCACCACCGCCCCGCCCGCCCAGGTGCGCGGACGGCCCGGCGCGATGCTCGGCTGGCTGCTGGGCCGCACCGGATCCGAACGGCTGGAAGGGGACGCCCCGGCGCTGCCGGTGTGGCTGTGAGGGACCTCGCCGCGGAGCGATACGCTGCGCGCGTGGAGGCATACGAGCAGTACACCGGCCATGTCGAACCCGGCGGCGCCCCCGCCAAGCGGGTCCTGGACGCGCTGACCATCACCAAGGTGTCGGTCGGTCCGATGGACAACAACGCGTACCTGCTGACCTGCCGCAGCACCGGGGACGCGCTGCTGATCGACGCGGCGAACGATTCGGAACGGCTCGCCGACCTGCTGGGCCACGACGACGACCGGCCGCGGCTGCGCACCATCGTCACCACCCACCAGCACGGCGACCACTGGCAGGCGCTGGGCGCGGTCGCGGGCCAGACCGGCTGCTACACGCTGGCGCACCCCGCGGACGCCCGGGAACTGCCGGTGCCGCCGGACCGCCTGGTGGACCACGGCGACGTGGTGCCCGTCGGGGACGCCGAGCTGCAGGTCATCCACCTGCGCGGGCACACGCCCGGCTCGATCGCGCTGCTCTACCGGGACCCGGCCGGGCACCCGCACCTGTTCACCGGGGATTCGCTGTTCCCCGGCGGGGTCGGCAAGACGGGCTCGCCGGAGGACTTCGCCTCGCTGCTCGACGACGTGGAGAACCGGATCTTCGCCGAGCTCCCGGACGACACCTGGTTCTACCCGGGCCACGGCGACGACTCGACCCTCGGCGAGCAGCGCCCCCACCTCGCGGAATGGCGCGAACGAGGCTGGTGAAGCACCGCGCGGAGCGGGCAGTCTGACCCCGGACGGCCCGCTCCGCCCAGGCTCGAACGACCGATGCGCCCCTCACCGGCCGCGGTCCAGCGACACCGCCAGAACGGTGCCGTCAGATCCGACGGAGATGGCGTCGCGAGCGAACTCCTCATCGAGGATGCCGTTCCGCCAACGCTCCCCGACTCCTGGCGCCGAACGCAGGTACGAACCGAGCCGCTGACCCGCGAGCTGCTCGTACAACCCGGATTCGAGGCCGCGGTGCACCACGAACCGCCTGCCGTCCGGCAGCGGAAGCACCGAGCGGGTACCCATCACGCGCAGGCCACCGCCGAGATCGAACCCAGTGGCCGCGTCGTCACCCGAGATCGAGGTCTGCTCTCCGAGGCCGATGAACCCCCCACGTGGGCGAGGCGGCCGGTAAGTGGCCGCGGTCCGGCCCGCACCCGCGAACAGCAATGCCGAGGCCGCGCCGAAACGCGCGAGGGCGTGGGAGAACCACTTCCGGCTCGCCTGCGGGATCTTGAGGACCCTCGCCTCTGCGGGAAAGGACGGTTCGGACGGGTCGGGCTCCGCTGCGTCGCCGGGAGCTGTCCAGTCGAACAGGGCCGGCTCGTCGACGGCGTCGTCCTGCACCTCGTCGGCATCGTCCTGCTGTTCGGGTTCCGGCCGTTCGGACGTGAACGGTTCCGGAACCTCGCCGAGTTCCTCGTTCAACTCGCGTTCCAGCTCGTCGGCACTGCCCGACCACAGCTCGTCCTCTCCCGGAGGATCGAGCACGTGCACGGTGATGCCGGACTGCTGCAGGCAGGACGCGACCATGAGCGACGGCAGGCAGCCGCGACCGGCGATCTCCACCGACCGGACCTGGACGCACGCCTTCGCCAGCTGATCGACCGCGAGCGACTCGCTGCCGTGATTGCCCTTGCACTCGAGGACTACGATCTTGACCGCGCCACCGTTGCGCGGGTGGCCGATCAAGAAGTAGTCCGGGCGAACTCGGACACCGCTCGCTTGGTGCACCGCCCCCACACCGGGAATCCCCGAGCGGAGCGCGACGTCGGCATCCACTGCCTGGAAGGCCAGGCCGGGATACTGCTCGCCCAGCACGTGCCGCGCAACGAACAACGCAAGTCCGATGCCCAGGTATTCGGATTGGGCGACCTTGTGGTGGTGTACGACGGAACCGGCCGCCGTAGCCGACAACGTCATGCGCCCGCGGCGCGGGGCGAGGGTCGCGCAGTAGCGCAACTGTGCCCACAGCCTCGCCGCGTCAGCGAAGACCGGATCGTCGAAGAAGGTGGTCGCGACCCCCACCTCCCGCAGAACGTGAACCGGGGCGGTAGGCAGCGTGTCCGGGACCTCCACCGGAACGGGCCACTTGCGGAGCCTAAAGATCTTCTTCCGCTCTGTCCGCTCGAAGCGAGCGCCGCTCGATTCACCTTGTCGACCAGTTCTCGGGATGAGACCAGATTCAGATTCCCCGAGATGCTCAGAGCACGCATCACTTCACCGAAGTCCATGATCCCCGCCCTCCCCGGCCGGAAGGGACGCTACGGCTACTCGCGCAGCACCAACAAGATCCGTCCCCGGCGACCACCGATCTGGCGGCCGCTCGATCAGAGCCGTCCGCCGGCCCGCCGATCCGGGTGTCATCGCGGGGTGGTCTGTCGGAGCGGGGCCGGTGATCCTAGGCTCGGTGGATGGCGAGGTACTACGACGTGCACCCGGACAACCCGCAGCGCCGCACGCTCGGCCAGGCGGTCGACCTCATCCGGTCCGGCGGGGTGATCGCGTATCCCACCGACTCCTGCTTCGCGCTCGGAACCGGGCTGGACAACAAGGACGGCGTGGAGCGGATCAAGACCATCCGCAAGCTCGACGACCGGCACCACTTCACGCTGGTGTGCGAGAACTTCGCGCAGCTGGGCCAGTTCGTGCACATCGACAACTCGGTGTTCCGGGCGATCAAGGCCAGCACCCCGGGCAGCTACACCTTCATCCTCCCGGCCACCAAGGAGGTGCCGCGGCGGCTGATGCACCCGAAGAAGAAGACCGTCGGCATCCGCATCCCGCAGCACGTCACCGCGCAGGCGCTGCTGGCGCAGCTCGGCGAACCGCTGCTGTCGAGCACGCTGCTGCTGCCCGACGAGGAGGAACCGCTCACCCAGGGCTGGGACATCAAGGAGCGCCTGGACCACGAGGTGGACGCGGTGCTGGACTCGGGCGACTGCGGCACCGAGCCGACGACGGTCGTCGACTTCTCCAGCGGTGCGGCGGAGGTCGTGCGGTACGGCGCGGGAGATCCCGAGCGGTTCGAGTGACCCGCCGCGGGTGCTGGCATGCTGATCGGCATGCGGGTGCTCGTCGTCGAAGATGAACGTCGCGTGGCGGAGGCGCTGCGCACGGGGCTGGAAGCCGAGGGCTGGGCGGTGGACGTCACCGGGGACGGCCTCGACGCGCTGCGCCTCGCCGCCGACACCGAGTACGCGGCGATCCTGCTGGACATCATGCTGCCCGGCCTCAACGGGTACCGGGTGTGCGAGCGGCTGCGCGCGGCGGAGGACTGGACGCCGATCATCATGCTCACCGCGAAGGACGGCGAGTACGACGAGGCGGACGCGCTGGACTCGGGCGCCGACGACTACGTGACGAAACCCTTCTCGTACGTGGTGCTGCTGGCCCGGCTGCGCAACGCGATCCGGCGCCGCGCCACCGCCCGGCCGCCGCTGCTGCGCGTCGGTGACCTGGTGCTGGACCCGGCGCGGCGCAGCTGCGCGCGCGGCGGCCAGGACATCTCGTTGACCAGCAAGGAGTTCGCGGTGCTGGAGCTGCTGGCGCGCGGCGGCGGCCAGGTGGTGTCCAAGCGGCGGCTGCTGGAGAGCGGCTGGGACTTCGCCGCCGATCCGGACGTGAACCTGGTCGAGGTGCACATCAGCGCGCTGCGCCGCAAGATCGACAACCCGTTCGGGCGGCGCAGCATCCGCACCGTCCGCGGCCACGGCTACCGGCTCGTGCCGGACGGCGGCACCGAGAGCTGACCGGGCACCTCGGGCGCACGGCGGCGCGCCGGGCGCGGACCCCCACGTCCGCCACCCGGCGCGCTCGACCCGGGACGTCGTCCCGGCACCCCCTCCCGGCCAGGACGGCCGACCCCGATCAGCCGATCGGCGCGACGCCCGCCTCACCCGCCGGGACGCCCGGCGCGTCCGAGGGGACGCCGGGACGGCCCGGCTCGGTCGGCAGCGGCGGGATGGTGTCGCCCGGCGCGGGTGCGGGCACGCCCTCGGAGGGCGGGCCGTCCGGGATGCACGGCACGGTGTCGTCGGCCTCCGCGGCCGCGATCCCCTCCACCGGCGGCACACCCGGCTCACCCGACGGAACGCCCTCGACCGGCGGCACACCCGGCTCACCGGACGGGATGCACTCGATGGGCGCGGGCGGGCCATCCGGGATGCACGGCACGGTGTCCTCCGCCGCGCGGTCCTCGATCGGTGCCACGCCCGGCGCACCGGCCGGGACGCCCTCGATCGGGGGGACGCCCGGCTCACCGGAGGGGATGCATTCGATGGGCTCGCCCTGCACCGGGGCGGGAACCGGCGCCGGGGTGGCCGCGAAGGCCGTGCCCGCGCCGCCGAGGCCGAGCACCACGGCGCCGGCCGCGAGGGCGGCGGCCCGAACGATTCGCGTCTGTCGCATCTGCTGAGAACTCCTCTGGTCCGGTTCGCCACGGGGTGTTTCCGCGACGAGGACCACGATGGCGGGCCGAGCTGAAGCGGAGCTGTAGCAACCTGAAGATCGCTTCAGGTGCGGGTGGCATGCTGATCCGCATGCGGGTGCTCGTCGACCAGGACCACCGCGGCGCGCGCACGCCGCGCACCGGACGCGGACCGCGGCAGCGGCCCGCCGCGAACGGGTCGCGCACCCGGGCCGGGGGCACCGGTGCGTGATCCGCTGCGGCTGCGGCGCCTGTCGATCCGCGCCCGCACCACCCTCACCGCTACCGGCATCGTCGCGCTGGCCACCGTCGCGATCGGCCTGTCGCTCATCGGCTACCTGCACGGCAGGCTCACCGAGGAGTTGGATGCGGCGTTGAACGAGCAGCTCAGCCACGCGCGGACGGCGGTGTTGGCCGGGGTGGAACTCCCGGTGCGCACCGACGACGTCACCGTGCGGGCGATCCCCGCGGGCGCCGACTCGGCCCGCCCCGTCCCGGAACCCGGGGAGCAGCCGGCCCCGGACACCGGTGGAGAGCCTGCTCCGGACTCCGGGGTGCCGTCCGCCCCAGGCTCCGGGGTGCTGTCCGCCCCGGACACCGGCGTGCTGTCCGCCCCAGGCTCCGGAGTGCTGTCCGCCCCGGGCTCCGGGGTGCCGGTGGGCCCGGACGACGCCGAACCGATGAGCCCGCTGGACGACCTGCTACCCCAGCCCGTGGAACCGCTGAGCACCCCGGACACGGGAGTCCGGGCCGACGAGCGCGGCAGCGGCGTGGAGCACTCCGGCGAGGAACCGGTCGCACCGCTGCGCACCGCTCAGGCCACTGTGGACACTCCCGGCGGGACGCAGACGCTCGTCGCCACCGCCTCCACCCGTTCCGTGCAGCGCGCCACCGAGGCGGCCACGACGGGGCTGCTGGTCGGGATGCCGGTGCTGCTGGCCGTCGTCGCCGCGCTCACCTGGTTCAGCACCCGCCGCGCGCTGCGCCCCGTGGAGGCGATCCGGCACGAGTTCACCCGGCTGTCCGCGCACGACCTGCGCGGCCGGATGCCCGTCCCGAGGAGCGGCGACGAGATCGCGCGCCTCGCGCTGACCCTCAACGACACCCTGGACCGGCTGGACGATTCGGTGCGCAGGCAGCGCCAGTTCGTCGCGGACGCCTCGCACGAGCTGCGCAGCCCGCTGGCCGCGCTGCGCACCCCGCTGGAGGTGGCGCAGGCGCACCCGGAGCGGGCGGACTGGCGCGGCATCACCGACGGCACCCTCGACGACCTGGACCGGCTGGAGCGGCTCACCTCGGACCTGCTGGCGCTGGCCCGCATCGACGGCATGCCGCACACCCCCGGCGAGGCGCTGGACCTCGGCTCGCTCGCCGCCGACACCCTCGAACGCAGGCCGCCGACCCACCTGGCCCGGCACGCCGAGATCGAACCGGACGTGCTCGTCGACGGGCACCGCACCCACCTGTCGCGGCTGATCACCAACCTGCTCGACAACGCCGAAGCCCACGCCGAGCACCGGGTGTCGCTGAGCCTGCGCGTCGAGGACGGACGGGCGCGGCTCGACGTCCTCGACGACGGACCGGGCGTGCCCGCCGAATCGCGCGAGCACGTCTTCGAACGCTTCGCCCGCCTCGACACCGCCCGCGCCCGCGAACGCGGTGGCGCGGGGCTCGGCCTGGCCCTCGCCCGCGAGATCGCCCAGCTGCACCACGGCACCCTCGCCATCACCGACTCCGACCGCGGAGCCCGCTTCACGGCGACGTTCCCGCTGGCGGACGCCTGACCTCAACGACCGGCGGACTTCCCGGCGTCGACCTCCGCGTCGTAGTGCCGGGTGTACAGCGTGGAACCGTCCGCGAAATCGATCCGGAGGAACGCGGCCGGGGGGATGCTCCGCCCCAACGGCGCGAACTGCACGTCCCGGACCTGCGAGACCGGCACCTCGAAGTACGAGTGCGGGTGTTTCGCATCCTTCAGCGCGGCGATGCCCTCCGCCGCCTGCTGCACTTGAGCGGCGGCAGAGCGGACCTTGCCGAACCAGCCGCCGGAGGCCCCGGGCTGCTCCGGTCGGCGAGACCCGACCTTTCCCTGCTCCACGATCACTGCGAGCCGGTCCGAACTCAGCACCAGGAACGCCTCTCCGGCCACCTCGGTCAGGTGATCGCTGAAGCGGACCGCGTCCTGGTCGGGGCCGTCAGCGACGACCCACCACATGATGGAAGGGTCGTCGGCCCACTCGTCACCCAGGTAACGACCGGAGGTGACGAGGTCGCTCGGCAGCGGCCAACCCGATCTGTCCACATGGGACGGTTCCACGTCACCGAGCGGCTCGTGCGGAACGCACGTCCGGCCGGACACGGTCGAACCGACGTACCCCTGCTCCGGGAGCACGAGCCAGCGGAGCTCCTCACCATCGGCCGCCCACTTCTCCTGGAGCTTGGCGGACCACTTCCGCGCCAGGAGCTCCCGGTCCAGTTCGTTCAGGTCAGCCACGTCCGCCTCCTCCACCGGTGAACGCCCGCAGCCCGTCGAGCATGACGGGGACCCCGCCGGGCCTGCGGGCGTTCAGGCCGAAACCGGACCCGTCCCGCAACGTGATCGCGCACGTGATGGGGAGCTTCGAGCCGACCGGGCGGCAGTCCGCGATGTCGTTCGGGCCGAACTCCAGCCACGGCAGCACGCGCTCCGGCCGGATCGGCTCGCCCGGTGCGTTCTTCCCGAACTCACCCTGTCCCGCCGCCACCGACGCGCCGCTTCGCGCGAGGAGTTCCACCGCGACTCCGAGGCGCCGCGGAGTCAGCATCCACAACGTTCGGTACGGGGATCCTTCGGCGGGAACGGTGCTGCCGATCGCCTCCACCGCCGCGCACTCCGGCGCCGCGCCGAACACCGTCAGATCTGTCCGGCGCCCTCCACCGCTGTCGGGCTTGCCGCGGTCACCGCTGTCTCCGCTGCCGAAAGCCATGGTCAGCAACGCATCGCCCGCGAAGCCACCGACCGCGGCCGCCGCCTTGCCTCCGCCGCGGGCGAACCTCGCTGGTGAAGGACTTGTCGGTCGTTCCGTGTCGTGCTCGTGTTCCGGAAGGGCTCAGGGACGTCGGAGGGAACCGGACTTGTTCACGTAGTCCCCTGCGGTCCTCTTGCGGATCAACAACGTGGACCGGTCGGTGAAGCTCACTTCCAGGAAGTGCGAGGTCGGGATCGTCCGTCCCGTTCGACGGGAGTCCACCGCCGCGATGTTCTCGACCGGCACTTCGAAGTAGGAGACCGGCAGCTTCGCGTCCTTGCGCGATCCCAAGCCTTCCGCGGTCTTCTGCACCTGCGCGGCGGCCGCCCGGGCACGGCCTAGCCAACCCGTGGCCTCTTCATCCGGCTGCGAATCGTCGTCGATCTTGCCCTGCTCCGCGACCAGCGCCAGCCGCCCGCTGGTCAGCACGAGCACGACGTTGCCGTGCGCGGCCGCAGCATGATCGGCGAAGCGGACGGCGGTGCGATCGGCCACATCCGCCAGTGCCCACCACACGACCGACGGGTCATCCGCCCACTCATCGTTCATGCAGGTTCCGGACGTGACCGGATCGCTCGGCAGCGGCCAGTTCGGCTGACCCTCCACCCACTGCCGCGTACCTGGAGCCGGGATGTGCGGCGCGGTCATCCCGCCGGCCACGATCGATCCGGTGTAGCCGCGCATGGGGAGCATCAGCCATGCCACGGACTCGCCGGACTCCGTCCAGTTGTCGGCGAGCCGCGTCTTCCACTCGGCGATGAACCGGTTCTTCTCCGCAGAGGACAGGTCACGCACGTCCACTCCACTGTCGTCCTCGGGCGAACGCCTGCACGGCGTCCGTCATCGCGTCCACATCCCGGGAATACATGCCACGCACGGCGAAACCCGACCCGTCTCGCAGGACGATCTCGCAGTGAGTGGGGCGATTCTTCACCCCCGCCGAGCGGCACTCGGCGATATCACCGGGGCCCAGCTCGAACCAGGAACCCAGCGTGTCCGCATTCATCGGGGCACCGGCTTCATTCGCGCCGAATCCGCTCGAAGCGAGCACCGAGCGCCCCACTTCTCCCAAACCCCGTGCCACACCTCGCCAACCGGTGGGAGCCGGATCATCCGCAGCCGTCTCCTCCGGCAGCGGAACCAGGACTCCGAGACGACGCGAGGTCAACACCCACAGGCTCTCCGTCGGTGGTGCCGGGGGCGGCGACTGCAACGACCGCACCGCATCGCACTGCGGCGACGAACCGAACACCCGCAAATCCTTTTCGGGCGGACCGCTGCGGTTCTTCTCGTACCGCTCGTTCCCCTCGGTCATCGCGGTCAGCGCAAAACCCAGGACACCGATCCCGACCTTGCCCGCCGCACCGGCCAACCGCTTGCCCACACCCGACTTCGGCGCACCCGACGCATCCAGCCCACCGACCTCGAACTCAGTGCTGGTGACCCGAGTCGCCCACCACACCGGCTCATCCGGAGCGCACCAACCGGCACGCGCCGCAAGCGACGCGCCCAACCGCTCCACCACCGACATCCGAACCCTCCTGCTGAGTTGTTCGACCGGTCTCTCAGCGGGCGGTGGGGAACTTGGCGGAGTAGCCCTCGGCTCCGCCGTTGCGGATGAACAAGCAGGAGCCGTCGGTGAAGTCGACGCGCAGGAACGGGGCCCGCGGGATGCTGCGGCCCAACGGGGCCCAGCTCATCGACCCGATCCGGGACAGCGGCACCTCGAAGTGCGACACCGCAGCCTTCGCGTCCTTGCCGGAAGCAAGGCCCTCCGCGGCCTTCTGCACCTGCGCCGCCGCCGACCGGGCCCGGCCGAGCCAGCCCTTGCCCTCCGGCTCCGCCGGGCGCTCGGCGATCTTGCCCTGTTCCACCACCACCGCGAGCCGCACCGAGCTCAACGCCACGAACGCAACCCCCGGCATCACCGCGAGATGATCGGCGAACCGCACCGCGTCCAGCCCCGGCTCCGCGCCGAACGCCCACCACACCACTGACGGGTCGTCGGCCCACTCGTCGTCGCGATATCCGCCCGACGACACCAACTCGCTCGGCAGCGGCCACGACGGGGAATCCACAGTGGACGGGTCTACATCGGACAACGGCTCGTGCGGCAACCGGGTCCGCCCGGACACCACCGAACCCGCATAGCCCTGCTCCGGCAACAACACCCAGATCAGCGACTCGCCCTCGCCGAGCCATTCCTCCGCCAGCTTCGCCTGCCACTTCTCCCGCAACAGCTGCTGGTCCAACGGCGACAAGTCAGCCACGAGCACCCCGCATGAATCCCTGAACGCCTTCAGCCATCAACCGCGCACCCTCCGGCGAACGCGCGTTCAACACGAAGCCCGAACCGTCCTGCAACGTCAACACGCAATGCGCGGCATTCCCCTGCACCACCGGCTGGCACTCGGCGAACTCCGCACCGGTGAAGCTCAACCACTCCACCATCCGCTCCGGATCGATCCGCTCCCCCGGCGCGTTCCGCCCGAACTTCTCCGGCTCGGTACCCACCAGGATCCGACCCATCCCGCTCAACGTCTCACCCCACTCCCGCAACGCACCGGGCTCCTCCCGCTCCACCGGAGCAGGACGCCCCACCGGAATCAGCACCCCGAACCGACGCGGCGTCAACACCCACACCTGCTCGATCACTGAAGCCCCTGCAGGGGGCGAGGTGTTCTGCAAGCCCAACGCCGCACACTCCGGATCTCCACCCGCCACGGTGAGATCCGGCGACCTCACAACTTCCCGCTCGTAGACCCGGCTGTCCTCACCGCCCCCGAACACCGCGGTCTCGGCAACCGCGAGCACAGACCAACTCGCCTTCCCGACAGCTCCGGCGAAAGATCGCTTCTGCTTCTGCTTCTGCTTCGGCGGCAATGGCAGGCCATACCGATCGCACCCGTCGACCTGGAAGTCGACGTCTCCCACCTGCACAGCCCATACGATCGGCTCATCCGGCCCACACCACCAACGCCGAGCCACCAGCGCAGCACCGGCCTTATCGGACACAGACATCGAGAACCTTCTTCTCAGATCGTGAACCCGCGCTCGGTGGCGTCAGCTCGGTCCTCGTCACTCGACGGGTTCTGGGCCTTGTCATAACCGTATTTGACACCCTGCTCAACGCCTTCTTGCGCGACGGCCTGGGTGCCTTCGTGAATCAGCGCGTCCTGCCAGCGATGTTCACCACTGATTCCCACTGCACCCAGCCCTGCCTGCGCGAGGTTAGCGGCAAGAGCGCGCTCACCAGTGGCTTTGTCCAGTTCCGGCTTCAAATCACCGCTCATCGTCCGCAGATTGCCATTTCGATCAGTCTGGGCGACGATGGTCCCTTCATCATCACGCTTCACGTCGCGCGCGAAGCGATTGCCGGTGCTCGATGCAATGTTGTTCCTAGCGTTCTCGGCATCGCTCAGCGCCTTGTTCAACGCTCGTTCCGCCCCAGGACGTCCCTCTTCAACTGCACGCCGAGCGCTAGCAACCGCATCCTCGGCTTCTCGCAGCGGTTTCGTGTCGCCGCGGGTGAGAATCTTCGCGACGGGATTACCGTCGATCTGCCGAGCCAGCCACTGCTCGCGCTTGCCGCCTTCCCGCAGGTCGTTCATCTTCTCGACGACCTTGCGGAGGGGGCCGCTGCGGAGTTTCTGGAGGAGTTCTTCCAGCTTCGTGATCAGGGGCTTGAGCTTGTGGAGGAGTTCGGCGGCCTTGGTGCCGAGGCGGGTGCCGGTGATGGCGACCTGGGAGGCGGTGAGTCCGGAGGCGGCGGCGACGGAGGCGCCCGCGGTGATCCAGGACGCGGCCAGCGCCGCGATCCACTCGATGATGAGGCCCATCACGAGTTCCTGGAGGATGTCGACGATCATCTCGACGCACATGTCGAAGATGTCGGCGGCGAAGTTCAGGACCTGGGCGAGGCCGCGGACCTCTTCGGCGAACGCGGCGGCGCCGCCGGAGAACTCCTCCATCTGCTTGCGGAACGCGTCCCCGGCCTGGCCTTCCCACACGGGTCGGGTGGCGGCGGCGCGCTGCTGCTCCTGCTCACCGAGGCCGTCGACCCAGTCGGCGACCTGCTCCCAGCCCTTGCCGGTGCTGCGCATCTGGTCCGGGTCGCCGACCAGCGGTTCGATGCCCCACTCGACCAGCGGGCTGATCACCAGGGAGATGAGGAAGCCGAGTCCGTTGTCCACGAACGCCTGGCCGGGGCTGAGCGCCATGTCCAGCTGTTCCATGCGGGCGTTGACGGTGGCGATGGCGACGTCCGGCGGGTTGTCGGCGCGGGCCAGGTCGTTGCTGGTGGACACCGCGGACGAGCCGTACTCGGCGGTCCGCCCCATGTAGCTGCGGCCGGGCCCGCCCGCGCCGTTGACCTCGCCGAGCGAGGCGGGGCCGCCGCCGGAGACCCGCATCCCGCTGAGATCGATCTTGCTGAGGTCGTCGGCCTGGGTCTGGTCCATGTCCTGGTAGTCCTGGGCGCAGTCCTGCACGGCCTGCGAGATGTGGCTCATGAACCCGCCGGCCTGCGCGGCCAGGTCTCGGCACTCCTCCAGGGAGTCGAAGTAGTGGAACGCCAGCAGCTCGCCGATCGGGCCGAAGCAGTCGTCGCTGACCCGCGCCTGCTCCAGCACCGCGGACAGCTGGTCCAGGTGCTGCGACACGCCCTGGGAGCCTTGGCTGTGCGCCGACAGCGCCTCCGGTGCGACGTTCAAGGTCACGGTCGTCCCCCCAGGACTCGAAGCGGTGCGCCCACCACCGATCAGTGGTGGCGATACTACTGCGACGATCTCGAGCCCTGGTCCGTTCCCGCCGATCCGGTCGGCCGGAGGCGGAGCTCACCACCTCCGGCCGCGCGGGATCAGCCCCAGATGTCGGCCGCCCACTCCGGGTGGTCGACGAACGGGTTCCGGTTGTGCTGGAACTGGTCGAAAATGACCTCGTTGCGGTTCCTCTCGAAGTCGTCCGGCGGGTCCTGGGCGTTCCACTCCAGCAGCACCGACTGGCGGCCCATCGCGGGCGCGCTGCCGTTGTCCACCTGGTCGTTGAGCTCCAGGTCGGGGGCGCCGTCCTCGCCTTCGTAGCGCACCGCCATGTACATGATCATGCGGGCGACGTCGCCCTTGACCTCGTCGCGGGGCTCGAAGGAGTCGTCGTCGGTGAAGTTCCCCTCGGCCTCGTCGACCGGGCTGCCGCCCATGTCGAAGTCCTTGTTGCCGCGCGCCGAGTTGACCGACACGTCGGTGGGGCGCAGGTGGTGCACGTCGGTCCCCGGGCCGGGGGACGTGCCGAAGTCGCCGTGCGACTTCGCCCAGGTGTGCTCCCGGTTCCACTGGTCGGCGCCGCCGCCGTTGGTGTCCTTGCCCTGCGAGCGGCCGGAGTACAGCAGGATCACGTTGTCCGGGTTCGCCGGGTCCTGGTCGGTGACCTTCAGCGCGTCCCACACCTCGTCGTAGGTGAGCTGGTCGTTGGTGCTGATGATGTCGTTGAGCGCGGCCTTCAGCTCCGGGCCGGTCTTGCCCAGCGCCGGTTCGTAGTAGGAGTCGTCCGCGGCCACCGGGCGGTCGGCGCCGCCCAGGTCGATCGGCGCGGCGGAAGCGGGCAGCGGCAGCGCCACGGCCAGCGGCAGCACGCCTGCCAGCGCGAAGCGTTTCCAACGGGTCTGCAGCACGAGCGCGGTCCTCTCCCGGAAAGAGCGGCGCCGTCCGCGCACTGATGAATTCACGAGGGCGCCGCAGAACACGGTCGAGGCCGAATTCTGGCACGCGGATCAGCGCCGCCGGGTGCGGCGTTCGGCGCAATCACACGTCTGCCGAATGACCCAATCGCACCGAGAACGCCAGCTCAGACCAGGCTCGGACCAGCGGGAACGGGAAAACCGTTGAATTTCGCCGACCAGAATTCAGGAACGGTCTTCCGGTGCGTGAACCATTCGCATCGGAATTCCGCGAAATACGGAAACAGCGGCGTTCGGGTGATGCTCGAAAATGCGGGAGCGGTTTCAGCCGCCGTCGGTCCACGTCGGCGGAGCCACCACGTGCAGCGCGTTGCGGGCCACCGAGAACCGCTGCGGCGTGTTCGCCACCAGCTCGCCGTCCACGTTGATCGGCAGCTCCTCGTCGGTGTTCACCACGACCGAGCCGGTGCGCACGTGCGTCACCAGCGAGCTGTCCGTCGTGCTGCCGGTGCGCAGCTCGCGGGCCATCGACAGCAGCCGCAGCGGACTGCCGTTGCGCAGCACCGACACGTCCAGCATCGCGTCGTCGATGCCCGCGTCCGCCGCCGCCAGCTGGCCGCCGCCGAAGTAGCGGCCGTTGGCCACCGAGATCTGCAGCAGGCCGTCGAGCCGCATCGTCTCGTGGTCGCCGTCCGGGAACTCCAGGGTCGCCGCGAACGGCCGGTGCCTGCGCAGCGCCCGTGCCGTCGCCACCGGGTACGCCAGCGGACCCACCCTGCGCTTCAGCAGCGGCGACATGTGCTGGGCGACCGCGGCGCCGAGTCCCGCCGAGGCCCGGTTGACGTAGAAGTTCCCGCCGCAGCGCCCCAGGTCCACGTCCACCACGTGGCCGCGCGCGATGGTGCGGCAGGCGCCGTCCAGGTCAGCCGGGATGTGCATGGTGCGGGCGAAGTCGTTGGCGGTGCCCAGCGGCAGCAGGCCCATCGGCACCTCGCGGTGCGCCAGCACGTCCACCACCGAGCTGACCGTGCCGTCACCACCACCGAGCACGATCAGGTCGTGCCCGTCCTCGACGGCGCCCTCCACGACCTCCACCAGCCGGGAGGCGTCCCGCAGGGGGTGCACCGCGTGCAGCGGCACGTCCAGCGCGCGCAGCAGGTCCTCGGCGTGCGAGCAGGCGCGTGCTCCGGACCGCGATTGCGCGTTGACGATCAGGGCAGCCTTGGTGATGTGGCCGTCGTAGCGGATGGTTCCTCCTCCGGTCACTCGAAGGCTACCGGCGGGGTGCCCGCGCCCGGTCGTCGCCGCTGGTGAGGACGCTCACGCCGGTTGGATCAGCTCCACGGTGGTCCCGTCCTGGTCCCGCACGTACGCGAAGCGCGTCCCGGCGCGCGGCCCCTCGGCCATCGTCTGCGGCGAGCCCGCGGGCTCCCAGCCCGACTCGGCCGCCGCCGCGAGCAGCGCGTCGATGTCGTCCACCTGCAAGGCGAGGTGCTGCGCGCCCACGTCGCACGGGCGCGAGCGCACGCGGGCGCGGTCCGCGGGGGCGTTGTACTGCAGCAGCTCGATGCGGTGGCCGGAGACGACGACCACCGCCAGGTCGATGTCCGCGCCCGGCACGCCGGTGACCTGGGCGGCGAACTCGCCGGTGAGGTGCCCGCGGCGGGCCGGCTCGAAGCCGGCCGCATCGGAACTCCAGCGAGCGGTCCAGGTCGGCGGCGGTGATGCCGGTGTGGTCGGCGGCGGTGACGCGGAAGGACATGGCCCCGTCCTGCGACGGCCCGGCCGCCCGCGAGGCGCGGGGGCCGGGCCGTCGAGCGGGTGCGGCGGGTTTCCCCGGCCCGGACGTGCGGCGGCCCCCGCCCGCGGGGGATGCGGGCGGGGGCCGGGTCGGGGTCCGGAGCCTCGGGGCGGCGCCGGGTTCTTCGGAAGGCCGTTCCCTCTCCAGGTGGCCTGGTCCCGGGTGGCCGTGCGGCGGAGTTCTCGGGGTGGCCGCGCGGCCGGGGTCTTCAGGTGGGGGACTGCGGTGCGGGCCGCTCGGAGTGCGGCCCGCACCGTGGGATCAGCCCGCCAGCTTCTTCAGGTCGCCGACGCTGCCCTGGAAGTGGTTCTGGTCGACCGAACCGTTCACGCCGGAGACGCTGCCGTCCTCGGTGTACTGCCAGAAGTTCCAGTCCTTGAAGCCCTGGGGCACGGTCGGCTCGTCGACGCCGTAGGAGGCCAGCCACAGCGGGTGGTCCGAGTAGCTGTCGGTGCCGCCCATGCACTCGTTCCAGAACGACGGGTTGGCGTAGATGATCGGGTCACTGCCGGTCGCGGACTTCACCTTGTCCGTGAAGGTGTCGGTCCACTTGTGCATCTCCGGGACGGACAGGCCGTAGCAGCCACCACCGGACGGGTCGACCTCCAGGTCCAGCACCGGAGGCAGGCTCTTGCCGTCCTTCTGGTAGTCGGCGACCTGCAGCAGCTTGTCGGCCTGCGCCTCGGCGGACTCGTCGGGGCGGGCGAAGTGGTACGGCGCGGCCAGCAGGCCGGCGTCCTTCGCACCGTGGTACTGCTCGGCGTACTTCGGGCTGGTGAAGTCGGTGCCGTCGGTGGCGAGCACGAACGTGAAGTTCTGCCCGGACGCGGCGACCTTCTTCCAGTCCACCGAACCGTTGTGGTTCGAGACGTCGATGCCCTTGGCGGGCGGACCGGGCACCGGGCCCGAGTCCTCGGAGTCGGAGTCGTCGTCGGGGGTCTCGTCGAACAGGCCGGCGGAGTTCTGCCCGCCCTGCTGGGACGCCGCGGGGATGTCGTCCACGTGCGCGGCGGTGCGGACGTCGTCGTGCGAACCGGTGCTCACGCTGAGCACCGCGACGCCCACCACGCCCAGCGCGGCCAGTCCGGCACCGGCCTTCATGGCCCGCAGCCGCGGCTGCGAGGTGCGGTGCTGCCCGCCGTGGTCCTGCTCGCGGAACTTGGCGGCGGCGCGGTCGGCCCACGGGCCGACGGTCTCCTCGACGCGGCGACCGGCGGTGGAGTTCCGCGCCTTGCTCAGCAGCGGCAGCACCGCCAGCCACAGCCGGCGCAGCAGCGGCAGGATCTTCTGCCAGACCTGGTGGGCGTAGGGCCGCACCCGGTCCACACCGGAACGCACCGCGCGGTCGGCGCCCAATGCCGTGTCCCGCCATGCGTTGCTGTTCGCCGAAGCGGGCTGCGTCGTCTCGGGGGTCTGGTTCTCGGGGGTCGGGGTCTCGGGGTTCTCGTGTCGATCGGGGGGTGTCACGTGGACCCACACTCCGGAACGGAGCGTGTACGTGCATCGCGGTTTCTACGTAGGGAGGTACCTGGTTCCGGTTCTCCAGGCCACCGCGACCCCTCCGATCCGTCACCCGCGGTGCACATTCCCGGGGTAGCCGGAGAGGTGGCTCACTTCCGGGGGAACCGGCGGGCCGGGGGCGCGATGCCGTCCGGGGCCGCGGGTTCGCGCGGGGCGCCGTCACCCTAACGGACGACGGCTAGGACGAACGGCGCCGGACCCAGGCCGCGAGCTCGTCCCGGTCGGCGAAGCCGAGCCGCTCCAGCACCTGCTCGGCCTCCACCTCCCCGGCGAGGGGTTCCACGCCGAGCCGCTCGGCGATCTCCGCCGCGGGCGTCCCGGCCGCGAGCAGCACCGCCGTCTCCACCTCCCGCGGGGACAGCGCGCCCGCGTTCGCCCCGGACGGCACCGACTCCGGCCGGGACCCGCTCTCGCCGAGCGCGTAGGCGACCATCTCCGACAGCTCCCACTCCGCACCCTCGCGGCTGGCGGCCCGGAACTCCTCCTCGCCGAGGACCTGCCAGGACCAGGCCATCGCCACCGCGTCGTAGTCGTCGAAGTACACCGAGTCGCCCATCTCGCCGCCGTTGGCCTTGCGCAGCGCCTTCGAGGCGCCCATCAGCCGCGCCGCCCGCCGCGGCTGGCCCGCGGCGGCGGCGCACCAGGACAGCACCTCCAGGTAGACGCCGAGCCCGGCCAGGTCGTGGGCCAGCTGCTGCAACCGGATCGCCTGCTGGATCAGCAGCGACGCCTCCCGCGGGTCGCCGCCGCGCCACCGGTGCAGGGACACCACCCACAGCACGTAGCTCTTCGTCCACGGCGCCCCGAACGTCTCGCACAGCCGCAGGCACTCGGCCGCCGACTCGGCCCCGCGCGGGTCGTGCCGGTAGAACCCGAGGCAGGCCAGCAGGATCATCGCGTTGGTGTAGCCGAACAGGTTCCCGGTGGCGGTGTGGCCGATCGCGGAGCGCTCCAGGTACCAGGCCGCCTCGTCCAGCCGCCCGCGGAGCATCACCGCCATGCCGCGGGTCCCGTCCACCCTGGCCTGCAGCCCGCGGTCCCCGATCCGCTCGGCGAGCCGGACCGCCTCGGTCAGCGCCGCCTCCGCCGCGTCGAGGTCGGTCAGGTTCAACGCCAGGAACGCCGCCGTGGACAGGCAGTCGGCGCGTTCGGCCACCGGCTCCGGCACCGCCGCCACCGAGCTCCACAGCCACTCGTAGCCCTCCCGCAACGCGTTGCCGGAGAACCAGAACGACCACAGCTTCGCCGCGGTCGCCGCCGCCACCCGCGCCCGGTCCGGGTCGGCGAGGTCGTGCTCCAGGACCAGCCGCAGGTTCGGGTGCAGGTGGATCATGTGGTGGATCCACTCCAGCTGCCGCGGCCCGAACACCTCGTTGCTGTAGCGGTCGGCGAGGTCGTGCAGGTAGGCGGCGTGCCGGGCGCGGACGACGGCCTCCTCCCCGTCGGCGTGCAGCCGGGCCAGGCCGAACTCCCGGATGCTGTCGAACATGCGGTAGTAGTCGGTGCGCGCCATCTCGTCGTGCTCGCGCACCACCACCGATTTCGACACCAGCACGTCCAGCGACTCGTCGACGTCCGCGGCGGTGAGCCGCTCGTCGCCGCACACCTCGCGGACGGCGGCCGCGTCCCACTCGCCGACGAAGCAGGACAGCCGCGCCCACAGCAGCTGCTCGCGCGGAGTGCACAGCCCGAAGCTCCAGCCGATGGACTCCTCCAGCGCCTCGTCCCTGGACGGCTGGTCCCCGCTGGTGAGCAGCGCGAACCGGTCGTCGAGGCGGTCCAGCACCTCCGCGGGCGTGGAGTCGCCGAGCTGGGCGGCGGCGAGCTCGATGGCCAGCGGCATCCCGTCCAGCCTGCGGCAGATCCGCACCACCGCGTCCCGGTTGCCCTCGTCGAGGCCGAACCCGGGCACGACGGCGGCGGCCCGGTCGATGAACAGGCTGACGGCGTCGGCGAACACGTCGCCGTAGGCGCGGTCGGGCGCATCGTCCTCGGCGGGCAGCGACAGCGGCGCCACCGGCAGCACCAGCTCCCCCGCCACGCCCAGCGCCTGCCTGCTGGTGGCCAGCACGTGCACGTCCTCGTGCTCGGTGAGCAGCCTGCGCGCCAGCCGGGCCGCCGCGCCGAGCACGTGGTCGCAGTCGTCGAGGATGATCAGCACCCGCTCGCCGTGGAGCCGGGACACCAGGTCCTCGGCGGGGTTGCCCGGGCCGGGCCTGCCGCCGAGCGCGGCGGAGACGGTCTGCGGCAGCAGCGCCGGATCCTGCACGTCGGAGAGCGCGACCAGCACCACCCCGTCCGGGTAGGCGCGGCGCAGCTTGCGCGCGAGGCGCAGCGCCAGCCTGCTCTTGCCGACCCCGGCCGGGCCGGTGAGCGTGAGCAGCCGGCCCGAGTACATCTGCCTGCGAGCTTCGGCGAGTTCCCGGCGCCTGCCGATGAAGCTCGTCGTCTCGGGAGGCAGCCGTCCCCGCGAGCCGCGCGTGACGTCCGCAGCGTCCACGTGCCCACCTCCCGCAACCGAGCGTAGGCCCCCGCGCGCCACCGCACCGGGTGCGGAACCGCAGGCCACGGGCCGTGCCGACACGCCGAAGCGCGCACCGGGCGAGCTTGATCGGGACGTCGGGCAGAATGCACGGACGGTTCTGGGCGGAGATCAGGAGAGGTGTCGGGACATCGTGACGACGGCTGTGCATCAGAGGATCGCCGAGGAGATCGGCGTGCGGGAGCGGCAGGTCGAGGCCGCCGTCAGCCTGCTCGACGGCGGCGCCACGGTGCCGTTCGTCGCGCGGTACCGCAAGGAGGCCACCGACGGGCTCGACGACGCGCAGCTGCGCACCCTGGAAGAACGGCTGCGCTACCTGCGCGAGCTGGAGGAGCGGCGCAGCACGGTGCTGGAGTCGATCCGCTCGCAGGGCAAGCTCGACGCCGAGCTGGAGGCCCGCATCAACGCGGCCGACTCCAAGGCCCGCTTGGAGGACATCTACCTGCCGTACAAGCCGAAGCGGCGCACCAAGGGCCAGATCGCGCGGGAGGCCGGGCTCGAACCGCTCGCCGACCTGCTGCTGTCGGACCCCGGGCAGGACCCGCGGGAACGCGCCGCCGAGTACGTCGACGCCGACAAGGGCGTGGCCGACGCGGGCGCGGCGCTGGAGGGCGCCCGGGCGATCCTCGTGGAGCGCTTCTCCGAGGACGCCGACCTGGTGGGCGAGCTGCGCGAGCGCATGTGGTCCAGCGGCCGGGTGACCTCGCGGGTCCGCGAGGGCAAGGCGGACGAGGGCGCGAAGTTCGCCGACTACTTCGAGTTCGACGAGCCGTTCGAGCAGCTGCCCTCGCACCGCATCCTGGCGCTGTTCCGCGGGGAGAAGGAGGAGGTCCTCGACCTCGGCCTCGAACCCGACGACGGCAGCGAGCAGGAGGGCCCGACCCCGTACGAGCGGGAGATCGCGCGGCGCTTCGAGATCGCCGACCGGGGCAGGCCCGCGGACCGCTGGCTCGGCGAGGTGGTCCGCTGGGCGTGGCGCACCCGCATCCTCACCCACCTGGGCATCGACCTGCGGCTGCGGCTGCGGCAGGCCGCCGAGGACGAGGCGGTGCGGGTGTTCGCGGCGAACCTGCGGGACCTGCTGCTGGCCGCCCCGGCGGGCACCCGCGCCACGATGGGCCTGGACCCGGGCTTCCGCACCGGGGTGAAGGTCGCCGTGGTCGACGGCACCGGCAAGCTGGTGGCCACCGACACCATCTACCCGCACCAGCCGCAGCAGCGCTGGGACCAGGCGCTGGCCTCGTTGGAGAAGCTGGCCCGCGCGCACGGCGTGGACCTGATCGCCATCGGCAACGGCACCGCGTCCCGCGAGACGGACCGGCTCGCCGCCGACCTGATCAAGCGGCAGCCGGACCTGGGCCTGACGAAGATCTCGGTGTCCGAGGCGGGCGCCTCGGTGTACTCGGCCTCCGCCTACGCGTCCCGGGAGCTGCCGGAGCTGGACGTCTCGCTGCGCGGCGCGGTGTCCATCGCGCGCCGGTTGCAGGACCCGCTTGCCGAGCTCGTGAAGATCGACCCGAAGTCGATCGGCGTCGGCCAGTACCAGCACGACATCACCGAGACGAAGCTGTCCCGCTCGCTGGACGCGGTGGTGGAGGACTGCGTGAACGCGGTGGGCGTGGACGTCAACACCGCCTCGGTGCCGCTGCTGACCCGGGTGTCCGGCATCGGTGAGGGCCTCGCCGAGAACATCGTGGCGCACCGGGACGGCAACGGGCCGTTCCGCTCCCGCAAGGGGCTCAAGGACGTGGCGCGGCTGGGGCCGAAGGCGTTCGAGCAGTGCGCGGGCTTCCTGCGCATCCCGGATGGCGACGACCCGCTCGACTCCTCCAGCGTGCACCCCGAGTCCTACCCGGTGGTGCGGCGCATCCTGGAGGCGACCGGGGCGGAGCTGGGCGCGGTGATCGGCAACGAGCGGGTGCTGCGCGGCATCAAGCCCACCGACTTCGTCGACGACTCGGTGGGGCTGCCGACCGTCACCGACATCCTCTCCGAGCTGGAGAAGCCGGGCCGCGACCCGCGTCCCACATTCCAGACGGCGACCTTCGCCGACGGCGTGGAGAAGATCGGCGACCTGCAACCGGGGATGCGGCTGGAGGGCGTCGTGACGAACGTGGCCGCGTTCGGCGCGTTCGTGGACGTCGGGGTGCACCAGGACGGCCTGGTGCACGTGTCGGCGATGTCGAAGAACTTCGTCAACGACCCGCACGACGTGGTGAAGTCCGGCGACGTGGTGAAGGTGAAGGTCCTCGACGTGGACGTCCCGCGGAAGCGGATCTCGCTGACGCTGCGGCTGGACGACGAGGTCGGCGCCGAGCGCGGCCAGGGCTCCGGCGGCCAGGGCTCCGGCGAGCGCCGCGGCGGTCGTCCCGGTGGCGGTGGCGGCAAGAACGGCGGCAACGGCCGCGGCGGCGGTGGCGGTAAGGGCGGCGGCCAGCGCAAGCGCGACTCGGCCCCGGCCGGCGGCGCCATGGCGGACGCGCTGCGCCGCGCAGGCTTCAACAACCGCTGAGCGGACCGCCCCTCCGCGCCAGGTGCGGGTCGGAGCCGGTGGCGGGACTTCACTGCTGAACCGGCCCGACGGGTCTTGTCGGTTTCCCGTCAGCGGCGAAGCCGCTGAGCCGACGACCACGCCGCCGGCCCGCACCGCCGCGGGTTCTCAGCGGCTTCCTCGCGAGGACGGCGATGTCGCCGTGTGCCGGACGCACAGCGGACATCGATCCCGCAGCGAGGAAGCCGCTGAGGTTCCGCCACCCGAGCACTACGCGGCAGCAACAGCGAGACAGGCAGTCAGCGGGTCCCCCCGCGGCGGGATCGTGCTCACCGGTGGCGGAGAGCCACCGGTGAGCACCGCGGCCTCGCGGGGGAACCGCTGAGCAGCCGCGATGGTGCCGGTCGATCGGGCGGCTCCGCCACCGGCAGGACGACGGCACGGCCGGCCGCGCGGGTGCACCGGTGCGCGAGGCCGTGCTGCCCCGCAGCGCACGACGCCCCGAGGATCACCCCGCTTCGCCGGGGTTCTCCTGGTCCCTGAGCAGGGCGACCAGCCGGTCGCCGAGGATGTCGGGGATGACGCGTTCCGCGGAGCGCGCGGCGGCGGCGTTCAGCGCGGACATCGCCAGCGGCCGCAGCCGCCGCACCACCTCGGTGTAGCGCGCCACCTCGGCGTCGTCCCAGGCCGTGTCGGCCGGTTCGAGGACGTGCGTGCGCACCAGCGACACCAGCGACTCGGACACGTGGTCCACGTCGGCCTGCAGCTGCTCGGCGAGTTCGAGCACCTCGGCGAGCGGCACCCCGAGCCGCACGAGTTCGCTGCCCGCGTCGAGCAGCTGCGGGCTGGGGGCGACGAATCGGGCGCCCCACCGCTCCAGCAGGTTCAGCTCGATGGCGCGGCGGATGTTCTGCTGGTTGAGCTGGCCGCGGAACATCTCGCGCAGCTGCGACAACGAGTAGACCCGCGGCGACTGCTCCGCCCAGGACTCCCCCATGACCTCTTCGAGGCCGAGCACCTCGGCGAGGCTGCGTCCCGATTCCCACGCCGACAGCATTTCGCGGATCTGCGCGAACGCGTAGCCGCGCCCCAGCATGTTGATGATCATCCGGAGGCGCACCAGGTGCGCGTCGGAGTAGATCGCCAGCCGCCCTTCGCGGCGCGGCGCGGGCAGCAGCTCCCGGTCCTGGTAGACCCGCACGTTGCGCACCGTCGTTCCCGCGGCGCGGGCCAGGTCGTCGATCCGGTATTCGGCCACCCGCCGGAGTGTAGTTCGTCCGGTGATCATTCGGGGGCGGGTGACGGAGGTCCGCGCGGCCGGGGGTGCGGCGCGGACCTCCGTCCGGGAGCGGAGGTCGTTCGGGGGGCGTCAGACCTCCGCTCGCTCCTCCTCCCGCTCGCCGTCCTGCTCAGCCGCTCGGCGGCGGGGCAGGAGGCGGGCGAGCAGCGGCCACACCAGGATCAGCACGACCACGGTGTAGACCGCGATGGAGAACGGGGTGTTGATCAGACCGGTGACCTGACCGTCACTGATCTGCAACGCGCGCCGCATCTGCTGCTCGGCCGTCGGCCCCAGGATCACCGCGATGATCGCGGGCAGCACCGGCAACCCGTAGCGGCGCATCGCGAACCCGATGAGCCCGATGATGAACAGCACCAGCAGGTCCAGCGAGGACCCGCCGACGGCGTACGCGCCGATGCTGGCGAAGAACAGGATGCCCGCGTACAGGTAGGGCCGCGGGATCTGCAGCAGCTTCGCCCACACCGGTGCCAGCGGCAGGTTCAGCACCAGCAGCAGCACCGAGCCGATGAACATGCTCGCGATCAGCGCCCACACCAGGTCCGATTCGCGCTGGAACAGCAGCGGACCCGGCTGGATGCCGTACTGCTGGAACGCGGCGAGCATGACCGCGGCGACGGCCGTGGTGGGCAGGCCGAGGGTGAGCATCGAGACCATGGTCCCGGCGGCGGAGGCGCTGGCGGTGGCCTCCGGACCGGCGACGCCCTCGATGGCGCCCTTGCCGAACTCGTGCCTGTTGCGGGACAACCGCTTCTCGGTGACGTAGGACAGGAAGGTGGGGATCTCGGCGCCGCCGGCGGGGATCGCGCCGAACGGGAAGCCGATCAGCGGCCCGCGCAGCCACGGCTTCCAGGAGCGCCGCAGGTCCTCCTTGCCGAGCCACGGCCGCCCCACCGGGATCGGTTTGCCGGAGGTGTGGCGCAGGTGCGCGGCCACCCACAGCGACTCGCCGATGGCGAACAGCCCGACGGCGACGATGACCACGTCGATGCCGTCGGCCAGCGACAGCAGCCCGAAGGTGAGCCGCTGCTGCCCGGTCATCTCGTCCAGCCCGATCAGCCCGATGGTGAGCCCGATCAGCAGCGAGGCGAACCCGCGGATGCGGGAGTTGCCGAGCACCGAGGTGACCGCGATGAACGCGAGCACCATCACCGCCAGGTAGTCCGGCGCCCCGATGTTCACCGCCGCCGAGGCGACCGTGGGCGCGAGCAGGGTGAGCAGCGTGATGCCGATGAGCGCGCCGATGAAGTGCCCGATGGCGGCGGCGGCCAGCGCCTGCGATCCGCGGCCCTTGCGGGCCATCGGGTTGCCTTCCATCGCGGCGACGACGGCGGCGCTCTCCCCCGGCGTGTTCAGCAGGATGGAGGTGGTGGAGCCGCCGAACATGCCGCCGAAGTAGATGCCGGCGAACATGATGAACGCTCCGGTCGGTTCCAGCGCGTAGGTGACGGGCAGCAGCAGCGCCACCGCCATCGCCGGCCCGATGCCGGGCAGCACGCCGATCGCGGTGCCCAGCAGCACGCCGAGCGCGGCCCACACCAGGTTCATCGGGGTCAGCGCGGTCGCGAACCCCTGCATCAGCAGGTCGAACGAGGATTCCACTTCACAGCACCCCCATCAGCGGTCCGCCCGGCAGGGGCACCCCGAGCAGCTGGTCGAACACGACGTAGGTGGCGACGGAGAGCACCGCGGAGATCAGCGGGTCGCGCACCGGGTTCCGGCTGCCCAGCGCGTACGCCGAGCCCCAGAACAGGATCATCCCGGACAACGGGAATCCGATGATGTTGATCAGCACGGCGTTGGCGAGGAACGCGGCGGTCAGCAGCAGCACGGTCCGCCAGTCGCTGGGCGCGTCCAGGTCGACGTCCTCGCCCGTCTCCGCCGAGCCGCGCCCGCCGCGGAGCACGTCGCGGGCCAGCAGCGCGGCCACGACGAGCAGCAGCCCGCCGACGAGGAACGGCACCGTCTTCGGGCCGATCGGGCCGCGCTGGGTGAAGTCGGTGGCGATGGTGGCGGCGTCGACGAGCACGACGACGCCGAGCGCGGCCAGCAGCACGCAGATGCCGAGTTCGGAGTGGTCCTTGAGCCACTGCCTGCGGGAGGTTCCGGTGGTGTTCATGCCAGCCCCAACTCCTCCAGCACCGAGACGACGCGGTCGTTCTCCTGCTCCAGGAACCCGCCGAACTCCGGGCCCGGCTGGAACGCGGGCGTCCACCCGTTGCGGCGCATCGCCTCCTGCCACTCCGGGGAGTCGTTGAGCCTGGTGAACAGGCCGACGAGCTTCGCGCGGTCCACTTCGGACAGATCGGGCGGCGCGACGATGCCGCGCCAGTTGGTGAACAGCACGTCCAGCCCGGCTTCGCGCAGCGTCGGCGCGTCCACCCCGGGCAGCCGGTCCGGGCCGGTCACCGCGAGCACCCGCAGCTCCCCGGCCTCGATCTGGTCCCGGTACTCGCCGATGCCGGAGACGCCGAAGTCGACCTTGCCGCCGAGCACCGAGGCCAGCAGCTCACCGCCACCGTCGAACGGCACGTAGTTGACCTGCTTCGGGCTGAGCCCGATGGCCTTGGCGATGAGCATCGGCGCCAGGTGGTCGGGGCCCCCGGGCGAGGAACCGCCGCCGACGGGCGTCTGCCCGGGATCGCGCTTCCAGTCCGAAACGAGCTGGTCGAACGTGCGGTACGGCGAATCCTTCGCGACGACGACCACTTCGGGTTCTTCGACGAGCTTCGCGACCGGCGTGGTGTCCTGCAGGGACACCGGCGAGTGGTTGGTGTAGACGCTGCCGACGACGCCGAGGCCCATGGACATGGCGAGCTTGCCGTTGCCCCGCTCGCCGACGACGCGGCCGAGACCGACGGTGCCACCCGCGCCGGGCAGGTTGAACACCTCGACGTTGCCGTTGAGATTCGCGTCCTCCATCGCCTTCACGGCGGTGCGGGCGGTGATGTCGTAGCCGCCGCCCGGCGAGTTCGGCACCAGCATTCGCAGGCCGCGGATCTGCTGCTCGGTCTCGTCGCCGGAGCCGGTGCTCACCAGCGGTGGCACCAGCAGCACGAGCAGCAGGGAAGCGACCACGGACAGCGCGCTGCGCAGGCGCACGGCGATCCCGCCTCTCCGTTGTGGTGGGAAGTGACCCGGATCATGCTGCACGGCGGGGTGCGCGCTGTCGTCCTTGCGAACCTAACGGTGGTTGTGTTCGTTGTGTCACCGATTCGAAGCCACCCTTCCACCCGCCCGCGCAGGTCAGCGGGTTAGCGTCGGTCGGACCACGCGACGCGGCGAGGGAGGTGGGGCATGCGCGGGCCGCTTTCGCGCCAGCTGCTCGGCTGGCAGCTGGCGATCATCCTGGTGCTGCTGGCCTCGGTCGCGGTGTTCTCGGTGTCGCAGTCCAACGCCGCGTTCCGCACCACCGAGGGCAGGCGGATGCTGTCGGTCGCCGAAGACCTCGCCGCGACCGGCGGGGTGCGGCTGAGCCTGCAGGACCCGGTGAACCGGGACGCGCTGCCGATCTTCGCGGAGAGCGCGCGCAGCCTCTCCGGCGCCGACCAGGTGATCATCGCCGATGGCCGGGGCGTGGTGCTGACCTCGCCCGATCCCGGTCAGCGCGGGCAGCCGCTGCCGATGGGCGGGAGCACCGCGCTGCGCGGCCGCGCCTGGGTCGGGGACGTGCGCGGCGCCGACGGCGTCGAATCGCTGGTGGCGCACGTGCCGGTGATCGGCGACGACGCCCGGATCATCGGCGTCGTCGCGGCCGGGCGCGAAACCCCCGATTTCTTCGCGGGCATCCGCCGCGCCCCCGGTGATCCGCTGGTGCTGCTGGCGTTCGCGACGTTCCTGGCCGTGGCCGGGTCGATCCTGCTGGCGCGGCGGGTGAAGCACCAGACGCTCGGCCTGGAACCGCAGGAGATCACGCGGCTGGTGGAGCACCGGGAGGCGATGCTGCACGGCATCCGCGAAGGCGTGCTCGGCGTGGACCAGCAGGACCGGATCACGCTGGTGAACGATCAGGCCCGGGAACTGCTGTCGCTGCCCGCGGACTGCGTCGGCAGCCGCATCGACGCGCTGGACCTCAACGACCGGGCGCGGGACGTGCTCACCGGCCGCACGTCCGGCGTCGACCAGATCGTGCTGCGCCGCGGACGCGTGGTGGTGCTGAACCGGATGCCGATCTCCACCGTCGGCGCGGTGATCACCATGCGGGACCGGACGGAACTGGTGGACCTGCGGGAAGAACTGGCCGCGCACCGCACCACCACCGACACGCTGCGCGCGCAGGCCCACGAGTTCAGCAACCGGCTGCACACCATCTCCGGGCTGCTCGAACTCGGCGAGCACGACGAGCTCGCGCGGTTCGTGGACCGGATCAGCCACCGCCGCGGCCAGTGGCAGGCGGAGGTGTCCTCCCGCATCGCCGACCCGGCGACCGCGGCGCTGCTGATCGCGAAGGCCAGCCTCGCCGCCGAACGCGGGGTGGGCCTGCGGCTGAGCGAGGGCAGCGCGCTCGGCGAGCTCGACGAACAGCTGTCCGCGGACGTGACCACGGTGCTGGGGAACCTGGTGGACAACGCGCTGGACGCCGTCGACGGCGCCTCCGGCGACGACCGGATCGAGGTGGACCTGCGGCACGCGGGCGACGTGGTGACGCTGGTGGTGCGGGACTCCGGTCCCGGCGTGGCGCCGGAGATCGTCGAGGAGGTCTTCCGGCACGGCTTCAGCACGAAGGCCGCCCGGGACGGGGACCGCGGGCTCGGCCTGGCGCTGACCCGGCGGATCTGCCGCCGCCGCGGCGGCTCGGTGCAGGTCCGCAACGAGCACGGCGCCGTGTTCACCGCGCGGCTGCCGCTGGACGCGGAGGTGACCGGGTGATCACGGTGCTGGTCGTCGACGACGACTTCATGGTCGCGAAGATCCACAGCGGCTACGTGGAGCGGGTGCCCGGCTTCGGCGTGGTCGGCGTCGCGCACTCCGGCGCGGAGGCGCTGCGCGAAGTGGAGCGGCTGCGGCCCGACCTGGTGCTGCTCGACATCTACCTGCCCGACGTGGACGGGCTGAGCGTGCTGCGCTCGATGCGCACCGGGGCGCGGCCGTCCACCGAACCGGACGTGCTGGTGATCAGCGCCGCGCACGACCTGGACACCGTCCGCGGTGCGGTGCGCGGCGGAGCGCTGCACTACCTGATCAAACCGTTCAGCTCCGACGCGCTGCGCGAGCAGCTGGAGCACTTCCGGGCGCTGCACGACCGGATCAGCGAACTGCCCGGGGACGCCCCGGCGGCGCAGCAGGACGTGGACCGGCTCTTCGGCGTCCCGCCGCGGCCCGCGACGACGCCGAAGGGGCTGGCGAGCGAGACGGCGGGCGTCGTGGAACGGGTGCTGCGCGAAGCGGCGGACGACCTGTCGGCGACCGAGTGCGCCGCGCTGGCCGAGCTGTCCCGGGTGTCGGCGCGCAAGTACCTGGAGCACTTCGTGGACACCGGCCGCGCCGAGGTGCGGCTGCGCTACGGCGGCACCGGCCGCCCGGAACGCCGCTACCGCTGGCGATGATCAGGCCGGGCCACCCGGCGAACCCGCGGCGCGGTCGTCCTCGTCCGGGTTCGCCCGGTGGCGGGGCCTGCGTTGCAGGGGTGCGTCCGGCGGTCGACACTGCGGCGTGGCCGAGGCGCTGGGAGGTTTCCGGGATGACGCTCACCGAAGCGGGCGCGGCATGACCGCGGCCCCCGAAGACCTGCCCGAGGCCGCCACCGGGCCCGCGCCGGAACCGGTGTTCACCGTGCTCGGCGCCGAACCGATCCGCTCCGGCGCGGGGCCCGCGCTGCGGTTCCTGCTGGGCGTGGAGGCACCGCCGGAGGTCCGGGTCCGCTCGATCAGCCTGGTCGCGGCGCTGCGGATCGTCCCGGCCCGGCGCCGCTACGACACCGCGGAGGCGATCCGGCTGACCGAGGTCTTCGGCGCACCCGAGCGGTGGTCGACGACGATGCGCGCGTTGCCGTGGAGTCGGACGAGCACCGTCGTCGGCCCGTTCCGCGGGAACACCGGTGCCGCGCTGCCGGTGGCGTGCGACGCGGACGCGGTGGCCGCCCAGTACTTCCACGCGGTGCGGGACGGGGAGGTGCCGCTGGAATTCCGGTTCGGCGGCACGCTGTTCTACCTCGGCGCGGGCGGGGCGCTGCACGCGGCGCGGCTGTCCCGGGCCGGGGTGGCCGGGTTCGCGCTGCCCGCCGCGCTGTGGCACGCCGCGGTCGCCGGGCCGCCGCGGCGCAGGCTCCCCCGGCCCCGCCTCCACGAGCACCGGGCGCGGCCGCAGCGGGCGGCGACGCTGGACGAGCTGCTCGGGCGGCCGGAGCCGCCGCGGTGACGGGCTGCGGCGAACGCGTCCTGGTCCGGGGCGGACCGGTGCGGTCGGCCGCGACCGCCGAAGCGGTGTTGCGGGCGGAGTTCCGCGGTGCGCCGCCCACCCCGCCGCCCGGCGGCCTGGTGCTGGTGACCGATTCGTTCGCCTGCTCGCCGCTGTTCTTCCCCGGCGGGACGATCGGTGATCTCGCGGTCTCCGGCACGGTGAACGCGCTCGCGGTCTCCGGCGCGGTGCCGCACCACCTGTCGGTGCGGTTCACCGTCGAAGCCGGTTTCCCGGCCGGTGACCTGCGGCGGGTGGCGCGGTCGATGGTGACGGCGGCCGAGGCGGCGGGCGTGCCGGTGGCGGTCGACGGGGTGTCGGTCGTCCGGCGCGGCCGGGTGCGCGGCTGCGCGATCGACACGACCGGGGTGGGCGCGCGCGGCGGAGCGCACCGGCTGGGTGCCGCCCGCGCCCGGCCGGGAGATGCGGTGCTGGTGAGCGGGCCGGTCGGGGAGCACGGCCTCGCGGTCGCGCTCGGCGCGGACGTCGTCTCGGACGTCGCGCCGCTGACCGGGCTGGCCTCGGCCGTGCTGGCGGTGCCCGGAGTCCGGGCGCTGCGCGAGGTGACCGGCGGCGGGGTGGCCGCGGCGCTGGACGAGATCGCCCGGGCCGCCTCGGTGCGGGTGCTGCTGGACCGCTCGGCGGTGCCGGTGACCCCGGAGGTGCGCCGGGCTGCCGACCACTTCGGCATCGACCCGCTGCACGCGGCCTGCGCGGGCCGCCTCCTCGCCGTCGTGGACCACGCCCACGCGACGACCGCCCGCACCGCCCTCCGCGCCCACCCCCGAGGCACCACCGCAAGCCCGATAGCCCACCTGGCCCCGCACACCACAACGAACAACCCCGAACCACCTGACCAGCAGACCAGTTGATCAGCAGATCAGTTGATCCCCTCAGCGGCGAAGCCGCTGACCAGCAACCACCAAAGACACCGGCACCGCCGCGGGTTCTCAGCGCTTTCCTCGCGAGGACAGCGTTTTCTCCTGTGGCGGAGCCACCGGTGAAAACGATCCCGCAGCGAGGAAAGCGCTGAGGTTCCGCCACCCGTTCCCCGAGCAGAACGAGAAGACCCAGCACTTCAGCCCAGCAGGGCTGGAGCCAGTTCGCGCCACTGCTCCCGGGGGACCGCGCTCCGCCGGTCCTGCGGCGAGCTGCCGGTGAGCACCTGCACGGCCACGTGGTCGGCCCCCGCGTCGTGGTGGGCGGCGACCCGTTCGGCGATGGCGTCGAGGTCGCCCCAGGCGACGAGGGCGTCGATGAGGCGGTCGCTGCCGCCGTCGGCGAAGTCCTCGTCGGTGTAGCCGAGGCGGCGGAGGTTGTTGAGGTAGTTGGGCAGCTCCAGGTAGGGGCCGGCGCCGGCGCGGCCGATCTCGCGGGCCTTGTCCGGGTCGGTTTCGAGCACGACCTTCTGCTCGGGAGCGAGCAGCGGCCCGTCGCCGAGGACTTCGCGGGCCCAGGCGGTGTGCTCGGGGGTGGTCAGGTAGGGATGCGCCCCGGCGGACCGCTCGCCGGCGAGCTGCAGCGCCTTGGGGCCGAGCGCGGCGAGCACCCGGGCCTGCACGGGCAGCGGTTCGGGCGCGGCGTCGAGCTCGTCGACGAAGGAGCGCAGCTTGCTGAACGGCTTGGTGTAGCTCTGCCCGGCCCGTTCGACGAGGGGCGCGTGGCTGGTGCCGAGCCCGACGAGCGCCCGGCCGGGAGCGACGCGGTCCACGCGCTGGTAAGCGGCGCCGATGTCGGCGGCCTCGTGCGTCCAGATGTTGATGATGCCGGTGGCGACGACGAGCTTCTTGGTCTGCTCCAGCAGGCCCTGCACGACGCGCAGGTCGCCCGGTGCCATGCCGAGCCACAGCGCTCCGTACCCGAGCGCGTCGAGTTCGGCGACGGCCTCCCGGTGCTCCGCGGTGTCGAGGTCCCAGGCGGGGGCCAGCATCCACACGCCCACGCGTCCTACGGCGACGGCCATCGTTCTCCCTCTCAAGGCTCGGTGTTCCTCGTGCGTCCCAACCACCTGCCGCGTCGACTTGTTCCTCGCCGGGTGGCGGGCTCGTCGCCCCTTGCTCACCGTCCGCCACTGCCGCCCCGTTCGAGTGAGTTCGGTGGAGCGCTGCCGGGCCCGCAGCTCGATCACCTCGAAGATCGGCTTCTGCGCGAGATGTCGCTGATCACTCCAACGGATGGCGGTTGTCCTGCGGTTGGGTCACAACGGGCAAAACCGCGATTGGTAACGTGGCGCCGTGCCTGAAGGAACCACTGCGCCCGCACGAGCTCACTCGGGCACGCGGAGCAAGCGCAAGATCAGCTGGGACGTCGTGCGGGCCGGCTGCGTCGGGTTGGTCATGCTGTACCACGCGACCTTCCTGAGCGTGTTCCTCCATCCCGAGCTGATCCCGCGCAAGATCGTCTTCCCGTACCAGGTGGGGGCCAGCCTGCTGCTGGTCATCTCCGCGTACTTCGCGTGCGTGACGATCGGGCGCGGGACGCTGCCGCGGTACTGGTGGGGCCGGATCGCGCGGTTGCTGCCGCCGTTCCTGGCCGCCGTCGTGCTGATCTACCTGGTGCTGCAGCTGCTGCCGATCGAGGGCTGGTTCGCGCCGACCGGGGAGGACCTGGCGGCGAACCTGCTGATGCTGTGGAACTGGCACCCGTCGGAGTACTTCTACATCGACGGCTCGCACTGGACGGTCCCGCTGCAGCTCATGGGCTTCAGCGCCGCGGCGGTGCTGTACTCGACGCGGTACGGGCACGGCCGCCGCTTGATCGGGGTGCTGTGGGCCGCGGTGCTCATCCCCGCCGCGCAGTGGCCGCTGCGGGTGTCCCAGCCGCCGGAGTGGTACCGGATGGTGGTGGACGGCATCGGCATGCACCGCTGGCACCTGTTCGTGGTGGGCGTGGCGATCTGGATGTGGTCGACCAAGCGCATCCGCACCCCGCACTTCGCGGTGCTGCTGGCGGCCTGCATGCTCGGCCAGGCGCTGCACAACTACGCCGAGACGCCGGAGGGCCTGGTCGCGGACTGGGGTTCGACGGTGGCGGTGTGCGTGGGCATGGTGGCGGTGGCGCTGACCGCGCGCGGGCCGGACTGGAACCGCGTGATCCCGAAGTGGGCGTGGCGACCGATCCAGTGGTTCGCGGGCATCTCCTACGGCGTGTTCCTGATGCACCAGACGCTGGGGTACGTGGTGGCGCGGCTGCTGCAGGACCTCGGGGTGGGGCCGACGTTGCAGACGTTGGCGTTCCTGGTGAACGGCGTGCTGCTGGGGTGGGCGTTGACGAAGCTGGTGGAGCGCCCGACGCACAAGTGGCTGATGGCGGCCTACGACCGCTTCGCCTCCCGCCGCGCCACCCCCGAAGCCGCCTGACCCACCAGCCCGCGCACCCCACCGAACCACCCAGGTGAGTGGCCCACCCGCCCGACCACACTGGCTCAACGGGCCACCCACCTCGTGATGACGCACCCCGTCAGCACAGGTGAGTGGCCCATTCGACCGACCACACTGGGCCAACGGGCCACCCACCTCGTGATGACGCACCCCGTCAGCACAGGTGAGTGGCCCATTCGACCAACCACACTGGGCCAACGGGCCACCCACCTCGTGATGACGCACCCCGTCGGGACAGGTGAGTGGCCCATTCGGCCAACCACACTGGGCCAACGGGCCACTCACCTCGTGATGACGCGCCCGGTCGGGACAGGTGAGTGGCCCATTCGGCCAGCGAGGGTGGGCCGGTGGGGCACTCACCTGGTGGGAGTGGGGGTGAGATCGGGAAGGGGTGGCGCCCGGTCAGGGCAGCATCGGTGGGGTCCGGGGGAGGTCGTCCGCCCGGTCGAGGGCGGTGCGGATTCGCGCGGGCGGCTGGTCGACGCCGGCCCAGCGGCGGACGGTGGCCTCCGCTTCGGCGCGCTGCTGCGGCGGCAGGGCCTCGATCTTCGAACCGTGGTTGCCACCGGGCACCAGGTACGCGTACGAGTCGCGGCTGCCGGGACCGAGCTGGAACGGTTCCGCGCTCCACGGATCGGCCGCGCCGTTGACGAACATCAGCTCGGAGCCCTGCGATGCGACCCAGGCGGCGACGTCGGCCATCGCGCCCGGCCGGAACCGCATGTCGATCTCGCGCGGGACGAAGTTGCGCGGCTCCCCCATCGACCGGTTGTGCAGCAGGTCGGCGAGCGGCTCGTCGGACACGTCGGGCCAGCCCAGCTGGGTGCCCGCCTGGTAGTAGTACGGCACGTACGGGTCCAGGCCCTGGTCGGTGTACGAGGAGAACTGCACCGTCTCGTCGAAGAAGCCCCACAGGTCGTCCAGGCTCGCGCCGGGACCGGGGATCGACGCGCAGTCCTGCACGCCGCGGTACTGCCAGAACGCGAACGGCGCGTCGACCACGACGGCGTCCAGCGCCCGGTCCGCGTCGCCGATGATCCGGTCGAAGGTCAGCCCCTCGGCGGCCGCGTAGGCGGTGAACCGGTCGCGCAGCTCGGTGCGCCGGGTCAGCGCGTCCCGCTGCACCGCGGTGAGCGCGTCGCGGCACTCGGCGTTGCCGACGGTGGCGAGGAACTCGTCGTAGCGGTCCTGGTCGTTGTCGACGTCGTTCGGCGCCACGTAGGCGATGGTCGCGTCCACGTCCTGCGGGTAGAACCGGCGGTGGTAGACGGCGGTCATGCCGCCCTTGCTGGCCCCGGTGGTCACCCAGCGGTCGTCGTAGAGGCCGCGGAGCGCGTCGATGACGCGGTGCTCGTCGGTGGCGGCCTGCCAGATGTTCAGGTCCGTCCAGTCCGGGTCGCCGGGCCGGGACGGGGTGAAGAAGCGGTGCTCGATGGCGACCTGGTTGCCGTCGAGCAGCCGGGTCGGTTCGGTGCGGGCCGCTTGGGCGGGCAGCTCGTAGCCGGTGGTGTAGGCGACGGTGGGCCGGTCCTCGCCGCGGTGCAGCAGCGTGAGCCGCTGCTGGAACTCCCCGGACGACGGGTCGCGGTGGTCGGCGGGCTGGGCGTAGGTGAGGTCGAACAGCCGGAACCCGGGTTCGGTGGGCCGTTCGCCGAGCACGGTCAGCCCGGGCACCGCTTCGAGCCGATCGCGCAGGTCGTCGGCGGCGGGTGGCGCCGCCGCGGCCGGTGTTCCCGCCAGCAGCACGCATCCCGCCGCGAGCACCGACAGCCAGCCTCGGATCCGCATCCGCGCCCCCTCACACCGCGCTGATCACCGTCGGCGACCAACCTAGTGCGGATCGGAGCGGGGCGGTAGACCCGCGCGCACGGGGGATCGCCTGCACCGAGCACTCGGCGCGGCCATCAACCCGGTAGCCCCGCGCGCACCGGGGGATCGGGTCGCGAGGACCCGACCCCGGCCGGTGGGCCGCCGGATCAGCCGCTGACGACGGCGGATTCCGCTTCGGCCTCGGCGGGCGCCGGCTTGGCGCGCTGGCGCGGGACCTCGACCTCCGGGTCCTGCTCCAGCAGGCCGCCGTGCACGACGCTCGCGGCGTAGGCATCGGAGTCCTCGGTCAGCGCGCCCGCTTCGACGTCGCTGAGGAAGGGTTCCGCGTCGGCCATGATCTGCTGCGCGGCCCGGACCCGTCCGGCCAGGTCCTGGCGCATCCGCAGCATCGCGTCGGAGTGCTCGTCGGCGCGGCGGATGCGGCGTTCGGCTTCGGCGGTGGCTTCCAGGACGCGGCGGCGGGCCTCGTCGCGGCTGCGCTGCTCGCGTTCGGCCTGCACGCGGTTGGCCTCGTCGCGGCGGGCCGCCATGGAGATCTCGAAGTCGTTCTCCACCTGGGTGCGGCGCGCTTCGGCGTCGTGGTCGAGCTTGCGCCGGTGCGCTTCGGCTTCGCGGGCCATCCGCTGGATGTCGCGGCGGGTCTCGGCGAGCGCCTCGTTGCGCTGCGTCTCGGACTGCCTGCGCCACTGGTCGGCTTCGGCGACGAGGTTCTCGTAGCGGGCGCGCAGCTCGGCGGCGGACTGCTCGGCGCGGGCCCACTCGTGCTCGGCGGCGGCCTGCGCGGAGGACACGACCTCGTCGGCCTCGTCGTGGGCCAGCCGCACCATGCGGCGCAGCCGGTCGGACAGGCCGGCTTCGTCGACCGGCTGCTTGCAGACCTCGTCGAACTGGGCGCGCAGCGCCTCGATCTCGGATCGCGCCTGTTCCAGCTGCTGCGACAGGTCGTCGACCTGGCTGAGCGCGGCGTCCCGGTCCTCGGTGAGCATGCGCACCTCGGCATCGGTCTGCTGGATGTAGAAGCGCACCTGGGAGCGGCGGTAGCCGTACCAGACGGTGTCGAAATCGGACTTCAGCGGCACCAGTTCACGATCTTCGTTGTGGTAGCCCACGGTCTCACCCCACTGAGAATGTGTTGATCATCAGTTGTCCTGCTGGGAGCGAGCCACGCCCCGACGCGGCAATGTCCGTTCTACACCGGTGGATCACCCGTGGATGTGCTCCGCCGGGGGGAACCGGCGGAACCCGGACATCAGCACGACGACTCTGCTGGGACGACATTGCCCTGTCCGGTCACCCGGCGGGTGCTGGCGAAAAACGGATCGCTGCGGTCCATTGTTCACCCGGAACACCTATAAGATCAACTGATCGAATTCCCGAGATCGGTGGGAAAACCGACGGGAAGGCGGTGGCGCCGGAGCCGGAAGTCGTTGCGGCGTCAGCGATTTCCGCTCGGCAGCAGCACTCGGCGAAAAGTGGTTTCGATTTCGTCTCGACTCGGCACCGACTCGCGGACGATGCCCTGCAGCAGCAGCCCGCAGAATACCGCCGAAAGTGCCCTTCCGGTAACAGGATCGGTATAGGAGGTGAACAGCTCGACCAGCGCCGCGTCCCATTCGGTGCTCACGTGCGCGAGGGCCGGGCGGTGCAGCGCGGCGATGTAGAGCTCGTGCTGCACGACGGTGCGGGTGCGGTGCGGCCCGAGGTAGCGCAGCACCAGGTCACCGAGCGCGGTGGCCAGCTCGGCGCCGCCGTCGATGGCGTCGGCCCAGGCCCGCAGCTCGGCCACGTCGTCCTGCGCGGAGTGCCGCAGCGCCTCGGCGAGCAGGTCGTCGAGGGTGCGGAAGTAGTAGGTGGTGGAGCCCAGCGGCACCTCGGCGGCGGCGGCCACGGCGCGGTGGGTGAGCTTCTCGATGCCGCGCTCGGCGACGACGGTGATCGCCGCGCGCGCGATGCGCTCCCGCCTGGCCGGATCTTTGCGGCGCGGCGCGGACTCCGTCGTCGACATGGTCCCAGCCTGCCATGCGCGGTTCGCGGGACGTTGCGGGCCAGGTCACCCTCGTGCCGTCGGCACTGGTCATCGGCCCGGGGACCGTCCGATCGGACGCCGGGGAACCGCCGATGATGTACAGATGTACACACCCGGTGCTAGTGTCCCCCGGCAACGCAGCCGGTCCGCCGAGCACCGGCCGAGAGCGACTCACCCCGGCTCCCGCCGCCCCCGACACCGGCGGCCCGCGCGATCACGCGCCGCAGTTGAGACCCGTACGGACGAAGGACCAGCAGGGACACCTATGCCGAACACCGAAACGCTGTTCATCGACGGAACCTGGCAGCCCGCCGCGGCGGGCGGGGTCCGCGAGATCCGCAGCCCCGCCGACGGCGCCCTCGTGACCACCGTGTCCGAGGGCGACCGCGGCGACACCGAACGCGCCGTGCAGGCCGCCCGCCGCGCCTTCGACGACGGCACCTGGCCGGGCACCTCCGCGTGGGAGCGCGGTGACCTGCTGCTGCGGGTCGCCGACATCCTGGTCCGGGACAAGGACGAGTTCGCCCGCGCCGAATCCGGCGACACCGGCAAGCGGCTGGTGGAGAGCGAATACGACATGGACGACATCGCCGCCTGCTTCCGGTACTTCGGCAAGATCGCCGGGACCGACGGCGGCAGCGTCATCGACACCGGCTCGCCCGACTCGTTCAGCCGCGTGCGCTACGAACCGGTCGGCGTCTGCGGCATGATCACGCCCTGGAACTACCCGCTGCTGCAGGTCGCGTGGAAGGTGGCCCCCGCGATCGCCGCGGGCGACACCTTCGTGCTCAAGCCCAGCGAGCTCACCCCCAGCACCGCGATCCTGCTGATGCGGGCGCTCACCGAGGCCGGGCTGCCCGCCGGGGTCGGCAACCTGGTGCTCGGCACCGGCGCCGAGGTCGGTTCGGTGCTGTCCGAGCACCCCGGCATCGACCTGGTGTCGTTCACCGGCGGCCTGCACACCGGCCGCAAGGTCGCCGCCGCCGCGGCCGCCACCGTGAAGAAGGTCGCCCTCGAACTCGGCGGCAAGAACCCGAACGTGGTGTTCGCCGACGCCGACTTCGACACCGCCGTGGACTACGCCCTGATGGCGGTGTTCCTGCACTCCGGCCAGGTCTGCTCCGCCGGGGCGCGGCTGATCGTGCAGGACGAGATCCACGACCGGTTCGTCGACGAGGTGGTGCGCCGCGCCGAGCGGATCCGCCTCGGCGGGCCGTTCGACGCCGACGCCGAGACCGGGCCGCTGATCTCCGCCGCGCACCTGGAGAAGGTGTCGGCCTACGTCGCGAAGGCCGTCGAGGAGGGCGCCGTGCTGCGCACCGGCGGCCGCCGCCCCGAGGGCGAGCAGTACCGCGACGGGCACTACTACCTGCCGACCGTGCTCGACGAGGTGCGGCAGGGCTCGTACGCCGTCGTCGAGGAGTCCTTCGGCCCGGTGCTGACCGTGGAGCGCTTCACCGACGAGGACGACGCGGTGCGCATCGCCAACGACACCCACTACGGCCTGGCGGGCGCGGTGTTCAGCTCCGACGTGAGCAAGGCGCAGCGCGTCGCGCACCGGCTCCGCCACGGCACCGTGTGGATCAACGACTTCCACCCCTACCTGCCCCAGGCCGAATGGGGCGGGTTCAAGCAATCCGGCGTGGGCCGCGAACTCGGCCGCGCCGGGCTGGGCGAGTACCAGGAGGCCAAGCACATCCACCAGAACCTGCGCCCGACCCCGCCGCGGTGGTTCGACGGCCGCTGACCGGGCGGGCCAGGACACGTCACGTCCTACTTGATCTGCGCAAAACGACCACCCGCCGCTCTCCCCCGCCCTCCCGCGGGGGGCGGGCGCGGGAAAGGAGTTTCGGGCATGAGCGCGCCCTCCGGTGACGCCGAGCTCAGCGAGTTCGGCTACACCAACAAATTGAAGAGAACCCTCGGTTCGTTCCACACGTTCGCCGCGGGGATCAGCTACATCTCGGTGCTGACCGGCACCTTCCAGCTGTCGTACTTCGGGTTGTCCTTCGGCGGCCCCGCCTACTGGTGGTCCTGGCCAATGGTCTTCCTCGGACAGCTGATGGTGGCGTTGAGCTTCGCGGAGCTGGCTTCGCACTACCCCATCGCCGGTTCGATCTACAACTGGTCGAAGCGGCTCGGCGGCAAGCACGTCGCCTGGCTGGCGGGCTGGATGATGCTGCTGGCCTCCATCGTCTCGATCGCGGCGACCGCGCTGGCCTACCAGCACACGCTGCCGCAGATCTGGGGCGCCTTCCAGGTCATCGGCGACGGCAGCGGCAGCAGCGAGGCCGCCAACGGCGTGCTGCTGGCCACCGCGCTGATCGTGTTCACCACGCTGATCAACGCGTTCGGCGTGAAGCTGATGGCCCGGATCAACAGCGCGGGCGTCGCGATCGAGCTGATCGCCGCGGTGGTGCTGATCCTGGTGCTGGCGGTGTTCGCGACCCGCGGGCCGGACGTCGTGCTCGACACGCAGGGCACCGGCGCGGCCTACGGCGGCAGCGGCTACCTGGGCGCGTTCCTGGTCGCGGCGATCGCGTCCTCGTACGTGATGTACGGCTTCGACACCGCCTCCTCGCTCGGCGAGGAGTCCATCGATCCGCACCGCAACGCGCCGAAGGCCATCCTGCGGTCGCTGATCGCCTCGTTCGTGCTCGGCGGGCTGATCATCCTGCTGGCGCTGATGGCCGCCCGCGACCTGACCGCGCCGCAGCTCACCGAGGACGGGCTGCAGTTCGTGCTCACCGACGCGCTCGGCCCGCTGGTGGGCCGGTTGTTCCTGCTGGTGGTGTTCGTGGCGATCACGGTGTGCGTGCTGGCGGTGCACACCGCGGCGATCCGCATCGCGTTCGCGATGGCCCGGGACAACGCGCTGCCCGGCGGTTCCAAGCTGGCGCGGGTCAGCCCCCGGTTCCAGACGCCGGTGGTGCCCGCGGTCGTGATCGGCGTGCTCGCGGTGGCGCTGCTGGTGGTCAACATCGGGCAGCCGCAGATCTTCTCCGCGGTGACCAGCCTCGCGATCATCCTGATCTACATCTCGTACCTGCTGGTGACGATCCCGATGCTGGTGGCGCGGCTGCGCGGCCGGTGGTCCTCGGCGAAGCAGGAGGGGCGGTTCTCGCTGGGCCGCTGGGGCCTGCCGGTGAACGTGCTCGCCGTGCTGTGGGGCGCGGGCATGACGATCAACCTGGCCTGGCCGCGCAACGAGGTCTACAACGCCGAACCGCCGTTCCACTGGTACTTGCAGTGGAGCTCGGTGCTGTTCGTCGGCATCGCCGCTCTCGGCGGCTTCGCCTACTACTGGTTCGTCCAGCGGCACCGCATCGGCGTGCTCGCCGACCACGCGGCGGCCGCCGCCGAAGAAGACCCGAAACCGGCCTTGTCCTGAGCGGAAACGGAGCTGTGACCATGACCGAGGAATTCGACTACGTGGTCGTCGGAGGCGGCAGTGCCGGAGCAGCGGTCGCCGCGCGCCTGTCCGAGGACCCGGACACCACGGTGTGCCTGCTGGAGGCGGGGCCGTCCGACGTCGGCGACAAGGCGATCCTGGAGCTGGACCGCTGGATGGCGCTGCTGGAGTCCGGCTACGACTGGGACTACCTGGTGGAGCCGCAGGAGCAGGGCAACTCGTACATGCGCCACGCCCGCGCCCGGGTGCTCGGCGGCTGCTCCTCGCACAACTCGTGCATCGCGTTCTGGGCGCCCGCGGAGGACCTCGACGAGTGGGAGTCGCTGGGCGCCACCGGCTGGGGCGCGAAGGACGTGTTCCCGCTGTACAAGCGGCTGGAGACCAACGACGGCCCCGGTGAGCACCACGGCCGGAGCGGGCCGGTGACGATCCGCAGCGTGCCGCCGAAGGACCCGTCCGGGGCGGCGCTGCTGCAGGCCTGCGAGCAGGCGGGCATCCCGATCACCGAGTTCAACTCGGGCCGGACCGTCACGCACGGCGCGAACTGGTTCCAGATCAACGCCCGCGAGGACGGCACCCGCTCCTCGTCGTCGGTGTCCTACCTGCACCCGATCATCGGGAAGCGGCCGAACCTGGAGGTGCGCACCGAGGTGCGCGCCAAGAAGGTCGTGTTCGACGGCAAGCGCGCCACCGGCGTCGCCTACCTCGACCCGGACCTCATCCACACCCGCACGGTCCGGGCGCGGCGCGAGGTGGTGCTGTCGACCGGTGCGATCGACACCCCGAAGCTGCTGATGCTCTCCGGCATCGGCCCGGCCGAGCACCTGCGCGAGGTCGGGGTGGACGTGCTGGTCGACTCCCCCGGCGTCGGCTCCAACCTGCAGGACCACCCGGAAGGCGTCATCGGCTGGGACGCGAAGCAGCCGATGCCCGCGGAATCCACGCAGTGGTGGGAGATCGGCATCTTCACCACCACCGAACCGGGGCTGGACCGGCCGGACCTGATGTTCCACTACGGCTCGGTGCCGTTCGACATGCACACCGCGCGGCAGGGCTACCCGACGACGGAGAACGGCTTCTGCCTGACGCCGAACGTCACCCGCAGCCGGTCGATCGGCACGGTGCGGCTGCGCACCCGGGACTTCCGGGACAAGCCGCGCGTCGACCCGCGGTACTTCACCGACGCGCACGACATCCGGGTTATGACCGAGGGCATCAAGCTCGCCCGGAAGATCGTCTCGCAGCAGGCGATGGCGGGCTGGGCCGGCGCCGAGCTGCACCCCGGGCCGGACGTGCGCACCGACGACGAGATCGCCGACTACATCCGCAAGACGCACAACACCGTCTACCACCCGGCGGCCTCGGTGCCGATGGGCGCGGACGGCGACCCGAGCAAGCCGCTGGACGCGCGGCTGCGGGTCAAGGGCGTCGAGGGCCTGCGGGTCGCGGACGCCTCGGCGATGCCGTTCCTGGTGGCGGTGAACCCGAACATCACCACGATGGCCATCGGTGAGAAGTGCTCGGACATGCTCAAGGAGGACAACGCGTAACCGCGCCTCCGGCACGCGACGGTCCCTCCGGTCCCCCGTTCCGGAGGGACCGTTCGCGCATCACCCGGCCGCGGTCAGGTGCGCCGCGAAGAAGCGGATCAGTTCGGCGACGGCGGTGGTGACGTGCTCGTCGCGGTCGTAGAGGTCGACGTGGGTGGCGCCGTCGACCGTGCGCAGCTCGGCGGGCCCGGTGGCCGCCGCGACCGCCTCCCGGCTGAAGTGCGCGGTGTCCGCCGCCGACCCGGCGATCATCAGCAGCGGCCGGGGCGCCAGCAGCCGGATCAGCGCGAACGAGTCGTACAGCGCGATCCGGTCCAGGTCCCGCGGCAGCCGGGTGCCGCCCGCGCGCGGGTGGGAGCCGCGGGCGGTGCGGTAGAACTCCCAGGTCTCGCGGTCCTGGCGGTGCGCCGAGTCGCGCCACTCGCCCGGCACCCACGGTTCGCGGTGCGGCGGCTCGCCGCGCGCCTCGGCGGTGCGCAGCTCGCCGGCCCTGGCGAGCACGGCGTCGAGCACCTCCGGCGGCTGGGTGCCGTCGACGCCCTCCCGGACCACCCGGCCGAAGTCGGCGGCGCTGACCGTGGCCACCGCCTTGATCCGCCGGTCGCTCTGCGCCGCGTACGGCACGTAGCCGCCGGAGGCGCAGATGCCGAGCGCCCCGATCCGCTCCGGGTCGACCTCCGGCCGGGTGGTCAGGTGGCTCACCGCGGCGCGGACGTCCTCGGCGCGCTGGAACGGGTCCTCCTCACCGCGCGGTTCGCCTTCGCTGGCGCCCTGGCGGGCGGCGTCGAAGGCGAGCACGGCGAACCCGGCGCGGGCCAGGCGTTCGCCGTAGGTGGTGGGGCTCTGCTCCTTCACGCCGCCGCCCGGGTGGGAGACGACGATCGCGGGCAGCGGGTGCGGGCCGGGGTCGTCCGGGGTGAACAGGATGCCTGCCAGCGCCAGGCCGCTGCTGGGGAAGGTGACGTCGGTGCGCATGGTCCTCGGGTCCTCGTCGGGGTTCGTGCCGTCGAGGTTGGCGCGGTCGCGGCGCGGGAGGCAGGGCCTGCTTCGTCCTGGGACAGCGCTGTCCCAGGCTAGGCGTTGCGACACTGGTGCCATGACGATCGGGACCTCGGGCGACGGTGCGCTGGGCGATTTCCTCCGCGCCCGCCGCGCGGCGCTGACCCCGGCGGCGGCCGGGCTGGGGAGTTCCGGTGGCAGGCGGCGGGTCCGCGGCCTGCGCCGGGAGGAGGTGGCGGCGCTGGCCTCGATCAGCACCGACCACTACACCCGGCTGGAACAGGGCAGGCGCACCGCGTCGGAACCGGTGCTGGAGGCGCTGGCGCGGGTGCTGCTGCTCGGCGCGGACGAACGCGCCTACCTGTTCGAGCTCTCCGGCAAGGACGCCGGTCGGCCCGCGCGACCGGTCCGGCAGCGGGCGCGGCCCGACCTGCTGCGGCTGCTGGCGGACCTCACCACGACCCCGGCGATGCTGCTGGGCCGCCGCACCGACGTGCTGGCCTGGAATCCGATGGCGGCCGCGCTGTACACCGACTTCGACCGGATCCCGTTGCGGCGGCGCAACTTCGTGCGGCTGGTGTTCCTCGAACCGGAGGTGCGCTCCCGCTACCCGCGGTGGCCGGAGGTGGCGCGGGCCTGCACGGCGCAGCTGCGGATGGAGGCCGCCGCCGCACCCGGTGATCCGCTGCTCGCGGAGCTGGTCGCGGAGCTGTCGGCGCAGGACGCGGACTTCCGGCGGTGGTGGGGCGCGCACCAGGTGGCGGCGCGCGAATCCGGCAGCAAGGTGCTGCGGCACCCCGTGGCCGGGGAACTCGTCCTGGACTGGTCGGCGCTGGCCAGCACCGCCGACCCGGACCAGCAGCTGATCGCGCTCACCGCGGAACCCGGCACCCCCGGGCACGACGGGCTGGGGCGGCTGGCCGAGCTCGCCGAGCGGTAGGTTGTCGATCAAGTAGGACGCGACGAAGCGAGGACCTCCCGTGCGAGTGCACCACCTCAACTGCGGCACCCTGAACCTGCCCGGTGCACCGCTGGTGTGCCACGTGCTGCTGGTGGAGACCGAGGCCGGGCTGGTGCTGGTGGACACCGGGTTCGGGCTCGCCGACATCGCCGATCCGGCGCGGCGGCTCGGCGCGTTCCGGCACGTGGTGCGGCCCGCGCTGCGCGCCGAGGAGACCGCCGCGCACCAGGTCGAGCGGCTCGGTTTCCGCCGCGAGGACGTGCGGCACGTGGTGCTCACCCACTTCGACCTGGACCACGCGGGCGGGCTCACCGACTTCCCGCGCGCCCGGGTGCACCTGACCGCGGCGGAGGCGGCGGGCGCGCTGCACTCCCCGTCCCGCAAGGAGCGGCTGCGGTTCCGGGCCGCGCAGTGGGCGCACGGACCGCAGCTGGTGGAGCACGGCGCCGACGGCGAGGCCTGGCGCGGGTTCCCGGCGGCGCAGGAGCTCACCGGCATCGCGGACGGACTCGTGCTGATCGCGCTGCCCGGCCACACCCGCGGGCACGCGGCGGTCGCGGTCCGGTCCGGCGAGCGGTGGGTGCTGCACGCCGGGGACGCGTTCTACCACCCCGGCAGCCTGGACGGGAGCGCGCCGGTGCCGATCGCGCTGCGGCTGCTGGAGACCTCGGTGGCGCACGACCTCCGCCAAGTGCGGGCGAACCACGCCCGCCTCGCCGAACTGCACGCGGGCAGCGAACCCGACGTGGACCTGATCTGCGCCCACGACCCGGAGATCTTCGCGCGGCTGCGGTCCTGACCGGTCCGGCGGCCGAGAATCCGCGAGGCGCCGCTGGACCCGCGTCCGACGGACACCGCACGCGCGATCGAGCCTGCCGCAGCGCCGCTAGGACACGGACTGGGTGCCGAGGACCGCCAGCAGTGCGAGCCGGTCGGCGTCCTCCGTACCGGGATCAGCCGTGTAGACCATGATGCGCAGGTCGGCGCCCGCGACGCCGAGCACGTCGCAGTCCAGCGCTTCCCTGGTGACGGGCGAAACGCGAGCAGCCGTCGCGGGATCCCGGGGCCGGGTGAGCTCGCACGGGATGTCGCGCGGCTGTTCGCGCCGCCGGGAGCCATGCCGGCGCGGAGTCCCGATCCGGCGGCCGGAAAGCGAGTAGCGCCCGAAGCGAACAATTGCTCATAATTGAGCCATGACCTGCACCTACGCAGGCCATCGGCGCCGCGAAGGCGCGCTGGAGACCGCACTCGGCCAAGGTGGTTCATCCGTGCAGCACACGATCCTCGACCGCGTCGAGCCGATCGCCGACGGCGTCGTGTCCCTGGAGCTGCGCGGCGCGGACGGCCCGCTCGCCCCCTGGGAACCGGGCGCGCACGTGGACCTGTCGCTGCCGAACCGGCTGACCCGGCAGTACTCGCTGTGCGGCGACCCCGCCGACCGCCGCCGCTACCGCATCGCGGTGCGCCACGACCCGCTCAGCCGCGGCGGCTCGGAGTACGTCCACCTGTTCCTCCGCGCGGGCCGCACCGTCGAGGTCTCCCCGCCGCGCAACAACTTCCCGCTGCTGCCCGCCCCCGAGTACCTGTTCCTGGCCGGTGGCATCGGCGTCACCCCGATCGCGCCGATGCTGCGCGCCGCGCTCGCCGCCGGAGCCGCCGCGCGGCTGGTGTACGCGGGCCGCAGCACCACGAGCATGCCGTTCGCCGCCGAACTCGCCGCCGAGCTGGGCGACCGGGTCCGGATCGCCACCACCGACACCGGCGGGCGCCCCGACCTCGCCGCGCTCGCCGCCGAGCTCGGCCCGGAGGCGCTGGTGTACTGCTGCGGCCCCGACGCGATGCTCACCGCCGCCGAGGCCACCTTCCCCGCCGGCCGGCTGCACCTGGAACGCTTCCGGCCCACCGCCAGGACGTTCGCCCCCGACGCCGCGTTCGACGTGAGGTGCGCCCGTTCCGGGAGCAGCGTTCGCGTCGACGCCGACGAGTCGATGCTCGACGCGTTGCGGCACGCCGGGCACCCGGTGCCGAGCGGCTGCCGCGAAGGGGTCTGCGGCAGCTGCGAACTCGTCGTCCTCGCCGGTGAACCCGAACACCGCGACGACATCGGCGCCGCACCCGGCAGGATGTACCCCTGCGTGTCCCGAGCGTCGTCCCACCACCTCGCTGTGGATCTCTGAACGGAAGGGACGAACTCGTGCTGCCCAAGATCCGCACGCCCGAACACCGCACGATGATCACCTTGGAGGTGCTGGCGAACACCACCACCTCGCCGAACTTCACCACCCTCACCCTCGGCGGCCCCGAGCTGGAACACCTCGACCACGGCGGCCACGACCAGGCGGTGCGGCTGTTCTTCCCGCGCGAAGGCCAGGACCGGCTGCGGATGCCCACCAGCTCCGGGAACGCGTGGATGGCGGAGCTGCTCCTGCTGCCGAAGACCCGCCGCCCGTGGGTGCGCAACTACACGATCCGCCGCAGGCGCCCCGGAAGCGGCGAGGTCGACGTCGAGTTCGCGTTGCACGAGGACGCCCCCGCCGCCGACTGGGCCCGCCGCGCGCGGCCCGGCGACCCGGCCGGGATCTTCGACATCGGCGTCAGCTACCTGCCGCCGGACGACGCGCGGCACCAGCTGCTCGTCGGCGACGAGAGCGCGGTCCCCGCGATCCTCGCGATCCTCGAACACGCCCCCGACGACCTGCGCGCCGACGTGGTGCTGGAGGTTCCCGAGACCGCCGACATCCGCCCCGACGTGACCGCTCCCCCGGGCGCGCGGGTGCGCTGGGTGGCCCGGGACGGCTCCGGGGACGTGCCCGGGGTGCTGGCGCTCGCCGCGGCGAAGGAGTGGTCGCCGGGGCCGGGCCGCGGCTACGCGTGGGTGGCGGGCGAGTCGAAGCTCGCCACCGGCCTGCGCAGGCACCTGGTCCAGGAGCACGGGATGCCGAAGCAGGACATCGCGTTCTTCGGCTACTGGCGCCACGGCCGCTCCAGCCCGGGCTGAGGTGCCCGGCCCGGCCCGGCGCGGGCCCCGGGTCGCCGAGTCCGCGCCGGGTGCCGAGGTCCGCCGGGTCACCGGGTAGCCGGAATCCGCCGGGCACCAGGTCGCCGGTCCGCCGGACCAGCCGGATCATCGGGTCCGCCAAATCGCCGGGCACGCCGGACCGCCGGGTCCGCCGGGTCCGCCGGATCATCAGGTCCGCCAAATCGCCGGGCACGCCGAATCGCCGGGCACGCCGAGGGCGCCGAGGGCCGACCGGCACGTGCTGGCACGATCCCGCCATGATCGATCCGGTCGACGGCAAGGTCCTCCGCGCGCTGCAGTGCTCACCGCGCGCCTCGTTCCGGCGGATCGCCGACGTGGCCGGGGTTTCCGAGCAGACCGCCGCCCGGCGCTACCGGGCGCTGCGCCGCGACGGCGTGGTGCGCGTCGTCGGCCTGGTCAGCCCTGGCGGGCCGGGCGACGCGCGCTGGCTCGCCCGCATCCGCTGCCGGCCGGACCGGGTGGAGCCGCTGGCGGGGTCGCTGGCCCGCCGTTCCGACGTCGCCTACCTCGCGCTGGCGTCCGGCGGCTCCGAGATCGTGTGCATCGTCCGCTCCCCCGTCGGCGCCGGGCACGACGACCTGCTGCTGCAACGGCTGCCCAGGGCTTCGTCCGTGCTGGACCTGAGCATCGACCTGCTGCTCCACCCGTTCGGCGAGCCCGGCACGGCCGAGTGGACCGGGTTCGCCCCGGATTTCGCACCGGACGGGCTCCGCCGTCTCGCCGCCGGGGTCCCGGAGGGTCCGAGTCCGGGCGGTTCGAACTCGGGTGAGCCGAGCCTTGACGATCCCGGCCCAGGCGCGCCGAGCCCAGGCGGTTCGAGCCCGGGCAGGCCGAGCCCGGGCGGCCCGTCCGACGGGGACGCGCCGCTGCTGGCGGCGCTCGCCGAAGACGGCCGGGCCACGCGCGCCGAGCTCGCCGCGACCACCGGCTGGCCGCCGAACCGGGTGGCCCGCCGGATGGACGTGCTGCGGTCGTGCGGGGCACTGGCCTACGGCGTCGACCTGCTCCCCGACAAGCTCGGCTTCCACCTCCACGCCACGCTGCTGCTGCGCGTGGCGCCCGCGGACCTGGAACGGGCGGGGACGGCGCTCGCCCGTCACCCCGAGACCGCGTACGCCGGTGCCATCAGCGGGGCGCACAACCTCGTCGCGATCGTGGTGTGCCGGGACGCCGAGCACCTCTACCGCTACCTGACCTCGCAGGTCGCGGCCGTTCCCGGGATCCTCGGCCACCAGGTGAGCATCCGGGGCAGGCGCGTCAAGCAGGCCGGATCCCTGATCACGCACGGCCGGTTGGTGCCGATGTGACCCGGTGGCGGACTTCCCCCGCGCGGGCCGCTCGCGCAGCGGAGCACCACCACCCCCGGCCACCGCGGTGGAGGTTCCGGCCCGATCGGCACCGCGTCGTGGCGATCGCGCGGGCCCCGGCCGATCCTCGGTGGGTGACGACACCCAGCCTGCAAGACGGCATCAACGAGGCGGGCTCGCCCGTCGACCTGCTGTGGCGCCCGGACGACGCACCGTGGACACCACCGGTCGTCGCACCCGAGCACGCGGGCTGGCGGCAGGAGCAGCACGCCTGGCACTCCGCCGTCGCGCTGTCCGACCTCTCCCACCACATGTCCGACACCACGATCGAAGGACCGGACGCCACGCGCCTGCTGTCCGAGGTGAGCGCGAACGACTACCGCGACTTCGCGGTCGGGCGGGCCAAGCAGTTCGTGCCGGTGGCGCCGGACGGCAACATCATCACCGACGGCATCCTGCTGCGCGAAGCCGAGCAGCGCTACCTGCTCAGCGGGGTGCCCGCGGCGCAGAACTGGGTCAAGTACCACGGCGCGAACGGCGGCTACGACGTCGAGTTCGGCACCGACCCCGATTCCCGCCACCGGGGCGGTCCGCCGAAGCTGTTCCGGTACCAGGTGCAGGGGCCGTTGGCGGGCGAACTCGTGGCGGCGGTGTTCGGCGGCCCGCTGCCGCCGGTCCGGTTCTTCCACACCACCCCGGTGGAGCTGCGCGGCATGCGGTTCCGCGCCCTGCGGCACGGGATGGCCGGGCAGCCCGGTTTCGAGTTCTTCGGCGAGTGGGAGCACGGGGCCGCCGTGGAGGAAGCGCTGCTGCGCGCCGGGGAGCGGTTCGGCCTGGTCCGCGTCGGCGGGCTCGCGTACCCGACGGCCAGCATGGACAGCGGGTGGATTCCGAGCCCGACCCCGGCGATCTACACCGCTCCCGAGCTGTCCGGGTACCGCGAGCACCTGCCGCTGCGCAGCTACGAGGGAGTCCGGCCGCTGACCGGCAGCTTCTTCTCCCCCGACATCGAAGACCACTACTGCACGCCCTACGAGCTCGGCTACGGCAGGTCGATCTCGTTCGACCACGACTTCATCGGCCGCGACGCGCTGCTGAAGGCGAAGGACGACGTCCGCCGCACCAAGGTCACGCTGGAGTTCGATCCGGCCGACGTGCGGGCGGTGCTCGGCGAGGGCTTCGTGCACGGCTACGCCCGCAACCGGGTCGAGGTGGACGGCGCGCTGGTGGGCGTCACCCACCAGACCGATTCCTTCGATCCGGCCGGAACGGTCCTGGCGCTCGCGCTGGTCGACCGGGAGCACGCCCGGACCGGTACCGGAGTGCACGTCGCCTGGGGCGAGCACCCCGGCCCCGGTACCGCCCCGGACGCCGACCTCGGCTTCCCGCGCATCCGCGCGACGGTCCACCCGGCGCCCTACGGCGAGCACGCCCGCACCCGCTACCGGCTGAACCCCTGAACCGCGCGGCCGCTCCGGATCCCGGAGCGGCCGCCGCGCTCCCCCTCGCCGTCCACCTCGTCCGCAGGCTCGCTGGGCGGCGGCGTGCCGGGAGCGCCGATTACGCTGCGGCGCATGGACTTCCGCGACGAGGCGCTGGACCAGCTGGACTTCTACTGGGAGCACTGGCGGCCGCGGCTGGACGGCCTCACCGACGCGGAGTACTTCCGCGAACCGGTGCCGGGCTGCTGGTCGGTGCGCGAGACCGGGCGCGGCTGGGAGTTCGACTTCTCCTTCCCCGCTCCCGATCCGCCGCCGTTCACGACGATCGCGTGGCGGTTGTGCCACGTCGCCGACCACGTGTTCGCGATGCGCGTGTCGAACCACTTCGGCGACGGCTCGTACCGGATCGACCACCACGACTACCCGGCTTCCGCGGCGGCGGCGCTCGCCCACCTGGACCGCCAGCACGCGCTGTGGCGGGACGGGATCGGGTCGATGCCCGCCGAGCGCTGGGCGGAGCCGGTGGGTCCCGCGGAGGGCCCGCACGCCGACCGGACGTACCTGACGCTGGTGCTGCACCTGAACCGGGAGCTGTGCCACCACGGCGGCGAGATCGCCCTGCTCCGCGATCTGTACCGGTCCGCCACGTGATCTCCCGCGCACGGCGGTACTGCCCGCATGGCGCTCCGTGATCGAATGGGCTGCGCACAGCAACATCGGAGCCGGAGCGAGCATGTCGACAGGACAACAGAAGAAGCAGCGCACTCCCGTGTGGATCACCGTGGTGTCCGCGCTGATCATCGGACTGGGCTGGTTGGTGTTCGAGTCCGGTGCGCTGGACAAGGTGCTCGGCACCGACTCCGGGGCGCCCGCCACCGCGTCGGCGGGTGAGGCGTCCGAGCAGCTCACCGGTCTCGAGGTGAAGCCGGCCGGGTCGATGGACGGCTACTCGCGCAAGAGCTTCGAGCACTGGATTCCCGCGCCGGAGGCCGGGAAGAACTGCAACACCCGGGAAGCGGTGCTGGTCCGCGACGGCACGGACGTGCAGGTGGACAACTCCTGCGAGGCGACGTCCGGCAGCTGGGTCAGCACCTACAGCGGGGAGACCGTCACCGACGATTCCGACGTGGACATCGACCACATGGTTCCGCTGGCCAACGCCTGGCGCAGCGGGGCGAGCGAGTGGACCGACGAGCGCCGCGAGCAGTTCGCCAACGACATGGACCTGCCGCAGCTCGTCGCCGCCGACAAGAGCTCCAACCGTTCGAAGGGCGACAAGGACCCGTCGAAGTGGAAGCCGGTCGAGGCCGCGTGGTGCGAGTACGCCACCGACTGGGTCACCGTGAAGCACGGTTACGGCCTGTCGGTCACCGCGGAGGAGAAGTCGGCGCTGGAGGAGATGCTGACGACCTGCGGCTGATCGGCCTGCCGCGGAGAGGAGCGCGAAGATGCGCCTGGGCCTGGGACTTCCGCAATTCGGCGCGTTCGCCCACCCCGACCACGTGCGCACCGTGGCCGCGGAGGCGGAGGCGATGGGGTACGAGAGCCTGTGGGCGGGGGAACGGGTGCACGCCCCGCACCGGCTGCTCACCCCCTATCCCGGCGGGGACGGCACGATGCCGCCGCAGATGCGGGCCGGGCTCGACCCGTTGCTGACGCTGAGCGTCGCGGCCCAGGCGACGACGTTGCCCCGGCTGGGCACGAGCACGCTGAGCGCGCCGCTGCACCCGCCGATCGCGCTGGCCCGCGCCCTCACCGGCCTGGACCTGCTCAGCTCCGGCCGGCTCATCGCCGGGCTGGGGCTGAGCTGGTCCAAGGACGAGTACCTGGCGGCCGGGGTGCCGTGGACGGAGCGCGGCGCCCGGCTGGACGAGACCCTGGACGTGCTGGCGGCGCTGTGGGGTCCCGATCCGGTGCGCCACCGCGGCCGGTTCTGGACGATCAGCCCCGGCGAGTTCCAGCCGAAGCCGACGGGGAAGGTGCCGGTGTACCTCGGCGGCGGTTCGGAGGCGGCGCTGCGGCGGATCGCCCGCCGCGCGGACGGGTGGCTGGCGATCGCCCTGCCGCTGGACGCGCTGCGCCGCCAGCTCGCCGCGCTGCGGGAGCACCCGCGGGAGGCCGGGCTGGAACCGGTGCGCACGGTGCTGCGGGTCAACGCCGAGTTCGGCCCGCCCGGTGAGCGCCCCGCGCAGGGCTCGGTGGAGCAGATCGCCGACTACCTGCACGAGGTCGCCGAGCTGGGCGTCGAGGACGCCTTCGTCGACCTCCAGTTCACCACCTGCGACACCCTCCCCGAGTTCCTCGACCACGCAGCCCGCCTCCGCACCGCCTACCCCACCTGACCGCCGCGCCCACCGCCTGTCAGCGGCGCAGGCGCTGGGCGCCCACTTCGGCCCGCGGTTTCCTGTCAGCGGCGAAGCCGCTGAGCAGCGACCACCTGGTCAACCGGCACCGCAGCGGGTTCTCAGCGTTCTCCTCGCGAGGACAGCGTTTTCGCATGTGGCGGAGCCACCTGCGAAAACGATCCCGCAGCGAGGAGGGCGCTGAGGTTCCGCCACCCGCCCCCGACGCAGGCCGACCACGGCCCCTGAAAAAGGTCTAGCGGGCATACCGGCTAGTCGGTACGGTCCGGTGCATGGCCTCCTCGATCCAAGCGGTGATCTTCGACTACGGCGGGGTGCTCACCACGCAGGGCCGGATCGCGATCGACGCCTGGACCCGCGCCGAGCGGATCGATCCGGGGACGTTCTCGGCCGCGCTCAAGGAGTGGCTGTCGCGCCGCGCCCCCGCGGGCACCCCGATCCACCGGCTGGAGACGGGCGAGCTGCCCGCCGCCGAGTTCGACCGGCTGCTCGCGGAACGCCTGCGCACCACCGAGGGCGGCCCGGTCGAGCCGGACGGGCTGATGGCGCGGATGTTCGCGCACATGCGCCCGGACGCCGCGATGCTGCGGCTGGTCGCCGACCTGCGGGCCGCCGGGCTGCGCACGGCGCTGCTGTCGAACAGCTGGGGCAACAACTACCCGTGGGAGTCGCTGGAGGGGCTGTTCGAGCTGGCCGTCATCTCCGGCGAGGTGGGCCTGCGCAAACCCGATCCGCGGATCTACGAACTCACCTTGGCACGGCTCGGCCTGCCTCCGGCGGAGGCGGTGTTCGTCGACGACGGCGTGCCGAACGTGGACGCCGCCGAGGGCATCGGGTTGCGCTCCGTGCTGCACACCGAGGCCGCGAAGACCCGCGCCGAGCTGCGCGCGCTGCTGCCCGGACTCGGACCCGACACCGCGGAGGAGACATGAGCGACGACCTGCCCGGACTCGACCTCACCCGGCTGCGCGAGCACCTGGACCGGGAGCTGCCCGGCCTGGTCACCGGACCGCTGACCGGCGAACTGGTGCAGGGCGGCCGGTCCAACCTCACCTACGTCGTCGGTGACGGCGCGCAGCGCTGGGTGGTGCGCCGCCCGCCGCTGGGCCACGTGCTGGCGACCGCGCACGACATGGGCCGCGAGCACCGGGTGATGTCGGCGCTGGCGGACACCTCGGTGCCGGTGCCGCGCACTTACCTGATGTGCCAGGACGACGCGGTGCTCGGCGCCCCGTTCTACGTGATGGAGCACGTGGCGGGCACCGTGTACCGCTCCCCCGAGCTGACCGAGCGGCTCGGCACCGAGCAGCGGCGCGAGCTGTCGATGCGGCTGGTCGACGTGCTCGCCGACCTGCACTCGCTGGACCCGGAGCAGGTGGGACTGGGTGATTTCGGCCGCCCGGACGGGTTCCTGGAGCGGCAGGTGCGGCGCTGGAGCAAGCAGCTCGCCGCCTCCCGCAGCCGGGATCTGGACGGCATCGACCGGCTCGCCGAACTGCTCGGCGCCCGCATCCCGGCGACCCGGCGCACCGGCATCGTGCACGGCGACTACCGGCTGGACAACGTGCTGGTGGACGACTCGCTGCGGATCGGCGCGGTGCTGGACTGGGAGATGGCGACGCTCGGCGATCCGCTCACCGACCTGGGCCTGCTGGCGGTGTACTGGGAGGGCTTGGACGGCGTGGAGCAGAACCCGATCGCGAAGGGCATCGGCCCGGAGTACGGGTTCCCGCCGATCAGCGAGCTGTGGCAGCGCTACGCCGAGCGCGGCGGCACCGATCTGTCCGATGTGGAGTGGTACCGGGCGTTCGGCTTCTTCAAGCTCGCGGTGATCAGCGAGGGCATCCACTACCGCTTCACCCGCGGGCAGACCGTCGGGGACGGTTTCGAGCACATCGGGGCGCTGGTCCCGCACCTGGTCGCCCAGGGCCTGTCCGCTCTCGACGAGGAGGCATGACATGGAGTTCGGCTACGACGCCCGCACCGAGGAGTACCGCGGCAGGCTCGCGGAGTTCATGGACGAGCACGTCTACCCGTCCGAGCCGGTGCTGCACGAGCAGCTGGCCGCCGCGGCCGACCCGTGGGCGCACGCGCCGATCATCGAGGACCTGAAGGCGAAGGCCAAGGACGCGGGCCTGTGGAACCTGTTCCTGCCCGGGGAGCACGGCGCGGGCCTGACGAACCTGCAGTACGCGCCGCTCGCCGAGATCATGGGCCGCAGCCCGCACCTGGCACCGGAGGTGTTCAACTGCTCGGCGCCGGACACCGGCAACATGGAGGTGCTGGCCGAGTTCGGCACCGATGCCCAGCGGGAGCGCTGGCTGCGGCCGCTGCTGGACGGCGAGATCCGCTCCGCGTTCTGCATGACCGAACCGGACGTGGCCTCCTCGGACGCCACGAACATCGGCACCCGCATCGTGCGCGACGGCGACCACTACGTGATCAACGGCCGCAAGTGGTGGTCGTCGGGGGCGATGAGCCCGCGCTGCGCGATCCTCATCGTGATGGGCAAGTCCGACCCGGACGCCGAACGCCACCGCCAGCAGAGCCAGATCCTGGTGCCGGTGGACTCGCCGGGGGTGCGGATCGAGCGCGGGATGCACGTGTTCGGCTACCACGACGGCGACCACGGCGGGCACGCCGAGATCGTGTTCGAGGACGTGCGGGTCCCGGCCGAGAACATCATCTCCGGTGAGGGCGAGGGCTTCGCGATCGCGCAGGCCCGGCTCGGGCCGGGTCGCATCCACCACTGCATGCGCGCCATCGGCATGGCCGAGCGCGCGCTGGAGCTGATGTGCCGGCGCACGCTGGGCCGCTCCGCGTTCGGCGGGCCGATCGCCGACCAGGGCGTGGTGCAGCAGTGGATCGCCGACGCGCGCATCGCCATCGAGACGAACCGGCTGCTCACGTTGAAGACGGCGTGGCTGATGGACACCGTCGGCAACCGGGGCGCGCACACCGAGATCCAGGCGATCAAGGTCGCAGTCCCGCAGATGGTCACGACCATCGTCGACCGCGCCATCCAGGCGCACGGCGCGGCCGGGGTCAGCCAGGACACGCCGCTGGCCTCGCTGTACGCGCACGCCCGCACGCTGCACATCGTGGACGGTCCCGACGAGGTGCACCGCCGCTCGCTGGCCCGCCGCGAGCTCAAGCAGTACCGCTGACGCATCCCCCGAACCGGAACTCCCCCGACGACGAAGTGAGGGAACCACCCATGTCGAACAAGACCGCGATCGTCACCGGCGCCGCCCGCGGAATCGGCGCGGCCACCGCGAAGCGGCTCGCCCAGGACGGGTTCGCCGTCGCGGTGATCGACCTCGACGAGCAGGCCTGCGCCGACACGGTCTCGGCGATCGAATCGGCCGGCGGGAAGGCGCTGGCGGTGGGCGCGGACGTCAGCGACGCCGACCAGGTCGCGGCCGCCGTGGAGCGGGTCGCCACCGAGCTCGGCGCCCCGACGGCGCTGGTGAACAACGCGGGCGTGCTGCGGGACAACCTGCTGTTCAAGATGTCCGATTCGGACTGGGACACCGTGATGTCGGTGCACCTGCGCGGCGCGTTCCTGATGAGCCGGGCCGTGCAGCAGCACATGGTGGCGGCCGGGTGGGGCCGGATCGTGAACCTCTCCAGCACGTCCGCGCTGGGCAACCGGGGGCAGGCGAACTACTCGACGGCGAAGGCCGGGTTGCAGGGGCTGACGAAGACGCTGGCCATCGAGCTCGGCAAGTTCGGCGTGACCGCGAACGCGATCGCGCCCGGGTTCATCGCCACCGACATGACGAAGGCGACGGCGGAGCGGGTCGGCGCGAGCTTCGAGGACTTCTCGAAGGCGGCCGTGTCCACCATCCCCGTCGGCCGGGCCGGTGAACCGGACGACATCGCGAACGCCGCGTCGTTCTTCCTCGACGAGCGCTCCGGTTTCGTCTCGGGCCAGGTCCTCTACGTGGCGGGCGGACCGCGCGACTGATCGCCTGTCTCGCTACTTCTGCCGCGTAGTGCTCAGGTGGCGGAACCTCAGCGGCGGCGCCGGTCGCGTGCTGGGTCGTCGGCTCAGCGGCTCCGCCGCTGACGAGAATCCGCCGGGCAGGTTCAGCGACAGGCAGTGCGGTTCCTGGGTGGGCGCCCTCCGGGGTGCCCACCGCTCGCCAGGGGGTTTTGTGTTCTCAGGTATCCGGAGAAGTGGAGTACCGAGATGACCGATGCGGACGAATTGCGCACCGCGGTGCGGGAATTCCTCGCCGAGCACGATCCCGGCGGTGACCGGCTGGAGTTCCTGCGCGCCCGGTTCGACGCCGGGCTGGCGTGGGTCAACTACCCGGTGGGCCTGGGCGGCCGGGACGCGCCGCGGGCGCTGCAACCGGTGGTGGACGCGGAGTTCGCCGCCGCGGGCGCGCCGGACAACGCCCCGTCCCGCAACGGGATCGGGCTCGGCATGGCGGCGCCGACGATCCTGCGCTTCGGCACCGACGAGCAGCGCGCCCGCTTCCTCCGTCCGTTGTGGACGGGCGAAGAGGTGTGGTGCCAGCTGTTCAGCGAACCGGGTGCGGGTTCGGACCTGGCGGCGCTGGCGACCAGGGCGGTGCGCGACGGCGATGACTGGATCGTCGAGGGCCAGAAGGTGTGGACCTCGTTCGCGCACCGCGCGAAGTGGGCGATCCTGGTGGCGCGCAGCGATCCGGACGCGCCGAAGCACAAGGGCCTGTCGTACTTCGTGTGCGACATGACCGATCCGGACGTGGACGTGCGGCCGCTGCGCCAGATCACCGGTGAGGCCGAGTTCAACGAGGTGTTCCTGAACGGGGTGCGCATCCCCGACGCGCAGCGGCTCGGCGAGGTCGGCCAGGGCTGGCAGGTCGCGATGGGCACCCTGATGAACGAGCGGGTCGCCATCGGTGGCGGCAACACCGGCCGCGAGTCCGGCATGATCGGCGTGCTCGCCGAGCAGTGGCGCGCGCACCCGGAGGCCCGCACGCCCGGCGCCCACGACCGGTTGCTGCGGCTGTGGGTGGAGGCGGAGGCCACCCGGCTCACCGGGCAACGGCTGCGCCAGCAGCTGGCGGTCGGCACCCCCGGCCCGGAGGGGTCGGCGGTGAAGCTGGCGTTCTCCCGGCTCAACCAGGAGATCTCCGGTTTCGAGCTGGAGCTGCTCGGCGAGGAGGGCCTCGCCTACGACGACTGGACGTTGCGCCGCCCGGAGAACGTGGACTTCACCGGCCGCGGTCCCGGCTACCGGTACCTGCGGGCGAAGGGCAATTCCATCGAGGGCGGCACTTCCGAGGTGCTGCGCAACGTGATCGCCGAACGGGTCCTCGGGTTGCCGCCGGAGATCCGCACGGACAAGGACGTGCCGTGGAAGGAGCTGCCGCGATGAGCGCCGACCTGCTCTACACCGAGGTCGAGGAGGACCTGCGCGCGGCGGTGCGCCGGGTGCTGCGGGACCGCTGCGAGATCGGTTCGGTGCTCGCCCGCTGCGAGTCGGACGAGCCGTACGACTTGGCGCTGTGGCGGACGCTGGCCGGGGAGCTCGGGATCGCCGCGCTGGCGGTGCCGGAGGAGGCCGGTGGTTCGGGTGCCGGGGTCCGCGAGCTGGCGGTGGTCGCCGAGGAGCTCGGCCGGGCGGTGGCGCCGGTGCCGTTCCTGGGCACCGTGCTGGCCACGGCCGCGCTCGACGCGGCGGGGGCGACCGGCCCGATCCCGGGCATCGCCGCCGGTGAGCGGGTGGCGACGGTCGCGGTCGGGCTCACCACCGCGCCGTCCGCGCCGCTGCCGAGCGGGGTGCGCGCCGAGGGCGGAGAGCTGACCGGTTCGGTGACCGCGGTGGTCGACCTGGAGGTCGCCGATCTGGTGCTGGTGCCCGCTACCGGGCCGGACGGCACCGGACTGTACGCGGTGGACACGTCGGATCCCGGCGTCGCGCGGAATCCCGTGACACCGCTGGACCTGACGCGCCGGTTCGGCACCGTGGAGCTGTCCGGGGCGCGCGGCGAACTGATCGCCGCGGACGCGGAACCGGTGCTGCGGCGGGCGTTGCTCACCGCGGCCGGGGTGCTCGCCGCCGAACAGGTCGGCCTCGCCCAGCACAGCCTCGATTCCACAGTGGACTACGTGCGGACCCGGCACCAGTTCGGCCGCGCCATCGGCTCGTTCCAGGCCGTCAAGCACCGGCTCGCGGACCTGTGGTCCGGGGTGAGCACCGCGCGCGCCACCTCCCGCGCCGCCGCCGACGCGCTCGGCCGCGACGAACCGGGCACCGAGGCCGAGCTGTCCGTCGCGCTCGCGCAGGCGTACTGCTCCGACCTGGCGGTGCTCGCCGCCGAGGAATCGTTGCAGCTGCACGGCGGCATCGGCATGACCTGGGAGCACCCCGTGCACCTCTACCTGGGCCGGGCCAAGAGCGCCCAGCTCACCTTCGGCACCGCGGACCGCCACCGCGCCAGGATCGCGGAACTCGCCGACCTCCCCGCCTGACACCCCCTCGAACAGGAGCGACCATGCGCGTGTTCACCAGCGCCGATGAAGTCCGCGCGGCCACCGGGACCGACCTGGGCACCAGCGACTGGCTCACCATCACCCAGGAGCAGGTGGACGGGTTCGCCGACGCGACCCTGGACCACCAGTGGATCCACGTCGACACCGACCGCGCGGAGCAGGGGCCGTTCGGCGGCACCATCGCGCACGGCTTCCTCACGCTGAGCCTGCTGTCCGCGCTCAACGCGCAGACCTACCGGTTCGAGAACGTGCGGATGGGCATCAACTACGGGCTGAACAAGGTGCGGTTCCCGAACCCGGTGCGGGTCGGGGCGCGGGTGCGCTCGCGGACCCGGCTCGCCGAGGTCGCCGAGATCGACGGCGGCGTGCAGCTCACCGTCGAGTCCACCGTGGAGATCGAGGGCGCGGAGAAGCCGGCCTGCGTCGCCCAGGGCCTCACCCGAGTCCTGTTCTGATCCCGGGGTGAACGGCCCGCCCCGGGCCGTTCACCCGCGCGGCTCAGGACGTTCTGCCGAGCATGGCGGGGACGTCGCGGTGCAGCCGCTCGCCGAGCCAAGTGCCCGCGGCGGCCAGCGCGTCGGCGTCGAGTCCGGTGTGGACGCCCATCCCGGTCAGCAGGTAGGTCAGGTCCTCGGTGGCGACGGTGCCGCCGAACCCGGGCACCTCCGCCGATCCGCCGATGCCGCCGATGCTCGCGTCGAGCGCCGCCACTCCTTCCAGGAAGGCGGTGGCGGCGTTCGCGTAGCCGGTGTTGCGGGTGTTGTGGAAGTGGCAGCGCACCGGCACTCCCGGCGCCTCCTCCCGGACGCGTTCCAACACCCGCACCACCTGCGTGGGCACGCCGGTGCCCGCGGTGTCGGCGAGCACGATCTCGGCGGGCCCGGCGTCGGCGATCCGGCGCGCCAGCGCGGCCACGTGCTCGGCGGACACCTCGCCCTCCAGCGGGCAGCCGAACGCGACCGCGATCGTGGCGATGGGGCGCAACCCGTGGCGGTGCGCGCGGGCGGCGAGTTCCGCCCACCGCGCCAGGTCCTGCTCGGTGCTGCTGCACCGGGTGCGGGCCGCGTGGCCGTCGGTGGCGGCGACGATCGCGTTCACCTCGTCCACTCCGGCCGCGGCGGCCCGGTCGAGCCCGGGTTCGTCCAGCACCAGCGCCAGGTACCGCACCCCGTCCGGCCGGGGCAGCGCCGCCAGCAGCCGTTCCGGTTCGCCGGAATCCGCGCCGAAGGCCGCGACCTCGATGCGGCGCAGCCCGGCCGCGACGGCCCGTTCGACGAGCTCGACCCGGTCCGGTGCGGCGATCGCCGTCCGCTCGTGCCGCAGCCCGTCGCCCGGGCCGACCTCCACGACCTCGATCCGGGACGGAATCCCCGCCTGCTGCATCGCGCTCGCCTCCTGCCGCCGGGACCGGTGCGCCCGCAGGGTTCCCCGCGGCGGCGCGTCACAACCGGATGCCCATGCCCGGCCCCAGCGGCAGGTCCGCGAAGTAGAAGGCGGTGAGCACCAGCGCCCACAGCAACCAGAACGGCACCACGAACGGCGCCATCCGCGCGACCAGCGTGCCCAGTCCGGCCTGCGGTTCGTACCGGCGCAGGTAACCCAGGATGATGATCATGTACGGGTTCAGCGGCGTCATGATCTGCGTCGCCGAGTCCCCCACCCGGAACGCGGCCTGCGCGAACCCGGGCTCGAAGCCGAGCAGCACGAACATCGGCACGAACACCGCGGCCATCAGCGTCCACAGGCTCGACCCGGAGATGATGAACAGGTTCAGCACCGAGGCCAGCACCATGAACCCGAGGAACGCCGGGAATCCCGCCAGCCCCAGCGCCCGCAGCAGGTCGGCACCGCCGACGGCGAGCGCCGCGCCCAGGTTCGTCCAGTTGAACAGGCCGATGAACTGGCCGAGCATGAACGCCAGCACCAGGAAGCCGGTCAGGTCCCGCAGCGCAGCGGCCATCAGCTTCGGCACGTCCCCGGCGCCGGTGACGGCCCCGGACGGCACCCCGAACGCGACGCCGGGCACCAGGAACGCCAGGAAGATCAGCGTGGTGACCGAGTCCAGCAGCGGCGACTCCGGCAGGAATCCGCCCGCGTCGTTGCGCAGCGGTGAGCCGGGCCAGAGCACCAGCGCCAGCACGGCCGCGAGGAGCACGGCGACGGCGATCCCCGCCCAGCGCAGTCCGCGCCGTTCGGCGGCGGACAGGGTGGCGGTGAGCTCCTCGGGCGCGGCGCCGCCGGTCCCGTCCCCGCTCTCCTCCCGCGGCACCCCGGACCGCACCAGCCGCGGCTCGATGACCCGGTCGATCAGGAACCCGGCCAGCAGCGCCAGCACGATCGAGGACACCACGTTGAAGTAGTAGTTCGACACCGGCGTCACCGTCGTGCCCGGGTCCGGCAGGATCGAGGCGACCTCGTTGCTGATCCCGGAGAACAGCGCGTCCAGGCTCGTCACCACCGGCGCGGTGGAGTACCCGGCGCCCGCGGCGGCGAACCCGCCGAGCAGGCCCGCCACCGGGTGCCTGCCCGCGGCCTTGAACACGAGCGCGGCCAGCGGCGGCACGATGATCATCGCGGAGTCGGCCATCACGCTGGACGTGATCCCGACGAACCCGACCGCGTAGGGCAGCACCCAGCGCGGCGCCCCGCCGAACGCGCCCCTGATGAGCGCAGTGAGCAGCCCGGTCCGCTCGGCCACCCCCACCCCGAGCATGATCGTCACGACGGTCTCCAGCGGCGGGAAGCCGATGAAGTTCGCGGGCAGCTCGGTGAACAGGAACCGCAGCCCGTCCCCGGACAGCGCCGCCCGCACCGGCGTGTCCTGGTCGGCGCCGGGAATCCGCACCGAGACCCCGAACGCGGCGACCGCGGTGGACACCACGGCGACCAGCGCGAACAGCAGGGCGAACAGCAGGAACGGTTCGGGCAGCCGGTTCCCCGCCCGTTCGACGAGGTTGAGCACCCGGTCCAGCCGGGTCTGCTCCGCGGGTGCGGCGGTGTCGGCCATGCGATCTCCAGCTGCGCGGCGGCGGTCGACGTCCCCGGTACCGCCGGGGACGCTGCAGGGAACCTAGTCCTGCGACCGGGCGAGGTGAAGCGCTCCCGCCGGGCGGGATGCCGTCGTCAGCCGCGCAGCAGTTCCGCGATCAGCAGGTTCGAACCGGTCTCGGCGTGGTTGGCGCCGTTGGTGACGTAGGCGTGGTCATCGCGGACGACGACGGCGGTGGTCCCGCGCATGCCGTCCAGCAGGGTCTCGCGGCTGCCGTCCGGGGTGATCCGCACGAGCTCGCCTGCCAGGTTGATCGCGGCGAGGACCTCGTCGCCCCGCCCGGTGAAGTCGAAGTCGTCGACGCCCGCGAGCCCCTCGGCCCGGACCTCGGCGGTCCCGGCACCACCGTCCGCGGTCACCGGGATGCGCAGCAGCGTGCCGTGGTCGGAGTTGCTCGCCCACACCGCACCGTCGTGCACCTTCAGCCCGTTGGCACCGAAGAACCCGTCGGGCGCCAGCGCCGGATCGGCCGACCACACCGCGGCCGCACCGCCGCCCACCGGCGCCTGCCAGATGCGGCCGCCGGTGGAGTCGGTGACCAGGAAGCGGTCCCCGTCGGCGACCAGCGCGTTCGGCATGCTGTCGGCGGGCAGCTCCACCACGAGCCGGGGTTCGCCGTCGAGCCGCCAGATCCCGGTCATGCCGCCCCGCCCGCCGGAGTACAGGAAGTGCAGGGTGCCGTCGGCCGCCCGCGCCACCCCGGTCACCGCGGAGCTCCCCACCACCGGCGTCGTCCCGCCGCCCGGTGGCGTCGGCATCGAGACCAGCGTGCGGGTGGTGCCGTCCGGCGCGACCCGCACCACCTGGCGGGCCCGGATCATCCCGATGGCCGCGGAGCCGTCCGGTCCGAGCGCGATGCTCTCGGCGACCTGGCCCGCGGCGCGGTCGAAGCGGGCGAGGACGCGGACCTCGCCGAGGCGGGTGGGCTGCACGGATCTTCCTCCTGGCGGGGCGGGATGTGGCTGGGCGTGGCGGGGAGCGCGGTCAGTCGCCGGACGGGGCGACGCGTTCGCGGCCGAGGACGGCCAGCAGCTCCAACCGGGACACCGCCGCACTGCCCGGCGCGGGCGTGAGCACGACGAGCCGCTGGTCCTGCCGGGCGGTGGCCAGCACGTCGAAGTCGAGCTCGACGAGGCCGATCTCGGGGTGCCGGATGCGCTTGCGGTCGCTGCGCCGGACGGCGACGTCGTGCCGGTCCCACAGCTCGGCGAATTCGGTGCTGTCCGCGCGCAGCGCCCGGACGAGCTCGCGCGCGGCGGGATCGGCCGGGCGCAGCGCGAGGCTCGCCCGCAGGTCGTCGACCTGGGCGCGGCTCTCGTGCGCGTGATCGTCCGCGGGGTGGCGTTCGCGCATCGCGGGTTCGGTGAACCAGCGGTAGGTGCAGCTGCGCGCCAGGCCGCGGAACCGGGTCTGCTCGCCCAGCAGCGCATCGGCCATCGCGTTCTGCGCGAGCACCACGTTGAGATCGGTGGCGATGAGGGCGGGCAGGTCGCGCAGCCCGTCCAGCATGCGCAGCAGGCCGCGGCCGACGTGCTCGTCGCCACCGAGGAGCGGTGGCGCGTGGTGCCCGGCGAGGCGGAGCAGGTGGTCGCGCTCGTCGCGGGTCAGCCGCAGCGCGCGGGCCAGCGCGCCGAGCAGCTCGGCCGACGGCTGCGGGCCGCGCCCCTGCTCAAGCCGGGCGTAGTAGTCCGGGGACATGCCGGCGAGCTCGGCGACCTCGAAGCGCCGGAGCCCCGGCGTGCGGCGGCGCCCGCCGCTCGGGGCGCCGACGTCCTCCGGTCGCAGCAGGGCTCGCCTGCGCCGGAGGAAGTCGGCGAGTTCGATCCGCTCCACGATTCCCAGTCTCCGCCGCGCGCGACGGGCGCACCAGGACTCGTCGGTGCCACCCTCCGGCGGACCGGCCCGGTCAGCTCGCGGCGACGTCGTAGGCGACGCGGCCGACGGTGCTGCCCTCGCCGACCCGGCGGACCGCGTCGGCGACCGCGTCCAGCGGCAGCCGCTCGCTGATCAACGGCCGGATCAGGCCCTCGTCGGCCAGCCGGGTCAGGTCGCGGTGCGCGTCCACCACCAGCTGCGGGTTCCGCTCGTTGTACAGGCCCCAGTGCAGGCCGACGATCGAGTAGTTCTTGATCAGCGCGTGGTTCAGGCCAGGCGTGGGAATGGTGCCGCCTGCGAAGCCGATCACGAGGATGCGGCCTTCGAACGCGATGCACTTGGTGGACTTCGCGTAGGTCTCCCCGCCCACCGGGTCGTACACGACGTCGGCACCCTTGCCGCCGGTGAACTCCTTGACGACCGGCACGAAGTCCTCGCTGCGCCGGTCCACCACCAGGTCGGCGCCGAGTTCCGCGGCCACTTCGGCCTTCCGCGGCCCGCCGACGACGCCGATCACCTTGGCCCCGGCGGCCTTGCCGAGCTGGATCGCGGCGGAGCCGACACCGCCCGCGGCGGCGTGCACCAGCAGCGTCTCCCCCGCGCGCAGGTTCGCGCGCCGGTGCAGTCCGAAGTGGCCGGTCTGGTAGCCGATGAACAACGAAGCCGCCTCCGCGTCGGACAACGACTCCGGCGCCGGGAAGGTGCGCGGCGCGTCCATCAGCGCCAGTTCCGCGAACCCGCCGGTGGGCAGCGAGGCCGAGCCGAGCACCCGGTCGCCGGGGCCGAAGTCCGCGACGCCCTCGCCGACCTCGACGACCTCGCCGCACAGCTCCACGCCCGGGGTGAACGGCAGCGGCGGCTTGATCTGGTACTCGCCGCGGCACAGCAACACGTCCGGGAAGTTCACCGGCGTCGCCAGCACCCGCACCAGCAGCTGTCCCGGGCCCGGCCGCGGGTCGTCGACCTCGTCGAGCCGGAGCACGTCCTGCGGTTCACCGTTCTCGTTGAGCCGCCACGCCTTCACACAACACCTCCGCATCGAGGAGCACCGCCGCTCCTCGGTCGTGCCCGCGACCGGTCATGGCCGCAGGGATGCCAGCAGCAGGTCCGCGAAGTGCTCGCCGATCTGCTCGCCGGTCAGCTCGCCGTCCCGCCGGAACCAGGTGCCGAGGTGGTGCACCGAGCCGAAGAAGAAGTCGACGACCAGCTCCGCGGACTTGTCCGCGCGGAACACCCCGGTCGCCTGGCCCTCTTCGATCAGCGCCCGCACCCGCTCGTGGTAGCGGCGGCGCTGCGCGCGCACCTCGGTGCGCTTGTCCGGGTGCAGCAGGTGCATCGACCGGAAGAAGATCACCGTGTCGTCCAGGTTGGCCGCGGTGGTCGCCACCACGTCGGCGGCGACCGCGTGCAGCCGCTCGGCGACGGGCGAGTCGCCTTCGGCCTCCTGCTCCATCCGCGCGGTCTGCACCCGCAGCAGCCGCGCGTAGATCTCGTACAGCAGGTCGTCCTTGGAGCCGAAGTAGTGGTACATGGCGCCCTTGGTGACTCCGGCGGCGTCCACGATCTGCTGCACGGAGGTCGTTTCGAACCCGTGCTCCGCGAACAGCCGCGTCGCCGCCGCCAGCAGCCGCTGCGGCACCGTTTCGGCGACCTCCGGTGCCGTGCGGACCTCCGTGCCGGCCATGTGCGCCTCCTCTTCCTCGCCCACCAGGCTATCGACCGGCCGATCAGTCCAGGCCGCGCTGGAGCTTGCGCATGCCGCCGTGCCACTTGGCGGGGTCGGCCGAGCGCAGCGCGTAGTAGTCGGCGACCTCGGGGTGCGGCAGGATCAGGAACCGGTCGTCGTCGAGGGCGGCCAGCACCGCGTCGGCGACCTCCTCGGGTTCGATGGCCGCGTCCGCGAGCAGCTTCTTGCCGGTCTCGCCGGTGCCGTCCAGCAGGTCGGTGCGCACGCCCTGCGGGCACAGCGCCTGGGTCACGATCCCGCGGTCGGCGTAGGTGATCGCCATCCACTCCGCGAACGCCAGCGCGGCGTGCTTGCTCACCGAGTACGGCGCGGAGCCGAGCATGGTGAGCAGCCCGGCGGCCGAGACGGTGGCCAGGAACCGGCCCTCGCCGCGCTCCAGCCACTGCGGCAGCAGCGCCCGCGCGGCCCGCACGTGCGCCATGACGTTGACCTCCAGCGAGCGGGCCCACGCCGCTTCCGGCGCATCGGGACCACCCCCGTCGGCGACGCCGGCGTTGGCGCAGAACAGGTCGATGCGCCCGTGCCGTTCGGTGGCGGTGCCGACGAGTTCGGCGACGCCGTCCTCGCTCGCCGCGTCGCCCGGCACGGCGAGCCCGCCGATCTCCGCGGCGACGGCGCGGGCGGCCGCCGCGTCGAGGTCGTTGACCACGACCGCGGCGCCCTGCCCCGCGAACCGGCGGCACAGCGCCGCACCGATGCCGTTGCCGCCACCGGTGACGACGGCGACCGACCCGTCCAGCCGCATCACACGCCTCCGGTGAGGGTGAGTCCGCCGTCGAGGGTGAGCACCTGCCCGGTGATCCAGGACGCTTCGTCGGAGAGCAGGTACGCGGCGGCGGCGCCGATGTCGGCGGGTTCGCCGAGCCGCTTCAGCGGGTACGAGCCGGCGACGCCGTCCTCGTCGTCGGCGTAGAGCGCGGTGGCGAACCGCGTCTTCACCACGGCGGGGGCGACGGCGTTGACCCGCACGTTCGGCGCGAGTTCGACGCCGAGCTGCTGGGTCAGCAGCGAGAGCATCGCCTTCGTCGCGCCGTAGTAGCCGATGCCCGGCGAGGGCCGGTGCCCGGCGACGGAGGACACGTTGAGCACCGAACCGCCGTGCTCGGCCATCCACGCCCGGTGCACCTGCTGCGTCCAGGTCAGCGCGGAGAGCACGTTGACCTCGAAGGTCTTGCGCGCCACCCCGGGTTCGACGTCGATGACGGGCCCGTAGGCGGGGTTGATGCCCGCGTTGTTGACCAGGATGTCGATCCGGCCGTGGTCGGCGAGGGTCCGCTCGACGACCTCGGCCTGGTGGTCGGGGTCGTCGGCCTTGCCCGCGATGCCGCGGGCGTGCTCGGCGCCGAGCGCGGCGACGGCCTCCTCCAGGGGTTCGGGTTTGCGGGCGGTGAGGACGACCTGGGCGCCTTCGGACACCAGGCGTTCGGCGATGCCGAGCCCGATGCCGCGGCTGGCGCCGGTCACGATCGCCACCCGGCCGTCGAATCGCTTGCTCATGCACTGCTCCCACTCGAAAGACCGACCAGTCGGTACGGGCCAGTGAACGGCCTGCCGCGGGGTCGCGTCAAGCCCTCCGCGGGCCGCTTGCGACGTTCACCGGGCTCGCGCCGCCGTCCGGCCCACTACCCGACCGGACCACCCGTCCGGCCCTGGACTTCACGTCGGGGAGTCGCTCCCACCCCGGGGCGCCGAGACGGTCCCGGCTGATCCACTGCGGACTCGCCAGCAAAAACGGAGATCGTTTCCAGTTCCGGGCGAGGATTTTCCGCCGGAACCGCCGAATCGCCCGATAGGTTCGCCCGGGTCCTCCGTCAGCCGGATGGACGCGGCACGCTGTGCGACCCGCCTGCTACATATGGTGATTCACCATTGCGGAGCGCACGATCGCGCACACGTTTGGCCCAGAACGCGCTACGCTGGGGACATGACAGTCGCGCTGGAGACCATCTTGGCCCGGGCAGGACTGCGGGTCACCGCCAACGAATTCCTCTCGCTCGTGGAAGACGCCGCGAAGCGGCTCATCACGCCGCAGGTCGACCCGTCAGCGCACTTCACCACCGCCGAGCGCGAAGCCCTCGCGGAAGCCGGGCTCGACCTGGCACCGCTGGCCACCGACGAGACGGATCCGCGCGCCCGCACCGTAGCCGAGCAGGCGGTGCTGCGCGATACCGCGCTGTCGGTCAACCAGGCCGCCGAACGCATCGGCGTCGACTCCAGCCGCATCCGGCACCGCATCGGCGACGGGCGGCTCATCGGCTGGAAGGACCGCGGCGGCTGGCGGCTGCCCGCCTGGCAGTTCAGCGACGACGACGTGCTCCCCGGGCTGGAGACCGTGCTCGCCGGGATGCCGCAGGACCAGCCCGCCCTGGTGCTCGCCAAGTTCATGACGACCGCGCAGGACGACCTCGAACTCGGCGACCGGCCGGTGAGCCCGCGCGAGTGGCTGCTCGCGGGCGGCAGCGCGCGCCGCGTCGCCGACCTCGCCTCGGCGATCGGCACCCCGGCCTGACCGGCCCCGCACCGCGAACCCACCAGGACATCAGTTGGCAAGACTCCCCCAGCCGCCGGCGCCTGCGGTACTGCAGGCGATGCTGCGCCGCACCGAGGACGTGATCGCGGTGCCCGCGGGGACCCGGCTCGCCCGGGTGTTCACCTCCGGCGGCAACCACCCGCAGCAGTGGGACAGCTTCCGCTACGCGGGACCGCTGCCGCACGCGCGCTTCGACCCGCACCTGCCGAACACGCAGGGCGGGCCGACGGTGACCCGCGAGCACGGGGTGCTGTACTTCTCGCTGTCGGTGCGCACCTGCATCGCCGAGGTCTTCCAAGCCACGTCCACTGTGGACCGGCGCACCCGCAAGCCGCACCTGGTGCTGTTCCGGCCGCGCCGCACGCTGCGGCTGCTGGACCTGGCCGGGCTGTGGGCGACGCGGGCGGGCGCCTCGCAGGCGATCAGCAACGGGCCGAAGGAGCGCACCCAGGCGTGGGCGCGCAGCATCCGCGCGGCCTACCCGGAGCTCGACGGGCTCTGGTACCGGTCGGCGATGGACGGCGGGAACCCGTCGCTGTGCCTGTGGGACCCACCGTCGGCGTCGGCGCTCCCCGACGCCCCCGACGTGCTGCTCCCGCTGGACCACCCGGGCCTCGACGTGCCCCTGGGCCGGGTCTGCAAGGACCTGAACTACACGCTCCTCGACTGATCCCGCCCACACCTCAGGTGAATGGCCCACTCGCCCACCACGACCGGTCGAATGGGCCATTCACCTGTGCGGGATCAGAGGCGGCAGGCCTCGAGCGGGGTGACGAGGATGGCGCGGGCGCCCGCCGCCCACAGCGAATCCATGATCACCTGGGCCTGGTGGCGCGGCACCATCACCCGCACCGCCACCCAGCCCTGCTCGTCGAGCGGGGACACCGTCGGCGCCTCCATGCCCGGCGTGATCTTGCGGGCGGCGTCCAGGGACCCGGTCGGGCAGTTGTAGTCCATCATCACGTACTGCCGGGCGATGAGGACGCCGCGCAGCCGCTGGATCAGCTTCTCGATCGCCTGCTCGCTGTCCTCGGGCAGCTCGCGGGTGCCGCGCACCAGCACCGCCTCGGAGCGCAGGATCGGTTCCCCGACGGTCTGCAGCCCGGCTTCGCGCAGCGAGGCACCGGTCTCCACCACGTCGGCGATGGCGTCGGCGAGCCCCAGCTCGACCGCGGTCTCCACCGCACCGTCGAGCTCGATGATCTCCACCTCGATGCCGAGGTCCGCGGCGGCCGCCGAGACCAGCGGCGCGAACGAGGTGGCGACGCGCTTGCCGTCCAGCTCGGTGAGCGCGCCGAGCCGCCCGGTGGGGGCGGCGAAGAAGAACCGCGACACCCCGAAGTCCAGCGGCAGCAGTTCGGTGGTGCTCACGTCGGTTCCGGCCGCCTGCAACAGGTCCTGGCCGGTGATGCCGACGTCGAGCACGCCGCTGCCGACGGTGCGGGCGATGTCGGTGGGGCGCAGGAAGACGAACTGGACGTCGTTGGCCGTGTCGGTCGCGAACAGCGCCTTGTGCTCGCGGTGCACGCGGTAGCCGGCGTCGGAGAGCAGCTGGATGGCGGGACCGCTCAGCGATCCCTTGTTGGGCACGGCGACCCGGAGCATGGTGGTTCCTTTGCGGATTCGGTGGTGCGGGACGGCCCCGGTTCAGGCGGGGCGGCGGGGCGTTCCGCCCGCGACGCGTTGCGGGCGGAACCCGCTATGGCGTTGACCACCGCACATCGACCGTCTCCTCCTCGCCAGCCGTTCTTCTTCCGCCTGGAATGGTGGCACACCGGCCGCTCCGGTCGGCCCGCGACATGTCGGTGCTCACGTCCCCTTCGTAGACTCGGGGGCCGTCGTCCGCACACCGGTGAGGATTCCCGCCCATGCCCGACCGCCATCTCGTCGACGCGCACATCGCGCTGCTGCGCGGTTCGCGCGTGCTGCTGAGCAGGCGTCGCGGGGACGCGTTCGACGGCTGCTGGCACCTGCCCTCCGGCAAGGTGGACGCGGGCGAGCACGTGGTGTCGGCGGCGGTGCGGGAGGCCGACGAGGAGGTCGGGGTGCGGATCGACCCGGCCGACCTGGTGCACGTGCATTCGGTGCACATCACCGGCCCCGGCCAGGAACCGCGGTTCGGCTTCTTCTTCCGCACCTCGCGCTGGTCCGGCGAGCCGGTGAACCGGGAGCCGGCGAAGTGCCACGAGCTCGGCTGGTTCGAGCTGGACGCGCTGCCGGAGCCGATGATCGGCTACGCGGCGGTGGGCCTGCGGGCGTTGCGCGGCGGCGGCCCCGCGTTCTCGGTGCACGGCTGGGAGTGATCACACCGCGGCGCGCAGCGCCTCGGCCCGATCGGCGCGCTCCCAGGGGAGTTCGACGTCGGTCCGTCCGAAGTGGCCGTACGCGGCGGTGGGCGCGTAGCGGACGTCCAGCAGCCCGAGGTCGCGGATGATCGCCGCCGGCCGCAGGTCGAAGACGGCGTCGATGGCGGCCTGGATCCGTTGCGGCGCAACGGTTTCGGTGCCGAAGGTCTCCACGAACAGGCCGACGGGGGCCGCGGTGCCGATGGCGTAGGCCACCTGGACCTCGATGCGCCGGGCGAGTCCGGCGGCGACCGCGTTGACCGCGACCCAGCGCAGCGCGTAGGCACCGGACCGGTCCACTTTGGACGGATCTTTGCCGGAGAAGGCACCGCCGCCGTGCCGCGCGGCCCCGCCGTAGGTGTCCACCATGATCTTGCGCCCGGTGAGCCCGGCATCGCCCATCGGCCCGCCGAGCACGAACCGGCCCGTCGGGTTCACCAGCGTCCGCGCGGCCGAGACGTCCAGGTCCAGCGCGGCCAGCTCGGGCCCGAGCACCAGTTCCCGCAGCTCCGCGGCGATCCGCGCCTCGTCCACCCCGTCCGCGTGCTGCGCCGAGACCACCGCGGTGTCCAGCGCCACCGGCCGGTCCCCGTCGTAGGCGATGGTCACCTGCGTCTTGCCGTCCGGGCGCAGGTGCGGCAGCAGCCCGCCCTTGCGCACCGCGGCCAGCCGCCGGGCCAACCGGTGCGCCAGCGCGATCGGCACCGGCAACCGCTCGGGGGTCTCGTCGCAGGCGTAGCCGAACATCAGCCCCTGGTCGCCCGCGCCCTGGCGGGCCACCTCGTCGTCGACGCCCTGCACCCGGGATTCGTACCCGCGCGCCACGCCGCGGGCGATGTCCGGGGACTGCGCGTCGATGGCGACGTTCACCCCGCAGGAGTTCCCGTCGAAGCCCTTCGCCGAGGAGTCGTAGCCGATCTCCAGCACCCGCCGCCGCACCAGGTCCGGGATGTCCGCGTACGCCTCGGTGGTGATCTCGCCGACCACGTGCACCTGCCCGGTGGTGACCATCGCCTCGACCGCCACGCGGGAGAGCGGGTCCTGGGCGAGCAGCGCGTCGAGCACCACGTCGCTGATCGCGTCGCACACCTTGTCCGGGTGACCTTCGGTCACCGACTCGCTGGTGAACAGCCGCCGCACGGTCCACCCCCTGGGGAACGGGTGCGGCCCGGACTCAGCCCTGCTCGAGCCGCCGCGTCACAGCGTCCCACAGCCGAGCCGAGAGCAGGGACTTCGCGCCGTGCGGCAGCGGGGTCTCGGTGCCGTCGGTGGACAGCAGCCAGCCCGCGTTGTCCTCCATCTCGAAGGCCTTGCCGTCGCCGACCGCGTTGACCACGAGCAGGTCGCAGCCCTTGCGGCCGAGCTTGCGGCGGCCGTGTTCGAGCACCGTGGTGTCCGGGTCGCCGGTCTCGGCGGCGAAGCCGACGACCGCGCCGACCTGGATCCGGCCGTCGCGGCGCTGCTCGACGAGCTCGGCGAGGATGTCCGGGTTCCGGGTCAGCTTCACCGGCGGCGGATCGGCGTCCACCTTCTTGATCTTGTGCTCGGCGAGGTCCACCGGCCGGAAGTCGGCGACGGCGGCGGCCATCACGACCGCGTCCGCCCCGTCCGCCTCGGTGAGCACCGCCTCCCGCAGCTGCTCCGCGGTGCCCACGTGCACCACCCGCGCCCCGGCCGGTTCCACCAGGTCCGCGGTGTGCGCGGAGACGAGCACCACCTCGGCGCCGCGGTGCGCGGCCACCCGCGCCAGCGCGTAGCCCTGCCGCCCCGAGGAACGGTTGCCCAGGTAGCGCACCGGGTCCAGGGGCTCCCGGGTACCGCCCGCGGAGATCACCACGCGGCGGCCTGCCAGGTCCCGCGGCAGCGCCGCGGCCGAGGACAGCAGCAACCGGCCCAGGTCGACGATCTCCACCGGGTCCGGCAACCGGCCCTTGCCGGTGTCCTTGCCGGTGAGCCTGCCGCTGGCCGGTTCCGCGACCACCACTCCCCTGGCGCGCAACGTCGCCACGTTCTGCCGCGTCGCCGGGTGCTCCCACATCTCGGTGTGCATCGCGGGCACCACCAGCACCGGGCAGCGGGCCGTGAGCAGCGTGGAGGTCAGCAAGTCGTCGGCCAGGCCGTGCGCGGCCCGCGCGAGCAGGTCCGCGGTGGCCGGCGCGACCACGACCAGATCGGCCTCCTGGCCGAGCCGGACGTGCTGGACCTGGTCGACGTCGGTGAACACGCCGGTCCGCACCGGGTGCCCGGACAGCGCCTCGAAGGTCGCGGAGCCGACGAAGTTCAGCGCCGCCTCGGTGGGCACCACCCGCACGTCGTGGCCGGATTCGGTGAACCGCCGCAGCACCTCGCACGCCTTGTAGGCGGCGATGCCGCCGCTGACGCCGAGCACGACCCGCGGGCGCTCCCGGGAAGGTTGCTCAGTCACGGGAGTTCTCGGCTCACTCGCCTTCGGTGTGTTCCAGCACGCCCGCGTGGATCTCGCGCAGCGCGATGGACAGCGGCTTCTCCCGCGGGCCCGGCTCCACCAGCGGGCCGACGTACTCCAGCAGGCCCTCGCCGAGCTGGGCGTAGTAGTCGTTGATCTGGCGGGCGCGCTTGGCCGAGTAGATCGCCAGCGCGTACTTCGAGCTGACCTGCTCGAGCAGGTCGTCGATCGGCGGGCTGGTGATGCCCTCGGGGGAGGTCAGCGAGGACCGGCTGTTGAGGGCGGCGAGCGCGTTGGGCGTGGTCACGTGGTGGCTCCTGCTCTGAACGAAGAAGGCGGTGGACGCCGGTGCGTGGACAGCGGTGGCCGGCGGCTGGCGCCTGTCCGGCGTCCGAGCGCGGAGCTCAGACCCGGCGACCGGTCACCAATCGTATCAATTCGCTGGTCGCCGACCGCAGGTCGGCGTTGACCACGGTGTCGTCGAACTCGGGTTCGGCGGCCAGCTCCTCGCGCGCGGTGCGCAGCCGGGCCTCGACCACCTCGGGATCCTCGGTGCCGCGGCCGGTCAGGCGCTGCACGAGTTCCTCCCAGGACGGGGGCAGCAGCATCACGAGCCGCGCCTCCGGCATCGACCGGCGGACCTGCCGGGCGCCTTGCAGTTCGATCTCCAGCACGGCGTCCCGCCCGGCGGCGAGCGCCTCCTCGACGGGTCCGCGCGGCGTGCCGTAGCAGTTGCCCGCGTACCGGGCGTGCTCGAGCAGCTCTCCCGCGGCGGCCATCCGCTCGAACTCGGAGATGCCGACGAAGTGGTAGTGCGCGCCGTCCACCTCGCCCGCCCGGGGGCGGCGGGTGGTCACCGAAACGCTGAAGTAGATCTCCGGTGCCCGTTCGCGCAGTTCGTTCAAGACGCTGGACTTGCCGACGCCGGAAGGACCGGAGACGACGGTGAGCCGGGGCCCGTCCTGACGGACCGACCCCGGCTCGACACCGGTACGGGTGTCGATCACTCGGCGGCGAACTCGGTGAGCAGCGCCTTGCGCTGACGCTCACCCAGCCCGCGGAGCCGGCGGCTGTTCGCGATCTCCAGCCGCTCCATGATCTGCTGAGCGCGGACCTTGCCCACGCCGGGAAGGGCCTCAAGCAGCGCGGACACCTTCATCTTGCCCAAGACCTCGTCGTTGTCGGCGGTGTCCAGGACCTCTGCCAGGCTGGTTCCACCGCGCTTGAGGCGCTCTTTGAGCTCGGCTCGGGCGCGACGGGCGGCAGCCGCCTTTTCCAAAGCTGCTGCCCGCTGCTCCTCGGTCAGCTGGGGAAGGGCCACCATGTCCTCCGTGATGTGGGGTTTCTCTTGATCGGTGCGGCGACGGTACCGAGTCCCGCCCACCGGGTTCCACGCGGGTCCGGCTTGTCGAGCGGGCGTTCCGGGGGAAGATCCCGCCGCCTGACCCCGGGGGCGGCGCGTACAAGGGGTGCACGAGCACTGGGGCCGCTGCAACTACTACCAACAATGGCGCTGAAGTGCACTAACCTGGCAGAAAACTCTTCCGATCTGTCCGATTTCCGGGCGGTTGAGCGACACGGGGGTCGTCCGCGCAGGTCACAGCGAGACCGATACCACGTCGCGAGGAAGTCGATCAAGACCTACCGACCGGTTCGGTTCGTTCTCGCCACCGATCCCGAGCGCGGCTCGGCGCCGGCGGTTCCCGATCGCGCGTCTCGAGCCCGGCGGCGGACGCCCGGCGGGGCAATGAAATGATCTTGGTCGGAGCGCGCCGCCTCAGGTCATCGCGGCGATGCGCGCCCCTCCCCGACCCCCGCTTCGCGAAGGACGCACCGATGAGCCCCGACAGCGGCGCGCCCCGCGCCCTCCCGGCTCCCCAGCAGACCGGCAGCGCGGCCGCGCTGCGGAGATGCCGGACGGCCGCCCGGACCGCCCCCGGTGGCGCCTAGCCGTTCCCCGAGCCGCCCCGGCCGTTCTCGCTGGAGCCTTCGCCGTTCCCCGTCGCACCGTCTCCGGTGGAGCCCTGGCCGTTCCCGGTGGCACCATCGCCGCCGCCGGTGGAGCCCTCACCCTTCTCGGCGGAGCCCCGCCCGTTCCCGGGACCGTTCCCCGCATCGCCCTCGCCGGGCGAGCCACCGTCGTCCCGGTCGTCCGAACCGGGCCGGAGTTCGCTGAGCAGGTCGCCGAGATCGGGCGGCGCGGGCGGCGGCGGGACCGGCCGAGCCCGCGGCGGGACCACGACCTCCCGCGGCGCCTGCGGAACCGGTACCGGCGGTCCGGGCACGGTCACGACCACCGGTGCGGGCGGTCCCGGCAGCGGGAAGGTGGCGACGTCCGCGGCGACCCGGTCGGCGGCCGCGAGCAGGTCGTGCGCGTAGGCGGCGTCGAGGCCGCCGGTGGCCTGCGCGGCGGCGATCTCCCGGGTGAGCGCGGCGAGCGCGTCCTCGGCGGCGGCCCGGTCGTGGCGCTGCGCGGCGTCCCGGACCTCGGCGACCGCCGCCAGCAGGTCCGCGCGCACCTCGGGCGCCATCGGCGGTTCCGGGGTGCCGCAGGAGGCCAGCAGCAGCGCGGGCACCGTCCACATCGCACGCTTCATCCGCGCACCAGCCCGTCCAGGTCGTCGAGGTCCGCGGGCAGCCGCGCCACGCCGGGCGGCCCGGATTCGGGCGGGAGCACCGGCCGTTCCGGAGCGCTCGCCCCGGGCACCAGCAGGGCGGCCGCGCCGAGCACCAGGACCAGCAGACCCGCGGCGCCGAGCAGCAGCGCGCGGCGGCGCGGGCGCGGTGCGGCCGGTGCCGGGACCGGGGCGAACTCGGCGGTGTCGGTCGATCTCCGTTGCGGCGACTCGGTTTCCGCGGTGGCGCCGGGTCCCGCGGGTTCGGCCGCGAGCAGCCGCGCGCACCGGGCGGCGGAGGGCCGCTGCTCCGGGTCGTAGGCCGTCATGGCGAGCAGGACCTCGGCGAGCGGGTTCGGCAGCCAGTCCGGGACGCGCGGCTCGCGGGTCAGCCGGGCCACCGCGGCCTCGGTCTTGGTGCCGTCGTACTCGGCGCGCCCGGTGGCGCACTCCAGCAGCACCAGGCCGAGCGCGTAGACGTCCGCGGCGTAGTCGACGTCCTCGTCCCGGACCTGCTCCGGTGCCATGTAGTGCGCGGACCCCATCACCACGCCCGAGTCGGTCATCCGGCCCACGGCGTGCACGAGCAGCGAGATGCCGAAGTCGGCGAGGAACACCTCTCCCGCATCGGTGATGAGCACGTTGGACGGCTTCACGTCGCGGTGCACGATCCCGTTGGCGTGCACGTAGGCCAGCACCTCGGCCAGCCGCCTCCCCAGTTCGGCGACCTCTCCGGGATCGATGGCGCCCGCCCGCATGGCCGCGCTGAGGGTGCGGCCTTCGACGAGCTGCATGACGAGGTACGGGTCGCCGTCGCCGGTTTCGGCACCCGCGTCGTGCACGGTCACCAGGCCGGGGTGGCTGAGCCGGGCCAGCAGCCGCGCCTCGTCCTCGAAGCGCCGCCGGGAGGCCTCGTCGGCATCGGAGCGGAAGACCTTCACCGCCACCGGTCTTCCCAGCCGCGTGTCCACCGCGCGGTGGACGACGGACATGCCGCCGCGCCCGAGGCGCCTGCCCAGCCGGTACCGCCCGCCCAGCAACTTCGGAGCCGCGTCGTCCATCCGTCCCTCCGCGGTGCCCGCCCGGAGCGTCCGGGCCGCGATGGGCGCCGACCCTAGCCGATGTGGATCACGTGCAGGAGGCGGAACGACAACGGGGTGGCCGCCCCGGTCGTGCCGGGACGGCCACCCCGTCGGGGACGGTGCGGGCTACTCGCGTTCCATCACCGACATGTCGATCCGGCCGCGGACGCAGAACCAGCCGATGACCAGCGCGATCAGGATGATCGGCAGCGCCATCAGGGTGATCTGCCCGGTCTCGTCGAAGCCCATCAGGACGACCACGGAGGCCAGGAAGGCGAGCGTGACGTACTCGATGTACGGGGAGAACGGCAGCCGGTAGCTCGGCCGCTCCACCTCACCGCGGTTGGCCTTGCGGACGAACAGCAGGTGGCTGAGCACGATGATCGCCCAGGTCGCGAGGATGCCGATCGAGGCGAAGTTCAGCACGATCTCGAACGCGTCCTCCGGGACCACCGCGTTGAGCCCGACGCCGACCACGCAGACCGCGGAGGTCAACAGGATGCCGCCGTAGGGGACCTGGCTCTTGTTCATCGCACCGGTGAACTTCGGCGCCGACCCGGCCAGCGACATGGACCGCAGGATGCGGCCGGTGGAGTACAGCCCCGAGTTGAGGCTGGACATGGCGGCGGTGAGCACGACGAGGTTCATCACGTCGCCGGCGTAGGGCACGCCGAGGTTCGCCAGGACGGTGACGAAGGGGCTCTCGCCGTCCTTGTAGGAGCTCCACGGCATCAGCATCGTGAGCAGCACGACGGAGCCGACGTAGAAGATCCCGATCCGCCACATGATCGAGTTGATCGCCTTCGGCATGATCTTCGCGGGGTTCTCCGTCTCACCCGCGGCGACGCCGACCAGCTCGACGGAGGCGTAGGCGAACACCACTCCCTGCATGATCAGCACGACGGGCACGATCCCGGACGGGAAGACCCCGCCGTTGTCGGAGATCACCGAGAACCCGGCTTGGTGACCGTCGATGGCGTGGCCGGTGACGATCAGGTAGATGCCGATGAGCATGAACACGACCAGCGCGCCGACCTTGACGATGGCGAACCAGAACTCCATCTCGCCGAACAACCGCACCGACACCATGTTCAGCGCGAGCACGACGGCCAGCGCGATCAGCGCCAGCACCCACTGCGGGACGGGGGCGAACATGGCCCAGAAGTGCACGTAGAGCGCGATGGCCGTGATGTCGGCGATGCCGGTGGTGGACCAGTTCAGGAAGTGCATCCACCCGGCGGTGTAGGCCCCCTTCTCCCCCATGAACTCCCGCGCGTAGGACACGAACGCGCCGGACGAGGGGCGGTAGAGGATGAGCTCGCCCAGCGAGCGGACCACGAAGAACGCGAACAGGCCGCACACCGCGTAGGCGATGGCGAGGGCGGGCCCGGCCTGCACGAGGCGGCCGCCTGCACCGAGGAAGAGCCCGGTGCCGATCGCGCCGCCGATGGCGATCATGTTGATGTGCCGCGCCTTCAGCGACTTGCTGTAGCCGGCATCTCCGGCGTCGACGGGCTGCTTCCCGTTCGGATCGCCGCCGGTCTGGAGGGTTTCTTGGCTCACTGTGTCCGGAATTTCCGTTCTGCTCGTCCACGCGGTCGGCCTGCGCGGTTGCTCGCGACACCTCGGGGTCGCCGTTCCGGACGCTCGGGGGTTCGCCTCGATGCGCGGATTCGCCGGCGCGGAGGGTCTTTCTCAGGGCACACCGGGCCGGGCGACCACGTTCCGGCGGCCCGCGCAACCCGTTCCGATGCTTGGGACGGAATGGTGCGGCGCACACGCTCCGTTGTCAAGATCCACACCGCCTCACCCGAATCGAGCAGCATTCCGCAGAGAAAGTGTAATGAACGTCGCAGACAGTACCCGTTTTCCTAGGTCAACGCTGAGCGGGGGAACCCGCAGGCCAGAGCCCCGCAGCGGCACTGGTGAGGGGTTTCCCGACACCCTGAGTTTCACTTCCGTCCATCCGACGGGGGACCTCCGGCGGAGTGTTCAATCCGGCGGGCAAGAATGCCGGAGCCCCCATTCAGCGTGCCTACAGGACAATTCCGGCGCCCGCCGAAATCAATTCTTAACTCGCCGGAAGGCACCGGGCTCGGTCACGCGGCGCCACCCGCGGGCGGCGCGCGGTCCGGAGGCCGCGGGGGACGCGCCGCCCGCCACGCACCCCGGCGGCGGCCCGCACCGGCGCTGAACCCGGCAGCCCGCGCCGCGGAGCTCACCGCCTGCGACACCACGCCCCCTCGGGACGCCGATGGTGTCGAAAACGGCCCCGAACGGGGATTCCCGGGCGGCGGAGGTCGGGCGGGCACGCGCCCACCCCGCCGACCAGGTCCGCCCGAGCACAGCGGTCAGCCCTGCCGCGTGGGCCGCAGGACGATGTCGCCGATCTCCACGTCGTCCGGCTGTTCGACGGCGAACGCGATGGCGCGGGCGACGGCGTCGGCGCCGATGCCGAGTTCGGCCATGTGCCGCTGGTACTGCGCGCGCTGCACCGGGTCCTCGACGTGGTCGACGAGTTCGGTGCGGACGTAGCCGGGCGAGATGGTGGTGGTGCGCACCGAGCCGTCGGTGGACTCCTGGCGCAGCGCCTCCATCGTGGTGCGGACCGCGTTCTTGACTCCCGCGTAGACGGCCTGCGTCGGCACGATCTTGAGGCCGGAGGTGGACGCGGTGGTGACGAAGTGCCCGCGGCCCTGGCGGTGGAACACGGGCAGCGCGGCGGAGATGCCATGCAGCACGCCGCGCAGGTTGACGTCGACCATGGCGTCCCAGTCGTCGACGTCGAGGTCGGTCATGGGTGCGACGCGCGCGATGCCCGCGTTGCTCACCAGCACGTCGAGGCGCCCGTAGCCCTCGACGGCCCGGCCGACGAGCCGCTGCAGGTCGGCGCGGCGGGTGACGTCGACGGCGAGCGCCTCCGCCCGCCCGCCGTCGGCACGGATGTCCGCGACGAGTTCGTCCAGCCGGTCGGTTCGGCGGGCGCCGAGCAGGACGGTGGCGCCGCGGGCGGCGAGCTCCCGCGCGGTGGCGGCGCCGATCCCGCTGCTGGCCCCGGCGATGGCGATGATCTTGTCGTCCGGTCCGTTCATCCCACTGGCTCCAGGTCTAAGCTGACAGTTGTCCGGTTGCGTCAGCCACTGTAACGGACAACTGTCCGCTTGTGCCGTCCGAGGAAAGGAGCACCGTGGCCGACCGAGAACTGCGCTCCGACGCCGCCGCCAACCGCGACCGCATCGTCGAGGCCGCGCGCGACGCGCTGAGCAGGTCCAACGGCGCGGCTGCCGAGCTGAAGCTGCACGCCGTCGCCAAGTCGGCCGGCGTCGGCCAGGGCACCCTCTACCGGCACTTCCCCACCCGCGAGCACCTGCTCGCCGAGGTCTACCGGGAGGAGCTGGGCCAGCTCGTCGACGAGGTGCCGCCGCTGCTGGCCGAGCACCCGCCGCTGGCGGCGATGACCCGCTGGCTGCAGCGGCTCGTCGAGTACGCGCGGGTGAAGCGCGGCGTGATGGCCGCGATCGAGGCCTCGGCCTGGCAGGACCTGTACGCGGGCCAGCACCACCGCATCGATGACGCGCTCGGTGAACTGCTCGACCGCGGCCGGGCGGCGGGCGAGTTCCGCGCGGACGTCGACGCCGCCGACGTGCTGCTGCTGCTCGGCGGGCTGTCCCGCATCCCCGAAGCCGAGTGGGACACCCGCGCGCCGACCTTGGTCGAGCTGGTCGTCAACGGCCTCCGGGCGAGGTGATCGGCTCCAGCGCGCGGGCGGCCTCCAGCGCCGTCCAGAGCTCGGCGATCCCGCTGGTCGAGGTCGGTTTGCACCCGGTGAGCCGTTCGACCCGCGCGAGCCGGTGGACCAGCGTCTGCCGGTGCACGCCGAGGGCCTCGGCGGTGCGCACTCAGGAGCGGTCCTGCCGCAGAAACACCTCCGGCGAGGTCAGCAGCGCGGTCCCGGACGCCCGGTCGTGCGCCACGACGGGACCGAGCACCCGCTCGACCAGCCGCCGCACGTCCGCGACCGACCGCGGGCCGATTCCGCCGATCTCGTGCAGCTCGGCGTGCCGCACAGCGGTGCCCGCGGTGGCGCAGGAGGCGGCGAGCCGGGCCAGGGCCAGCGGTTCCACCGAGGGCGTGCACTTCTTCACCCGCGGCGAGGTCGTCACCACCCGCCGGCCGGCCCCGTCCGCCCGCGACGTCGACCTCGGGTTCTCCCGCAACGACCGACCGGCAGCGGCGGCGGAAACCGCGGTGGTTCCGCCGCCGTCTCCGGTGATCAACCGCAGTTGGTGCCGCGGGCCACGTAGCGGGTGCCTTCGATGCCGCCCATCCAGTCGACGCACTTCCCGGCCGCGCTCAGGTAGATCGGCCCGGCGTAGGTCGTGTAGTTCCCGCCGTCGTAGACGTCCCAGTGGTTCCCGGCGGGGCTGACCGACAGGCCCGCTTCGACGAGCACCGCCGATCCGCTGCTGTTGCGCTTGGCCACCACGCAGTTGCGGCCGTTGCTCGCGTTGTAGGTGAGGAACGCGGTGCCCTTGCCCCCGATGCTCCCGCTGTTGACGACGCCGTAGCCGGAACCGCACTCGCCGCCGTAGGTGGCCGCGTGCGCTTCGGGCGCGGTGAAGGTGATCGATCCGGCCAGCGCGAGGCCCGCGACGGCGACGACCGTTCCTGCCTTGTTCATGGCTCCTCCTCGGAGTGCGGTCAGCCGCAGTTGGTCCCGTAGCGGAAGTCGGTGGCGGTGCCGATGGTGCCGCCCCAGTCGACGCACTGCCCCGCCGCCGCGACCCGGACGGGCCCGGCGTAGGTGGTGAAGTTCCCGCTGTCGCTGGTCCACGCGGAGTTCCCGGACTTGCGCAGGAACGCCTCCATCAGCGTCGCCGTGCCGGGATTGCTGCGGATGGTGACGACGCAGTTGGTGCCGTTGCCGGAGTGGTAGGTCAAGTAGACGGTGCCGCGGGCGTTCGGCAGGTCGAACCGGTTCACCACGCCGTAGCCGCTGCCGCATTGATCGCCGTAGGGTGCCGCGGCCGTGGTGGAGGCCGCCGCCGGTACCGCACCGAGCAGCGCCGCCGTGGCACCGAGCGCGAGCGCCGCCCAGGTCTTGGTCCTCGTCTGCATGGTCCCGCTCCCCTCAGCCGCAGTTGGTGTCGATGCCGCCGTTGTAGACGCCGCTGATCGCCCCGCCCCAGGTGACGCACTTGCCCGCCGCGCTGCGGTACACCGGCCCCGCGTAGGTGGTGTAGTCGCCCTGGTCCACGGCGTACCAGGTGGAGTCGTCCTGCCGGGAGATCCCGGCGAAGATCGGCACCGCGGCGCCGGGCGAGTTCCGCACGGTCACCACGCAGTTGGTCCCGTTGCTCGCGTTGTAGGTGAGGAACACGGTGCCCTTGCCGGAGATCTGGGCCTGGTTCACCACGGAGTAGCCGCTGCCGCACGCGCCGTTGTAGGTGGCCGCGTGCGCGGGTGCGGTGCCGAGGAGGAGTCCTCCGGTCACCGCGCAGGCCACCAGGCCCGCCGCGGCGGTGGTTCGGGATGGTCGCATCGCTGTCTCCTGTTTCCGGTGCTCGTCGTGGACCGGTCCAGTGCAGCGAGTTCGGTGCACACGTCGTGCACACGACCGGCACAGGGCGCCACGTGCGGCCCGTCCGCCGCACGGCGTCGTCCTGCTCGGGGACCGGATCAGGGGGTGGAGCCGACGTCGGATTCGATCTCGTGGCGTTCGAGCCGGGTGCGGTGGGCGTCGACGTCGAAGCCCGCTGCGGCGAACCAGTGCTGCGCGGCGTCCCAGTGCTCCCGCGCCTGTTCGGCCCGCCCGTGCAGCAGCAGGCAGCAGGCGAGTTCGCGCCGCGCCCTGGCCCGTTCGGCGGGCAGGTCGGGCACGATCGCCAGCGCGTGCTCGGCGAAGCGCAGCGCGGTCGGCAGCCTGCCGCGGGTGCGGTCGATGCGGCTGAGCAGCCGGTAGGCCCAGGCGATCCCGGCATCGTCCGCGGCTTCGTGGAAGAAGCCGAGCGCCTGCCACACCTCGTAGCCGCCGTCGCCGACCTCCTCGGCGTCGAGGTGCGCTTCGGCGAGGAACAGGCGCAGGTTCGCCGCCAGGTCCCGATCGCCGAGCCGCCCGGCGAGGGCGAGGCTGCGCCGCAGCAGCTGCGCGGCACGGCCGGTGTCGCCGCGTTCGCGTTCCACCCGCCCGAGTTCGAGGCACACGGACAGTTCGGCGGAATCGTCGGCGAGGGCGCGGGCGGTGGTCATCGCGTCGGTGAGGTGCTCGACGGCGTCGTCGAACCGGCCGCTGCGGCGCCCGATGGCGGCCAGCGAGCAGCGCGCGGCGAGGGCGCCGTGCACGTTGCCGCCGGTGGCGAACGCGCTGATCGCCTGCTCGTGGCAGCCCCTGGCCTCGGCGGGCTGCCCGCGCCATTCGGCGGTCCAGCCGAGGCCGTGCCAGGCGTAGGCCTCCCCTTCGGCGTCGGTGACGTCGTCGGAGGCGAACAGCCGCCGCGCCTCGGCGAATCGGCGCGCGGCCTGCTCCAGGTCGTTGCGGCGACAGTCGAGCACGCCGCGCTGCTGGAGGAGCACCGCTTCGCCGCGCAGCCGGACGGCGCGCGGCTGGTGGTGGTCGGCGTGCAGCGCGTCGAGCCCGGCGCGGTTGAGGATGGCCCAGTCGGCGTAGTCGGCGCGCAGGTCCTGGTAAGCGGCGGTGGCGGCGGCGAACCGCCACGCGTGCTCGCCGAGCCCGAGCGCCGCGCACTGCTCGACGGTGGCGCGCAGTTCGGGCCACATCGCGTCGAACCAGCGCACCGGGTCGCGGACGCGTTCGGCGAGCGCGGTGACGTGCGGGCCGGGCCGGTTCGCGCCGGGCGCGGCGTCGAAGCACAGGTCGTGGTGCGGCAGCCGCCGGTTGAGGTGTTCGGCGAGCCCGAGCCAGGTGTCGGCGAGCCTGCGCAGCGCGGCGGGCGCGGCGTCCTCGGGTTGTTCGCGGCCGAAGGCGCGGGTGAGGTCGTGCAGCCGGAACCGGTGGTGCGGCGGGTCTTCCCGCACGTCCAGCAGCCGCGCTTCGGCGAGCGCCTCCACGATTTCCTCGGCCTCGTCGACCCCGATGTCCAGCAGTGGCGCGGCGATCCACGCCGGGAACTCCGCGCAGTCCACTCTGGACAACAGCCGGAGCAGCCTGCGGGCCGTGGGGTCGAGCTCGTCGTAGCCGAGGGCCAGCCCGGCGCGCACGTCGAGGTCACCGGCGCTCAGCCGGGACAGCCGGGTGCGTTCGTCCGCGAGCCGCTCGGCGAGCGCGCGCAGGGGCCAGTGCGGGCGGGCGGCGAGCTGGGCGGCGGCGATCCGCAGCGCCAGCGGCAATCCGCCGCAGTAGTGCGCGATGCGCGCGGCCTCGTCAGCTTCGCGGTGCGTCCGGTCGGCGCCGACCCAGCGCTCCAGCAACCGGATTCCGTCCGCGGCGCTGAGCACGCGCAGCGACACGTGCCCGGCCGCGTCGAGTCCGGTGAGCGCCGGCCGCCCGGTGACGAGCACGGCGTTCCCGGAGCCGCCGGGGATCAGCGGGCGCACTCCAGCGGCGTCGGCGGCACCGTCGAGCACGACGAGCACCCGGCGGTCGGCGAGCAGGTTCCGGTAGAGCGCGGCCCGCTCCTCGGCGTCCACCGGCGCGTCCCGCACTCCGAGCGAGCGCAGCAGCCGCCCGAGCACGTCGACCGGCCGGGCCGGGCCGCGAGCGTCGCGCAGCGCGGCGAACAGCTGCCCGTCCGGGTAGTGCTCCCGCACCTGGTGCGCCGCCTGCACGGCCAGCGCCGTCTTCCCGGTACCACCGGCGCCGCTGATCATCCACACGGCCGGGCGTTCGCCGCCTGCGCGGTCCCGGGTGAGCCCGTGGTGCAGTGCGGCGAGTTCGGCGTCGCGGCCGGTGAGCGCGGCGGGTGCGGGCGGGAGTCCGGCGGGCGCCGCCGGTCGTTCGGCGGCGGGCGGGTCGAGGACGGTCAGTCCGGGGTCGGCGGCGAGGATGCGGCGGTGCAGCTCGGCGAGTTCGGCGCCGGGGTCGATGCCGTGTTCGGCGGCGAGCAGTGCGCGCACGTCGGCGTAGGCGGCGAGCGCGTCGGTGGGCCGTCCGGCGCGGTGCAGCGCGAGCATCAGTTGCGCCCGCAGTCGTTCCCGCAGCGGGTGTTCGCGCACGAGGGCGTGCAGTCCGGGCAGCAGCGCCGCGTGCTCGCCGAGCGCGAGCGCCACGTCGTGGTGGCGTTCGAGCACGTGCAGCCGTTCTTCGTCGAGCCGGTCGGCGTCGGCGCGCAGCGCGATCGTGCAGTCCAGGTCTTCGAGCGGGTCGCCCCGCCACAGGTCGAGCGCCGCCGCGAACCGTTCCGCGGCGGACCGCAGGTCGTCCTCGCGCAGCGCGCGTTCGGCGTCGGCCGCGAGTTCCCGGAACCGCAGCACGTCCAGCGAATCCGGTCCGGCGTCGAGCCGGTAGCCGCCGGGTCGGCTGAGCAGCTGCGCTCCGCCCGGTCCCATGCGGCGGCGCAGGGCGCCGATGTGGGTGCGCAGGTTCGCGGCCGCCGAGGGAGGTGGCACGTCCCAGATCATGCCGATCAGCAGCCCGGTCGTCGCGGTCCGGCCCGAGTTGAGCAGCAGCGCCGCGAGCAGGGTGCGCTGCCTGGCGCTGAGCGCGACGGGCCGATCGTGCTCGTCGAGGCATTCGACGGGGCCCAACAGCCGGAAGCGCACCGGCCCTCCGTTCCTCTGCCGGGTCCGGTGGATTCCTTCCCGGGGAACGAGATTAGCGGTGATCATCGCGCGCCGGAACGCCGCGCGCCGGGATGCGTGCGCTGGGAGGACGGTGCCGCGTCCGTTCGGCCGCGGTGGTGCGCCTGATCCGGTGATCGCGGCGGGGGCGTCGTCGACCCGTGCTCAGCCGGTGAAGCGGTCCTGCCGCAGCGCCCGCAGGAAAGCGGACCAGCTGGTGGGGTTCATTCGGAGCACGCCGCCGTGGGGGTCCTTGGAATCGCGGGCGGCGATGGTGCCGTCCAAGTGGGCTATCTCGACGCAGTATTGAACCGAGTTGCTGTAGCTGCTCTTCTGCCAGTGCGATCGCATGGATCTCTCCTGTTCGTCAGCTCCGCCGACGCCACTCGTCGGATTTCCGGTCGATCAGTCGCAACGACTCATCGGGAGGCAGCGCGATCTTGCGCAGCATTCCCAGTGCTTCTCGCCGCTCCGCGACGATCTGCTTCTCCTCGATGTAGGAGGCACAACCGATGGCCTCCCCGAGGACGAGATCAGCGTGCTCAGTGAATTCCAAGTAGAGGAACGGCCCGTCCAGGCCGACGTGCGCCCCAGCGGAGTGCGGCACGATCTGCACGCTCACGTTCGGTCGGGTCGCGACGACCGACACGCGTTCCAACTGCCTGTGCATCGTCTCCGCGGTTCCGGCTTCCCGTTCGAGCACGCTCTGCTCGATCAAGAACTCGAAAGTGCGCTCGCTGTGCAACTGGGTCTGCCGCGCAGTGCGCTGAGCCAGCAGCTTGTCCAAGTCGCCTTCGATGCCGTGCGGCGCAAGAGCGTGCGCGATGGCGATGACGTACCCGGGCGTCTGCAGCAGTCCCGGGAACAGCATCGTTTCGTAGCTCCGCAAGGTGGTCGCTTCCGCTTCGAAAGATCGGAAGTCGTCCCAGTACTTCTCCAGCGAACCACTCGGCATGGTCCACCAGTTCGGGCTCGCACCGTTCCGGACCAGCGTCAGCACCTCCTCCCGCTCTCGGCTGGGAACCCGGTACAACCCCAGCATCGCCGCCACGTCGTCGGCGTTGAGGCCGCGTTGCCCGGATTCCATTCGGCTGATCTTGCTCATCGAGATTCCCAGCGCCTGCGACACCTCCGGCGCGGAAAGTCCGCTGCGCCGCCGCAGATCGCGTAATCTGCTTGCCACTCGACGCGTCCGCACCGGGACCGCGCTGCTCGTGCTCATGCCACCTCCTGCGCCTGCCGGGAAGAGCTTCTCGGGTTGCCGCCGCGGCAAGCCAGTGCCCTCACTCGAAAGATTCATTGCGTGACACGGCGGGAAGTTCCGAAGGTGTTCGCACCAACGAAATCCGGACTACGGGAGGCACGCATGAGCGAGGCGCAGTGGGAGATCCCCGCGACGGAGCGGGCGGGGAGCATCGTGATCACGATGGCCGCGCGCGGCGTCCACCTCACCCAGGGCGAGGTGCGGGTGGAGGTGGTGAAGGAGCAGCTGGGCGAGCTCTCCGACAAGCTCTACTTCCTGGACATGGCCTTCCAGGGCGACGCCGAGACCGCCGTCGAGGTCCTCTGCGCCCGCTGATCCACCAGGTGAATGGCCCACCCGCCCAAGCGGACTGGGCGAATGGGCCATTCACCTGCGAGCGGCCGCGCGGTCGAGGGGGCGGCGCGCGGGCGCGTGCTAGGTTCGGCGCCGCAACGGCCTCTGGGGGAACAGGACTGGACGTGCGACCTTCCGACGACATGCTGCCCGGGCACGGCGAACCGGCCGCTCCACGCGAGGAACGCGAGGCGACGGAGCGCTCGCCGGGACGCAGGGCCGGCGGCATCGCCGCGCAGCTCGCGGTGCGGCTGCTGGTGCTGCTCGTGTTCGCCACCGTCATGGGCGCCACCGGCATCACCGGCACCGACGGCACGCCCACCGAGCGCGGCACCGCGCTGGCCACCGGCTGCGCGCGCGTCGGGCCGATCAGCGCGTCGGGCCTCGGCTGGTGGTGGCGCTGCGAGGCGACGATCCGCTGGGACGACGGCCGCACCGAGCAGCGCACCTTCAAGTACTCCGACCTCACCCCGGACAACACCACGACCCCCGCACCGGTCGAACGCCGCGAGCTCGACAACCGGGGCAGCAACGTGGTGGTGGCCTCCGCGGGCGAGTGGGCGCCGCTGGGCTGGGCGCTGTTCGCGCCGCTGCTGGGCCTCGCGCTGCTCGGCGTGCGCCTCCCCTCGCGGGACGCGGAACGGCGCAGGCGAGCGCGGCTGGGGATCTGGCCGCCCGCGCTGCTCGCCGCCGGGTGGTGGCTGGTCTTCGCGGGCGGGCTAGGCAGCGGTCGGCTCGACCTGCTCGGCTGGGTCCCGGTCGTGGTGGTCGTGGCCGGGCACGCGTTCCTCGCCGTCGGCGCCGGATTCGCCCTCGCGCGGCGGCGGCACGGGTACCCCGATGTGGAGCCGCCGGTGCCGGTGGGCGGACGGCTCGCCCGGGCGAACCTGCTGCTGGTGCTGGGAATCCTCGGTCTCGGCGCGGCGCTGCTCAGCGGTCAAGGCCCGCTCGGCGTCCTCGCCCTCGCCGCTCTGCCGGTCGTCGCGCTCGGCTTCGGCGTCCGCAGCCGCCTCGTCGCCGGACGCCTCCGCGCCCTGCACCCCGCGGCCTGAAGCGCACGGGGCCCGGGCCGGTGAACGGCCCGGTTCGCCCACCCCCAGCCGACGAACCGGCCGCTCACCGCCCGGCTCCCGACCGGCGGACGGGCCACCCTGCCGGTCGCTGCGCCCCAGTGCACCACCCGCCGCGCACACGTTCCGCACACGTTCCGCACCGACCCCGCGTTGACCTCGGCGCGCCGCGGGATGTTGGATGGGCGCCGAGCGCTGGGGGCGCTCGTGCTGGTGGGTTCGCTCTCCTCCCGGGGGAACTCTGGGGTTCCGGTGTGCGCGGTGCACGCGCGTGGAACCGTCCGGGCGCCGCGATCGTCGATCGTGGTGCCGACGGGTCGTACCCGGCCGGCGCGAGGCGCGCACCTGGCGCCCCGACAGGCACGACACCGGGGGTTTTCCGCATGGCAGAGCAATCACCGCAGCAGTTCCTCGACTCGTTGCAGGACCGCGCCGACGAGATGGTGCGCCAGTCCCAGCAGCTGCAGGAACAGCTGGGTTCCCTCACCGAGACCGCCACCGAAGGCGGCGTCTCGGTCACAGTCGGCTCCAACGGCGCCCTGCAGGGCCTGGACTTCGACCGGAATTCGATGCAGCGCGGCCCGGCCGACCTGCGCGACACCATCCTGCGGCTCGCCGCCCAGGCCCAAGGCGCCGTCGCGCACAAGGTCGCGCAGACCGTGGAGCCGTTCGCGGGCGCCTCGGCGATGGAATTCCTGCGAACCCAGCTCCCGGCGGAACCGGACGAGGGCGCCGCGAGTCGGAACGACGATCCGGCCTTCGACGAGGACGAACCGCCGCAGACCTACCTGCGGTGATCACTGGGGAGTGAGCTCATGTTCAAAGTGACAACGGACCGGTTGTCCACGCACGCGCAGTGGCTGGCCGGTCTCGCCGACGACATCGCCGCCGCCGGGGAGAAGGGCGCCGGGGTCTCGTTCGGCGTCGACAGCTTCGGGCTGGTCGGCCAGGCGTTCTCCGGGCAGGCCCGGCAGACCTCGCAGCAGGCGGCCGAGGAGATCGGCAAGTTCGCCGACCTCACCCGCGACCTCGGTGAACGGGTCGACGCGACCGCCGCGGACTACCACGACACCGACGTCCGCAACTCCCAGCAGCTCGGGCAGGTGCAGGTATGACCGGCATGTTCACCGACATGGGGTCGGACACCTCGACCGCGGGCGCGGGCATCTTCGACTCGGCGCGGGCCACCTGGAGCGCGTTCGAGAGCGAGGACTGGGGTGAGTTCGCCGCCAGCGGCGGGGTCCTCGCCCTGGACGGGCTGATCACCGCCATCGACCCGATCGGCTCGGTGCTCGCCGCCGGCGTCGGCTGGCTGATGGAGCACCTGACGCCGCTGCGCGAAGCCCTCGACTTCCTCGCGGGCGACCCGAACGCCATCAAGGAGGGCGCCGACACCTGGCAGCAGGTGAAGGCCGACCTGGAGCAGCTCGCCGCCGACATCCCCGGCCAGGTCCAGTCCGGCTGCGCCGACTGGCAGGGCAAGGCGTGCGACGCCTACCAGCAGCGCGCCGGGGAGTTCGCCGAAGGCGTCCAGGCCATGGCGATCAGCGCGGGCACCGCGTCCGGCGCGATGGCCACCGCGGGCACCATGGTCGCCACCTGCCGCGGGCTGGTGCGGGACATCATCGCGGCCGTCGTCGCCGAGCTCATCAAGGGCGCGCTGGCCGCGCTCGCCGGATCCGTCGTCAGCTTCGGCGCGACCGTCGCCGGCTACCTCGGGTACGCGGCCGGGCGGGTCGGCATGACCCTCTCGAAGATCGCGACGAAGGTGAGCGAACTGCTCGCCAAGCTCGGCAAGGCCGGAACGCACCTGGCCAAGGCCTTGGAGAGCATGGCCGAGGCGGGCGCGAAGGTCGGTTCCAAGCTCACCTCCAGCGGGCTGTCGGCGTTCCCGACCTCCCCCGGACTCGGCGGCGCGGCGACCGCCGCCGGGCAGGCCACCTCCCGCGGCGCGGACGCCCTCGGCTCCACCGCGAGCGCCGTCGGCCGCGGCGGCGAAGCCCTCGGCAGCGCCGGAGCGCGCACCGCCGACGCGGCCACCGGACTCGGCAAGAGCGCCGAGCAGCTCGGGGGGCGCGGGGCCGGGCTGATGGGCAACGCCGACGACCTGGGCCGGGCCGCGGAGCGCACCACCCAGTCCGCTGTGGACAGGGCGACGGCGTGGCCGGAAGGCGGCGGCATCAACGGCGCCGCCGCCCGCGACACCGCGGAAACCGTCTCCGACGTGCGCACCGCGGAGAGCCAGGTCGCGCGCGGCACCCTCGGCGCCGAGCAGTACTACGAGCAGAACTACGACGGGGACGACGGCAAGAACTACAGCCTCACCGGCACCATCCCGTCCGCCGAAGAGCACTTCCCGACCACCTGACCCGTCCCGCGCCCAGGTGAGTGGCCCGCCGGCAGGACGGGCCGCTCACCTGGCGGGGATCAGGTGCTGAGGACGAGCTTCCCCCGCAGGTGCCCCGCGTCGAGCATCCGGTGCGCGTCGGCGACCCGCTCGAACGGGAACACCTCCTGCACGTGCACCCGCAGTTCGCCCCGGTCGACGAGGTCGACGAGCCCGCGCAGCGCCACCGGGTCCGGATCGACCGCGATACCGCTGAACCGCCTGCCCGCCGCCGCGAACCGGGCGGCCTGCCGGACGTCCTCCTCGGCGACCGCCGTGACGAGGTGCCCGCCCGGGCGGAGGACCTCCAGGGACCGCTCCGGAACGTCGCCGCCCAACGTGTCGAGCACGACGTCCACGTCGCGGACGACCTCCGCGAAGTCCACCGCCGCGTAGTCGATCACCTCGTCCGCACCCAGCTCCGCCGCGAACTCCCGCTTGCCGCCGCCCGCGGTGGTGATCACGTGCGCGCCGAGCGCCTTCGCCAGCTGGATCGCGACGTGCCCGACACCGCCCCCGCCGCCGTGCACGAGGACCCGGTCGCCCGCGGTCACGCCGCCGAGGTCGACGAGGCCCTGCCACGCCGTCAGCCCGACGATCGGCAGCGCCGCGGCCTCGACGTGGGACAACGACGCCGGCTTGCGCGCCAGGTGCAGTGCCGGAGCCGCCACGCGCTCGGCGTAGGCGTTCGCCGCCCGCGGGAACAGCGGCATCCCGAACACCTCGTCGCCGGGCCGGAACCGCCACGTCATCGCCTCCTCGACGACACCGCTGACGTCCCAGCCGAGCGTGAACGGCGGCCGCCCGAGCAACGGGAACTCGCCCGCGCGCAGCCGGGCCTCCAACGGGTTCAACCCGATCGCCGAGACGCGGACGAGGACCTCGGTCGGCAGCGGCCGGGGCTCGGGCGCGTCGACGACGGCGAGCACCTCCGGACCGCCGATCTCCTGCTGGACGATGGCACGCATGGTTGCTCCTAGCTGCGGTGATGGGCTGCTCCCAAGCTAGGCGGCGCCACGGGAACCTCCGGGTAACGTTGGCGCCATGAGCGGTTTCGCCCCCGACGCGCCCTTCCTCGCCGACTGCCCGGCGCGGCTCGCGGTGGAACTGCTCGCCGACAAGTGGACGGCGGTCGTGCTCGCCGGGCTCAGCAGGGGGCCGGTGCGCCACGGCGAGCTGGCCGGCCTGATCGGCGGCATCTCGCGCAAGGTGCTCACCCAGACGCTCCGGCGCCTCGAAGCGCACGGGCTCGTCCGGCGCCACGCCCACGCCGAGGTCCCGCCCCGCGTCGAGTACGAGCTCACCCCGCTCGGCGCGACCCTGATCGACCCGATCCACGTGCTCACCGAGTGGGCTCGGGAGCACGGCGACGCCGTCCTCGACGCCCTCGACAGCGCCGCGGAGCCGACGCCCCGCGGGTGAACGGCCCGTCCGACCGGCGGACCGGTCTTCGGTGGCGCCGGGCGTTCTTCCCACCCGATCGTCGGCGGGGCGTCACCGATTTCGCGGTATGCGGCGCTCCCACCTGCCAGGACTCTGGACCGGGTGTCCGCGATCGAGCGCCGCACCGACCCGACGTCCCTGGCCCTGCGCGGCTTGTCCGAGCGCGAGTGCGCGCGGTTCCGGAACCGCAACCTGCGCCAGCCCGGCCGCGGGCGGCGGGTCCACCGCGTCGAGCTGCGCGACTGGTACGGCGGGCTGAAGTTCCCGACGCCCGCGTGCCACCAACCGCTGGACAGCCGTGCCGTGGCCGGAACCCCGGAAGCGGTCACCGAACCCGTCGACTGCGCCCGGTGCCTGGCGGGGAACCCGGACCCGTTCACTCCGCTCGTCGCCCTCGACGGCGGCCAGCTCCACCTCGCCCTCGAACCCGGAGGCGCCTGAACCGGAGCGCCCGCCCTCGTCGTCCGGACCGAGAGGACACCCCGCACCTGAACGGCCCGTCCGACCAGACCGGTCGAACGGGCCGTTCAGCTGGCGGAAGACCGCGTCAGGACTCCAGCAGGACCCCGAGTTCGTCGCGGACTCGGCGGGCCGCGGCGCGCAGGTCCGCCACCGCAGGGCCGTGGCGCAGCACGTCGCGGGCCGTGGCGGGCAGCACCGAGGGCAGGGCCGCGCCGAAGGTGGCGCGCAGGCCCTGCACGGTGGCGCCCTGAGCTCCCAGGCCGGGGGCCAGGATCGGGCCGTTCAACCGGGAGAAGTCCAGCTCCCCCGGCTTGATCGTCGCCCCGGCGACCACGCCGACGTAGCCGAACGGGTCGGCCCCGGCGTTGTTCTCCCCCGCCGCGTCCACGATGGACTGGGCGACGGTGCGCCCGTCGTCCGCGGTGGAGCGCTGCAGCGCCACGCCTTCCGGGTTCGAGGTGCGCGCCAGCACGAACACACCGCGCCCGGTCTGCTCCGCGATGCCCAGCGCCGGTGCCAGCGAACCGAACCCGAGGTACGGCGACACCGTCAGCGCGTCCGCCGCCAGCGGCGAGTGCTCGTCGAGGTAGGCGTTCGCGTACGCCGTCATCGTCGAACCGATGTCGCCGCGCTTGACGTCCAGCAGCACCAGAGCCCCGGCCTCGCGGGACGCGGCGACGACCTTCTCCAGCACCGCCACGCCCGCCGAGCCGTAGACCTCGAAGAACGCCGACTGCGGTTTGAGCACCGCGACCTCACCGGCCAGCGCCTCCACCGCGGTCATCGCGAACCGCTCCAGCGCGGCCGGGCTCTCCTCCAGGCCCCACGCGTGCAGCAGCGCCGGGTGCGGGTCGATGCCCACGCACAGTGCGCCGCGCGCGGCGACCGCGTCCGCGAGCCGCCGCCCGAAACCCGACCGCACGGCCGTCACCGCAGGTCACCGCTCTTGCGCAGCGCGGCCTGCAGCGCCTGGAGCGGCCGCACGCCGATGTCGCCGTTGATGACCGCCTCGATGCCCTGCACCGCGGCCGCCGCGCCCTGCACCGTGGTGATGCACGGGATGTCGCGGGACACCGCGGCGGTGCGGATCTCGTAGCCGTCGACCCGCGGGCCCGGGTTGCCGTACGGGGTGTTGACCACCATGTCGATCTCGCCCGCCCGGATCAGGTCGATGACGTCGCGCTCACCGTCCTGCTTGGACTCGTTGTGCTTGCGCACCTCCTTCGCCGGAATCCCGTTGCGCCGCAACACCTCCGTGGTGCCCGAGGTCGCGAGGACCTCGAACCCGAGGTCGGCGAGGCGCTTCACCGGGAACACCAGCGAACGCTTGTCCTTGTTGGCGACCGACACGAACACGGTGCCCGAGGTCGGCAGCGAACCGTACGAGGCGGTCTGGGACTTCGCGAACGCCTGCCCGAAGGAGACGTCGATGCCCATCACCTCGCCGGTCGACTTCATCTCCGGCCCCAGCAGCGAGTCCACGCCGTGGCCCTCCGGGGTGCGGAAGCGGTGGAACGGCAGCACCGCTTCCTTCACCGCCACCGGCGCGTCGATCGGCAGGTCGGCGCCGTCCCCGGTCGACGGGAGCAGGCCCTCGGAGCGCAGGTCGGCGATGCTCGCGCCCAGCATGATCCGGGACGCGGCCTTCGCCAGCGGTGCCGCCGTCGCCTTCGACACGAACGGCACGGTGCGCGAGGCCCGCGGGTTCGCCTCCAGCACGTACAGCACGTCGTCCTTCAACGCGTACTGCACGTTGAGCAGGCCGAGCACGCCGATGCCCTTCGCGATGGCCTTCGTGGACTCGCGGACCTGCTCGATGTCCTGGCGCCCCAACGTGATCGGCGGCAGCGCGCACGCCGAGTCGCCGGAGTGGATGCCGGCCTCCTCGATGTGCTCCATCACGCCGCCGAGGTACACCTCGTCGCCGTCGCACAGCGCGTCCACGTCGATCTCGATGGCGTCGTCGAGGAAGTTGTCCACCAGCACCGGGTGTTCCGGGGTGACCTCGGTGGCGCGGGCGATGTAGTTCTCCAGCGACGCCTCGTCGTAGACGATCTCCATGCCGCGGCCGCCGAGGACGTACGACGGGCGCACCAGCACCGGGTAGCCGATCTCGTCGGCGATGCGCTTGGCCGCGTCGAACGAGGTCGCCATGCCGTACTTCGGCGCGGGCAACCCGGCCTTGCGCAGCACGTCGCCGAACGCGCCGCGCTCCTCCGCGAGGTGGATCGCTTCCGGCGGGGTGCCCACGATCGGCACGCCCGCGTCGGCGAGCCGCTGCGCCAGGCCCAGCGGCGTCTGCCCGCCCAGCTGCACGATGACGCCCGCGACCTCGCCGGACGCGCGCTCGGACTCGACGACCTCCAGCACGTCCTCGAACGTCAGCGGCTCGAAGTACAACCGGTCCGCGGTGTCGTAGTCGGTGGACACCGTCTCCGGGTTGCAGTTGACCATCACGGTCTCGAACCCGGCGTCGCGCAGCGAGGTCGCCGCGTGCACGCACGAGTAGTCGAACTCGATGCCCTGGCCGATGCGGTTCGGCCCCGAGCCCAGGATGATCACCTTGGGGCGGTCGCGCTGCTCGGCGACCTCGGACTCGGCGCCGGGGTCCAGCTCGTAGGCCGAGTAGTGGTACGGGGTGCGGGCCGCGAACTCGGCCGCGCAGGTGTCCACCGTCTTGTACACCGGCCGCACGTCCAGCCGGTGCCGCAGCGCCCGCACACCGTCCTCATCGGACAGTTCCGGGCGCAGCGCGGCGAGCTGGCGGTCGGACAGCCCGGAGCGCTTCGCCAGCCGCAGCAGGTCCGCGTCCAGCACCGGCGCCGCGATCAGCTGCTCGCGCAGCTCCACCAGCGCGGCCACCTGGTCCACGAACCACGGGTCGATGCCCGAGGCCTCGTGCACCTGCGCCACCGTGGCGCCCAGCCGCAGCGCGCGCTCCACGGTGTAGAGCCGCCCGTCGTGCGCGATCCGCAGGTCGTCCAGAGTGGACTCCAGCGTCGCGCCCTCCGGGTCGCCCTTCGTCCAGAACCCGATCCGCGAGGTCTCCATCGAGCGCAGCGCCTTGCCCAGCGCCTCCTGGAAGGAGCGGCCCAGCGACATGGCCTCGCCGACGCTCTTCATCGTCGTCGTCAGCAGCGGGTCGGCGCCCGGGAACTTCTCGAACGCGAACCGCGGCACCTTGACGACCACGTAGTCCAGCGTCGGCTCGAAGCTCGCCGGGGTCTCGCCGGTGATGTCGTTGCGGATCTCGTCGAGCGTGTAGCCGATCGCCAGCTTCGCCGCGATCTTCGCGATCGGGAAACCGGTCGCCTTCGACGCCAACGCCGAGGAGCGCGACACCCGCGGGTTCATCTCGATCACGACCATGCGCCCGGTCTCCGGGTGGATCGCGAACTGGATGTTGCAGCCGCCGGTCTCCACGCCCACCGCGCGCAGCACGTCGATGCCGACGTCGCGCATCTTCTGGTACTCGCGGTCGGTCAGCGTCATCGCCGGGGCCACCGTCACCGAGTCGCCGGTGTGCACGCCCATCGGGTCGATGTTCTCGATGGAGCAGATGACCACCACGTTGTCGGCGTGGTCGCGCATCAGCTCCAGCTCGTACTCCTTCCAGCCGAGCACGCTCTCCTCGATGAGCACCTCGTGCACCGGGGACTCGGTGAGGCCCAGCGAGGCCATCCGCTCCAGGTCCTCGTGCGTGTGCGCCATGCCGGAGCCGAGACCGCCCATCGTGAAGCTGGGGCGGATCACCACGGGCAGCGAGTGCTCGCGGACGAAGTCGCGGACCTCGTCCATCGACTTGCACACGGCGCTCTCCGGCGCGTCGCCGCCGATGGAGCGCACGATGTCCTTGAACCGCTGCCGGTCCTCACCGCGCTCGATGGCCTCGATGTCGGCGCCGATCAGCTCCACGCCGTACTTCTCCAGCACGCCGCGCTCGTCGAGGGCCATCGCGGTGTTCAGCGCGGTCTGGCCGCCGAGGGTCGCCAGCAGCGCGTCGGGGCGCTCGGCCGCGATGACCTTCTCCACGAACTCCGGGGTGATCGGTTCCACGTAGGTGGCGTCCGCGAACTCCGGGTCGGTCATGATCGTCGCCGGGTTGGAGTTGACCAGGCTGACCCGCAGCCCTTCCTCCCGCAGCACCCGGCACGCCTGCGTGCCCGAGTAGTCGAATTCGCAGGCCTGCCCGATGACGATCGGCCCGGAGCCGATCACCATCACGTGCTTGATATCAGTGCGCTTCGCCATCAGCGGGCCTCGCTCATCATGCTGGTGAACTCGTCGAACAGGGGCGCGGCGTCGTGCGGACCGGCCGCCGCCTCCGGGTGGTACTGGACGCTGAACGCGGGTCCGTCGAGCAGCCGCAGGCCCTCGACCGTGCCGTCGTTCGGGCAGTAGTGGCTGATCTTCGCGGCGCCGAAGTCGGTGCCGAACCGCTCCCCGGCCTCGCCCTCGACCGCGAAACCGTGGTTCTGCGCGGTGATGGCGACCTTGCCGGTGTCCACGTCGATCACCGGGATGTTGATACCGCGGTGGCCGTAGCGCATCTTGTACGTCCCGCGGCCGAGCGCGCGGCCCAGCAGCTGGTTGCCGAAGCAGATGCCGAACAGCGGCAGCTTGCGGCCCAGCACCTCGCGGGTGAGCTCCACGGCGTGGTCGGCGGTCGCCGGGTCGCCGGGGCCGTTGGACAGGAACACGCCGTCCGGGTTCACCGCCAGCAGATCGTCCACTGTGGACGACAGCGGCAGCACGTGCACCTCGATGCCGCGCTGGGCCATCATCCGCGGCGTGTTGGACTTGATGCCCAGGTCCAGCGCCGCGACGGTGAACTTCTTCTCGCCCTCGGCGGCCACCACGTACGGCTCGGCGGTCGTCACGTCACCGGCCAGGTTCGCGCCGGACATCTGCTCGGACGCCGTCACCTGCGCGACCAGCTCCTCGTCGGAGCCCAGGGCCGCACCGGAGAAGATCCCGGCGCGCATCGCGCCGCGCTCGCGCAGGTGGCGGGTCACCGTGCGGGTGTCCAGGCCCGCGATGCCCACGATGCCCTGCGCGCGCAGCTCTTCCTCCAGCGCGCGGCGGGAGCGCCAGTTCGACGGCACCCGCGCGGGGTCGCGCACCGCGTAGCCCGCGACCCAGATGCGCTGCGACTCGTCGTCCTCGTCGTTCCAGCCGGTGTTGCCGATCTGCGGCGCCGTCTGCACCACGATCTGGCGGTGGTACGACGGGTCGGTCAGCGTCTCCTGGTAGCCGGTCATGGCGGTGGAGAACACCGCCTCGCCGAGCGTGCGGCCCTCCTGGCCGTAGGCGGCGCCGCGGAAGATCCGGCCGTCTTCGAGCACCAGTGCCGCCGGGGTGTGCGCGGTCATGCCTGTCCCTCCGGGTTGTCGTCACGTCCTGCGGCAGGCGCCAATGCCCGCACCGCACCCGCCCACTCGTCCTGAGTGGACTTGTCGTCCGCGCGGAAGCCGGTGTCGATGTCCTGGTCCCCCAGGCGCCAGGTCACCACCAGCAGCCCCGCACCGGGAACGACCTTGTTCGCCAGCTTGTGGTCCACGCGCGCGTCCAGCACGGACTCCGCGGGAATCCACATCGGACTCGCGCCGGTCCGCTCCAGCAGCAGGCCCGAGTCGCGCAGCCTCGCCACCGCGTTCGCGCGGTGCCCGATGTCGCCGACCACGATCCGGTCCTGCCAGTCACCGGCCTTCGTGCTGCCCACGTAGAAGCCGGTCTGATCGGCCAGCAGCGCGGGCCGCTCGGCCACGTCCTCCGGGGCCACCGGGAACGCGGTGAACTCCGCGTCCTGGCGCCGCTTGCGGTTCAGCCAGCCGCGGCGCATCCCGAAGTACACCAGCACCAGCAGCACCAGCAGCACCAGCACCCACAGCGTCCGCTCCATCAGCGCCGCACCTCGCCCTCGTGCGCGGTGATCCGGCCGCGCAGCAGCGTCGCGCGCACCCGGCCCGGCAGCTCCATGCCCTCGAACGGCGTGTTCGCCGCGATGCTGGCCAGCTCCGCGCCGCGCACCGTCCAGCGCGCGTCCGGATCGACCAGCGCCAGGTTCGCCGGCTCGCCCACCGCGATCGGGCGGCCCTGGTCGGCCAGCCCGGCGATCTGCGCGGGCCGCTCGCTGAGCACCCGCGCCACGCCGCGCCAGTCCAGCAGGCCCGGCTCGACCATCGTGCGCGCCACCACGCCCAGCGCCGTCTGCAGGCCGAGCATGCCCGGCTTGGCGGCCGACCACTCGCAGTCCTTGTCCTGCGCCGCGTGCGGGGCGTGGTCGGTGGCCACGCAGTCGACGGTGCCGTCGGCCAGCGCCTGCCGCAGCGCCCGCACGTCCTCGTCGGTGCGCAGCGGCGGGTTCACCTTGTTCACCGGGTCGTAGGTCGACAGCAGCTCGTCGGTGAGCAGCAGGTGGTGCGGCGTGACCTCCGCCGACACCGTGCCGCCCGCATCGCCGCGCGACTTCCACCAGCGCAGGATCTCCGCGGTGCCCGCGGTGGACACGTGGCAGACGTGCAGCGTGCCGCCGGTGTGCCCGGCCAGCAGGCAGTCCCGCGCCACGATCGACTCCTCCGCCGGAGCGGGCCAGCCCGCCAGACCCAGCCGGGCCGCGTTCGCGCCCTCGTGGGCCTGCGCGCCGACCGTGAGCCGCGGCTCCTCGGCGTGCTGGGCCACCACCACGCCCAGCGCCTTCGCGTACTCCAGCGCGCGGCGCATCACCAGCGGGTCGTGCACGCACTTGCCGTCGTCGGAGAACACCCGCACCCCGGCCGCCGAGCGCGCCATCGTGCCCAGCTCCGCGAGCTGCTCACCGCCCAGGCCGACCGTCACCGCACCCACCGGGTGCACGTCGACCAGGCCGATCTCCAGGCCGCGGCGCCACACGTGCTCCACGATCACCGCGTTGTCGGCCACCGGGTCGGTGTTGGCCATCGCGAACACCGCCGTGTAGCCGCCCAGCGCGGCCGCGACCGAACCGGTCTCGACCGTCTCGGTGTCCTCGCGGCCCGGCTCGCGCAGGTGGGTGTGCAGGTCCACGAAACCGGGCAGCAGCACACCACCCCCGCCGCGCACGACTTCGTCGGCCTCGACGTCCAGGTCCGCGCCGATCTCGGCGATCAGCTCGCCGTCGACCAGCACGTCCACCGCGTCGCCGTCGCCGTAGGGACGGACTTCCTTGATCAGCACCCGGCTCACGCCGCGATCTCCTCTCCGGCCAGCAGGTGGTAGAGCACCGCCATGCGCACGTGGACCCCGTTGCGAACCTGCTCGGTGATCGCCGCGCGCGGCGAGTCCGCCACCGCCGGGGCGATCTCCATGCCGCGCAGCATCGGACCGGGGTGCAGCACCACGGCGTGCTCCGGCAGCTTCGCCAGCCGCTTCTCGTTGAGGCCGTAGGCGATCGAGTACTCGCGGGCCGACGGGAAGAACCCGCCGTGCATCCGCTCGGCCTGCACCCGCAGCAGCATCACCGCGTCCACGCCCGGCAGCACCGGGTCCAGCTCGTGCACGACCTCCGCGCCCCAGTGCTCGATGCCGTGCGGCACCAGCGTCGGCGGCGCCACCAGCACCACCTCGACGCCGAGGGTGCGCAGCAGGTGCACGTTCGACCGCGCGACCCGGCTGTGCAGCAGGTCCCCCACGATCGCGACCTTGCGCCCGGCCAGCTCGCCGAGGCGCTCCCGCAGCGTCGCCGCGTCCAGCAGCGCCTGCGTCGGGTGCTCGTGCATCCCGTCACCGGCGTTCACGACCTGCGTCCCGGCCTCGTCCAGCCAGCCCGCGAGCCGGTGCGCCGCGCCCGAGGCGGGGTGCCGCACGATCACGCAGTCCGCGCCCGCCGCCGAGAGGGTCAGCGCCGTGTCCCGCAGCGACTCGCCCTTGCCGACCGAGGACGCCGAGGCCGACACGTTGATCACGTCGGCGCTCATCCACTTGCCGGCGACCTCGAACGAGACCCGGGTCCGGGTGGAGTTCTCGTAGAACATGGTCATCACGGTGCGCCCGCGCAACGTGGGCAGCTTGCGCACCTCGCGGCCCAGCAGCGTCTGCTTCAGCGTGCCCGCGGTGTCCAGCACCGCGGTCGCCGTCGCCGCGTCCAGGCCTTCGGTGGACAGCAGGTGCCGCATCACCGCACCTCCTCGCTGCGCCGGATGAACACCGAGTCCGCGTCGTCGACCTCCGCGAGCCGCACCGCGACCTCCTCGCTGCGCGAGGTCGGCACGTTCTTGCCGACGTAGTCGGCGCGGATCGGCAGCTCCCGGTGCCCGCGGTCCACCAGCACCGCCAGCTGCACCGCGCTCGGCCTGCCCTGGTCCCGCAACGAGTCGAGGGCGGCGCGCACCGTGCGGCCGGAGAACAGCACGTCGTCGACCAGCACCACCAGCGCGCCGTCGATCCCGGCGGGCGGCAGGCTGCTCGGCTCCAGCGGCCGGTTCGGTTGTGTCCGCAGGTCATCTCGGTAGAGCGTGATGTCGAGGGTGCCGGTGGGCACCTCCACCCCGCTGAACTCCGCGATCCGGGCGGCGAGGCGGCGGGCCAGCGGCACGCCCCTGGTCGGGACTCCCAGCAGCACCACGCGCGGGGCCTCAGGGCCCTCCGCAGCGGTGTCCAACGCGGTCTTCTCGATGATCTGATGAGCGATGCGGGCGATCGTGCGCGCAACGTCACCGGCCGAGAGCAGCTCCCGCTGCCCGGCCGGGTCCGTCGCGCCCGCCTGCCGGCGTGACGCCACGGTCGAGCCTCCTTCCCCGCCTCACTGGACGGGTCCTTAAAGGATGGTTGATTCCCCAGTGGACGGGATGCGCGTGCACCCGCCCGCCGGAACGAACTTCGGATCGCCACCAGGTGACCACCGGGTTCGCCTTGTACGCTATCAGCGTCCGCAGGTCAATCGTCCGGGTGGTGTGTGAGTACTCGCCCTGGCGGCATAGGAAGACCAACTTGACCTAGTGACACTTGCGAGCGAACATTACTCTCCGTATCAATCTGAGCTTTCCTCCCCGGCATCCGGTCTAGGCTGACGGGGCGAATGAAACGGAGAAACGCCACATGGGCGACTACGCCAAGGCGCTGGGCGGCAAGCTCCGCGCTATCCGCCAGCAGCAGGGTCTCTCGCTGCACGGCGTCGAGCAGAAGTCAGGCGGGCGGTGGAAGGCCGTGGTCGTCGGGTCCTATGAACGTGGCGACCGAGCGGTCACCGTCCAGAAGCTCGCCGAACTGGCCGACTTCTACGGTGTTCCGGTCGCGGAGCTACTCCCGGAGGGGCGGGTTCCCTCCGGCGCCGAACCGGCCACCAAGGTCGTGATCAACCTGGAGCGGTTGCAGCAGTTGCCTGCCGAGAAGGTCGGGCCTCTCGCCCGGTACGCGGCGACCATCCAGAGCCAGCGCGGCGACTACAACGGCAAGGTGCTGTCCATCCGGACCGAGGACCTGCGATCCCTCGCCATCATCTACGACATGACCCCCGGCGAGCTGACCGAACAGCTCATCGACTGGGGCGTCCTGCCGCCCGAGGCACGACCCGCTCGGGAGGAGTGAACTCGCGAACGCGGCTGCTGCGGCCCCGCCCCGGAACCCGGGGACGGGGCCGCAGCCGTCCTGCGCTCGACCCGGGAAACCGATTTCCGGGTGCGGATACGACGAACGCGGGGACGCATCGGCGCCCCCGCGTTGGTCGGCGGATCAGTTCTGCGCGTCGGACTCGGCGCGCTCCCGCGCCGCTGCCTCGGCGGCCTCCAGGTTCCGGATCGACGTCCGCAGCCGGTCGCTGATCCCGGCGATCCGGCCCAGCACGCCGTTGACGAACCGCGGCGAGTCGTCCGTGGACAGCGCCTTCACCAGCTCCACGGCCTCGTCGATGGCGACCGCGGGCGGCACGTCCTCGCTCCACAGCAGCTCGTAGAGGCCCAGCCGCAGCACGGCCCGGTCCACCGCGGGCATCCGGCTCAACGTCCAGCCCTCGGCGTGCTCGACGAGCACGTCGTCGATGCGCTGCCGGTTGCCCGCGACGCCCTCGATGAGCGTCACCGAGTAGTCCGCGACGGGCGCGGCCTCGGGCGCGGCGAGCCGCTCGGACAGCAACGTCACCGCGTCGAGACCGCGCAGGTCGGCCTCGTACAGGACGTCCACCGCGCGTTTGCGGGCCTTGCTCCGTGAGCCCAACTCACAACTCTCTTTCCGGTGTCCCCCGCCCGGCGCGAACCGCGGCCCTGCCGGACGCGCCGACGGGGCCGCGGGCGCGGCGGGAACGAATCACTTGGTGTTGACGCGACCCAGGTAGCGACCGTCGCGCGGGTCGACCTTGACCTTGTCGCCGGTGTTCAGGAACAGCGGGACCTGGACCTCCGCGCCGGTCTCCAGCGTCGCCGGCTTGGTGCCGCCGGTGGACCGGTCGCCCTGCACACCGGGGTCGGTGTGCGAGACGGACAGCTCCACCGAGGCGGGCAGCTCCACGTACAGCGGCTCGTCGTCGTGGCGGGCGATGACCACGTTGCTGTTCTCCAGCATGTAGTTCGCCGCGTCGCCGACGACCGGGCGCGACACGGTCACCTGGTCGTAGGTGTCCTGGTCCATGAAGACGAAATCGGTGCCGTCGTCGTAGAGGTAGGTCATCTCGCGGCGGTCCACGTTCGCCGTCTCGACCTTGACCCCCGCGTTGAAGGTCTTGTCGACGACCTTCCCGGAGAGCACGTTCTTCAGCGTGGTGCGCACGAAGGCGCCGCCCTTGCCCGGCTTGACGTGCTGGAAGTTCACGACCGACCACAACTGGTTGTCGATCTTGAGCACGAGTCCGTTCTTGAGGTCGTTCGTGGATGCCACGTGTCCGGTCTCTCCATGTGATGCGGGCTGCGGTTGACAACTGAGGCGGCGTGCGGCGCCGCCGTAACGTCATCGGCCGCACGCGCACCGCGCTCAGACGGCGACGAGCTCCTTGGTCGTCAAGGTGAGGAGTTCCGGCGTGCTCGCGCGCACGGCCAGGGTGTCCTCGATGCGGACCCCGCCACGCTCCGGCACGTACACGCCGGGTTCGACGGTGACCACCATCCCCTCTCGAATCGTACCGTCCCCCCGCTGCGACAACGCCGGTGCCTCATGGATTTCGAGGCCGACGCCGTGGCCGAGGCCGTGCGGGAACCGCTCGCCGTACCCCGCGTCCTCGATCACCTTCCGGGCCGCGCCGTCCACTTCGCGCACGTCCGCGCCGGGGCGCACCGCCTCCCGCCCGGCCGCCTGCGCGGTGCGCACCAGCTCGTAGATCTCGCGCTGCCAATCGGCGGGGGAACCGAGCACCACGGTGCGGGTCATGTCCGAGTGATAGCCGTCCACCAGGGCGCCGAAGTCCATCTTCACGAAGTCGCCCGCGGCCAGCACCGCGCCGGTGGGCCGGTGGTGCGGGATCGCCGAGTGCGCGCCCGCGGCCACGATCGTCTCGAAGGACGGGCCTGCGGCGCCGTGCTCGCGCATCCGGGCCTCCAGCTCGCGGGCCACCTCCAGTTCGGTGCGGCCGGGGCGCAGGCCACCGTGCTCGATGAGGTCGGCCAGCGCCCGGTCGGCGGCCGCGCAGGCCATCCGCAGCGCGTCCACCTCGGCGGCGTCCTTGATCAGGCGGAGGTCCTCCACCAGGCCGGGCGCGCGGACGAGCTCGATCCCGGGGGCCGCGGCGGCGAGCACGTCGAGGCCGTCCACGGTGACGTGGCCGCTCTCGAAGCCGGTGCGCCGGTAGCGGGCCGGATCCTGGGCGAGGTGCTCGGCCAGCACGAGTTCGCTGGGCCGCTCGATGAGCCGTTCCAGGTCCGGGACCTGCTCGGCGGACTGGGTGCGGTAGCGGCCGTCGGTGCTGAACGCGGTGCCCCGCTCGGCGCCGGGCTCGTCGGCGGCGTGCACCACCAGCGCGGCCTGCGAACCGGTGAAGCCGGTCAGGTAGCGGATGTTGAGCAGATCGGTGACCAGGACCGCGTCCAGGTCCGCTCGGCGGAGCAGGTCGCGCAGGGCTTGGCGGCGTCGGGCGTGCGTCTCGGGCATGCGCACCAGCCTAACCAGACATCTCGCCAGGCCACGCCCGTAACGGGAAGGCGCCAGGCGGCCCTCCGGAGCCACCCGGGCCGACGGGCCGCCACCCCGAGTTCAGCGGAGGTCGCCTGCGCGAGGCAGGGCGTCCCAGGCCTGCTGGTCCAGGTCGGTCACCGGCGAGTCGTTCGCGGTCGCGCTGTCCGCCAAGATCGTCCAGGCGCGGTCGTGGTCGTCGAGCACGACCAGCTCCCCCGCCGGGGACCGCAGCACCGGCGCCCCGGCGCGGACGGTCCCCGCCACCGGCACGTCCTCCAGCGCGGGCACCCGCTCGTCGAGGACGCGGCGCACCATCGTCGCCGCCACCGAACGGCGCTCCACCCGCACCTTCCGCCCGCCGCGCACCACGTCCACCGTGCGCTCCGGCGACGGCACCCCGAACGCCTCCAGCACGTCGCGGGCACCCGCCGGGTCGGCGCAGCCGCGCACGCCGACCACGTCCAGCCCGAAGGAGCGCAGCGCCGTCGGCGCCGGATCGGGTTCGGTGGCGCGCAGCAGGTCCACCGGGACCGTGCCGCACGGGTCCGCGGTGGAGGTGGGCGCGTGCCCGTCATCGCCGCGCACCAGACCCGGCCCCTCCCGCCACGGTCCCGGCACCAGCAGCGGTGCGTACGGATGGCGGGTGAAGTCGCGGTCCCAGGAGGTGATCGTGGTGCCCTGCTCGGTCTGGTGCGCGATCAGGAACGCCTGCAGCGCGTCGCTCCACGTCCAATCCGCGCTGAACGCGTCCACCACGGACCGCCGCCGGGCCGCGTCGGTGGTGCCGGCCGGGGTGAAACCGGTGTCGTCGAGCGACTGCACCCGGTCGGTGAACTCCGGGTCCCTGGCGCGCAGCACGAACTGCCCGGCGCCGTTCCACCCGGCTCCGGAGGCGGTGGTGTCGGTGAACATCAGGTAGAACCAGCCGTCCAGGAACAGCGCCGAGGGCTGCCCGGCGCCGTAGTCGTTGGCCCGGTGCACCTCCCCCGACGGCCGCACGATCGACCTGCCGCCCGCCTCCCGCCGCCACGCGCGCCCGTCGGTGCTGCTCGCGACGCCGATGGCGTTGCCGTGCGCGTGCTCGGCGGCGGCGCCCGTGTAGTACAGGTAGTACCGGCCGCCGGTGCGCAGCACGGACGGGTCGCAGGTGTGCTTGCCGTCGAACGCGCCCGGTTCGGCGGTGAACACCGGAACCGCGGGAGCCCCGTCGGCGGTGAATTCCCGGTCCAGCCCACCGGATTCGGCGAACAGCACGTCGTCGCCGGGCGGTCCGATCCCCGGCAGCTGGCTGCACCACCAGGCCCGGTGGTGCATGCCTTCGCCGTCCGGTTCGGCGAGCACCGTCGGCGCGTAGTTGTACGGCGCCGGATCACCCCCGGAGGCCACCACGCCGTCGCTGGACCGCTCGTGCGCGGTGCGCAGGGTGCTGCTGCTCAGGCTGCGCTCGACGGGCCGGTCGAACCGGGTCGGTGGGGACGGCTGCGCGTCCGGCAGGGCGCACGCCGTGAGCAGTGCGAGCGCCGCGCCGAGCGGGACCAGCGCGCGCACCCGCCCGGACGGGCGGGATCGTTCGACCATGAGCGGAAAGAGCCTTCCCCCGTGCGATCTCCCGCCCCCGCGCGGGATTCCCGGACGACCCCGGGCCACCCCAGTTTAAGAGACGGTCTTGGCCCCCGAGCCGGATCCACCCGACTTCCCGAACCCTGGAACCGCGCCTCGTCACGTCAGCGGCGAAGCCGCTGAACAGAGACCACCCGAGCAACTCGCACCGCAGCGGGTACTCAGCGCTTTCCTCGCGAGGACAGCGATTTCGCCCGTGGCGGAGCCTCCGGAGAAATCGATCCCGCACCGAGGAAACCGCTGACCGCCCGTCTCTGAACCTGCCCAGCGGGTCGGTTTCCTGTCGGCGGCGAAGCCGCTGAGCAACGACCACCCGAGACACCGGCACCGCAGCGGGCTCTCAGCGGCTTCCTCGCGAGGACAGCGTTTTCTCATGTGGCGGAGCCACCTGTGAAAACGATCCCGCAGCGAGGAAGCCGCTGAGGTTCCGCCACCCGCCCCCTGGGCAGAACGCCCCGGGAAAAGTCAGGCGTGCGCCGTGTTCTCGTCGGCTATCCATCGGAGGGCCAGGGCATACCCGCGAACCCCCAGCCCGACGAGGACTCCGGTCGCGATGTCCGACAGGTAGCTGTGCCCGCGGAACGACTCCCGCTTGTGCACGTTCGAGATGTGCACTTCCAGCAGCGGGGCGGTCAGCTGCGCGCACGCGTCGCGCACCGCGATCGAGTAGTGCGTCCACGCCGCCGCGTTCAGCACCACCGGGGTGCCCGCGTCGGCCGCCTCGTGCAGCCAGCCGAGCATCTCGCCTTCGTGGTCGGTCTGCCGCACCTCGACGTCCAGGCCCAGCTCGGCGCCGGTGCGCTCGCACAGCGCGACCAGATCCGGGTAGGTGGTGGATCCGTAGATCGACGGCTCCCGCGTCCCCAGCCGCCCCAGGTTCGGGCCGTTGAGCACCAGGACCTTCACAGGAACACCTCCGACCCGGCCTGCTTGCGCTCGCCCCCGGTCAGCGCCGAGTAGGCGGCGGCCACCAGCGACGGGTCCGGCCCTTCCAGCCTGCCGGGCTTGGCGAGGCCGTCGAGCACCACGAACCGCAGCATCCCCGAGCGGGTCTTCTTGTCCAGCTTCATCGAGTCCAGCAGCTGGCCCAGCGCGTCCGGGTCGTAGGAGGTGGGCAGGCCGAGCAGGTCCAGCACCCGCTTGTGCCGGTCCGCGGTCTCGTCGTCGAGGCGGCCCGCCAGCCGGGACAACTCGGCGGCGAACACGAGGCCCACGCTGACCGCGGCGCCGTGGCGCCACCGGTAGCGCTCCCGGCGCTCGATGGCGTGCGCCAGCGTGTGGCCGTAGTTGAGGATCTCCCGCTGGTGCGACTCGCGGAGGTCCGCGGCGACCACGTCGGCCTTCACCTGGATGCTGCGGCGCACCAGTTCGCCGAGCACGTCGCCCGTCGGGTCCAGCGCCGCGTCCGGGTCCTGCTCGATCAGTTCGAGGATGCGCGGGTCGGCGATGAAGCCGGTCTTGACGACCTCCGCCATGCCCGCGATGAGTTCGTTGCGCGGCAGGCTCTCCAGCGTCGCCAGGTCCACCAGCACCGCGGTCGGTTCGTGGAACAGGCCGACGAGGTTCTTGCCCGCTTCGGTGTTGATGCCGGTCTTGCCGCCGACCGCGGCGTCGACCATGCCGAGCAGCGTCGTCGGCACGTGCACCACGCGCACGCCGCGCATCCAGGTGGCGGCGATGAAGCCGGCCACGTCGGTGACGGCACCGCCGCCGAAGGACACGACGACGCCGCCGCGGTCCATGCCGATCTTGCCGAGGACCTCCCAGCAGAACCCGGCCACGGCGAGGCTCTTGCCCTCTTCGGCGTCGGGGATCTCGACCCGGTGCGCGTCGATGCCCGCGTCGGCGAGCTCCTCGCGCACGGCTTCGACGGTCGTGGTGATGCTCGGCTGGTGCAGCAGCGCCACCACCGAGGTCCCGCTCAGCAGCTCGACGAGGTCGCCGAGCAGGCCCCGGCCGACGACCACGTCGTAGGGCTGCTCGGATCCGACCGTGATGCGCACCGGCTCGGGCATCGTTCTCCACTCATTCAGTCGCGGCTCGGCAACCGCCGCCGGGACGTCGAGCGCCCCGCGGCGTTCTCCCACGATTATTCACGCATCGGCGACGGGGGTGGTGCCGCCGGGGCGGATCTCGGCCAGCTTCCCGGCGACCAGTTCGACCAGGCGCCACGGTTCGAGGCCGTCGGTGGGCTGCTCCACGTCGGCAGCCTCCCGGTACAGCGGGAGCCGCGCGTCCAGCAGCGCCTTGAACGTGGCGCGCGGGTTCACCCCGGCCAGCAGCGGACGGGAGGTCTGGGCCAGGCCGGTGCGGCGGGCGCCTTCGGCGAGGCCCACGGTCAGGAACACCACCGGGTGGTCGGCGAGCAGCTTCCGGGTGCGCTCGGAGATCACCGCACCGCCGCCGAGCGAGAGCACGCCGGGGTGCTCGTCGAGCGCGGTGGCCACGGCCTGCTCCTCCAGCGCGCGGAATGCCGGTTCGCCGTCGGTGGTGAAGATGTCCGGGATCGGTTTGCCCGCCAGCCGCACCACGTCGTCGTCGGTGTCGCGGAACGCCACGCCGAGGTGGTCGGCGAGCAGCCTGCCCACCGTCGTCTTGCCCGACCCGGGCGGGCCGATCACGACGGCGCGCGGCGACATCAGCGCACCTGCCGCTTCTCGGCGCGTTCGGCCAGGGCGGCGAGGTAGCCCTCGACGTTGCGGCGGGTCTCCGGCAGCGAGTCGCCGCCGAACTTCTCCAGCACCGCTTCGGCGAGCACCAGCGCGACCATCGTCTCGGCGACGACGGCGGCCCGGGGCACGGCGGTGATGTCGGAGCGCTGGTGCATGGCCTGCGCCGGTTCGCCGGTGTCGGTGTCCACGGTCGCCAGCGCGCGGGGCAGGCTGGAGATCGGCTTCTTCGCGGCGCGCACCACGAGCGGTTCGCCGTTGGTGATGCCGCCTTCGAGACCGCCCGCGCGGTTGCTGCCGCGGCTGACCCAGCGGGCGCCGTCGGCCGGGTAGATCTCGTCGTGCGCGGCGCTGCCCCGGCGGGTGGCGTTGGCGAACGCCTCGCCGATCTCGACGCCCTTGACCGCCTGGATGCTCATCAGCGCACCGGCGAGCCGGGCGTCGAGCTTGCGGTCCCAGTGCACGTGCGAGCCGATGCCCGCGGGCAGGCCGTAGGCGATGACCTCGACGACGCCGCCGAGGGTGTCGCCGTCGGCCTTGGCCGCGTCGACCTCGGCCATCATCCGCTCGGTCGCGTCGTCGCCGAAGGCTCGCACCGGGTTCTCGTCGATGGCGGCGAGGTCGTCCGGGCCGGGCAGCGCTTCGCCCGCGACGCTGACGGAGCCGAGGCTCACCACGTGGCTGACGATCTCGACGCCGAGGAGCTGCTGCAGGAACCGGCGCGCGACGGTGCCCGCGACGACGCGGGCCGCGGTCTCGCGGGCGCTGGCGCGCTCGAGCACGGGCCGCGATTCCTCGAAGCCGTACTTCTGCATGCCGGGCAGGTCGGCGTGGCCGGGCCGCGGCCGGGTCAGCGGCTCGTTCCGGGCGAGCCCGGAGAGCACGTCCTCGTCGACCGGGTCGGCGGACATCACCTGTTCCCACTTGGGCCATTCGGTGTTGCCGATGCGGACGGCGACGGGGCCGCCCTGGGTGCGCCCGTGGCGGACCCCGCCGATGATCTCCAGCTCGTCGGATTCGAAGTTCATCCGCGGGCTGCGGCCGAAGCCGAGCTTGCGCCGCTCCAGCTGGGTCGCGATGTCGGCGGTGGTCACCTCCACTCCGGCGACCATGCCTTCCAGCACCGCCACCAGGGCGGGACCGTGCGATTCTCCGGCTGTCATCCAACGCAACACACCGAAATCCTGCCACGCAACGCCGCAGGCCGGGCGGGCCGGGTGCGGATCGGTCAACCGCTTCCGGGAACCGGGCCCACCGCCGTGACCAGCCAGGCGGGCAGCAGCATCGCCGGGCCGTGCGGCACCGCGCGCCGCCGCGCCGCGCACGCGTGCAGCACGGTGAGCACCGCGCTCACCAGCACGCATCCGAGGACAGCGGGCACCGACACCGCGCCGACCAGCGCGCCGAGCGGCCCGGCCAGCTTCACGTCGCCCGGTCCCAGCGCGGGCGGCGAGAGCATCCGCACCAGCCCGTAGCAGCCGGCGAACAGCGCGGCGCCGAGGAAACTCGAGACCAGCATCACGGCATCCGCCGCGGCACCGGCGGCCCCGGCCACCGCGGTGAACGCCAGCGGCCAGGCGGGCAGGGTGAGCGCGTCCGGGAGCCGGTGCGCGCGCAGGTCGCAGGCCGCGAGCAGCACTCCGGCCCAGCCCAGCAGCAACGGCACCGGTGCCCACCACACCGGTAACGCCCCGGCCACCGCCCGGGCGGCGACCGGCGCCCACAGCAGCGCGGTGCCCGCGGCGCAGCACCACCGCGGCACCGCTATCCCGATGCGCGCGGTGCGCAGCAGCGCGCGGCCGGCCCGGCCGGCCACCGCGCCGAGCGCCCCGGCCGCGAAGGCGGTGCCGATGAGGTGGGCGAACCCGCTCGTCAGATCCATGCGCCCAGCGTCGCGCCCGGACGCGGAGAGCCCCGTGCCGACATTCCCCGGCGTGTCGGCGTCCCCCACGACCGGACACGAAAGAGCGGCCCGCCGCACCGCTCGCGGGCCGCTCTCCGACGCGGACCTCAGCCTTCGACGGTGAACAACGGGTCCCCCGCGGCGACCTCGCCGTCCTCGCGGAGGTCGTGCAGCGCCTCGGCGGTGAGGTCCAGCGCGATCACCGGGCACACCGCGGAGTACCCGGCCGCCTCCACCACCGACGGGTCCCAGGACACGACGGGCGCGCCCGCTTCGACGGTGTCGCCCTTGGCGACGTGCAGGGTGAACCCCTCGCCCTTGAGCTGGACCGTGTCGATGCCCAGGTGCACCAGCACCGCGGTGCCGCCCGGGGAGGCGACCACGAACGCGTGCGGGTGCAGCGTGGCGACCGTCCCGGCGATCGGCGCGACCGCGTCCGCGGGCCCGGCCGCGGGCTTCACCGCCACGCCGGGACCGACCATGGCCTGCGAGAACACCGGGTCCGGCACGTCGGTGAGCGCGGCGGCCAACCCGGTCACGGGGCTCCGCACCTCGACGCTCACAGCAGGTCCTCGATGTCCCCGGCCAGCGTGTCCGCCTCCGGTCCGACGACGACCTGGACGACGGTGCCCTGCCGCAGCACCCCGTGCGCGCCCGCCGCCTTCAGCGCGGCCTCGTCCACGCGCGACTCGTCGCCGACCTCGCAGCGCAGGCGCGTGATGCACGGTTCGATCTCCACCACGTTGTCCCCGCCGCCCAGCGCGGCCAGGATCGCGGCGGCCTTGTTCTGAGCCACCCGAAGCTCCCTTCGTCTCCCGGCGGTCTACGTCCGTCCGGTGCGCGTTCGTCGTCCGGGAAGGGTCCCGCACTTGGTCGATCTTGCGTTACCGAGTGTCGAAGCGGCAACAAAAACAGCCCCGTCTTGACACCCATCCGTGTGAGACAGCATTCTTCCGCAGCAACTGGTTTAGACCGGACAGTACCAATGATCCCGATCACGGCGGAGCGGTTCCCGCCGGATCGATCCGGATCGATCCGGCCGACACCGCGATCCGGCCGAGAAGGCCCTGATCAGGGAGGGCGTCGTGGCCCAGCGCAGCACAGCGGACGCGCTGCTCGACGGACCCACGCCCAAGCACGCCCAGCTGCGCGAGATCCTCCGCGAACTGGCCACCGCGCAGCTGCCGCCGGGCGCCGCGCTGCCCTCCGAACGGGACCTCACGCTGAGCTACGGCGTCTCCCGGCTGACAGTGCGCGAGGCCATCGGCCAGCTCGTGTCCGAAGGCCTGCTGGTGCGGGTCCGCGGCAAGGGCACCTTCACCGCGCGGCCCCGCGTCGACGTCCGGCTGGACCTGGCCTCGTTCACCGAGGACATGCGCCGCCGCGGCCTGCGGGCGGAGACCGAGGTGCTCGGCCACGCCGAACTGCCGCCGCCCCCGGACACCGCCGAAGCGCTCGGCCTCGAACCGGGCGCCCCCGCCTACTGGCTGACCCGGCTGCGCAAGGCCGACGGGGCGCCGCTGGCCGTGGAGCGCGGCTGGTTCCACCCGGCGGCGGCGCCGGGCCTGCTCGGCCGCGACCTCACCGAATCGATGTACTCGCTGCTGGAGCGGCACTACGGCGTCCGGCTGGAGCACGCGATGCAGACGGTGCTGGCCGAGAGCGCCGACGCGGAGACCGCCCGGCTGTTGCGGGTGCAGCCCGGCAGCCCGCTGCTCGTGTTCCGCCGGATCTCGACTTCCCGCGAAGTCCCGGTCGAGGACATGCGTTCCTGGTACCGAGGGGACGCGTACCAAGTGACGATGCCCCTGCGAACTCAGGCCGGAAGCACCGGCCGTCCACCCGAGGAGGTAGCCCCATGACCGTCGGCTCAGCGAGCGGCGGCGCGAGCTCGAAGGGCTTCGCGCTGCTGCAACGGCTCGGCCGGAGCCTGATGCTGCCGATCGCGGTGCTGCCCGCCGCGGCGCTGCTGCAGCGGCTCGGCCAGGAGGACCTGCTGGGCAGCGTCCCCGGCCTGCAGACCGCCGCCGGAGTGATCGGCGCGGCCGGCGGTGCGCTGTTCGACAACCTGCCGCTGCTGTTCGCGATCGGTGTCGCGATCGGCTTCGCCCGCAAGGCGGACGGCACCACCGCGCTGTCGGCGGCCGTCGGCTACCTGGTGCTGGCCGGCGTGATGTGGGAGATCACCGGGCAGGAGGCCGGGACCTCGTACAACAAGGGGCCGTACGGCGTGCTCGGCGGCATCATCGCCGGTCTCGTCGCGGCCTGGCTGTGGCAGCGCTACCACCGGATCAAGCTGCCCGACTACCTCGGGTTCTTCGGCGGACGCCGGTTCGTGCCGATCGTGACCGCGGTGTCCATGCTGGTGATCGGCACCGTGCTGGGCCTGCTGTACCCGCTGTTCGACGCGGGGCTGACCGCGTTCAGCGACGTGGTGACCGCGAACGCCGTGCTCGGCGGCGGCATCTACGGCCTGATCAACCGGCTGCTGCTGCCGTTCGGGCTGCACCACATCCCGAACAACGTGGTGTGGTTCCTGTTCGGCGACTACCACGGCCAGAAGGGCGACATCGCCCGGTTCTTCGAGGGCGACCCGACCGCGGGCACCTTCCAGACCGGCTTCTTCCCGATCTTCATGTTCGCGCTGCCCGCCGCCGCGCTGGCGATCTGGCGCAGCGCGCCGCCCGCGCAGCGCAAGGTCGTCGGCGGCGTGATGCTCTCGGTGGGGCTCACCTCGTTCCTCACCGGCATCACCGAGCCGCTGGAGTTCTCGTTCATCTTCGTGGCCTGGCCGCTGCTGCTGATCCACGCCGTGCTCACCGGCACCTCGCACATGCTGGTGAACTACCTGGACATCCACTCCGGCTTCGGGTTCTCCGCGGGTGCGATCGACTACGTGCTGAACTTCGGCATCTCGCAGCGGTCGCTGTGGCTGATCCCGATCGGCCTGGTCTACGCGGTGATCTACTACTTCGTGTTCCGGTTCGTGATCACGAAGTGGAACCTGCGAACCCCGGGACGGGAGGATGCGGGCGAAGGCTCGGCGCTGCTGGACGAAGGCCAGGGCGGTACCGAGAAGCCCGCAGCGGCCCCGGCCGCCCCAGCGGCCGGAACCGGAACCGCGGAATCCGGGGAGAACACCAGCACCACCACGACGACCATGTCCACTGACACCCCGGCCGAGGGCGGCGCCGACGCGACGTCCGCCGGCGGCGAGGACACCGGCAAGTCCTGAGCCGCGACCCGGCTCCAGCACCTCCACCAGGAAAGGGGAACCCCATGCCCGAGCGACGGGTGACCGTGGCCAGCAAGGTCGGCCTGCACGCGCGCCCCGCCGCGCTGGTCGCCAAGGCGGCCGCGGCCCAGACCGTGCAGATCACCATCCGCAAGTCCGACACCGAGCCCGTCCAGGCGGGCAGCATCCTCGGGCTGATGACGCTCGGTGCCGGTCACGGCGACGAGGTCGTCCTCGCCGCCGAGGGCGATGGGGCGGACGCGGCTCTGGACCAGCTCGCGGAGCTCGTCGGATCGGATCTCGACGCGCAGTGACGCCGTGCTGAAGCGGGGGTGGTGCCGGTCCGGCACCACCCCCGCCGTCGTTCCGGCTCGCGGCGATCAGACCGCGTTCTGCTCGATCCAGTCCGCGTGCGCGGTCAGGTCGGTCCAGATCCCGGTGCCGGTGCCGCAGATCGGGCTCTCGTCGCCGTCGCGGCTGGTCGCCCCGATCAGCTCCCAGCGCCCGGGCTCCCCGGTCAGCTGCGGTCCGCCGGAGTCGCCGTTGCACCCCTGAGCGCCTTCAGTGGGGCTGTCGGTGCACAGCTCGGTGGCGTCGTCGATGCCGCTGGTGCACCGGTCGGCCGGGACGAGCTCGGTGTCCAGCTCCTGCAGCGTCGTCGGCAGCTCCGGGCACTGCTCCCGGTCGTCGCAGGTGACGCCCCAGCCGATGATCCGGGTCGCGTCGCCGGGCGCACCGGAGTCGGCGGCCAGCGCGATCGGCTGCTGCTCCACGGCCCGGTCCAGCTTCACCAGCGCCACGTCGTTCCCGGGCTGCTCCCCGGCGTAGCCGGGGTGCACGATCAGCTCCGACACTCCCACCAGGGTTCCGCCGGTGCTGTTGTCCCCGCTGCCGACCCGCGCCTGGACGTCGCCCGGCTGCTGCCCGGCGGCGCAGTGCGCGGCGGTCACCACCCAGTCCGGGCGGATCAGCGAACCGCCGCAGAAGTGGCCGCCGTTCCCGGTGAGCTGCAGCGACACCATGAACGGGTACTGCTCGGTGGCGTCGTGCCCGCCGACGATCATCGGTTCCATCTCGGGTTGGGCCGCGGCCGAGGCCACCGGCGCCGCCGCGAGCGTGATCGCCCCCAGCACCCCCAGCAGCACTGCTCGTCCGTCCCGGGTCCGGCGGGTGGATCGGGTCATCGCTCGCTCCTCGTTCGGTGATCTCCTGCGAGAGCGAGGCTAGGGAAGTCCCCGCATCGGCGGATCAGCCGAACGGACGGGACGATCTCGTCCTTCCAGCCAGAGGGAGGCCGCGGGATCAGAGCGGGAGGGCCAGTTCTCCGCCGGTGGCCGCCAGCAACGCGTCGCGCATCGCCGCACGCGGAGCAGGCCTGCCGGTGAACTGCTCGACCTGGCCGAACGCCTGGTGCAGCAGCATGTCCAGCCCGGTCGCCAGCCGCCCGCCCGCGGCGGACACCGCGTCGGCCAGCGGAGTCGGCCACGGGTGGTAGATCACGTCGAGCACGCAGGCCGCCCGCGCCAGCTCCGGGGCGTGCGCGTCGGCGGCACCCGCGGGCAACGTGGACACCAGGACGTCCACTTCGGACGCCGCAGCGCCCAGGTCCAGCGCGTCCAGCCGTTCGACCGAGACCCGCAGTCCCACCTGCTCCGCGGTCAGCACCACGTCCCGCGCCCGGGCGGGCTCGCGCACCGCCACGGTCAGCTCCGCGAGGCCCAGCTCCGCGAACGCGGCGACCGCGGCGGCGGCCGTGCCGCCCGCGCCGAGCAGCAGCGCCCGGTGGCCGCCGGTGAAGCCACCCGCGGCCCGCAGCGCGCCGGTCACGCCGTCCACGTCGGTGCAGTCCGCCGCCCACTCCCCCGATCCGAGCCGGGTCAGGGTGTTCGCCACGCCCACCGCGGCGGCCCGGTCGGTGACCTCCTTCGCCAGGCGCAGCGCGGCGCGCTTGCCCGGCATGGTCACCGACAGGCCCGCCCACTCCGGTCCGAGGGACCCGACGAGCTCGACGAGCCCGTCGGCGTCCCGGTCGAACCGCTCGTAGCTCCAGCCGGTCAGGCCCAGCTCGCGGTAGGCCGCGGTGTGCAGCACCGGCGACAAGGAGTGCCCGATCGGCGAACCGACCACGGCGGCCTTGCGCCCCGCAGGATCAGAACGCGCCACGTTGCTGCGCCTCGACGATGTAGCGGTCGTGCTCGGCCATCGTGGTGGCGAAGCAGGACGTGCCGTCCGGGAAGCACTTCACGAAGTACACCCAGGTGCCGTCGGCCGGCTTCTCCGCCGCGGCCACGGCGGCCGTGCTCACCGTGGAGATCGGCGTCGGCGGCAGGCCGTAGTTCTGGTAGCTGTTGTACGGCCCTTCCCGCTGGCGGTCCTCCGGCTTGGTCAGCAGCGTCGGCTTGTCCAGCGGGTAGTTGATCGTCGAGTCGAACTGCAGCCGCATCTGCGGATCGGTGGTGCGGTTGTAGATCACTCGGGAGACCTTGTCGAAGTCCCGCTCGATGCCTTCGCTCTGCACCAGCGAGGCGATCGTGAGCAGCTCGTACGGGGAGCGCCCGGTGCCGTCGGCGGCCTGCGGCAGACCCGCGGCCTCCAGCAGCGCCGCGGACTTCGTCACCACCTGGCGCAGCACCTCCTGGGGCGGCTCGCCGGGCTTCACGTCGTAGATGCCGGGCATGATCAGCCCTTCGAGCCGCCGTTCCGGCTCTGCCTTCGACGCGCCTTCGATCGCCCAGTCCGGCACGCCCAGCGTGGCGAGGTCGGCGGTGCCCGCGGCCTCGTGCATCTGCTCGGAGGTGGTGCACTTGCTCTCGTCACCGGTGCAGGTCGCTTCGGCGAGCTTGGTGAGGATGCCCGGCGTCTTGCCGCCGTCGGGGCTCTGCTGGTCCTCCAGCCGCTGTCCGCCGCGCACCTCGATGCGGCCGGTCTTGGCCTCCGGCGACAGGATGTAGCTGACCGCAGCCGCGCCGGACATCTTCGACTTCATCAGGTAGAAGCCCGGCTGGATGCTGTTGATCTGGTTGTTGTCCTGCGCCGCCTTGGTGAACGCGGTGGAGGAGGCCACCACGTCCGCCTTGGACAGGGTCTGGCCGATGGCGCTGACGGTGTCGCCGGAGGAGACCTCCACGATCACCTCACCGGTGCCCTCGCCCTGGTAGTCGTCGTAGGACCCGATCTGGAGTATCTGCATGGCGCCGTACACCACGCCCCCGCCCACCAGCAGCAGGACGAGGAGTCCGGCCAGGGCGGTCACCGAACCGCGTCGCTTCCGGCGGCGCAGTTCGGCCCGCTGCTCGCGGACCTCCCTGCGGCTGCGCCGTGGCGGCTCGCCCGCGTCGTCCGCGAACAGGCCGAGATCGTCGCTCACGAAAGGTCCTCTCAGGTGGTCTGCGACCGGGCGTCAAGCCATGCCTGCAAGATCTCCACTGCGGCGGCCTGGTCGACCACGGCGCGTTGTCGCTTGCCGCGAACCCCCCGTTGGGAGAGCATGCGGCTCGCCGTGACCGTGGTCAACCGTTCGTCGTGAAAGCGCACCGGGATCGGATCGATCCTGGTGGCCAGTGCTTCGGCGTACGCGTGGGCGGACTCGGCGGCACTGCCGTGCCTGCCCGCGAGCGTCTTCGGCAGGCCGACCACGACTTCGACCGCCTCGTGCTCGGCGACCAAGCGGGTCAATTCCACCAGGTCGCTCTCCGCGTCCACATCTCGCCGGAGCGTGACGAGCGGGGTCGCCAGCATCGGTGCCGGGTCGCTGAGCGCGATCCCGACACGCACCGCGCCGACGTCCACCCCGATCCGGCGTCCCGCTCCCGGGTCAGGGGCGTCGGCCGCCGGGCCGACGCCCCGCTGTCCTGAGGTCACCCCTGGACCGACCCGTCCAGCGCGCGGCGCAGCGCCTCGATCGCGGCGGGCACTCCGGCCGGGTTCGAGCCACCGCCCTGCGCCATGTCCGGCTTGCCGCCACCGCGACCGCCGACCTCGGCGGCGAACGACGGGACCAGCTTGCCCGCGGCGAGACCGAGGTCCCGCGCGGCGTCGTTGATGCCGACCACGAAGGACACCTTGCCCTCGGCCGGGTCGGCGGCGAACAGCGCCACCACCGCGGGGCGCCCGGCGAGCCTGCCGCGGACCTCGCCGGCCAGCGCGCGCAGCGCACCGCCGTCGACGCCGTCCGGGACCTGCTCGGCGACCAGGCTCACGCCGCGCACGTCGGCGGCGCGTCCGGCGAGGTCACCGGCGGAGGACAGCACCTGCTGCACGCGCAGCTGCTGCAGCTCCTTCTCGGCACCGCGCAGCCGGGCGACGACGCCCTCGATGCGCTCCGGGAGTTCCTCGGCGGGCACCTTGAACTGCTCGGCGAGCTGGGTGACCAGCAGGTGCTCCTTGCTGATGTGGCGCATCGCGTCCATGCCGACGAGCGCCTCGACCCGGTGCACGCCGGACCCCACCGAGGAGTCCGCGACGAGCTTCACCACGCCGAGCTGGCCGATCCGGCCCACGTGCGTGCCACCGCACAGCTCCCGCGAGTAGTCGCCCATGTCGACCACCCGCACCTGGTCGCCGTACTTCTCGCCGAACAGCGCCATCGCGCCGAGCTCCATCGCCTTGTCCATCGTCGTGGTGTACGACGAGACCTCGACGTCGTTCTGCAGGTAGGAGTTGACCTCTTCCTCCACGCCGCTGAGCACCGAGGCCGACACCGAACTGGGCGCGGTGAAGTCGAACCGCATCCGGCCCGGCGAGTTCAGCGACCCGGCCTGCGCGGCCCGCTTGCCGTAGGCGCCGCGCACCGCCGCGTGCACCAGGTGCGTCGCCGAGTGCGAGCGCTCGATGGCGCGCCTGCGGTCCCGGTCCACCGCGGTCTCCAGCTCGGTGTCCACGCCCAGCTCACCGGAGACGACCTTCGCGCGGTGCACGAACAGGCCGGGGACGGAGCGCTGCACGTCGGACACGCGCACCTCGACGCCCGGGCCGACCAGGGTGCCGGTGTCGGCGATCTGGCCACCGCCCTCCGCGTAGAACGGGGTGCGGTCGAGCACCAGCTCCACCTCGGTGCCCGCGGCCGCCGACTTGGCGGGGACGCCGTCGACGAGCAGGCCGAGCACCCGGCTCTGCGACTCCAGGTCGGTGTAGCCGATGAACTCGGTGGTGCCGTGCTGGTCCAGCAGCGTGCGGTAGGTGGACAGGTCGCCGTGGCCGGTCTTGCGGGCCTTCGCGTCCTCCTTGGCGCGGCGGCGCTGCTCGCCCATCAGCTCGCGGAAGCCCACCTCGTCCACGGCCAGGCCCTGCTCGGCGGCCATCTCCAGGGTCAGGTCGATCGGGAAGCCGTAGGTGTCGTGCAGCTGGAACGCCTTGGCGCCCGCGAGCTGCTCCCCACCGGCCTTCTTGGTGTCGGCGACCGCCACGTCGAAGATCTTCGAGCCGGCGGTGAGGGTGGTCAGGAACGCCTCTTCCTCGTTCCGGATCACCGAATCGATCCGCTCGAACTCGGTCTTGAGCTCGGGGTAGGACGGCGCCATCGCGTCCCGCACGACCTGGGTGAACTCGCCCAGCACCGGCTCCTGCACGCCCAGCAGGCGGGTGGAGCGCACGATGCGGCGCAGCAACCGGCGCAGCACGTAGCCGCGGGCCTCGTTGCCGGGGGTGACGCCGTCGCCGACGAGCATCACGCCGGAGCGGGCGTGGTCGGCGATCACGCGGAACCGCACGTCGTCCTCGGCGTTCGCGCCGTAGCGGCGGCCGGAGAGCTCCTCGGCCTTCGCGATCACCGGGCGCACCAGGTCGGTCTCGTAGACGTTCTCCACGCCCTGCAGCAGGCACGCGACCCGCTCGACGCCCATGCCGGTGTCGATGTTCTTCGTCGGCAGCTCACCGAGCAGCGGAGCACCCTTCTTCGGGCTCTCCTCACCCCGAATGTCCTGCATGAACACCAGGTTCCAGATCTCGATGTAGCGGTCCTCGTCGACGTTCGGGCCGCCCTCGCGCCCGTAGTCCGGGCCGCGGTCGTAGTAGATCTCCGAGCAGGGGCCGCCGGGGCCGGGCACGCCCATGTCCCAGTAGTTGTCCTCCGCGCCGCGCACCTGGATGCGGGCCGGGTCGATGCCGGTCGTGTTGCGCCACAGCGCCGCCGACTCGGTGTCGTGCTCGTAGACGGTGACCCACAGGCGTTCCGGGTCGATGCCGTAACCGCCGTCGGCGACCGAGGAGGTCAGCAGCTTCCACGCGTGCTCCATGGCGCCTTCTTTGAAGTAGTCGCCGAAGGAGAAGTTGCCCGCCATCTGGAAGAACGTGTTGTGCCGGGTCGTCTTGCCGACCTCGTCGATGTCGCCGGTGCGCACGCACTTCTGGATGCTCGTCGCACGCGGGTACGGCGCCGGGGCGTCACCGAGGAAGTACGGCTTGAACTGCACCATTCCCGCGTTCACGAACAGCAGGGTGGGGTCGTCCAGGATCAGGGAGGCGCTGGGCACCACGGTGTGGCCGGTGCCGCGGAAGTGCTCGGTGAAGCGGTGGTTGATCTCGTGGGTCTGCACGGTGGTTCCTTCGGAGGGTGCTGCGGGGTCGGGGTTCGGGGTCGCGGCGGGACGCGTGGGCGGGGCGTTCGGGGAACCGGGGGCGGTCCGCTACCGGTGAGCCGGATCGGGCCGCACCGGTTCCCCGGAACGCCCGCCGTTCAGCGTTCCGCCCGGCGAGCTCGCCGAGCCGGTGCGCGCACACCATCAGCGGCCGGGCGAACCCGGCCTTCCGCCGGTCGAGCGTCGATCGCGCGGGGCTCGGACTGCCACCGCGGCACCGAGGTGCCGTCGACGACGTCCTGCAGCTCCTGCTCCCGTTCGCTCATCCCGGCGCGCACGTCCGCGCCGAACGAGCCGACGGCCCCCGCGAGTTCGCGCATGGCGCCACCGAGCTGCTCGGCGACGCCGCTCGGGGTCGCTTTGCGGGCGGTCTCGTTGACCTTGCGGGTCACGAACACGCCTGCGGCGATACCGGCCCCGAACCAGAACATCCGCCTCACTTGCGTCCTCCCTTGCGACGGGAGTGCTTGCCCCACGGCTCTTCCTTGCGCTTGCGGCGAGCTCGGAGAGCCTTGCTCACCCCGTACGAGAAGGCCGCGGTCTTCACCAACGGGCCACCCAGTGTAGCCGTGAACAGCGACGACAACGCCGAGACGTTGCCGCTGACCGTCTTGGCGTTGGCCGTGATGCCGTCCACCCGCTCCAGCTGGGTGTTGACGTGCGTCAGGGTCGAGTTGGCCCCGGTGAACAGCGGGTCGGTGTTCTCGTGCGCCTTGCGGATCGCGACGGTCGCCTCGTCCAGCGTTCGGCCGAGCTTGACCAGCGGGATCGCCAGCAGCACGACCAGCAGCACGAACGCGCCCGCGACGATCAGCGCGGCGATCTGCGTGGGCGTCACGTGCCCTCCCGGTTTCCACGTGGTTTTCCTGCCACCGACGAGGATTCGCCGGTGTCTTGATCGCGCGTCACGTTACCGTGCCACCCCCGGGCGAGCGCTTCCGGTTCGTCGGCGCGTCCGACGGTCAAGCCGCCACCGGGGTGACCGGGCCGTTCCCGGTCAGCACGCCGACCACGTTGCGCGCGGCGAGCTCGGCCATCGCCGTGCGCGTCTCCTCGGTCGCCGAGCCCAGGTGCGGGACGAGCACCGCGTTGTCCAGCTCCAGCAGCTCCGGGTGCACGGCCGGTTCCTCCTCGAACACGTCCAGCCCGGCCGCGGCGATCCGGCCCGCGCGCAGCGCCGCGGCCAGCGCCGCCTCGTCCACCACCGGGCCGCGGCTGGTGTTCACCAGCACCGCGGACGGTTTCATCGCGGCCAGCGCGGCGGCGTCGATCAGGTGCCGGGTCCCGTCGGTCAGCGGGCAGTGCAGCGAGACCACGTCGGACTCGCGCAGCAGCTCCTCCTGCGGCAGGAACCGGGCGTCGAGCTCGGCCTCCACCGCGTCGGTGGCCCGGCGACGCCCGGAGTAGGCGATGCGCATGCCGAACGCGCGCGCCCGGCGGGCCACGGCCTGCCCGATCCCGCCGAGGCCGATGATCCCCAGCGTCTTGCCCTGCAAGCCCGTGCCCAGCATGAACCCGAGGTGGAAGAACCACGGCGTGCCGGAGCGGATCAGCCGCTCCCCCTCGCCGAGCCTGCGGGTCGCCATCAGCACCAGCGCGAACGCGAGATCGGCGGTGGCGTCGGTCAGCACTCCGGGCGTGTTCGTCACGGTGACGCCACGGCCGGTCAGCGCGGGCACATCCAGGTTGTCGTAGCCGACGGCCACGTTCGCCACGACCTTGAGCTGCGGGCCCGCGGCGTCGGCGACCGCGGCGTCCACCCGGTCGCCGAGCATCGCGACGACCGCGTCGGCCCCGGCCACTTCGCGGCGCAGGTCCGCCGGGTCCAGCGCGCTGTCCCGTTCGCAGACGTGCACCTCGCCCGCGGTGCGCAGCAGCGCCACGGCCGCTTCGGGGAGGTTCCGGGTCACGACGATCCGCACGGTGGCTCCTTCGGTGCTGTGTCGGGCGGGTGCTGCTCGGCCGGTCGCCGCCGGCCGGGGGCTGGGGATAGGTGGTGCTGCGGGTGGGCGGTGCTGCGGGTGGGCGGAGTGGGGGTCGGCGGAGTGGGGTGTCTTCAAGGTGCGGTCGGCGGAGTGCGGGTCGCCAGGTCACTGCCGTTCCGGCCGCGGCTCGCTCGGCCGCCGGGCACTCGGTGGCCGGGTGCCCGGCTGCGGGTCGCCCGGTTCCCGGACGCTCGGCACCCGGACGCTCGGCCGCCCGTGCCCGGTCGCCCCGCGGTTCACTCCCCGCGGACGATGCCGCGCAGCTTCGGGACCCGCTCGGCCAGCACCCGCTCGGCGCCGCGCACCGTCGGCTCGTAGTAGTCGGTGCCGACCAGCTCGTCCGGCGCGTACTGCTGCTCCAGCACGCCCTCGGCGCGGTCGTGCGGGTAGCGGTAGCCCTTCGCGTTGCCGAGCTTCTGCGCGCCCGCGTAGTGCCCGTCGCGCAGGTGCGGCGGCACCGTCCCGGACTTCCCGGCGCGCACGTCGCCCATCGCCGCGTCGATCGCCGTGATCACCGCGTTCGACTTCGGCGCCGTCGCCAGGTGGATCGTGGCCTGCGCCAGCGCCAGCCTGCCCTCCGGCATCCCGATGAACTGCACGGCCTGCGAAGCGGCCACCGCGGCCTGCAGCGCCGTCGGATCGGCCATGCCGACGTCCTCGCTGGCGTGCACCACCAGGCGGCGCGCGATGAACCGCGGGTCCTCCCCCGCTTCCACCATGCGGGCCAGGTAGTGCAGCGCGGCGTCCACATCAGACCCGCGGATGGACTTGATGAACGCGCTCACCACGTCGTAGTGCTGGTCCCCGCCCCGGTCGTAGAGCACCGCGGCCCGGTTCACCGTGGCCTCCACGGTGGCCAGGTCGATCCGGCCGGAACCGGTGGACGCGGCTGACTCGGCGGCCGCCTCCAGCGCGGTCAGCGCGCGGCGCGCGTCCCCGCCGGCCAGCGCCACCAGGTGTTCCAGCGCGTCGTCGGCGAGCTCCAGCTCCCCGGCCAGCCCGCGCTCCTCGGTCACCGCGCGCCGCACCAGCTCCCGCACGTCGTCCTCGTCGAGGCTGCGCAGCTGCAGCACCAGCGAGCGGGACAGCAGCGGCGCCACCACGGAGAAGTACGGGTTCTCGGTGGTCGCGGCCACCAGCAGCACCGTGCGGTCCTCGACCGCGCCCAGCAGCGCGTCCTGCTGGGTCTTGGAGAACCGGTGCACCTCGTCGATGAACAGCACCGTCGCCTCGCCGGAGCGGCCGAGGCGGCGGCGCGCCTCCTCGATGACGGCGCGCACCTCCTTCACCCCCGACGACAGCGCCGAGAGCGCCACGAACCGGCGGCCCGTCGCCCGCGATACCAGGTTCGCCAGCGTCGTCTTCCCGGTCCCGGGCGGGCCGTACAGCAGGATCGACGCGGGGGCCGCGCCCTCCACCAGCCTGCGCAGCGGCGCCCCTGCGCCCAGCAGGTGGCCTTGGCCGAGGACCTCGTCCAGCGACCGGGGCCGCATCCGCACCGCCAGCGGCGCGTTCTCGGCCAGCTTCTCCCCGGCGCGGTCCTCGGTCTCGGCGCCGAACAACCCCTCGTCGAACAGCCCGTCGCTCACCCCGTCGACGCTACCCGGGAGCCCCGACGCGGCCGCGCCAGAGGTGCCCGCTGGGGGCTCCTCCGGCGCGGCTCGCGCACGGCCGTGGTCAGCGCACGCCCGCGGGCATGGCCACCTCGGTGCGGGCGTTGTCCCGCTCGCGCTGCGCGACCCAGTTCTGCACCGCCTGGTGGCACGCCTGGTCCAGGTGCCGCACCGTGCTCAGGTCCAGGTGCACGCTCTGGTCCGCGGGCACGTTCTCCAGCCGCTCCAGCAGCCTGGGCAGCCGCAGGAAGGTGGCGTTGCCGCCGAACTCCAGGCGCAGGTACCCGTCGTCGCCCTCCTCTTCCTTGACCGACAGCCGCGACACGTCGAACGCGGTCTTGATCACCGCGGCGCCGAGGCCGATCAGGGTGCCGATGAGCAGGTCGGTGGACACGATCATCACCGCGGTCAGCACCAGCACGAGCGCCTCGGGCCGGTTCGTCCGCAGCATCTCGACGACCTTGTTCAGCTCCAGCAGCTTCCAGCCCGCCTGGATCAGCAGCGCCGCCAGCACGGCGGTCGGGATGAAGCCGAGGACTCCGGGCAGCGCCATCACGAACAGCAGCAGCCACACGCCGTGCAGCACGCGGGACGCCTTCGTCTTCGCCCCGGCGCGCACGTTCGCGCCGGACCGGACGATCACCGCGGTCATCGGCAGCGCGCCCAGCAGGCCGCACGCCGCGTTGCCCGCGCCCTGGGCGATGAGCTCCTTGTTGTACTGCGTCTTCGGCCCGTCGTGCATGCGGTCCACGGCTGCCGCGCTGAACAGGCTCTCCGCGGAGGCGATCAACGCGAACGTGATCATGGAGCCGATCACCGCGGGGGTGACCGCGGCGGCCCAGGCCTCGCCGGTGGGGATGTTGATGGTCTCCAGCAGCGAGCCGACCTCGGTCATCTTCAGCGGCAGGCCCAGCGCCCACACCCCGGCGCTGGCCACGACGACGGCGACGAGCGCGGCGGGGATGCCGCGCACCTTCTCCGGCATCTTCTGCCAGCCGAACAGGATCACCAGGGTGACGACGGTGACGCCGAGCCCGGCGAGCCCCTGCGGGGTGGTGAACATGGCGACGACCAGGCCGGGCAGGCCGGCGAACTTCTCCGCGGTGTGCGCGGGCTGCTCCAGCCCGCCCACCGGGTACAGCTGCCCGAGCATGATCACGAGGCCGATGCCGGCCAGCATGCCCTGCACGACCGAGGGCGAGATCGCCCGGAACCAGGTCCCGATGCGGCCGATGCCCATCACGATCTGCATCAGCCCGGCACCGAGCACGATCACCCCGAGCGTGCCGAGGCCGTGCTCGGACACCGCCGAGGCGACCAGCACGGTCAGGCCCGCGGCGGGACCGCTGACCTGCATGGTGCTGCCGGGCAGCAGGCCCACCACGATGCCGCCGATGACGCCGGTGATGATGCCCAGCTCGGCGGGCACGCCGGAGGCGACGGCGACGCCGACGCACAGCGGCAGCGCCACCAGGAACACCACCAGGGATGCGCCGAAGTCGGCGCCGAAGGTCCCCTTGGGCCACTGCGGGACTCCGGAACCGGTGCGCCGCTCGGCGGACGCGTTGGTCTGAGTGGTCACGATGCACTCTCCGTTGATGTCTGAGGGGTAGACGCCCGCGGCCGCGTTCGCACGCGGTCGGGCGCTGAGCGGCGGGCCACGGCCGTGGCGCGCGAGCCCGCGGGAGCGCCGCAGGTCGGTCGCGCGCGGCAGGCGGCCGCGCCCGTTCCGCTCGGGAGGACCGGCGTTCCGCGCGATCGCGGGACGCCGAGATCGGAACCGCCGGTGCGCGCCCCATTCCGAGCGCGCACCCCGACGGATCCGCATTGAGGTGTTCGGTTCAGCGAATTGCGCCGAATGCCGCACATACCGCGCGTCGGTGCGCGGCCGTGATCACAGCGGCAGGAAATCCACGTCGGCGGGCGAATCCGGAGTGCGGTCCGGGCTGCGGAACACGAGACCGGTGTCGATCTCGTAGAACCACCCGTGCACCCGCAGGTCGCCCTGCGCCACCCGGTCCCGGATGAACGGGTATTCGAACAGCGTGTCCAGCTGTTCCCGGACGTGGGCCTTGCTCTCGGAGCGCACCGCCGGGTCGGGCCCGACCGGCGCGGTCTGCGGCGGTTCGCCGGTGCCCAGCCAGGTCCGCAGCGCGGGCAGCTGTTCCAGGCCGCACCCGGCCACGCACTTCGCGGTCACGGCACCGCAGTGCGAATGCCCGCAGACCACGATCTCCGGAATGCGCAATTGGAGCACGGCGTACTCGATCGTCGCCATTTCGCTCGATGCGGAATCCGGGACGTAGTGCGGCACCACGTTGCCCGCGGTGCGCAATTCGAAGAGCTTTCCCGGTTCGGCCCCGGTGATGCGGGAGGGCATCACTCGCGAATCCGAACAGGTGATGAACAGCGCGACGGGCTGCTGCCCGGAAGCGAGTTCCCGACGGTGTGCTTCGGAGATCGTGCGCGGGTGCCGACGCGCGTGGTCCACCAGGTGTTCGAAATTCATTGCGCCGCCTCACTGAGCGTCGAGGGAGATCACGGTGTTTCGGTGTTCCGTTCGCGGAACACCGATCAGTGCCGGTAGACCTGCAGCACTGCCGGAGCGTGTCTCTCCCGTACGCAGTGCGCGTCGCGCTGCGAGCAGGGGTGGCCGCCGAGGCGGGAGCCGAGCGGGGCGTGCCGCGCGGCGAGGTCCTCGCGGAAGGACCGCGGCAGCGGTTCCCGCGGGTCGGGCGTGCGGGCCTCGCGCCGGGACGGCGAGGTCGCCGCCGGGCGCTGGCGGACCTTCTCGCTGTGCTCCTTGATCTCGTTGGTCTTGATCTCGGAGGTGTTGCGGACCGCCAGTTCCGCGCACAGCGTCGACTGGAACGGCACGACCACTGCGAGCAGAACCGTGAACAGCAGGAACAGTCCCGCCCTCACGATCCTGATACGCATGGTGCCTCCTGGGGCGACGTGCACTGGTGGCCTGCGGCCGATGGGGATGTCGGGGGCGACGGTGCCCGGCCGATACGTCCCGTGACTCGGAGGTTCCCGCACGAGTGCGGCGGGATTCGCTCCGCTGTCCGCATCCGAGGCGACTCCACTGCGGGAAGGCGCCTTCCGGTTGCTCGACACAACGTATCCGACTCACCCAGTGTAAATGCAAGGGTGATCATCGCCCTAAAGATGAAGAAAGATTAATGCGCACAATCGGACCTCCACCCGGAGGGCGCAAGCGAGGCACTCGAACAGCGCTCCACATGCACGTTTCGCTACCTGTGCTGGACCAGAAACCGAAACTTGAACCCGTTCGAGCACATTGGGGGCGGCACGATTCATCTCGATGAGATCTCAACGAAATCCGGATGTCCAGCCCGTGACGCCGGGATCACGTCGACGTGAACGGCCCCGCGCCCCGGGCGGTGCGCGAGGCCGGGAAGGAACAGGGCTACTTCTCCTCGTCGCGGAACGCCGGGTAGCGCAGCAGCTGCAGCGCGCCCGCCCCGAACCGCTCCACCAGGGCGTCGACCATCGAGGAGGCGTAGCCGGCCAGCCCCGGTTCACCGCACTCCACGGCGTCGTCCCGCAGCTTGCGCCAGCGGTCCACCAGCGCGGTGCTCCGCCGCGGCGAGGGCATGTGCAGGTCGATCGGCCGGTCCGACTCCCCCGTGCGCGGCAGGAACCACCACGTCGAGACCCACACCCACAGCACCTGCGCGTCGAACAGGCGGGGCAGCAGCACCTCGTCGTCGTCGAGCTCCGGCCACACCTCGGCGATCTCCGAGCGCCAGGTCGCCAGCATCCCGTCCGACAGGTTCTCCGGCAGCGAGTACGAGCACCAGGACGACGGGAACGGGTACTGCAGGTACGCCGCGTCCAGCGCGACGTCCCGCACGCAGCCCCACTCGAAGTCCAGGAACCGCACCCCGGTACCGGTCACCAGGCTGTTGTCCGGGCAGATGTCCGAGGGGCTGAACGAGCGGTAGCGGCTCTGGTCGAGCAGCTCCGCCGCCGACTGCAGCCGGGCCGACACCTCCGGCGGGGTGCGCACGCCGAGGGACTGCTCGATCAGCTCCGGCAGGTCCTCCAGCGACCGCACGATGTCCTCGGCCACCGGGTCCGCGCAGGACTTGGCGCCCACCCGGCGCATCAGCGCCTCGAAGTCGGCCTCCCGGCCGGCCAGCGTCGTGTGCAGCCTGCCCAGCGCCCGCGCCCACGCCAGCAGCGCCCGCTCGGCGGCCCGCGGGTCCTCACCGAACAGCACGTCCTCTAGCGTGGAACCGCGGCCCAGGTCCTCCAGCACGAGCAGCCGGCGTTCGGCGTCGTGCGCGATCAGCTCGGGACCGACGCGGATCTCCGGGGGCAGCGCGGTCGCCAGCTGGCAGCTCGCCGCCTCGTGCGCGAACGGATCGGAGCGGGCTTCCTCCGGGCATTCCCCGTAGTGCTTGAGCACCAGGGTGCGCGGCAGCTCGTACGGCGTCTCGGCTACGCGCACGCGGAGCACGACGGAGCGCTCGCTGCCACCGAGGTCCTCGGCGTCGGCGAGCCGGACCGGGGCTCCCATGCGCTTGCTGAGCACGGCTTCGGCGGTGCCGACGGTGTCGGTCACCGTGGTGCTGGCGGGCACACGGACCTCCGGAGGGCCGGAAGTGATCTCCACGCTCATCGTCTCCAGACACTACCCCCACAACCTGAACCCGAACGGGCAAGACCGGTCAAGTACGCCACCGCTGGTAGCGGCGCGCGCACCGCACGTGCTCGCTCGGCTGAACCCCACCTGCGCCGGCGGGTACCCGGAACCGGGCCCGCGAGACCGTCGCGCACCGGTCCGGCGCTCCCACGTCATCCCGACGGAACCGAGCCGCGCTCGCGTTGCATCGTTTCGCGCGCGAACCGGCTCCGGGCGACGAACGGGGCCGCGCTGCTCGTGCAGCGCGGCCCCGCACCTGCTGTCGGCCCGGCGGCCGCCGGGTCAGCTCTGCTTCTCGGTGAGCTGCTCGGTCGGCACCGGGTCGGTGCCCTTCGCGGCCGGCTTGGCGTCCACCCCGGCCTCCTTGCGCTGCTCCGCCGTGATCGGGGCGGGCGCGGAGGTCAGCGGGTCGAAACCGCCGCCGCTCTTCGGGAAGGCGATGACCTCGCGCAGCGAGTCGGCCCCGGCCAGCAGCATGCAGATCCGGTCCCAGCCGAGGGCGATGCCGCCGTGCGGCGGCGGGCCGAACTTGAACGCGTCGAGCAGGAAGCCGAACTTCTCCTGCGCCTGCTCCTCGGAGATGCCCAGCACCGAGAACACCCGCTCCTGCACGTCCGCGCGGTGCACGCGGATGGAGCCGCCACCGATCTCGTTGCCGTTGCAGACGATGTCGTAGGCCCAGGCCAGCGCGTGCTCCGGGTCCTCGTCGAACGTCTCCGCCCAGTCCGCGTTCGGCGCGGTGAACGGATGGTGCACCGCGGTCCAGCGGCCGCTGCCCACCGCGACGTCGTCGCTGTCGGCGATCGGCGCGAACATCGGCGCGTCCACCACCCACACGAACGACCAGGCGTCGTGGTCGATCAGCCCGCAGCGCTCGCCGATCTCCAGCCGCGCGGCGCCCAGCAGCGCGCGCGAGGGGGACCGCTCGCCCGCGGCGAAGAACACGCAGTCACCGGGGTTGGCGCCGACCGCCGCGACCAGGCCGTCGCGCTCGGCGTCGGACAGGTTCTTGGCGACCGGGCCGGACAGGGTGCCGTCCTCGCCGACCAGCACGTAGGCCAGGCCCTTTGCGCCGCGCTGCTTCGCCCAGTCCTGCCAGGCGTCGAGCTGCCGCCGCGGCTGGCTGCCGCCGCCCGGCATGACGACCGCACCGACGTAGGGCGCGCGGAACACCCGGAACGGGGTGTCGGCGAAGTACTCGGTGAGCTCGGTGAGCTCCAGCCCGAAGCGCAGGTCCGGCTTGTCGCTGCCGTAGCGGGCCATCGCGTCCGCGTACGTCATCCGCGGGATCGGCAGCGGGATCTCGTGCCCGATCAGCTTCCACAGGCCCGCGACGATCCGCTCGCCGAGCTCGATGACGTCGTCCTGCTCGACGAAGCTCATCTCGATGTCGAGCTGGGTGAACTCCGGCTGCCGGTCGGCGCGGAAGTCCTCGTCGCGGTAGCAGCGCGCGATCTGGAAGTAGCGCTCCATGCCGCCGACCATGAGCAGCTGCTTGAACAGCTGCGGCGACTGGGGCAGCGCGTACCAGGAACCGGGCTGCAGGCGCGCGGGCACCAGGAAGTCGCGGGCGCCCTCCGGGGTGGAGCGGGTCATCGTCGGCGTCTCGATCTCGACGAAGTCCCGCTCGTGCAGCACCTCGCGGGCGACCCGGTTGATGTCGCTGCGCAGCCGCATGATCCGGGCGGGGCCGGAGCGGCGCAGGTCCAGGTAGCGGTGCTTGAGGCGGATCTCCTCGCCGACCTCGAGGTGCTCGTCCAGCGGGAACGGCAGCGGCGCGGACTCGGAGAGCACTTCGAGCTCGGTGGCGTAGACCTCGATCTCGCCGGTGCCGATCTCGGTGTTCTCGTTGCCCTCGGGCCTGCGCACCACGTCACCGGTGATCCGGACGCAGAACTCGGCGCGCAGCCGGTGGGCGCGCTCGGCCATCTCGCCTTCGCGGAAGACCACCTGGGCGACGCCCGAAGCGTCGCGGAGATCGATGAAGATCACTCCACCGTGATCGCGGCGGCGCGCAACCCAGCCTGCCAAGGTGACGGACTGCCCGGCATGACCGGCGCGAAGCGATCCGGCCTCGTGCGTGCGCATCACGGGTACTGAGCTCCTCTTCAGGTCGACGAATGCGACAACCGCCCTGCGGCGGTGCTGCGACGTCCGGGCGCGGCACGGCTCGGTGGCGACCGCGGACGTGAGAGTCATCAGGCTATCCAACGTGGCAGGCGCGCCGTCCAGCAGGTTTCCGCGCGCCGGTGGCCGTTTCGGCGGACCGCCCCCGACGTGGTGCGCGGCGCCGGGTTTCCGGCATTCACGTTCCGGCCGATCCGCTCGATCCGCGAACCGCGGTTCGAGAACGGCACCGGGAGTTCCGGCTCGCGCACTCGGCGAAGTGGAGAGGGCCAGGCGGAGCAAAGGACGCTCGGCTGAACACAAAGCGCGCGAATTCGCCTCACACTTTAGTAGGTGGGTGGAACCGAAACTTGATCGTTGCGTGGCTGAGTCTCACTCATTAGCGTAAGTTCGCGAGTTCGGCGGACACGAGGAGTAACCATGACCGGTCCGAAGACCGACATCCGTTCCACGTCGCGCACAGCCGTCCGCAGCGAGCCCGCCCCACAGGTATCGCCCGAGCTCGCTGATCTCCTGCGAACCGGACCGTTCGAGGTGGCGCTGCGCGCGGCGATCCGCGCCAGCAGGCTGAGCCTGGAACGCATCCAGCACCGCCTCCAGACCCGCGGCACGCCGGTGAGCATCACCGCGCTGAGCTACTGGCAATCCGGCCGCAGGCGGCCCGAACGCCCCGACTCGCTGCTCGCGCTGCAACAGCTGGAGAACGTGCTGGGCATCCCGGACGGCGCGCTGTCGGCCCTGCTCGGCCCGCCGCGACCACGGGGCCGCACCCGGCAGGCCGCGCACGACGCGCCGCCGCTGAGCGAGCTGTGGTCCGAGAACGAGTCCGCGGTGGAGCTGCTGACCAGGATCGACACCACGCACGACAGCAAGCTGACCCGGCTGTCGCAGCACGACGTGGTGCACATCGACGCCTACGGCGATCAGCGCATGGTGCGCGCCAGCAAGCTGGTGCGCGCCGAGGCGAACGGGGCGGACCGCTGGGTGGTGATGTTCGACGGCGCGTCGACCAGCCCGGTATCACCGACGATCCGGCCGCTGCGGTCCTGCCGCATCGGGCAGGTGCTCACCGACCACGCCCGGGACGTGATCGTGGCGGAGCTGCTGTTCGACCGGCCGCTCGAGCGCGGCGAGACGATGCTGCTCGAGTACGAGATCTCGGACATGCCGACCGGCGCGAACGAGCCGGAGTACACGTTCTGCCGGTTGTTCCGGCTGCCGGTGCGGCAGTACGTGGTGGAGCTGGAGTTCGACCCGGCCTGCCCGCCCGACCACGTGGAGAGCTTCGTCGGCGATTCGGCCGCGAACGAGGTGGCACCACCGAAGCCGTTGTCGCTGGACCGGCACGCCCGCACGCACGCGGTGACGCTGGACTTCGGCATGGGCGTGTTCGGCGTCCGCTGGCAGCCGTCGCGCCGCGCCCTGCTCGACGGGCGCTGAGCCTCCGGCGCACCCCCGCTTCCCGACGGCCTCCGGTTCCACCGGGGGCCGTCGAAGCATGTACAGGCCCCGCCGGGGCAGCCCGGGACGGCTGTCGCGGCAGGCGCTGCGGGCCGAGCCGAGCCGCGGCACGGGCGGCCGCAGCGGACCGAGCCGACGGGCCGCGCCGGGGCACGGGCAGCCGCGACGGGCGGCCTGGCTAACCCGAGCGGACGCCGAGCGTTCGGACGGGCGGCCGCACGGGCACGACTCCGCCGGACGGGTCGGCGACGGCAGCTCCCGGCGCCCGAACCGCGCCTGCCGGTGTTCGTGCCGCCGCAATCACCTGACTCGGTCACTCGTTCAGCGGATCAGCTTCCGACACTCAGAGTAGTCATCTTCCCTTCGAAATGAATCATCGACCAGGGATTTCAGCCAGGGGCAGGATTAGTTCACGCAGAAGAACTCAGTGCATCCGACCTACTTTAGTAGGTATTTCGACAACGATTTTCAGCGCCGGATCGCGAGTCCGGAAATCACCGGGCCGAACCGGGAAACCACGAGTCCCCCGACCGCGGATTCACCGGCGGCGCCGATTCCGCCGAAGTTGGACCAGACCTCTGCCCCGAGGCGGCCCCGGCTCACAACAGCGTGAGCTGATCGGCACCACCGCCTCCCCCGGCCGGCGCCGCACTCCCCGCCACCAGGCGGAACCCGTCGTCCGGCCGGTCGGTGCACATCCCGTGCCGCCGCTGCGCGGCCCGCACCCGCTCGACCACGCCGTCCCGGTAGGACTTCGGCGGATGGGCGCCGTGGCGGTACAGCCGCTCGTACAGCGGCAGCAGATCGGGACGCCGCTCGCTCAACCAGGCGTGGTACCACTCCCGCGCGCCGGGGCGCAGGTGCAGCACCAGCGGCGTGATGCTCGTGGCGCCCGCCGCCACCAGCGCGGCGACCGTCTCCTCCAGCTGCTCCGGCGCGTCGCTGAGGCCCGGCAGGATCGGCGCCATCATCACCGAGCAGCCCACGCCCGCCTCGGTCAGCCTGCGCACCACGTCCAGTCGCCGCGCCGGCGCCGGAGCACCCGGTTCGACCTCCCGCCACACCCCCTCGTGCAGCGAGCCGAGGGACACCGCCACCGAGACCGGCGCGACCCGGGCCGCCTGCCGCAGCAGCTCCAGGTCCCGCAGGATCAACGTGCCCTTCGTCAGCACCGAGAACGGGTTCGCCCGGTCCCGCAGCGCGGCGATGATCTCCGGCATCAGCCGGTACCGCCCCTCCGCGCGCTGGTACGGATCGGTGTTGGTGCCCATCGCGATCGGATCACCGGCCCAGCGCGGGTGGGCCAGCTCCCGCCGCACCAGGGCGCCCGCGTTCACCTTCACCACGATCTTGCTGTCGAAGTCACGACCCGAGTCGAGGTCCAGGTAGGTGTGCGTCCGGCGCGCGAAGCAGTACCGGCAGGCGTGCGAGCAGCCCCGGTACGGGTTGATCGTCCAGCGGAACGGCACACCGGACTCCCCCGGCACCCGGTTGATGATCGTCTTCGCCTGCACCTCGATCGCGATCGCCTCGTCCGTCCCCGCGGCCACCGGGCCCGGTCCCGGCTCCGCGAGCCCGGCCCGGCCGCCGCCGCGACCTTCGTCCAGGTCCAGCGGCAACCGCTGGTCCGCCCCCGCCGTTCGCTGCTTCTCCCACCGCATGATTCGAGTCGAACACACATTCGATTCGGTGTCCAGGGGTCGCACCTCACTCGATCGAGCTGCATCCGACGGCCGGTGCGCTGCGGTGATCGTGCGACGGCGGAGAGTCGATGCGGCCCCGGCGCCACCCCATACGATTGGCGGGTGACCGACGTGCCTCCAGCAGGGTCTCCCGGCGGCGGAGAGCATCGCCGACCTCGCCCCGGCCGACCCCGGCCCCCGCGCCGCCCCGGACCGGAGGAAGGCGGACCGCCGCCCGGCCCCCGAGCCCAGCCCCCGCCCCGGGGAGAACCCGGCGAGCCGCGGACCGGACCGCATCCCGCGCAACCGGGCCGCCCGGCCGATCCCGACGCGACCGGGCCCCGCGGCAGGCGGCGACGCCCGGACGAACCGAGCGGCGACACCGGCGGCCCCGAACCGGGCAGGCGCAGGCGCAGCGAGGAGCCCGGCCCCCGCGAACCCGCGCCCGGCGGCGAACGCAGGCGCAGCGGCCCCGGCACCCCCGCGGATCCCGGGCGCCGCCGCGACCCGAGGCGGAACCCGGACGAGGGCCCCGGAGATCCCGGGCGCGCACGCGCACGTCGGCGTCCACCGGGCGACCGCACCGAGCGGACCGGGGCCCGCGCGGCGGCCGGACCGGACGACGGCACGCGCGCCGAGGCACCGCCCGCCGACCCCGGCCCGAGCACCGGCGCCACCGCCATCGGACACGGACACGGACACGGACACGGACACGGACACGACGGTCCTCCCGCCTCCCGCACCGTCAAGCGCGTGCTCGCCGTCGCCCTGGTGCCGTTCGCGCTCGCCGCGATCATCGGCACCCTGCTGCTCTACCCGTTCGGCCACCAGCAGCGCACCGGCGCCGACCTGGGCCTCGGCCAGTACCCGGTGAACGGCGAGGTGGTGGCCTCCGCGGCGGGCGGCTGCGGTGACTCGGGCGGCTGCGTCACCCTCCAGGTGCGGATGTCGGACGGGCCGACCCCGGGCCGGACCATCGCCCAGGTGATGCCCGTCGAGCCCGGCACGCCGCGGTTCGCGGTCGGCGACCGGGTGGTGCTGTCGTACGCGGGCGCCAACCCGGAGGAGGAGTCGTCCTACCAGGTGGTGGACTTCCAGCGGGGCAGTCCGCTGCTGGTGCTCGGCCTGGTGTTCGCGGTGGCGGTGCTGCTGCTGGGCCGCTGGCAGGGCCTGGCGGCGCTGGGCGCGCTGGTGCTGAGCTTCGTGGTGCTGATCGGGTTCGTGCTGCCCGCGATCCTGGCCGGGGAGAACCCGCTGCTGGTGTCCGTCGTCGGCTCCGGCTTGATCATGTTCGTGGTGCTGTACCTGACGCACGGGTTCTCCGCGCGCACCTCGACGGCGGTGCTCGGCACGCTGCTGAGCCTGGCGCTGATCGGCGGGCTCAGCGTGCTGTTCTCGGCGACGACGCAGCTGACCGGGCTCGACGACGACACCTCGACCCTCATCGCCGCGCTGGGCACGCCGATCGACGCGCGGGGGCTGCTGCTGGCGGGCATCGTGATCGGCGCGCTGGGCGTGCTCGACGACGTGACGGTCACCCAGACGAGCGCGGTGTGGGAGCTGCGGCGGGCCGATCCGACGATGGGCTGGCGGAAGCTCTACCAGGCGGGGCTGCGCATCGGGCGGGACCACGTGGCGTCGGCGGTGAACACGCTGGTGCTGGCGTACGCGGGTGCGTCGCTGCCGCTGCTGCTGGCGTACTCGCTGTCGGGCCGCGGCTTCGGCGAGGTCATCAGCACCCAGGCGGTCGCCCAGGAGGTGGTGCGCACCTTGGTGGGCAGCATCGGCCTGGTCGCCGCGGTGCCGATCACCACGCTGATCGCGGCGCTGGTCGCGTCCCGCGAAACGGGCGGGACCCGCGCGTAGCACCCGGGTGCGCGGCCCGCCCGCCCGGCAGGCGGGCCGCGCACCCGATCAGTCGAGGGTGGTGACGAAACCGGCGACGGCCTGCGGGTTCAGCTTCTGCGCCATCCGCCCCTGCGGGGCCAGCGAGGCGAGCCGGTACAGCGGGCGGGCCGCCGCGCCGTCGCCCCTCGCTTCGGACTTCAGCTGGGCCACGACCAGTTCGGAGAGCACCAGCGCGTGCGTGTCCCCGATGGACGCCAACGCGTCGGCGATGCGCCGCAGCGCCAGCACGCCGAGCTCGCGCCCGCCGGTGCCCGCGTACATCGCCAGCGCCACCGACACGGCCTTGCCCTTCGGCGGTCCACCGACCAGCAGGCTCACCGTCCGCATCCCGCGCACGTCGGTGATCACCAGGTCGAGCCGGTCCGCCGTCCGCAGGTCCACCGTCCGGGTGCCCAACGCCCGCACCGAGACCGAGCCGCCGTGCAGCCAGGTCGTCTTGCGGGATTCGCTGAGCGCGAGCAGCAGCAGCGGCACCGCCACCACCGCCGTGCCCACCGCGAACCCGACCGGGCCCGCGACGAGCCCGACGATCCCGCCGAACGCGGCGGCCACCACCAGCGCGGCGATCACCACGTTGCGGGCGCGCTTGCGCACGGTGGCGCGGTCCAGCAGGTCCAGCCCGACGGTCTCGACGGGCGCGTCCGCGGGTTCGGTCATAGCTCGGCCACGGCCGCGGCGACCTGGGTGACCAGCTCGTCCAGCGGCACCGCCCGCTGTTCGCCGGTGCCGAGGTCCTTGAGCTGCGCGCTGCCCGCTTCGACGTCGCGCTCGCCGAGCACCAGCGCGAACCGGGCGCCGGAGCGGTCGGCGGCCTTCATCGCGCCCTTGAGTCCCTTGCCGCCGTAGGCGACGTCGGTGCGCACCCCGGCGTCGCGCAGGCCCGCCGCGACGGTGACGAGGCGCCGCTTCGCGGCCTCGCCCAGCGGCACGCAGTACACCTCGCACCGGGTCCGATCCCCGACCTCGATGCCCTCGGCCTGGCAGGCCAGCAGGGTGCGGTCCACGCCGAGGCCGAAGCCGATGCCGGACAGCTCCGCGCCGCCGAGCTCCGCCATCAGCCCGTCGTAGCGGCCACCGCCGCCGATGCCGGACTGGGCGCCGAGCCCGTCGTGCACGAACTCGAAGGTGGTCTTGGTGTAGTAGTCGAGGCCGCGCACCAGCCGCGGGTTCTCCACGAACGCGACGCCCAGGTCGGTCAGGTGCTGCTTGACCTGCTCGTAGTGCTCCTTCGACTCCGCCGACAGGTGGTCCACCATCAGCGGGGCGTCGGCCACCAGCTCGCGCACCTCGGGCCGCTTGTCGTCCAGCACCCGCAGCGGGTTCAGCTCGGCGCGCTGCCGGGTCGCCTCGTCCAGCGGCAGCCCGCCGAGGAACTCCTGCAGCTTCGCGCGGTAGTCCGGCCGGCAGGCGGCGTCGCCGAGGGAGCTGAGCTCGATGCGGTAGCCGGTGAGGCCGAGCCGCTTGTAGCCCTCGTCGGCGATGGCGATCACCTCGGCGTCCAGCGCCGGGTCGTCCACGCCGATCGCCTCCACCCCGACCTGCTGCAGCTGCCGGTAGCGGCCGGCCTGCGGCCGCTCGTAGCGGAAGAACGCGCCGCTGTACTGCAGCTTCACCGGGAGCTGCCCGCGGTCGAGGCCGTGCTCGATGACCGAGCGGATCACGCCCGCGGTGCCCTCGGGGCGCAGCGTCACCGAGCGGCCGCCGCGGTCGGCGAAGGTGTACATCTCCTTGCTGACCACGTCGGTGGATTCGCCGACGCCGCGCGCGAACAGGGTGGTGTCCTCGAACAGGGGCAGTTCGACGTAGCCGTACCCGGCGCGGCGGGCCGCGGCGGCGAGCGTGTCGCGCACGGCGAGGAACCCGGCGGATTCCGGCGGGTAGTACTCGGGAATGCCCTTGGGGGCGGTGAAGGTGCTCATCAGGGGTGCTTCGCTGTCCTCAAGCTGGGTGGGTCACCGGTCGGCGGGAGCCAGGTCCTGCAGGAACGGGTTGCTCGCGCGCTCGCGGCCGATGGTGGTGGTGGGTCCGTGGCCGGGCAGGACGACCGTGTCGTCGACGAGCGGCAGGATGCGCGTGCGCAGCGTGTGCAGCATCGTCCCGTGGTCGCCGCCCGGCAGGTCGGTGCGTCCGATGGCGCCGGCGAACAGGGTGTCCCCGGCCAGCAGCAGCCGACCGCCCTCCTCCGTGCCGACGCCGAACAGCACCGACCCGCCGGTATGGCCGGGGCTGTGCGTGACGCCGAGTTCGAGCCCGGCGAGCTCCAGCACGTCGCCGTCGCCGAGGTCCCGGACGTCACCGGGCGCGACCAGCGGCGGCAGCGCCTCGAACAGCTCGGCGCCCTGCGGGCCCATCGAGGCGGCGGGATCGGTGAGCATGTACCGGTCGGCCGGGTGGATCCAGGCGGGCACGTCGTGCGCGCGGCACACCTCGCCCGCGGAGAAGACGTGGTCGAAGTGCCCGTGGGTGAGCAGCACCGCCACCGGGTCGAGCCGGTGTTCGCGCAGCTGCTCCTCCAGCGCCTCGGTCGCCTCCTGGCCGGGGTCGACGATGACGCAGTCCGCGCCGTCGCCCGCGGCGAGCAGGTAGCAGTTCGCCTGCAGAGGTCCGGCGGGGAACCCGAGCACCAGCACGCGTGCGCCTTTCGTCGTCCAACACGAGAGATCATCGACCGCCGCGGACGGGCGGGCCGTGGCCTGTTCAGCCTAGAACATCGTCCCGCACGGTCTGCCGGTTCCGTGGAACCGGGCGGCCCATAAACTCACGGTGTCCTGATCGTGTCGGAGCCCCCGGGGAGGGAGCAGGTGCCGAGCAACGAACAACGTCGCCAGAACGCCAAGCGCAAGCTCGAACGGCAGTTGGAGCAGCGTGCGGAGCAGGCGAAGCGACGTCGGATGATGACTCTCGGCGCCACGGTGCTGGTGGTCATCCTGGCCGTGGCGGGCGTCGTGTACTTCATCAACAGCAGCGGTGAGTCGGAGGCGGCGGCACCGAGCTGCGTCTACCAGCCGACCCCGGGTGAGCCCGCGGCGAAGCCGGTCGACCTCCCGGAGTCCCCTGGCGCGGATGCGCCGAAGACCCAGCAGGTGACGCTGAGCACCGGCCAGGGCGCCATCCCGGTCACGCTGGACTACGCCAAGGCGCCGTGCGCGGCGAACAACTTCGCGCACCTCGCGCAGTCGAAGTACTTCGACGGCACCGACTGCCACCGGCTGACGACCACCGAGGGCCTGAAGGTCCTGCAGTGCGGTGACCCGACCGGCACCGGTTCCGGCGGTCCCGGCTACTCGTTCGCCGACGAGGTCGACTCCCAGCCGACGTACCCGCGGGGCACGCTGGCGATGGCGAACTCGGGGCCGAACACCAACGGCAGCCAGTTCTTCATCGTCTACGGCGACTCGCAGCTGCCGCCGAAGTACACGGTGTTCGGCACCGTCGGCGAGCCCGGCCTGCAGGTCGTGGACAAGGTCGCCGCCGCCGGTGACGACACCGGTCAGGGCGACGGGAAGCCGAAGCTGCCGGTGCACATCGACACCGCGCAGGTCGCCTGACCCGATCGCGACTCGGCCGAGGGCCGCGGGACCGGACGGTTCCGCGGCCCTTCGCCGTCCGGGGCCTATTCGGGTGCGTCCGGGAGGCCTAGGCTCGGACCGATCGGAGGTGCGCAGGTGATCGACGTGGCGGCGCTGGACCCGGCCGATCCCGGTTTCGTCGCGGACCCCTACCCGGTCTTCCGCGCGCTGCGCGAGCGGGGACCGCTGCACAGGCACGAGGCGTGGGGCGCGCACGTCGCCGTCTCGCACGAGCTGTGCTCGGCGGTGCTGCGGCACCGCGACCTGCGGCGGGTGTGGGTGGACCGGGTTCCGCAGCGGGAGTTCGCGGCGTTCAACGCGCTGCACCGGCTCAGCATGCTGGAGAACGAGCGGCTGCACGGCAGGTTGCGCGCGGCCGTCGCCCCGCTGTTCCACCGCCGCGCCGTCGCCGCGATGCGCGCCACCACCACCGAGCTCGTCCGCCCGCGCCTGGACCGGCTGCGCGCCGAGATCGACGAGCACGGCCGCGCCGACCTGATGTCCGCGCTGGCCGGGCCGCTGCCGGTGGACGTGATCGCCGCGCTGCTCGGCTTCCCGCTCGCCGACGGCCCGCTGCTGCGGGACTGGTCGAACCGGATCGTGCGGATGTACGAGCCGGAACTCGACGACGCGGGCCGCCGGGACGCGGAGCTGGCCGCGGGCGAGTTCCGCGAGCACGTCGCCGGGCACGTCGAACACCGCCGCGCGCACCCCGGCGACGATCCGCTGAGCGCGCTCGTCGGCACCGGCGCGCTGGACCGCGACGAGCTGGTGGCGACCTGCGCGCTGCTGCTGATGGCCGGGCACGAGGCCAGCGTGAACGGCATCGGCAACGCCGTCGTCGCGCTGCACGACCGGCCCGCGCAGTGGCGCCTGTTCCGCGGGCTCGGCCCGGACGCGGTGGGCACCGCCGTGGACGAGCTGCTGCGCCACGACACCCCGAACCAGCTGTTCGAGCGCACCGCGGTGCACTCGGTGGAGCTGGCCGGGACCCGGGTCGAGGCGGGCGAGAAGGTGGTGGTGCTGCTGGGCGCGGCGAACCGGGACCCGGCCGCGTTCACCGCCCCGGACGAGCTGGACCTGACCCGGGCCCCGAACCCGCACCTGGCGCTCGGCCTCGGCATGCACTACTGCCTGGGGGCACCGCTGGCCCGCCTGGAGATCGGCGTCGTGCTGGCCGAGTTCGCCGCCCGCTTCCCCGATTACGCCCTGCTGGAGCGCCCCCGCCGCGCGGCCGCCTTCGCGATCCGCGGCTACCAGCGGATCGACATCACGGCCTGACCCTCACGCCGCCGAGGTCACGCGGTAGACGTCGTAGACGCCTTCGATGTTGCGGACCGCCTTGAGCACGTGCCCCAGGTGCTTCGGGTCGCCCATCTCGAAGGAGAAGCGGCTCACCGCGACCCGGTCCTTCGAGGTGGTGACCGAGGCGGACAGGATGTTCACCCGCTCGTCGGCGAGCACCTTCGTCACGTCCGAGAGCAACCGGTGCCGGTCCAGCGCCTCCACCTGGATGGCGACCAGGAACACCGAGGACGAGGACGGCGCCCAGTAGACCTCGACCAGCCGTTCCGGCGATTTGCGCAGGTCGTCGGCGTTGGTGCAGTCGGTGCGATGCACGCTGACCCCGCCGCCGCGGGTGACGAAGCCGAGGATCTCGTCGCCGGGCACCGGGGTGCAGCAGCGGGCGAGCTTGGACCACACGTCCCCGGCGTCCTTGACCACGACCCCGGAGTCGCCGGTGCTGCGGCGGCGCTGCTGCACGGTGGAGGGGGTGGAGCGCTCGGCGATCTCGTCCTCGGCCTGCTCCACACCGCCGATCAGCGCGACGAGCCGCTGCACCAGGTGGTGCGCGGAGACCTGCCGCTCCCCCACGGCCGCGTACAGCGCGGTGACGTCCACGTAGTGCAGCTCGCGGGCGACCGCGGCGATGGAGTCGGCGGTGACGAGGCGCTGCACCGGGAGCCCGAGCCGGCGGATCTCCTTGGTGATCGCATCCTTGCCGTGCTCGATGGCTTCTTCGCGGCGTTCCTTCGCGAACCACTGCTTGATCTTCGCCTTGGCCCGCGGGGAGGCCACGAACGACAGCCAGTCCCGGCTCGGCCCGGAACCTTCGGCTTTGGAGGTGAAGATCTCGACGACCTCGCCGTTCTCGAGCTTGCGCTCCAGGGCGACCAGGCGGCCGTTGACGCGGGAGCCGATGCACCGGTGCCCGACCTCGGTGTGCACCGCGTACGCGAAGTCCACCGGGGTCGACCCGGACGGCAGCGTGATCACATCGCCCTTGGGGGTGAACACGAAGATCTCGCGGGTGGCGAGGTCGTAGCGCAGCGATTCGAGGAACTCGCCCGGGTCGGCGGCCTCCCGCTGCCAGTCCAGCAGCTGGCGCATCCAGGCCATGTCGTCGACTTCGACGCCCGCCTGGCCACCGCCGCCGTTGCGGCCCTTGGTCTCCTTGTAGCGCCAGTGCGCGGCGATGCCGTACTCGGCGGTGCGGTGCATCTCGCTGGTGCGGATCTGCACTTCCAGCGGTTTGCCCTCGGGACCGATGACCGTGGTGTGCAGCGACTGGTAGACGCCGAAGCGGGGCTGGGCGATGTAGTCCTTGAACCGGCCGGGCATCGGCTGCCACAGCGCGTGCACCACGCCCATCGCGGCGTAGCAGTCGCGCACCTCGTCGACGAGGATGCGCACGCCCACCAGGTCGTGGATGTCGTCGAAGTCGCGGCCGCGGACGATCATCTTCTGGTGGATCGAGTAGTAGTGCTTCGGGCGGCCCTCGACCTTGGCGGCCAGCCGCGCGGCCTCCAGCTGGCCGGACAGCTCGTCGGTGACGGTGCGCAGGTAGGTGTCCCGGGAGGGGGCGCGGTTGGCGACCAGGCGCACGATCTCGTCGTACTTCTTGGGCTGCAGGATGGCGAACGCCAGGTCCTCCAGCTCCCACTTGATGGTGGCCATGCCGAGCCGGTGCGCGAGCGGGGCGAGCACTTCCAGGGTTTCGCGGGCCTTGCGGGCCTGCTTCTCCGGCGGCAGGAAGCGCATGGTGCGCATGTTGTGCAGCCGGTCCGCCAGCTTGATCACGAGGACGCGCGGGTCGCGGGCCATCGCGATGATCATCTTGCGGATGGTCTCGGCCTCGGCGGCCGCGCCGAGCTTCACCTTGTCCAGCTTGGTGACGCCGTCCACCAGGTGCGCCACTTCGTCGCCGAAGTCCTCGCTGAGGCGCTCCACCGAGTAGTCGGTGTCCTCGACCGTGTCGTGCAGCAGCGCCGCCACCAACGTCGTGGTGTCCATGCCCAGCTCACCCAGAATGGTGGCGACGGCCAGCGGATGGGTGATGTAGGGGTCGCCCGATTTGCGGCGCTGGTGGCTGTGCTTGTCCTCGGCCACGTCGTAGGCCCGCTGCAGCAGCGCCAGGTCCGCGTGCGGGTGCAGCTCGCGGTGCACCGCGGCCAGCGGTTCGAGCACTTGCTTGACCTCCGCGGCGCGCTGCGCCGTGATCCGTCTGGCCAAGCGGGCGCGCACCCGCCTGGTCGCCGAGGCGGGGCGCGCCTGCTCGGTTGCTGCTGGGGCAGGAGACTCGACGTCTTGGCTCACCGCGCGCTCCCGGGCATGGAGGGGACGTTGCACCCGGGTCTTGATGCGGTGAAGCGGTCACGACCCGGGCATCGAGAATAACGCCGTTCGGGCTATCGCCCTTCCCCGGCCGTCCCCCGAAACGTTGAACGGTCACTCTCAGCTGCGAGCCGACGGGAAAACTTCACCAGGACCGATCAGCCGGGCCGAAAATCCTCACACCGCCAGCAGTGCCTGCACGTCCGAATCCATCCGGTCCCGGCCGCCCAGGGCGGTCAGTTCGAGCACCACCGACGAGGCCACGACCTTCGCACCCGCCCGGCCCAGCAGCTCGCAGGCGGCGCGCAGCGTGCCGCCGGTGGCGAGCACGTCGTCCACCACCAGCACCCGCTGACCCGCGCTGATGGTGGCCGCCGGGAGCTCCAGGCTCGCCGAGCCGTACTCCAGCTGGTAGTCGACGCGGTCCGCGACCTCCGGCAGCTTGCCCGGCTTCCGCAGGCCCACGACACCGGTGCCGCGCGCGTGCGCCACGGCGGCGCCGAGCAGGAAGCCGCGCGCCTCCACCCCGGCCACCACGTCGAACTCCAGGCCGTCACCGAGCGCGCGCACGACCGCCGCGAACGCCTCCCCGTCGGCCAGCAGCGGGCTGATGTCGCGGAACAGGATCCCGGGCTCCGGGAAGTCCGGGACCTCGCGGATCAGCCGCGCCGCCTCCTCCAGTGCGGGGTGCAGCACCTGCACCGCGTCCGACTCCGCCATCAGCGCCGCTTCTTCCCGGTCGGGCGGCTGGACTTGCCCGCGGGCCGCCGCCGGTTCTGCGGGGCGTCGGAGCGCGCGGTGCGCCTGCCCGCAGCGCTGGACGCGCCGGCCAGCGGCCGTTCCGGACGCGCCTCGGCCTGCTCGGCCGCCGGTTCGTCGGCCTCCTTCGCCGCGCCCCGCTCCCGGCGCTGGACGACCTTCGCCGCCTGCTGCCGGTACTTGCGGTCGCGCATCTTGAAGTCCACCAGCAGCGGCGTCGCCAGGAAGATCGACGAGATCACGCCGGCGATCATGCCGACCAGCTGCACCAGTGCCAGGTCCCGCAGCACGCCCACGCCGAGCAGCCAGGCGCCGACCACGAGCAGGCCGGCCACCGGCAGCAGCGCGATCACCGAGGTGTTGATGGAGCGCATCAGCGTCTGGTTCACCGCGAGGTTCGCGGCCTCCGGGTAGGTGCGACGGGTCAGGCCGAGCAGCCCGCGGGTGTTCTCCTTCACCTTGTCGAACACCACGACCGTGTCGTACAGCGAGAACCCGAGGATCGTCAGCAGACCGATCACCGTGCTCGGCGTGACCTCGAAGCCGGTGAGCGCGTAGATGCCCGCCGTGACCACCACGTCGTGCAGCAGCGCGATCAGCGCCGCCACCGCCATCCAGCGCTCGAAGTAGAACGCGAGGAACACGGTCACCAGCACCAGGAACACGCCCAGCGCCAGCAGCGCCTGCTGGGTGATCTCGCCACCCCAGGTGCCGCTGACCGCGCTGTCGCTGACCGCGGCCGGGCTCGGCCTGCCGTCGGTGCCCAGCGGCTGGAGCCGCTGGAACATCGTCTCCTTGACCTCGGAGACCTGCGCGGTGTTCAGCGATTCGGTGCGGACCTGGATGGTCTGGCTGTTCGCGGTGCCCACCAGCTGCACCGTCTCGGCCGGGTGCCCGAGCGCTTCGGTGAACGCCGCCTGCACCTGGTCCTCGCTGATCGGGCCCTGCGCGCCGACGGCGGGGACCTGCAGCTTGGTGCCGCCCTCGAAGTCGATGCCCAGGTTGAAGCCCTTGATGCCCATCGCGCCGATGCACACCAGCACCAGCAGTCCGAGGGACACGTACCAGCGCATGCGCTTGCCGACGATGTCGAAGGCGCCGTTGCCGATGTAGAGGCGTTCGAAGACGCTCGCGCGCCGGTTTCCGCCGTCGCCGGCGGTGCTGTGGGTGACCACCGTCAGGCCTCCTTCGCGCTGGAAGCACCCCGGGAGCGCGCGGCGCGCTGCTCGGCGGCGTAGCGCTGCGTCGCGCCGAGGCCGGACACCGAGGGCTTGGACAGGAACTTGTTCTTCGACGCCAGCGCCACCAGCGGGTGCGTCACCAGGAACACCACGACGAGGTCGAGCACCGTCGACATGCCGAGGGTGAACGCGAAGCCCTTCACCTGGCCGACCGCGAGCACGTAGAGCACGGCCGCGGCCAGGAAGCTCACCGCGTCGGCGGACAGGATCGTGCGCCGCGCCCGGATCCACGCCCGGGGCACCGCGGAGCGGAACGTCCGGCCCTCGCGGATCTCGTCCTTGAGCCGTTCGAAGAACACGATGAACGAGTCCGCGGTGATGCCGATCGCGACGATGAACCCGGCGATGCCCGCCAGGTCGAGGGTGAAGCCGATCCACCGCCCGAGCAGCACCAGCACGCCGTAGACGATGCCGCCGGAGAGCACCAGCGACAGCACCGTGAGCACGCCGAGCAGCCGGTAGTAGGCGAGGCAGTACACCGCGACCAGGAACAGGCCGATGCCGCCCGCGATCAGACCGGCCTCCAGCGCGGCCACGCCCATCGTCGCCGACACCGTCTCGGCCTCGGACTGGTCGAACGCCAGCGGCAGCGAGCCGTACTTGAGCACGTCGGCCAGGTCCGTCGCGGACTGCTGGTTGAAGCTGCCGCTGATGGAGGCGTTGCCGCCGAGCAGCGCCTGGTTGATCGTCGGTGCGGAGACGACCTCGCCGTCGAGCACGAACGCGGCCTGCTGGCCGACGTTGGCGGAGGTGAAGTCCGCCCAGCGCTTGCCGCCGTCAGCGGTGAAGTCCAGGCTCACCGTCCAGTTCGGCTCCTGCTGGTTCGGCGGCTGCGCCGCCGCGTTGGCGATGTCGGTGCCTTCCATGAACACCGGCTCCAGCACGTACTTCTGCGCCTTCTGCTGGTCGCAGGCGACCAGCGGGAGCTTCGGGTCGGCGTTGCCGCGCAGCGGGTCCTCGGCGTTGCAGTCCAGCGCGGAGAGCGCCTGCATCTGCACGTTCGGGTCGGTGCTCTGCCGGGTCTTCTTCGCCTCGTCGATCGCCGCCTGCTGGGCTTCCGGGTCGGCGGGCTGCTGGGCGTGGGCGGCCTGCGGCGCGGTCCCGGAGGGCTGGCCCGGCTGCGGCGGCGGGGCCTGCGCGGGCGCCACCATGTTCGGCACGACCTTGCGGAAGCTCAGCTCCGCGGTCTGGCCGAGCTGCTTGGCCTGGTCACCGCCCTCGCCGGGCACGGTGATCACCAGGTTGGAGCCGTCGAGGTTCACCTCGGAGCCGCTGATGCCCATGCCGTTGACGCGGGTCTCGATGATCTGCCGCGCCTGGGTCAGCGATTCCTGCGTCGGTGGCCGACCGTCCGGGGTGCGCGCGGTGAGCGTCACCCGGGTGCCGCCCTGGAGATCGATGCCCAGCTTCGGATCGGGTTTCTTGTCGCCGGTGAGGAATACCAATCCGTACAACGCCACGACGATCAGCGCGAAGATCGCGAGGTAACGCCCTGGGCGGATCTGCCCGGCCGGAGGTGCCACGGTGCGTCGGTCTCCTGTCCACGGTCTACGGAATGTGGGCGGGACATCGGCCGCGCAGGGCGGAGCGCCCGCGATCCGATGCCCCGAATGATCGGCCGTTCCAGGTACCCCCGGAACGGCCGTTGATCACAGTACGCGCCCGAACAGCACGAGCACGCCGCACGATCTGGGAAGGCCCGTCGCCAGTCTGCCAGGCGGGTGGCGCGGGAAGACGCGAGGGGCGGCTTCGCGGGCCCGCGAACTGGGGAAATCGCCCAAGGCGGACGCGGGTGGAGCGGCCCGGTGGCGCGGTGCGGGATTCGTAAACCCGCCACGGCGGCGGTCGCAGGGAGCTCCCTCCGCCGGTCGGCGGCCGCCCGTCGGCCGGATGGCGGGGGCGTCGGCTACCGGGCGGCGGGGCCGGGTGGGCGGGGCCGCCGGATGACGGGGCCGGTGCACGGGGCGGTCCGCGCCGGACGGCGAGATGGGCTCCGGGACGCGGGGCGGCGGCCGGGCCGCGGCACGCTCCTGCGGCGGAACGAACGGCGCGGAGCGAACGGCGCGGGACACCGGGCGCGCTGCGGGCCGGAGCCGCCGCCTGCGGGGCGGCGACTCGACGGCTCGGCCGGACGGCCCGCGTTCGGGCCGGTCCGGGAACGCGGCGGACGGCCGGTGCTGATCACCGGCCGTTCCGGCTCAGCTGGTCTTCTGCTTCTCGATCGGCTCGGCGACCTGCGCGGAGGACTCGGTGGAGGTCGCGGTGGCCTCCTGCTGCTCGCCCTCGGCGTCCTTCGCCTCGGCCGCGGGGGCGGCCTCGTCCTGCTCGGTCGCGGTGGCCTCGGTGACCTCGGCGGCCTCCTCGGTGGTGACCTTCTCGCGGACGGCGGCGCGCACCCAGGTGGTGACGACGCCCGGCGCGATCTCCAGGTCGATGCTGTCGTCCGAGCTCGACACCACGGTGCCGAACAGCCCGGAGGTCGTCATCACCCGGTCACCCGTGGTCAGCGAGTTCTGCAGCTTCTGCTGCTCCTGCACGGCACGCTTCTGCTTGCGCGCCTGGAGGAACATCGGCACGGCCAGCAGCACGATCAGCAGGGGCAGAAACAAGGATTCGAGAGACATCATGCTCCGTTTCGGCGGACGCCGCGGGGATCGCCCGACCACCTGCCGGGGCGCCCGAATTGTTCGGATGTAGCGCTTCCAGTGTGCCAGCCGTGTCGATGGGCGTGCCGCCACCCGTCGGGCCGCGCGGGCCGAACCGGTGTCCGGCGGCGCCATCGGGGCCGTCAACGCCGCGCAGCCTATCGCCCGCGAGGTGGCCGGACTCACAGCCCACCCGCCGCCGGAACGGGCGCGAACGGACGGCTACTCGAACAGGACGGCCTGCGATTCGCCGGGCGCGTGCGGCGGCGGGGTGAGACCCACGTGCTGCCAGGCGGCGACGGTCGCGACCCGGCCGCGCGAGGTGCGGGCGAGCATGCCCGCGCGCACCAGGTACGGCTCGCAGACTTCCTCGACCGTGCTCGGTTCCTCCCCCACCGCGACCGCGATGGTGGTGATCCCGACCGGCCCGCCGTGGAAGGACCGCACCAGCGCCGAAAGCACCGCGCGGTCCAGCCGGTCCAGGCCGAACTCGTCGACGTCGTAGACCGCCAGCGCCGACCGCGCCACGTCCAGGGTGACCGCGCCGTCGGCGCGCACCTCCGCGTAGTCGCGGACCCGGCGCAGCAGCCGGTTCGCGATGCGCGGCGTCCCCCGGGAGCGGCGGGCGATCTCGACGGCGCCGTCGGGACGCAGGTCCACGCCGAGGATGCCCGCGGAGCGGCGCACCACCAGCTCCAGCTCGGCGGGCGAGTAGAACTCCATGTGCGCGGTGAACCCGAACCGGTCCCGCAGCGGGCCGGTGAGCGTCCCCGAGCGGGTGGTGGCGCCGACCAGCGTGAACGGCGCGATCTCCAGCGGGATGCTGGTGGCGCCCGGGCCCTTGCCGACGACGACGTCGACCCGGTAGTCCTCCATCGCCAGGTACAGCATCTCCTCGGCGGGCCGGGCGATGCGGTGGATCTCGTCGATGAACAGCACGTCGCCCTCGGCGAGGTTGGACAGCATCGCCGCCAGGTCGCCGGGCCGTTCCAGCGCGGGCCCCGAGGTCACCCGGATCGCGGAGCCCAGCTCCGCCGCCATGATCATCGCGAGGCTGGTCTTGCCGAGCCCGGGCGGGCCGGAGAACAGCACGTGGTCGGGCTGTTCACGGCGGTTGAGGGCGCCGTGCAGCACCAGTTGCAGCTGTTCGCGCACCCGCGGCTGGCCGACGAACTCGCTGAGCCTGCGCGGGCGCAGCGTGCTCTCCACGTCCTGCTCGGCCGGTTCCTGCTCCGGGTCCAGCGGGGCTTCGCCGGGCAGCGCCTGCCGCGCCGGGAGCTGGCCGGGCAGCAGGTCCGCGGGCGGGTCCTCGTCCTCGTGCGGAGCGCTCATCGCGGGCCCAGCGCGGCCAGCGCCTTGCGCAGCACCGCGGAGGTGTCGGCGGGAGCGCCGTCGGCGGCGAGCACGGCTTCCACGCTCTGCTCGGCCTGCTTCGCGGAGAACCCGAGGCCCACCAGCGCCTCGGCGACCTCGGTGCGGACCCGGCCGCGGTCCGGGGCGCCGGGCAGCTCGCCGGAACCGTTGCCGGCGAGGGTGCCGACCTTGTCCCGCAGCTCCAGGATCAGCCGCTCGGCGCTCTTCTTCCCGATGCCGGGCACCTGGGTGAGCGTGGTGAGGTTGCCGTCCGCGAGCGCGTGGCACAGCTGGTCCGGCGAGAGCACCGCCAGCGTCGCCAGCGCCAGCCGCGGCCCCACTCCGGACGCGGTCTGCAGCAGCACGAACAGGTCGCGCGCCTCCGGATCGGCGAAGCCGTACAGGGTGAGCGAGTCCTCCCGCACGACGAGCGTCGTGGCCAGCAGCGCCTCTTCGCCGCGGCGCAGCCCGGCGAGGGTGGCGGGGGTGGCGTGCACGGCGTGCCCGAGCCCGCCCACGTCGATCACGGCGTGGTCCAGCCCGATCGAGAGCACCGGCCCGCGTACCGAAGCGATCATCCTGTGAGGTCTCCTCTGCCTGCCGGGGGACGCCGCGCGTCCCGCAGCCGTTGCCGGTGCGCCTTGGCCAGTTCCGCGGCCTTCGCCTCCGCCGCGGCCAGCCGCGAGCTCATCGGCGCCCGCCACAGGTGGCAGACGGCGAGGGCGAGCGCGTCGGCGGCGTCGGCCGGCCGGGGTGCTTCGCTGAGCCCGAGGACCTTGGTGACCATGAGCGTGACCTGCCGCTTGTCGGCGCGGCCGGAGCCGCTGATGGCGGCCTTGACCTCGCTCGGCGTGTGGAACGCGACCGGCAGCCCGCGGCGGGCGGCGGCCAGCGCCACCACCCCGGAGGCCTGCGCGGTGCCCATCACCGAACGCACGTTGTGCTGGCTGAACACCCGCTCGATGGCCACCACCTCGGGCTGGTGCGCGTCCATCCACTGCTCGACGGCGTCCGCGACCGCCTTGAGCCGCATCGGCAGCTCGTCGGCGGGCGGGGTGCGCACGACACCGACGGCGACGCAGGAGATGTGCCGGTTCCGGCCGCCGTCCACCACGCCGATCCCGCAGCGGGTCAGCCCGGGGTCGACTCCCAGCACGCGCACGACTTCCTCCTCGGCCTTCAGCTCACCCGGGAACACCCGTTCGACACTCTAGCGCCTGCGGGGCGTCCCGCTCCCGCACGACACACCCGATGATCACCCGTCCGCGCGGTGCGCGCCGCACCGGCCCCGCGGTCACGGACCGTCGACGCCGGGCGTCCAGCGCTCGGGGGCTCCGCTGTCGGTCAGCACCGGCTGGTACTCGGCGAACCCGCCGGGCGCGTCCGGCTGCCACGGGAAGGTGCCGTCCGGTGCGGCGACGATCAGCTGCACCGCCGGGAAGTCGGCGCCCTTGTACACGGTGAACGCGCTGCCCAGGTATTCCGGGTAGTGCTGCTTCGCGATCCGCTCGAAGGTGACCGGGCAGTTCGCCAGGAATCCCGCGTACAGCTGCCCGGGGCTGAACCGCTCGCCGCCGGAGACGCGCGCGACGTAGGTGTCCACCACCGCCTGCGCCACGTCCTTCGGCAATCCGATCACCACGACCTCGGGCTTGCCGAAGCGCCGCCACGCCCCTACGGAGAACGCGTGGGCGGCCCCGCCTTCGTCCTCCGCCACGTGCACCACGGCCGCGCCGTGGCGCTCCGCGGTGTCCACCAACCACTGCCGCAGCTGTTCTTCCGTCTCCGCCACGAGGCCCATTCTGCCGATTCTCATCCGATCGGGGGAGCCTTCGGGTGCTCGGGCGCGCCGCGCCCGCCCCGGCGCGCCCCGTGCGCCGATCAGGCGTCCAGTTCCGCCATCACTTCATCGGAGACGTCGAAGTTGGCGTAGACGTTCTGCACGTCGTCGCAGTCCTCCAGCACGTCGATCAGCTTGAAGATCTTGCGCGCGCCGTCCGCGTCCAGCGGGACGTTCACCGAGGCCATGAAGCTCAGCTCCGAGGAGTCGTACTCGATCTCGGCCGCCTGCACCGCCTTGCGGACCTCGACCAGGTCGGTCGGCTCGCACAGCACCTCGAAGCTCTCGCCGAGGTCGTTGACCTCTTCGGCGCCCGCCTCCAGCACCGCGCCGAGCACGTCGTCCTCGGTCAGCCCGTTCTTCGGCACGATCAGCACGCCGCGCCGGGAGAACATGTACGACACCGAACCGGCGTCGGCCATCGAACCGCCGTTGCGGGTCATCGCGGTGCGGACCTCGCCCGCGGCGCGGTTCTTGTTGTCGGTGAGGCACTCGACCAGGACCGCGACGCCGTTCGGGCCGTAGCCCTCGTACATCAGGGTCTGCCAGTCGGCGCCGCCGGCCTCTTCGCCACCGCCGCGCTTGCGGGCGCGCTCGATGTTGTCGACGGGCACCGAGTTCTTGCGCGCCTTCTGCATGGCGTCGTAGAGCGTCGGGTTGCCGTCGGGGTCTCCTCCGCCGGTGCGCGCCGCGACCTCCACGTTCTTGATGAGCTTCGCGAAGAGCTTGCCGCGCTTGGCGTCGACGGCGGCCTTCTTGTGCTTGGTGGTGGCCCACTTGGAGTGGCCGCTCATCTTTCCTCCGTCTTTCCACGCCGTCGCAGGCGAGACCCCGGGGCCTTCAGCCTGCGCGAACGGTCTGCACGAATTGCCGGTGCACGCGCTCGTCGCCGTGGACCAGTTCCGGGTGGAAGCTGGTGGCGAGCACGCGCCCCTGCTGAACCGCGACGATCCTACCGGCGGCGGCCTCGTCGCCTGATCCGCGCGGGGTGACCTCGGCCAGCACCCGCACCTGCGGCCCGATGCGCTCGACCCAGGGGGCACGGATGAACACCGCGTGCACCGGGCCGTCGACCCCGGCGAAGTCGAGGTCGGCCTCGAACGAATCGACCTGCCTGCCGAACGCGTTGCGCCGCACGGTCATGTCGAGCGCGCCGAGCGGGGTGATGCCCGCTTCCGCGCCGCCCAGCACCTCGCCGGCCAGCAGCACCATGCCCGCGCACGAGCCGTAGGCGGGCAGGCCGTCGGCGAGCCGCTGCCGCAGCGGTTCGAACAGCTCGAAGGAGTGCAACAACCGGCTCGTGGTCGTCGATTCCCCGCCGGGCAGCACGATGCCGTGCAGGTCCGCGAGCTCTTCCGGCCTGCGCACGGGTTTGGCGATCGCACCGCTGCGGTCCAAGGCGCCGAGGTGCTCGGCGACGCCGCCTTGCAGGGCGAGCACGCCGATGACGGGGGACGCGACACCGTCCGACACGCGAGTTCTCCGTTCATCCGTTCCGACGGGTGAATGGCCCATTCGACCGATGTGCTCGGTCCAATGGGCCATTCACCTGGTGAGAAGTGGGGTCACCAGCCGCGCTGGGCGTAGCGCTGGTCCGCCGGGAGGGAGTCGACGTTGAGGCCGACCATCGCCTCGCCGAGCCCGCGGGACACCTTCGCGATCACGTCCGGGTCGTCGTAGAAGGTCGTCGCCTTCACGATCGCCTCGGCACGCTTGGCCGGGTCGCCGGACTTGAAGATCCCGGAGCCGACGAACACGCCTTCGGCGCCCAGCTGGCGCATCATCGCCGCGTCGGCCGGGGTGGCGAGCCCGCCCGCGGTGAACAGCACGACCGGGAGCTTCCCGGCGGCCGCGACCTCCTTGACCAGGGCGACCGGGGCGCGCAGCTCCTTGGCCGCCGCGTACAGCTCCTCCCCGTCCAGCCGGGTGAGCCGCCGGATCTCGGCGCGGATGGAGCGCATGTGCCGGGTGGCCTCGACGACGTTGCCGGTGCCCGCCTCGCCCTTGGAGCGGATCATGGCGGCGCCTTCGGCGATGCGGCGCAGGGCCTCGCCGAGGTTGGTGGCGCCGCAGACGAACGGCACGGTGAAGTTCCACTTGTCGATGTGCAGCGCCTCGTCAGCGGGGGTGAGCACCTCGGACTCGTCGATGTAGTCGACGCCGAGGGACTGCAGCACCTGGGCTTCGACGAAGTGTCCGATGCGGGCCTTGGCCATCACGGGGATGGAGACGGCGTCGACGATGCCCTCGATCATGTCCGGGTCGGACATGCGGGCCACGCCGCCCTGGGCGCGGATGTCGGCCGGGACCCGTTCGAGGGCCATCACGGCGACGGCGCCCGCGGCTTCGGCGATCTTCGCCTGGTCGGGGGTCACCACGTCCATGATCACCCCGCCTTTGAGCATCTCCGCCATGCCGCGCTTCACTCCGTCGGTGCCGGTGGCCTGGGCGGTGGCTGCGGTGTCGGTCACGGTCTGCCTTCCCTCGGGGGTTCCGGTGCGGCGGTGCGCCGCGCTCCCCTCCGACGCTAGGCCGGAACTGGACCACTTCCACGGTCCACTTACCCCCGTTTTCGGTAGTCCACTTCGCGATCGGCGCCGGTGAACGGCATTGCACGCGACGTCACCCGGGTGTGCGATCGAGGACACGACGACGTCCGAGGGGGCTGCGATGGGCAGCAAGCAGAACGTTCCGGGAGCGCAGGCGGCGCCCGCTCCCACCGATCCGAGCGACATCCGCAACGTGGTCCTGGTCGGCCCGTCCGCCGCGGGCAAGACCACGCTGGTGGAGGCGCTGCTGGCGGCGACCGGCACCATCCCGCGGACGGGTTCCGTGGTGGACGGGACGACGGTGTGCGACCACGACAGCGCGGCCGTCGACCAGCAGCGCTCGGTGGCGCTGTCGGTGGCACCGCTGGACCACGACGGCCACAAGATCAACCTGATCGACACGCCCGGCTACGCCGATTTCGTCGGGGAGCTGCGCGCGGGCCTGCGCGCGGCGGACGCGGCGCTGTTCGTGGTGTCCGCCGAGGAGGGCGTGGACGCGGCGACGCGCGCGATCTGGCAGGAGTGCGCCCGGGTGTCGATGCCGCGCGCGGTGGTGCTGTCCCGGCTGGACCAGCACCGGGCCGATCCGGCGGCCGCGCTGGAGTCGTGCCGGGAAGCGTTCGGGGCCGGGGTGCTGCCGCTGCACCTGCCGCTGCGCGGGTCCGGCGGCGGCACCACCGGCCTGGTCGGAGTGCTCACCGGCACCGTCTCGGGCACCGGCGCGGCGCGGGACTGCGAGCGGGAACGCGCCGAGCTGATCGAGGCGATCATCGCCGAGAGCGAGGACGAGTCGCTGATGGACCGCTACGTGGCCGGTGAGCGGATCGAGGAGCCGGTGCTGATCCGCGACCTGGAGACGGCGGTGTCCCGTGGCGGCCTGCACCCGGTGCTGCCGGTGTGCGCGGCGACCGAGGTGGGGCTGCCGGAGCTGCTGGACGGCCTGGTGCGCGGTTTCCCCTCCCCGCGGGAGCACCCGCCGGTCCAGGTCACCGATCCGCGCGGCGGGAACCCGCGGGAACTGCCTGCGGACCCGGCGGGCCCGCTGGTCGCGGAGGTCGTGCACACCTCGGTCGATTCCTACGTCGGACGGGTGTCGCTGGCCAGGGTGTTCTCGGGGACGGTGCTGCCGGAGCGGGCGGTGCACGTCTCCGGGCACGGCATGGCCGAGCGCGGGCACCCGGACCACGACGAGGACGAGCGGGTCGCGCACCTGTACTCACCGCTGGGGTCGGGGCTGCGCGAGGTGCCGCGCTGCGTCGCGGGCGACCTGTGCGCGCTGACGAAGCTCGGCTCGGCCGAGACCGGCGACACCCTGTCCGATCCGGCGGGCCCACTGCTGCTGTCGCCGTGGCCGATGCCGGAGCCGCTGCTGCCGGTCGCGGTCGTCGCGCGCACTCGCAGCGACGAGGACGCGCTGGCGCGGAACCTGAACCGGCTCGTCGCCGCCGACCCGAGCCTGCGGTTGCAGCGGGACGGCGAGACCCACCAGCTGGTGCTGTGGTGCACCGGCGAGGCGCACGCCGACGTGGTGCTGCAACGCCTCCGCGACGGTGGCGCGGAGATCGACACCGAGCCGTTGCGGGTACCGCTGCGCCAGACGTTCCGGCAGGCGGCGAAGGGGCACGGCAGCCACAAGAAGCAGTCCGGCGGGCACGGCCAGTTCGCGGTGTGCGACGTCGAGGTGGAGCCCGCGCCGCGCGGTTCCGGCGTCGAGTTCGCCGACCGGGTGGTGGGCGGCGCGATCCCGAAGCAGTTCATCGCCAGCGTCGAGAAGGGCGTCCGGGCGCAGGTGGAGCGCGGCCTGGAGGAGGGCCTGCCGCTGGTGGACCTGAAGGTGACGCTGGTGGACGGCAAGGCGCACAGCGTCGATTCCTCGGACGCCGCCTTCCAGACCGCGGGCGCCCTGGCGCTGCGCGCGGCCGCCGAGCAGGCCGGGCTGGTCACGCTGGAACCGGTGGACGCGGTCGCGGTGTCCATCCCGGACGAGCACCTGGGCGTGATCCTCGGCGACCTGTCCAGCCGTCGCGGCAAGGTCGTCGGCACCGAACCGGAGGACTCCGGCTGGACGGTGGTGCGCGCGCACGTGCCCGCGAGCGAACTGGCCCGCTATTCGATCAACGTGCGCTCGCTGAGCTCGGGCAGCGCCACCTTCACCCGCCACTTCGAGCGCTACGAACCGATGCCCACCTGACGGGGCCCGGCCGCGCGGGCCCGGAGTTCCGGTTCAGTCCGCGGCGGGTTCCGGGTCGGGCCCGCCGTCGTCCTCGATCGCGCCGTCCTCGATCCCGCCGTCCTCGATCCCGCCGTCCTCGATCCCGCTGTCCTCGTTCCCGCCGTCCTCGACCGGGGCCGGTTCGGTGCGGTCGGCGACCGGCTGGACGTTGAGCTGGGTCTGCGGGTTGCGGACGTAGGCGGCGGCCTGCTCCGGGGTGAGGTGGTCGGCGATCAGTCCCCACGGCACCTTGCCGCCGGAGGACGGGTAGCGCATCCACACCGCGTACTCGTCGGCCTCGGTGATCGGGTGCGTGACCGGCGGGACCGGGTCGGCGGCGGACTCGGCTTCGGCCGCGTCGACGTCCCAGGCGGCGGTGTCGCGCAGCACGGCGACGGTCTCCGCCGGAACCGCCGAGGCCAGCGGGAACCAGTCGAACTGCCCGCTCGCCCAGGCTCGGATGCGGACGTCGTAGACCGCGTCGTCCGTCGAAGCCACCACGCCGCACCTCCGCTTGATCGAGCACTCGCGGCGAGCAGCCTAACCAGCGGCACCGACGGTGCCCGTACCCGCGTCGGCGGCCGTCACAGGCCCCGCACGAACGCCGCCCAGACATCGCGGCCGAACAGCAGCGCGGGCCCGGTGGGGTTCTTGGAATCGCGGACCCCCACGTCCGATCTGAAGGAGGCCACCTCGACGCACTGACCACCGCCCTGACCACTGCGGCTACTCCGGATCCAAGCGGCATCACCGAGCTCTGACGCGTTATCCACGTGATACGGACGCATCAAGCGATCTCCTTAGCCAGTCGGTCGAGGAAGGTCGTTGACTCGGCAGGAGAGATGCTCCGTTCCTTCAGCTCGTCGAAGACGTCGCCGAAGACCACGATCTCCTCCTGCTCTTCGAGGTAAAGCCCACCGCGCTGGTTCTCCACGTACACAACATCATGATCGTCGTCGCGCGGGAACCCCAGCAGGCTGAACGATCCGAGCTGTCCGCGGTGAGGGCCGACGTCGAACGGCATCACTTGCAGGGTGAGGTTCGGCAGCACGCTCTGCGCAGCGAGGTATTCGACCTGTTCCCTCCGAACTGAAGGTGCACCTACTTCACGCCGCAGCGCCGACTCATCGATGATCACGTGCAGCTCAAGCGGACGCGGACTCCGGTTCAACGCACGCTGCCGTTGCATCCGAACCTCGGCCTGCCCCTGCAGATCCGACATCGATGTTCGCGGGCCATCGCGGAGAACCGCGTCCGCGTACCCCCGCGTCTGCAAGATCCCCGGGACGAAGCCGAGGTCCCACTCGCGGATCTCGCTGGCTCCCCATTCGAGGCCGACGTAGAGGGAGAACCACTCGGGGATGGCCTGGTTGCCGTCCCACCAGCCCTTCTGCTTGGCGACGTCGGCCAGCCGGAGGTACCAGTCGATGCGCTCGGCGGGCACGCCGAGGAACGGGAGCATGATCTCCAGGTCCGGTCCGCTGATCGCGTTCCGCATGCTCTCCATGTGCGCGATCTTGCCCTGGCCGCAGCGGAGCCTGGCCGCGATGTCGCTCTGCTTCAGGCCCGCGGATTCGCGCAACCGGCGGATCTCCTGGGCCAGCCAGCGGCGCCCCACGGTCGGGCTGATCGGCTGCGGACCGACCGGGTCGTGGCCGGTTTGCTCGTGCATCGGGTGCTCTCCCCTGCCGTTCCGGTGCGGTCGCCGATCCGGGCGCGAAGATCACCCGACGGTGATCTATGCGAGCAAGATTCACTAAGTAATCTTTACACAGCGCTCCGTGATCATTCGAGCACACAACGTACCCGGCGGCTTCGCCCCGACATCACCAGGAGGTCCCCCATGCGCTGCGGCATCGCCCTCTACGAGATCCGCAACCCCGATTCGCGCTGCGCCTACGAGCAGCTGATCTGCCTCGGCGAGCTCCCCGGCGACGACCAGCCCGCCGTGTGGCGGGACTGCCTCACCGCGTGGGGCCTGGCCCAGCTGCGCGCGCACGACTGCCGCTTCGGCCGGTACTTCGCGGCGGTGCTGCCGCTCGACGAGGAGGGTGCCCCCGACGACGCGGCCGCGGACCTGCTGCTGGAGCAGGACGTGCCGCCGGCGGAGCGGTACTTCGCGTGGTCCGGCTACGAGGAGCTCGTCCCGGCCTGAGCCGAGCGGGCCGCCGCGCGCAGGCGCTGCAGGACGGTGAGCGCGGAGAGCGCCGCGAGCAACCACACCGCCACGTCCAGCACGTAGGGCACGCCGAGCCCGTGCAGCCCGGTGCCGACCAGCACGAGCACGAACCGCTCGGCCCGCTCGGCGAGGCCGCCGTCGGCGCTGAGCCCGTTCGCCTCGGCACGGGCCTTCACGTACGAGGTGACCTGCGCGCCCACCAGGCACAGCAGCAGCCCGACGCCGAGCGGCCGATCCCCCTCCACGACCAGCGCCCACCACACCAGCGCCCCGAACAGGGCGCCGTCGGCGATGCGGTCGCACCCGGCGTCGAGCACGCCGCCGAATGTGGAGGACCCGCCGCCCGCGCGGGCCATCGCCCCGTCGAGCAGGTCGAACAGCAGGAACACGGTGACCACGACGGTGCCGGTGAACAGCTCGCCGCGCGGGAAGAACCACACTGCGGAGGCGACGCTGGCGACGGTGCCGACGACGGTGACCGCGTTCGGCGTGAGCCCCGCCCGGACCAGCGCTGCGCCGATCGGGTGCGTCCAGCGGGAGATCGAAGCCCGCGCGAAGATGTTGAGCATCGCCTGTTCCGCCAGCCGCCTAGCGCACCGAATCCACGGTGCCTGTTGTTCACCTGGCAGCGTATCCGTAGCCGAGGCGCTGATCGGACGGCAGGCGAGTCGCCACACCGCCGGTGAACCGCATCACAGCCGGAATGGTTGAACGTTCAACACCGTTGCACGGTGCAGCAACCACCCGCACCACCGTTTCAGGAGAAGGCCACATGAGCACTGCCACCACGATCCCCGGTTACGTCGTCGGCACCTGGGACATCGACAGCGTGCACTCCGACATCGAGTTCACCCTGCGCCACCTGGGCGTCGGTCGCTCCCGCGGCCGCTTCGACGGCTTCAGCGGCGAGATCGTCACCGCCGAGAACCCCCTCGACTCCTCGGTGACCGCGGACATCGACCCGGCCACGATCAACACCGGCAACGGCGACCGCGACGCGCACGTGCGCAACAGCGACTTCCTGGACGTGGAGAAGTTCCCGAAGGCGGGCTTCCGCTCCACCGGCATCCGCCAGGACGGCAGCGACTACGTCATCGACGGCGAGTTCACCCTGCACGGCGTGACCAAGCCGGTGTCGCTGGCGGCCGAGCTCGGCGGCTTCACCGACAACGGCCAGGGCGGCACCCTGCTCGGCATCTCCGCCTCCACCACGATCAACCGCACCGACTTCGGCGTCGGCCCCGAGGGCGGCGCCATGCTGGGCGAGAAGGTCAAGATCACCCTGGAGATCGAGGCCAACCTCCGCGCCGAGTGAGCACCCCTCGGACACGACGAAAGGCCGAGGACGCGATGTCCTCGGCCTTCGTCGTGTCCGGGGTCCGTTCTTGCGCCGAGAGGGCCGGCACCGGCGATTCACATCGAGCAAGAACATCGGAACGTTACGACGACGCGGCGAAATTGCCCCGCTAAGACCATTTTCTCCCCGAACGGTAACAACCCTCCGTGATCGATCGACATCGTGTTACGGAGCGCGCACATGGGGTGCGCACGCAGCGCCCGGAGTTCGGGCGGAAATGAGAAAATGGACATGAGTCAGTCGTTCAACACTTCGGCCACTCCACCGCAGTCCCCGCAGGGAATGCCACCGGGGACACCGCCGAAGCAGAAGGTCAAGAAATGGCCGTGGATCGTCGGCGGCATCGCGGTTCTGGCCCTGATCGGCGCGATCAGCTCAGGCGGTTCGACGGAACCGACCGCACCCGCAGCGCTGCCGAACAGCCCCGCGCCCGCGACGGCCGTCGTCGACGTCACGCTTCCCGACCTCGCGGGGAAGAACGGCCAGATCGCGCTCGACGAGTTGGCCGCGCTCGGCCTGACCGCCGTGACGCCCGCCGGTCAGGACCACGGCGGGAGCATGGTCGTGCTGCCTGCGAATTGGACCGTCGTGAAGATCGAGCCTGCGCCGGGCACCGTCGTGAAATCCGATTCCACCGTCGTCGTGACCATGACCAAGAACGGTCAGAACGCCGCCACCGACGGGGCTGGGAACGACGCGCGAGAATCGACGAATTCCGGCATCGGCGACGGGACCTACGTGGTCGGCACCGACATCGAACCCGGGACTTACAGGTCCGCCGGCCCGTCCAGTTCCGTCGTTCCCATGTGCTACTGGGCACGCCTGAAGGACACTTCGGGTGAATTCGACTCGATCATCGCGAACAACGTCGGCGAAGGACCCGCCACCGTCACCATCCAGGACGGCGACGGGGCGTTCGAGATCCGCGGTTGCAAGCCTTTCGAGAAGACCGGCTGAGTTCGTCGTTCCTCGCCTCGCCCATTCTCAGCGGGCGAGGCGAGGACGACCCGGTCAGGCGTGCCAGGCTTCGGCGAGGAGGCGGCGGGTGTCGCCGAGGAGTTGGGGCAGGACCTTCGTGTGGCCGATGACCGGCATGAAGTTCGCGTCCCCGCCCCAGCGCGGCACGACGTGCTGGTGCAGGTGCGCGGCGATGCCCGCGCCCGCCACCGGCCCCTGGTTGAGGCCGATGTTGAACCCGTGCGGCGCCGACACCTCGCGGATCACCCGCATCGCGCGCTTCGTGAACACCGCGACCGCCGTCGTCTCCTCGTCGGAGAGCTCCGTGTAGTCCGCAACGTGCCGGTACGGCAGCACCATCAGGTGCCCCGGGTTGTACGGGTAGAGGTTGAGGATCGCGAAGACCAGCTCGTCCCGGGCCACGATCAGCGTGTCCTCGTCCGGCAGGCCCGACTCCAGCAACCGGCAGAACGGGCAGCCCTCGCTGGCCTCGCCCTCCGGCTTGTTCTCGCCCTGGATGTAGGCCATCCGGTGCGGGGTCCACAGCCGTTGCAGCGCGTCCGGCACGCCGATGCCGCGCTGCTCGGAGTACTGGACCCCGCTGTCGTCGGACGTCACTCGGCCTCCGCCCCGGTCGCCAGCTCCGGCTGGAAGACGTCCGCGGTCGGCGAGGCGTTCTCGCGGCGCTCCACCCAGCGGCCGATGGCGGCCACCGCCTCCGCCACCGGCACCCCGTTGATCTGGGTGCCGTCGCGGAACCGGAACGACACCGCACCGGCCTCCACGTCCTTGCCGCCCGCCAGCAGCAGGAACGGCACCTTCTGCGTGGTGTGGTTGCGGATCTTCTTCTGCATCCGGTCGTCGCCGTGGTCGACCTCGGCGCGAATCCCCTTGGCGCGCAACGACTTCACCACGTCGACGAGGTGGTCGGCGTGCTCGTCGGCGATCGGGATGCCCACCACCTGCACCGGGGACAACCAGGCCGGGAACGCGCCCGCGTAGTGCTCGGTGAGCACGCCGAAGAACCGCTCGATGGAGCCGAACAGCGCCCGGTGGATCTTGATGGGGCGCTGCTTGGCGCCGTCCTTGCCGGTGTACTCCAGGTCGAACCGGTCCGGCAGGTGGTAGTCCACCTGGATCGTGGACATCTGCCAGCTGCGACCCAGCGCGTCCCGCGCCTGCACGGAGATCTTCGGCCCGTAGAACGCGGCGCCACCCGGGTCCGGCACCAGTTCCAGGCCGGAGGACTCCGCCGCCTCGCGCAGCGCGTCGGTGGCCACCCGCCAGCTCTCGTCGTCGCCGACGTACTTCTCGTCGTTGCGGGTCGACAGCTCCAGGTAGAAGTCCTCCAGGCCGTAGTCGCGCAGCAGGTCCAGCACGAACGACAGCAACGACTTCAGCTCGTCCTGCAGCTGCTCCGGCATGCAGTAGATGTGCGCGTCGTCCTGGGTCATGCCGCGCACCCGGGTCAGGCCGTGCACCACGCCGGACTTCTCGTACCGGTACACCGAGCCGAACTCGAACAGCCGCAGCGGCAGCTCCCGGTAGGACCGCCCGCGGGACCGGAAGATCAGGTTGTGGAACGGGCAGTTCATCGGCTTCAGGTAGTAGTCCTGGCCCGCCTTGCGCAGCACGCCGTTCTCGTCGCGCTCCTCGTCGAGGTGCATCGCCGGGAACATGCCGTCCTTGTACCAGTCGAGGTGCCCGGAGGTCTCGAACAAGGTGCCCTTGGTGATGTGCGGGGTGTTCACGAACTCGTAGCCCGCGGCCTCGTGGCGGCGGCGCGAGTAGTCCTCCAGCTCGCGCCGGATGATGCCGCCCCTCGGGTGGAACACCGGCAGCCCGGAACCGACCTCCTCCGGGAACGAGAACAGGTCCAGCTCGGCACCCAGCCTGCGGTGGTCGCGGCGCTCGGCCTCGGCCAGCCACTCCAGGTGCTCGGCCAGCGCCTCCTTCGACTCCCACGCGGTGCCGTAGACGCGCTGCAGCTGCTGGTTGTTCTGGTCGCCGCGCCAGTAGGCGGCGGCCACCCGGGTCAGCTTGAACGCGGGGATGAACTTGGTGTGCGGCACGTGCGGGCCGCGGCACAGGTCGCCCCACACGACCTCGCCGTGCCGGTCGATGTTGTCGTAGACGGTGAGCTCACCGGCGCCGACCTCCATCACCTCGCTGGTGTCGACCTCGTCCGCACCGGACTTGAGGTCGACCAGCTCCAGCTTGTACGGCTCGTTCGCCAGCTCCTCGCGCGCGGCCTCCAGCGAGTCGAGGCGGCGGCGGGAGAACTTCTGCCCGGACTTGATGAGCTGCTTCATGCGCTTCTCCAGCGCCTGCAGGTCCTCCGGGGTGAACGGGCGGTCCACGTCGAAGTCGTAGTAGAAGCCGTCCTTGACGGGCGGGCCGATGCCGAGCTTCGCGTCCGGGAACTGCTGCTGCACCGCCTGCGCCAGCACGTGCGCGGCCGAGTGGCGGATGACGCTGCGCCCGGCCTCGGTGTCGGCGGCGACCGGCTCGACCTCCACGTCGGACTCCGGCGCCCACGCGAGGTCGCGCAGCTCGCCGTCCTCGTCGCGGACCACGACGATCGCCTGCGGCCCCTGGCCGGGCAGGCCCGCTTCGGCGACGGCGGCGGCAGCGGTAGTGCCCGCCGGCACCTTCACCCTGGTGACCTGCTGGGCTTCGGGCGGCTGAACGGACACGATGACTCCTCGTGAAGAGCGGTCGCCGGAGGGACGACCCGCGGATGAACCGGCTGGCACTTGCCCTTTCGATGCTATCGGCCGCACGCCAGCCGTTTTCCGCCCCTGCCCGGCGCGGACGGGTTCAGCCGAGATCACCTTCCGCGATCATCGCCTCGATCTCCATCGCGGAGGCGAGCCCGCCCGCGCACGGCCCGATCACACCGCCCACGCCGAGCGCGCGCAGCCGGTTCGCCTGCTCCAGGGTGCGCACCCCGCTGCCGACGACGTGCAGGCCCAGCAGCCGCGCCGAACCGACCAGGCTGGACACCAGGTGCTCGTCCAGCGGGTCCGGCCCGCCCGGATCGGCGAACGAGTCCAGGTAGCCGCCGGTGAGCCGCACCGCGCACAGCGGCAGCCCGCGCAGCCGGGACACCTCCCGGTGGTCGTGGCCGAAGTCGTGCACGCCCAGCGTCAGGCCCATCTCGGCGAAGATCTCCAGCGCGTCGATCGGATCGCCGTGCTGGTCGAACAACGCCGTCTCCGGCACTCCGATGATCAGCTTGCTGGCGGACAGGCCGCTGTCGGCGAGGATGCGGCGCATGTCCGCGACCAGCTCCGGGTCCCGCAGCTGCCGCGCCGACAGGTCCACGGCCGCCACCGGCCCGCGGTCGCCGAACCGCTCCTGCCAGTGCACGGCGTGCGCGCACACCTGCTCCAGCATCCAGGTGCCGAGCCGGGTGATCAGGCCGGTCTCCTCGGCCAGGCCGAGGAAGTCCTCCGCGTCCAGCTCGCCGAACTCCGGGTGGTCCCAGCGCAGGTGCGCCCGCACGCCCACCAGCGAGGCGTCGTCCAGCCACACCACCGGCTCGTACTCCACGTACAGCTCGTGCTCGTGCAGCGCGGTCGGCATCGCCGCCGACAGGTGGAACCGCTCCTTGGCCGCCGCGTTGTGCGCCGGGTCGAACAGCGCCCACTGCGCCCGGCCCTCGTTCTTCGCGCGGTACAGGGTGATGTCGGCGTCCTGCAGCAGCTCGTCCGGGCCGGTGGCGGCGACCGCGGTCTCCACCACGCCGACGCTGGCCGACGCGGTGAGCAGGTGGCCGCACACCGACACCGGGCGGGTCACCTCCGCCAGCATGTGCTCGACGATCTCCACCAGCCGCGCCGCGCCCTGCGAATCGGGGATGAGCACCACGAACTCGTCGCCGCCCATCCGCGCCGCCAGCCCCGACTCCAAGGTCGCCAGCGCGTTGAGCCGTTGCGCCATCGCGCGCAGCAGCTCGTCGCCGACCGGGTGCCCGAGGCTGTCGTTGATCGCCTTGAAGCCGTCCAGGTCGAAGTAGCACAACCCGACGCGGCGGCCCGGGAACACCGGTTCCAGCGCCGCGTCCAAGGTGGTCTTGAGCAGGGTGCGGTTCGCCAGCCCCGTCAGCGGATCGTGCGTGGCCTGCCTGCGGAACTGCTCCTGGAGCATGTGCCGGTGCGTGATGTCCTCGTAGAGCAGCACCTGGTAGTCCGGCGCGCCGTGCGAGTCGCGCACCAGCGAGGCCGACACCTGCGTCCAGATGTGCGCGCCGTCGGCGCCGCTGAGCCGCGTCTCCGACTGGAACCGGTCCACCTCGCCCACCGACAGCGCCTCGACGTTCTCCACCAAGTCGTCCACCCAGTCCGGGTCGGCGAGGTCGAAGACGCTGCGGCCCACCAGGTCCTGGCAGACCTGCTCGAAGATGCCCTCCATCGGCGAGTTGACCTCTTCGATGATGCCGTCGAGCGTGACGATCGCGATGCCCAGCGCGGAGGACGTGAACACCGCGCGGAAGGACGCCTCGCTGGCGCGCAGCGCTTCCTCCGCCGCGTCCCTGGCCTGCAGCACGGCGCGCTTGATGACCTCCTGCTCGTCGAGGGTCTGTTCCCGCAGCTGCCCCGCGTAGGCGGCGGCGACGGCGCCCAGCACGGGCACCAGCTCGCCCGGCGCGGCCTGCGCGGGCCGCAGCTTCGGCAGTTCGGAACCGAGCATCCACAGCGTCCGGTCCAGCGCGGCGGGCCCGGTGAAGTGGATGCGCACCAGCCGTGCGCCGAGCTCGGCGGCGGCGTGCAGCAGCCGCTCCTCGTCACCGAAGGCGTCGAGGAGCGCGTCGAGCCGCTCCAGCAGGAAGCCCTCGATGTCGGCGCGCGCCAGCGGCACGTAGCTGGTGCGGATGATCTCGCGGGTCCAGCGGCGGACGAACTCGGTCCGATCCGCGGCCGAGTCGGCGCCGGAACCGTTCCCGGGGCCCTCGGAGGCTCCGATCATGACCCGGCACCGCCGATTCGGCTGCGGATTCCGCCATTTCCGGCGCTTTCGGGACGACTGTTTGCGCATGGGCATATTCCCCGGAGGAATGACGGCGGTATACCACCCCGGACGCGCCGCGACCGGCGCGCGCACCGGTCGGCGAGACGGCCGTTGGACCGGTGCTCGGCGCGGTCGGCGAGCGGCCGCGCAGCGGTCCCCGGAGCGCGCCGGAACCGGCGCCGCGCGGGGCGTTCTTCGAGGTGAACAGCATCAGGCAGCCGCTCCGGCCGCTGGTGCATCGTTGCCTCCCGAGTGCCGGTGTCCACGATGGCCGACCCGACTAAAGTCGGTACTCTACAAGATCTTTTTAAGGTGCAGGCACCAACGCCGAACGTGATCGTACTGTGACGGTGCGCGCCCGGTCATCCATCGATTCCGGAGACGCCACCCGGTCGAGCGAGAAGCGCTATGAGGCTTCTCACCGTCCGCATTCCGGGATTTCCGGTAAGGGCAACCTAAGCTGGAGGGCAGTCGGATCGCTCCGCGCGCGACGGGCACCCTAAAGCGGACCGCCCGGCACCCCGCCGCGGCACATCCACGACGGCCCGGGACCCAACCCGGCGCCACCTTTGAAGTCGAGCAGGAGGACACGCATGACCCGCCCACTGCGAGTTGCGATCGTCGGGGCCGGCCCCGCCGGCGTGTACGCCGCGGACATCCTGACGAAATCCGAGACGCCAGTGGACATCGACCTGCTCGACCGGATGCCCGCCCCGTACGGGCTCATCCGCTACGGCGTCGCGCCCGACCACCCGCGGATCAAGGGGATCGTGAACGCGCTGCGGCGCATCATGGAGAAGCCGGAGATCCGGTTCCTCGGCGGTGTGAACTACGGCGAGGACATCAAGCTCGAGCAGCTCCGGCACCACTACGACGCGGTGATCTTCTCCACCGGCGCCGACAAGGACCGGGCGCTGGACATCCCCGGCATCGACCTGGCGCACAGCCACGGCGCCGCGGACTTCGTCTACTGGTACGACGGCTACCCGGAGGCGACCCGCGACTGGACCTTGGACGCCAAGGAGGTCGCGGTGCTCGGCGCGGGCAACGTGGCCCTGGACGTGGCGCGGGTGCTCGCGAAGCAGGCCGACGACCTGCTCAGCACCGAGATCCCGGACAACGTCTACCAAGGCCTGAAGAACTCGCAGGTCACCGACGTGCACCTGTTCGCCCGCCGCGGTCCCGCGCAGGCCAAGTTCACGCCGCTGGAACTGCGCGAACTCGACCACCAGCCGGGCGTGGAGCTCATCGTGCACCCGGAGGGCTTCGAGCTCGACGAGGCCAGCGAAGAGGCCATCCGCAGCAACAACCAGGTCAAGACGATCGTCAAGACCTTCCAGGACTGGGCGCTGCGCGACGCGAAGAACGACACCCCGCGCCGGCTGCACTTCCACTTCCTGCGCGCGCCGGTCGAGGTGCAGGGCACCGACCGCGTCGAAGGCCTCCGCACCGAGGTCATGGAGCTCACCGGCGACGGCAACGTGCGCGGCACCGGCGAGTTCGAGACCACCCCGGTGCAGGCGATCTACCGCGCCGTCGGCTACCTGAGCTCCCCCGTGCCGGACATCCCGTTCGACCACGGCACCGGCACCGTCCCCAACGACGGCGGCCGGGTGCTCGACCTCGACGGCGAGCACATCACCGGCGTCTACACCACCGGCTGGATCAAGCGCGGGCCCGTCGGCCTCATCGGCCACACCAAGGGCGACGCGCTGGAGACCATCGGCAACCTGCTGGCCGACCTGGACTCGATGCCGACCGCCGAGGAGCCGGACCGCGACAGCGTGCTGCGGCTGCTGGACGACAACGGCGTCCGCTACACCACCTGGGACGGCTGGAACCTGCTCGACGCGCACGAGCAGGCGCTCGGCGAGGCCGCGGGCCGCGAGCGCATCAAGGTCGTCGAACGCGACGACATGATCAATATCTCCCGCTCGGAGAGCTGATCCCGCACGCGGAACGGCCCGCCGGTGTTCCGGCGGGCCGTTCTGGGTTCAGGGGGTGTAGTCGGGGAAGAAGTCGGTGGCCTTGCAGTCATCGCAGGGCTTGAGCAAGCGGTACCAGTGACAGGTCCGCGGCCAGTCGTCGGGACGAGATGCATCTGCATCACTCCTCGAACCGAATAACTGAGCGAGCTGAGACAGCTTGTCCCCATATTCATCGATGAAACTCACGCTCGGGTAGACGAAGTCAGCGTGGCTCGCTTTGTTCAACAAATACTCATCGCTCTTGTCGATGCTATCGAGCATTTTTGCGGTATTGTAATTCGCCCCCTTATGTGAATCACTTTTGCACTTGCCATGCATTTCGTTGATCTTCAACAGCCACGATCGAAGCCTTTCAGCGCGGTAACCAAGGGCCTGAGTTCTAGCCGCGACCACGGCAGCATCATCCTTGATGTACCCGTGCCCACGCGGCCCGAACACCTCCATCAAGTCCCCGGATATCGACTCGAGCGCCTGGCGAGCAAGGTTTCCCGCAGCGCTCCTCAGCCACAATCTATGTTCCGACTGCTTGTTTTCAGCAATGAGAGATTTGAGCCGATCAAGGTAACCAAGCGGCGATCGAACACTCAGCACCGTTCGAGGCCCCGAGTCGGACTCCTTGTCAAGCTCGAGATGCCACTGCACCGTACACGGAAGTCGACTTCCGTGCACCTCCCAAAGCCGCTGCACTAATTGCTGGTCGTGCGTGAGAACGACGATCTGCCGCTTTGCCTCACCCGTGAGAGGCCCCAAGAGATCACCTACCCCGTCGCTCGCCAGCTTCCTGACGGTTTCCGCGTCGAGCATGTCCGTCGGATCGTCGAGGATCAACGGTGCCCCGACGTGCTCCCGCTCGATCGTCGCGAGGTGGCAGGCGAGTCCGAGCATGTCGAGCTGCGAATCGGACAACCGGCCGATAGCCGTCACCTTGCCGCCTTCGATCAACACGCTCAGGCGTGGACCGCCATTACTTCCGTCGACCTTCAGCTTGATCGCCGGGGTGTGCGCCGGAGCCAGCTTGCGGATCCACGAGTTGATGGGATCGGCCAGGTCCGCGAGTTTCTCGTCCAGCACCTGGGTGCGACGCTTTCCGATGTGGGTGGCAGCAGTCTTCAACGCGGCTGCCAAAGCCTTCGAGCGCTCCTTTTCGCAGATCACTTCGGCGATGTGGTGCGCGGCGTCCCGCTCCTGCTCAGCTGCCCGCAGTTCATCTCCACGGAGGGACCGAACCGTCTCGGACCGCGACAGCTCCACCGAACTCGCCCGATCTACGACGCGGCCACGTACCTCGCCCAGGTCCACCATGCTCCGCACGACGGAGCGCAACGCCTCCGGTGTCAGCTGTTGCCTGGCCGATTCGACGGCCGCACGAAGTCGTTCGCTCCGGTCGGCCCACTCCGCGACGGACCGCTGCAACTCGTGATAGCCGGTGGTGAACTCACCGCCACCGGGAAAGGCGTTCAGGGCCGTCTCGTCCCACACCGGCGCGGTCCAGTGGAGGTCCCGACCAGAGATCCTCATCAGCTCGTCCCGGGCGGCGCCGCGGAGCTGTTCGACCCGCTCCCGTGCCTCGCGAGCACCCTCACCGGCGGCGAGGGACCGCTGCACCTCGCCGATCCGCGCAGCGGTCACCGCACCGACCGCGCACGCCGGACAGGACTCACCTTCCTCGGCCACGGCGAGAAACGCTTTGAACAGCCGCACGACGGCATCCTCGATCACGACCGGCGGAGCACTGGTCACCTGCGCATCGAGCCGATCAGCGAGATCGCCCACATCAGTCACATCGGGCACCGCCGGTGGTGGCTGGAACGGGCTGCTCCAGACCTCAGGATGAGCCTGAGTGCCCGATTGCCGCCGGAGCAGATCCACCCGGTCGCGGGCAGCCGACTCGATGATCTTGGCAATGTCATCCACTCCGGTTCCTGCTTGGGAACCGTTCTGGGCGAGGAACTCGGTCGCTCTCGATACGACGTGACCGGGGCCCGACGGCGCTGCGGACAACAGCCGAGCGACCTCGTTTTCCAAGGATTTCTTGGCATCGCCCCACAGCATCGCGGTGGGAGTCAACCCGACCGCGTCTCCTAGCGCGGTCGCCCGGTCGACGCCACTGGAATTGATGATCTCCCTAAGCCGTCGTCGCGCGAGGAGCTGCACTGCGGGCACTCCAGCCGCCCCGACACCCCAGCTCCCCGACCAAGTCACGTCTCGACCGGTTCCATCCTGGTTCCACGTGATCGAAACGCATGGGGCGATGACACCCTTTCCGTCCACTGTGGAATGCTGTATGTGCGCCTCGTCCTTGACCTCGTTCTTCAGGTTGGGCGTCTGCTTCGCGCGAGTGGTCGCTCCCGTGGTGAGCAGCTCGACCGCATCGACGAAGCTGGTCTTTCCGGTTCCGTTCTCGGCGTAGACGATTGTGAGCCCGCGGGAGAGCTCCAGTTCCTGCTCTTCGCCGAAGGAGCGGATGCCCTGCACTCGGATGGATTCGATGTGCCCGTCGAACGGTGGCTGCGGCTGCGGTTCGTCCTCGGCGGTGAGCTCGTCGACGATCTTCCTCGCCTCGTCGTCGGTAGGATCGTCGAGCCCCTCGATCCGCCGGATGATCTCGCGCCCCAGGCTTTCTTCTTCCACGGACACCGCACCTCGTTTCAGCATTTGACACACTGATTGCGACGAATGCGAACACTACTGGTGCCGATGGACCACGTTTCCATTTCCCCATTCAGCGCAGCGAATGGAATATGCCGACGCGGAACGTACTCGAATCGGCGGAACGGAATGCTCCGTCAGCGGCGCCGGTACGTCGAGAGGGTGATGGAGGCGGTGACCGGGAACGGGTCCGGCAGCTCGGCGATGCGGGCCGGGAGGGAGTCGGCGGTGTGCCAGGCGTTGGGTCCCATGCCGACGAGGGTGCCGAGCTCGGACGGGCCCAGGTGCAGCGGGAACTCGCGGGTGGTGGTGGCGATCGGGTCGAAGTGCCCCGCGAGCTGCTCCGCGAGCCGCTGCGGTTTCCGCTCGTCCACGCTGAGCAGCCCCAGCGCCGCCACGAGTTCGGCCAGGTGCCCGGTGTTCGGGGTGACGACCAGCAGGTGCCCGCCGGGACGCAGCACGCGATGCGTCTCGGCGGGGTTGCGCGGGGCGAACGCGTTGAGCACCGAGCCGACGGCCGCGTCGCGCAGCGGCAGTCCCTGCCACGCGTCGGCGAGCACCGCGGACGCGCGCGGGTGCGCCTTCGCCGCACGGCGGGAGGCGAACTTGGAGACGTCCAGCGCCACGCCCACCTCGTCCGGCACCCGGTCCAGCGCGCGCGCCAGGTAGTGCCCGGTGCCCGCGCCCAGGTCCAGCAGCGGTCCACCGGTGTGCGCTCCGGCCGTCGCGTCGGCCAGCGCCGTGGAGATCGGGTCGTAGTGGCCCGCGGCGAGGAAGTCCGCGCGGGCCGCGATCATCGGGGCGGTGTCGCCGAGCGCGGGGGCACCGCGGCCGCCGAGCAGGCTCACGTAGCCCTGCTTGGCCAGGTCGAAGGAGTGGTTCGCCGCGCAGCGCAGCGCGCCGCCGGCCGGTTCCAGCCCGGCCCCGCAGTGCGGGCACGCCAGCAGCCGCGCCACGTCGTCCAACATCGCTTCCCGCCTCCCCGACGGAGCATCCTAAGCTCCGCGCCCCGGAGCGAGGACGGGCGAGGCACCGACGCGGGGGCGAGTGGGTCACCTGGTGAGCCGGCGCGCGTCGGGCACCCCCGGAGCGGCCACCGCGGTGAGCACCTCGAAGCCTGGTGAGCCGGCGCGCGAGCCGGGCACCCCTCGGGAAGGAGGAGGACCGGATGGGTTCGTGGTTCTGGGCACCGGAGTACGCGCAGGCGCGGGAGGTGTGCACGCGCCTGGTGGGCCTCGCATACCTGCTGGGCTTCGCGGCGGCCGTGCACCAGTTCCGGCCGCTGGCCGGGGAGCACGGGCTCACCCCGGCGCCGCGGTTCCTGCGCGCGGCCGGGTTCCGGCGCGCTCCGAGCCTGTTCCACCTGCACTACTCGGACCGCGCGTTCGGCGCGGTCGCCTGGACCGGGGTGCTGCTCGCCCTCGCCGCGGTGCTCGGCGTGCCCGCGGTGCTGCCGCTGTGGGCGTGGCTGCTGGGGTGGCTGGTGCTGTGGGTGCTGTACCTGTCGATCGTCAACATCGGGCAGGTCTGGTACGGCTTCGGCTGGGAGTCGCTGCTGCTCGAAGCGGGTTTCCTGGTGATCTTCCTGGGCCCGGCGCACACCACTCCCCCGGCGCCGGTGCTGTGGTTGCTGTGCTGGCTGCTGTTCCGCGTCGAGTTCGGCGCCGGGTTGATCAAGCTGCGCGGTGACGAGTGCTGGCGCGACCTGACGGCGCTGCGCTACCACCACGAGACGCAGCCGATGCCGGGGCCGCTGAGCCGGTTCTTCCACCGGTTGCCGGGTCCGCTGCACCAGGTGGAGGTGCTGGCGAACCACGGCACCCAGCTGGTGGTGCCGTTCGCGCTGTTCGCGCCGCAACCCGCGGCGGACGTGGCGGCGGCGCTGATCGTGCTCACCCAGTGCTGGCTGCTGCTGAGCGGAAACTTCGCCTGGCTGAACCTGGTCACGATCGCGCTGGCGTGCTCGGCGATGGACGACCGGCTGCTGCGGTTCCCCGCCCCGGAGATGCGGAATTCCCCGCTGTGGCACCAGGTCCTGGTGCTGGCGCTGGTGGCGGGGATGCTGGTGATCGCGCGCCACCCGGTGCGCAACATGCTGGGCCGCCACCAGGTGATGAACCGCAGCTTCAACCGGCTGCACCTGGGCGGCACCTACGGCGCGTTCGGCTCGGTGACCCGCACCCGCTACGAGGTCGTCGTCGAGGGAACTCCCGACCGCAGCGGGGAATCCGGCTGGCGCGAGTACGAGTTCCCCGGCAAACCGGGAGATCCGCGCCGCCGCCCGCCGCAGGTGGCGCCGTACCACCTGCGGCTGGGCTGGCTGCTCTGGTTCGTCGCGATCGCCCCGAGCCACGGCCGGACCTGGCTGCCCGCGCTGCTGCGCGGATTGCTGCGGGGCGACCGGGGAATCCGCCGCCTGGTGCGACACGACCCGTTCCCGGACGCGCCACCGGTCCTGGTCCGGGTGCGGCTCTACCGCTACCGCTTCGCGGACCGCGCCGAGCACCGGGCGGGCCGCTGGTGGTCCCGAGAACCGGCGGGCGACCTGCTCCCGCCGATGTCGGCCGCGGACCTGCCCGGCTGATCCGTCACCAGGTGGGGCGCAGCGGCATGTCCGCGGCGCCGTCGGCGAGGCGGACGGCGAGCATCTGGTGCAGCTGGATGTTGTTGAGCTCGAAGCCCAGCCGGGAACCGGCCATGTACAGCCGCCAGATCCGCGCCCGCGCCGGGCCGACCTCCCGCACCGCCTCGTCCCAGTGCTCCTCCAGGTTCGCGCACCAGTCCCGCAGCGTGAGCGCGTAGTGCTCGCGCAGGTTCTCGGTGTGGCGCACCTCGAAACCGGTGTCGTGCATCGCCGACATGAGCGTCCCGGGGCCTTCCAGCTCGCCGTCGGGGAACACGTATCGGCCGATGAACTTGCCGGGCTTGGAGGCACGGGTCCCGTCGGGCCGGGTGATGGAGTGGTTCAGGAACCGGCCGCCGGGCCGCAGCTTCGCGTGCATCGCGGAGAAGTAGCCGGGCAGCTGCGCGAGTCCGATGTGCTCGGTCATGCCGATGGAGCTGATCGCGTCGAAGTCCGCCTCGGGCACGTCCCGGTAGTCCAGGTGCCGCACTTCGGCGAGGTCGGCGAGACCGCGCTCCACGATGGCCTTCTGCGCCCACTGCGCCTGCTGCCGGGACAGGGTGACGCCGATGGCCCGCACCCCGTAGTGCTCGGCCGCGTGCATCACCATGCCGCCCCAGCCGCAGCCGACGTCGAGCAGCCGCATCCCCTCCCGCAGGCCGAGCTTGCGCGCCACCAGGTCGTGCTTGGCGTACTGCGCCTGTTCCAGGGTGGCGTCGGCGTCCGGGTACACCGCGCAGGTGTAGGCCATCGACGGACCCAGCACCCACTCGTAGAACCGGTTCGACACGTCGTAGTGGTAGGACACGGACTTGCTGTCCCGCAGCTTCGAATGCCGCAGGCCGCCGCGCGGCCGGTACTCCTCCGGCGGCGGTCCGACCGGCCACCAGAACCGCTGCGCGCCGAGCCGCACCGCCAGGTCGAGCTTGGTGCGGGCGGGGACTTCGGCGACGGCGATCGACGGGAACCGGGACAGCGCCTCGTGCATGTCGCCGTGCACTTCCAGCGCACCGGTGACGTAGGCCCTGGCGAGCCCCAGCTCGTCCGGGGAGGCCGCCAGGTGCGACAACGCCAGCGGAGAGCGGATCTCCACCACCACGTCGGCTCCGGCCCGTCCCGCGCGGCTCCCGTCGTAGGCGCGGAACTCGACGTCGAGCCCGTCGCCCAGGATGCGCGGGAACACCTCTGCCCAACCCATGTTCGGTTCTCCTCCCTGCTGGCCCTACCGCTTGCCGACGCACTTCTCGTACAGGCCGGGAAGGCGGTCGTCCGGGTCGTAGCGCCGCTTCAACTTCTCGTAGGCGGGACGGTTGTAGAGCCGCCAGAACTCGTCCGGCTCGTAGAACGAGTCGGAGTACAGCGACTTGTGCCCGTCCAGTTCGCCGACCACGTCTTCGATGGCGCGGTTGTACTCGCCCGGGGCGTCGCCCGGTTTCGTGTCCACTGCGGACCAGAAGCCCACGTTGACGTAGAGCTCCGCCGGATCCATCGGGTACAGCGACCAGCCCTGCGGATCGCGCAGCCGGACCGGGCACAGCCAGACCGGTTCGATGCCGATCTCGCGGTGGAAGAACTCCAGGAACTCGGGCAGCCTGCGCACCGGGATCTCCACGTCCTGGATGACGGGTTCGCTGCCCGCGGCGCCGCGGGCGCGGGCGAGCCGGTCGGAGAACCCGGCGCGGCGGTCCCAGGCCACGATGCGGCGGTAGACGTCGGAGCGGCGGTACTTGCGCGGCCACAGCGCGCGGACCGCGGGCCGCTGCACGCCGAACGCGCGGGAGCACCAGAACCAGTCGGTGTCCCAGCGCCACAGGTAGTCGTGGGTCGTCAGGTGGTCGGTCTGCTGCTCGCGCAGCGACCGGTAGTAGATGCGCTGCCCGGTGTAGTCGCTGGTGCCGGGAGCTTCGTCGACGTAGGTGCCGACGGTGAGGTACTGCTCGTCGGCGGCGAACACGGTGCCGTCGACGAAGTCGGCGCGGTGGCCCTCGAATTCCCCGTCGCGGCAGATCTCCTCGATGGCGGCGGTGCACTCCTCGGCGGTGGAGAACCGGATGTGCCGCAGCCGCACGTAGGGCCGGGTGCGTTCGACCTCCACCTCGAGGCGCAGCGCGTAGCCGAGGGTGCCGTAGGAGTTCGGGAAGCCGCGGTACAGGTCGGCGTGCTCGTTGTCCGGCCGTGCCACCACGACGTCGCCGGCGCCGGTGAGGATCTCCATCTCGCGCACCGATTCGTGCGGCAGTCCGCTGCGGAACGAGCTGGACTCGATGCCGAGCCCGGCGACCGCGCCGCCGAGGGTGATCGTCTTGAGCTGCGGGATGACCAGCGGCATCCGGCCGGTGGGCAGGTGCGCGGCCACGACGGACTCGTAGGTGGCCATGCCCTGCACCTGCGCGGTGCCCGCGTCGGGGTCGACGGACAGGACGCGGTTCAGCTTGCCGACGTCGAGGCCGGTGGTGGTGCCGGGGGCGCGGAACCGGAACAGGTTGCTGGTGGGTTTCGCGAGCCGCACCTGCTGCCCGGGCGGGATCTTCGCGTACTGGTCGACCAAGGCGGCGACCTCGTCGGAGTGGTTCGCTGACACTGCTCCCGAGGTACCCGGATCGACTCCCATGAGTCCGACCATATTGCTCCGGCCGAGACCCGGCATCCCACTTCCGGCAGCTCGACGGCCCGCGATGACCAGCGCTGCCGGGCAAATCGCCCATTTCCCGATCGGCCGGACGAGGGCCGCGAACCCCCGATTCGGTTGCGTCACGCAACCGATTTCGCAGGTCACCCGACCGAGCGAGACCCGGCGAACCCGGCGCGCGGCAGCCGCCCGACCAGGGCGGTTGCGCCGATCGAGCGATCTCGATCACATCGGCCCGCGTGACCGCCCGAACGGCCCAGCCCGTGCCCGACCGGCCACCGAGCGTGCTCCGGCGAGCGGCCCACCCGCTGCGACGCGGTCGGGCCGCTCAGCGCCGGCGGGCGCGGCAGACCGTCCGGTGTCAGCGGGCACGGCAGACCGTCCGGTGTCAGCGGGCGCGGCAGGCCGCTCGGCATCAGCGGACGCGGTCGGGCCGCGCGGTGTCAGCCGGCACGGCAGGCCGCGGTGTCAGCGGGTTCGGCGGGCCGCGGTGTCAGCGGGCGCGGCGGAGGGCGTAGGCGCGCAGGCCGCGGAAGCTCTGCACCTTCGTCGGGCCGATCGACGTCAACGAGTACGCCGGGTGCGACCGCAGCGACGTCGCCAGCTCCCGGTCCACCAGCGCCGACGCCGGCCGCGCCACCGAGGTGAGCCTGCTGGCGATGTTCACCGTGGACCCGTACACGTCGCCGAACCGGGCCAGCACCGGGCCCTGCGCCAGGCCGATCCGCAGCGGCGGCAGCTTGCCGGAACCGGGGATCCGCTCGTTCAGCGTCAACGCGATCTCGGCGGCGTCGGCCGCGGTGTCGGTGACGAACAGGACCTCGTCGCCGACGGTCTTCACGATGCGCCCGCGGTTCTCCGCGACCACCGCGGTCGCGGTCTCCTCGAACTCGTCGATGAGCCTGCCCAGCTCGACCTCGCTGAAATCGCGGATCAGCCGGGTGTAGCCGACCAGGTCGGCGAAGCCGATCACCTGCAGCCGCTCGTCGCCGTCCCCGACCTGCTCGGTCAGCTCGCGCGCCGCGGTCGCCGCGAGGTGCCTGCGCCACACGTAGCCCTGCAGTTCCTCCATCACCGGCGTGATCGCCTCGGCGAACTGCGCGGTCACGTCCAGGTCCTCGGCGAAGCGGTCGCCGAGCACCGAGCGGAAGATCGCCACCTGCCACTCGGCGAGCCGCGACATCGTCTGCGCGAGGGTGCGGGCGACCGCCGTCTCCAGCTCCGCGGTGATCACGTCCGCCGAGACGAGCTGCACGAGCATGCGCACCGCCTGCACGTCGGCGTCGGTGAACACCACCTCGTCGTCCTCGACGTGGGCGAAGCCCATCGCCTGCCACAGCCGCTCCGCGCGGGCCAGCTCCACATCGGCCGCCGCGGCCACGTCCGCCTTGGTGTACCTGGGTTCGCCGCCCAGCAGCGCCTTCTCGACCTCGTGGCCCAGCGGGGATTCCGCCTGGCCGCGAGGCCCGTCCTCATCGCGAGGTCCGGACAACGAGCACATCACAATCCGCCCGGCGGGAGACCTCGGAAGGCACCGACCCGAGCAATCGGCCTTTCAGCGTGTTCAAACCCCTGCTGCCCACCACGAGCAGATCCGCCGACACCTTGCCCGCGGCCTCCACCAGCGACGTCACCGGCGCGCCCACCACGGCGATCGTCTCCACGTCGGTGGCGCCGGTCTGCGCGGCCAGGTCGGCGGCCTCCAGCAGCGTCTGCTCCGCCGGGGCCGAGCCGATCACCTGGAACGCCTCGCCGCCCAGCTCGTCCTGGGCCTGCTCGACCTCCCGATCGCTGCTCGGGTAGTAGGCGCACACGATGACCAGTGTGGCCGACGTGTCGGCGGCCACCGCCGCCGCCTTCGTCACCGCTCGCAACGAGGGCGTCGACCCATCCGTTCCGACGACGACACTCCGGTAGCTGGACATCAGCCGATCACCCTCCATCGCGTGACGCGCGCGGCGCGCGGACGTGAACACTAACGACCGGGTGGCGCGCGCGTCACGCTGTTCGGGCAAGACATCCCCCGGAGCACGCGCATGCCGGTACGACCGCGCCGAATCGTGATCTACATCGATCATCGTGTGGGCCGACAACGAACGGCGCGGAACGTCGTCGCGCCCCACAACCACCCGGGTGGCGCGGACCGCGTACGTTTCGCGCCAACTTCGAAGATGATCAGGAGGACGCGATGGCGGAACCTGGGCTCAGCCCCGGCAAGGGAATGCTGCGGCGCAAACCCATCGACGCGATCACCGAGGACGACGGGGAGTCCGGCGGGCTCCAGCGCACCCTCGGGTTGTGGCAGCTGACCGCGATCGGCGTCGGCGGCATCATCGGCGCGGGCATCTTCTCGCTCGCCGGGGCCGTCGCCCACGGCAAGGCCGGACCCGCGGTGCTGATCTCGTTCCTCCTCGCGGGGATCGCCAGCGCAGCGGCGGCGTTCTCCTACGCCGAGTTCGCCGGGATGATCCCGAAGGCGGGCTCCGCGTACACCTACGGCTACGCGGTGCTCGGCGAGATCGTCGGCTGGCTCATCGGCTGGGACCTGCTGCTGGAGTACACCGCGATCGTGTCCGTGGTGGCCATCGGCATCTCCGGCTACTTCACCGAGCTGCTCGGCTTCCTGCACATCGAGCTGCCGCTGTGGATGGTCGGCGCGCCGGGCACCGAAGGCGGGGACGCGCCACCCGGCAGTTACAAGATCAACCTGTTCGCGGTGCTGCTGTGCCTGCTCATCGCGTTCGTGCTCAACCAGGGCATGAAGAACGCCGCCCGGTTCGAGACCGCGCTGGTCTACCTCAAGGTCGGCGTCGTGCTGCTCGTCGTCATCGTCGGCGCGTTCCACATCAACGCGGGCAACTACACGCCGTTCTTCCCGTTCGGCATCGGCGGCGCCATCACCGGTGCGGCGACCGTGTTCTTCGCGGTGTTCGGCTACGACGCGATGTCCACCGCTGCCGAGGAGTCCAAGGACTCGCAGAAGCACATGCCGAAGGCGATCCTGTACTCGCTGATCATCTCGATGGTGCTGTACGTGCTGGCCTGCCTGGTGCTCACCGGCATGATCCCGTACCAGGAGATCAGCGAGGAGAGCGCGTTCGCCACCGCGTTCGCCGACGTGGGCCTGCCCGTGGTCGGCGCGATCATCGCCGTCGGCGCGATCCTCGGCATCCTCACCGTGCTGTTCACCTTCATGCTCGGCGCCACCCGCGTCGGCTTCGCCATGTCCCGCGACGGGCTGCTGCCGCAGTGGTTCTCCCGCACCCACCCGGTGCGGAAGGTCCCGACCCGGTTCACCTGGCTCATCGGCATCGTCTCCGCCGTGTTCGCCGGGCTGCTGCCGATCGAGGAGGCCGCGGAGCTCACCAACATCGGCATCCTGCTGGCGTTCGTCGTGGTCTGCGCCGCGGTGATCGTGCTGCGCTACAAGCGGCCCGAGCTGCCGCGCGGGTTCCGCACGCCCGGCATGCCGGTGGTGCCGCTGGTCGGCATCGTGTTCTCGCTGTGGCTGGTGACGTTCCTGGCGCCGGAGACGTGGCTGCGGTTCGCCGTCTGGTTCGCGATCGGGCTCGTCGTGTACGCGGCGTACGGCTACCGCCACTCGAAGATGAACCAGCGGTCCGACGACCCGGCGTGAGTGCTCGTCTCCCCGCTTCTGCTGCGTAGTGGTGGGGTGGCGGAACCTCAGCGGTTCCCTCGCTGCGGGATCGATTTCACAGGTGGCTCCGCCACATGAGAAATCGCCGTCCTCGCGAGGCGGCCGCTGAGAACCCGCGGGTGGTCCTGTTGCTCGGGTGGTCGTCAGCTCAGCGGCTTCGCCGCTGACGGGAAACCGGCGAAGGACCTGCGGCCGGTTCGATGACCGGCCGTCCGCCCGGCGGTGCGGCGGGCGGTGAGTCGACGATCACCTGAATCGGGCCCGGGCGCGGTGCAGTGCATCACAGCGCGCCCGGGTACCCGAGATCTAGGGTTGCCGGTGCCGCCGAGCTCGGCGGCACCGGTGCGGACCGGCCCGTGCAGCCGAGAACCGGCCGGTCCTCAACGTCGAGGGGTGTGCGCCGTGACGCGAGTCCGCGAACTGAGCCCGTACGTCGAACTGCACCGCAAGCAGTGGCGGGAGCTCAGCGACTCGCTGCCGCTGCCCCTCACCCATTCCGAGCTGGAAGCGCTGCGCGGCCTCGGCGAACCCGTCGACCTCGACGAGGTCGCCGACGTGTACCTGCCGCTGTCCCGGCTGATCAACCTGCAGGTCGCGGCGCGGCAGCGGCTGCACGACAGCACCACCACCTTCCTCGGCGAGACCGCGCCGAAGGTGCCGTTCGTGATCGGCCTCGCGGGCAGCGTCGCCGTCGGCAAGTCCACCACCGCGCGCATCCTGCGGGCGCTGCTGGCCCGCTGGCCCGACCACCCGCAGGTCGACCTGGTGACCACCGACGGGTTCCTGCACTCCAAGGCCGAGCTGGTGCGGCGCGGCATCATGCACCGCAAGGGGTTCCCGGAGAGCTACGACCGGCGGGCGCTGCTGCGCTTCGTGACCGAGGTGAAGTCCGGGGCCGAGGCCGTGACCGCGCCGGTGTACTCGCACCTCGCCTACGACATCGTGCCCGGGCACGAGCAGGTGGTGCGGCAGCCGGACATCCTCATCGTGGAAGGGCTCAACGTCCTGCAGCCCGGGCCGAGCCTCGCCGTGTCCGACCTGTTCGACTTCTCCATCTACGTGGACGCGCACACCGACCACATCGAGCGCTGGTACACCGACCGGTTCCTGGCGCTGCGCGGCACCGCGTTCGCCGACCCCGAGTCGCACTTCCACCACTTCGCCGGCCTCTCCGACGAGGACGCGCGGGCCGAGGCGCACCACCTGTGGCACACCATCAACCGGCCGAACCTGGTGGACAACATCCTGCCCACCCGGCCGCGCGCCACCCTGGTGCTGCGCAAGGACGGCGACCACGCCATCAACCGGGTGCGCCTGCGCAAGCTCTGATCAACGGCTCTGCCTGCGGTGCAGCAGCAGGTGCAGGTGGGCCGTCAGGCGTTCGGCGGAGTCCGACAGGTCGAGCCCGGTGATCTCGCCCGCGCGGCGGATGCGGTGCCGCAGCGTGTTCGGGTGCACGTGCAGCGCGGCGCTCGCGACCCGCACGTCCCCGAAGTGCTCCAGGTACGCCAGCACGGATCGCGCCAGCGCCCCGGAGTGCTCGGCGTCGTGGGCGAACAGCGCGTCCACCCGCGGATCGCGGAACCGCTCGTTGCCGCCGAGCACCGTCAGCAGCTCGCTGAGCACCACCCGGGAGCGCACGTCCGCGATGGTGGCGATCGGCGCGTCCAGGTCGTGGCCCATCGCGTCCAGCACCCGGTCCGCCTCCGCGCGCGAGTGCGGCACCTCGGCCAGCCCGGCCACCACCGAACCCACCCCGGCCTGCACCGCGGCCCGCAGCTGCTGACCGGCCGCGGCCGCGATCTCCCTGGTCATGCCCAGCACCCCGGGCAGCGCGTGCACCGGCAGGTCCGGCAGCAGCACGTACACCCGCGAACCGAGCGTCGTCACCAGCGCGCTGCGCCGGTACGCGGCGGCGTGCACCGAGATCAACCCGGTCATCTCGGCGCGCTCCAGCTCCAGCTCCGGCCGGTTCGACACCCCGGCGCGGCCGCGCAGCGTGAACACCACGACCACGGCGGGCCGGGACGCGTCGGCGCCGATGTTGCCCGCGACGCCGGCCGCGTCGACCTTGCCGTCGAGCAGCCCGATCAGCAGGTTCTCCCGCAGCCGCGGGGCGGCGCTGGCCTCGGCTCGCTGCCGGATCAGTTGCACCGCGGCGACCCGGGCGGCACCGAGCAGCGCGCGCTGCGACCGCTCCTCCAGCGGACGGGAACCCTCCTGCACCCAGATGGTGCCCAGCGGTTGCGCGCCCGCGTGGATGCCGACCGCCATCCGGCGCCGGATGCCCAGGTCGGGGCGCTCGTCGACGCCCACGACCTCCTCGCCGGAGCGCAGCCGCTCGTACACGCCCCACTCGCGCAGCATCGCCAGGTACGGTTCCGGCCCCCGGCGGCCCAGGATGGACAGCCTGCGCAGCTCGTCCACCTCGTCATCGGAGCGGTCGGAGCGGGAGTAGGCCAGCACCCGGCTGGAGGTGTCCTCGATGCTGACGCTGCCGCCGGTCATCGCCGCGACGGTCTGGGCGAGCGCGAACAGGTCGCCCGGCGCTTCTCCCGCGTCCGCTTCGACGGTGAGCCGCGCGTTGTCCACGACGGAGCGCACCAGGGAGGCCAGCTGCTCCCAGCGCACCTCCGGCCACACCCCGAACAGGGCGATGCCCGCGTCCAGCGCGGCGTCCCGCAGCACCGCCGCGTCCCGCTCGGCCTGCGTCTTCACCGCCACCGCCGCGGCCCCGTCCCGCGCGGCGGACCGGACCTGGCGCAGCGCGGAACGGCCGCGGGCGCCGATCACCAGCACCAGGTCACCGGGGTTGGCGGCCGCGTCCTCGTCGGGTTCGGCGATCACCACGTCCCGCACGTCCACGTCCAGGCCGGCCGGGGCCGCGAGCAGGTCGATCAGCGGTTCGCCGACGGCGACGAGCAGCTGTCGCAGCGGAGCTCCGGGCGCCGCCGGGCCACGCGGGTCCTCGTCCAACCGAACAACACGCTCCCCTCAACGATGGCCGATCGTACAGCCGCAGCGGGCCGTCCCGCTCCTACTGTTCTGGGTATTCCAGAACCCCAGCCGACCCGCGAGGAGGCGACAGGCATGGACGCCATCACCACCGTCCCGGCCCCGAGCAACGAACCGGTCAAGTCCTACGCTCCCGGCTCCGCCGAGCGGGAATCGCTGCACAAGCGCATCGCCGAGCTCGAATCCGAGCGCCTCGACCTCACGTCCACCATCGACGGCGTGCAGCGGATGGCGGGCGGCGACCGCTTCGACGTGGTGCAGCCGCACGACCACGCGCACGTGCTCGGCACCTCCGCGCAGGCCACCCGCGAGGACGTGGCCGACGCGGTGCGCGCCGCCAAGAACGCCGCGCCCGGCTGGGCCGCCACCCCGTTCGACGAGCGCGCCGCGGTGCTGCTGCGCGCCGCCGACCTGCTCGCCGGTCCGTGGCGGGACACGATCAACGGCGCCACCGTGCTCGGCCAGTCCAAGTCGGTGCAGCAGGCCGAGATCGACGCCGCCTGCGAGTTCATCGACTTCCTGCGGTTCAACGTGCACTACGCGCGCCGCATCCTCGCCGAGCAGCCCACCTCGGTGCCGAACGAGTGGAACCGGATGGAGTACCGGCCGCTGGACGGCTTCGTCACCGCCATCACCCCGTTCAACTTCACCGCCATCGCCGGGAACCTGCCGACCGCGCCCGCGCTGATGGGCAACACCGTGGTGTGGAAGCCGACGCCGTCGCAGCAGTTCGCCGCGCACTTCACCATGCGGATGTTCGAGGCCGCCGGGCTGCCCCCGGGCGTGATCAACCTGGTGACCGGGGACGGGCAGGCCGTCAGCGACGTCGCGCTGGCCGACCCGGACTTCGCGGGCCTGCACTTCACCGGCTCGACCGGCACGTTCAAGAAGCTGTGGCGCACCGTCGCCGAGAACCTCGACTCCTACCGCAGCTACCCGCGGATCGTCGGGGAGACCGGCGGCAAGGACTTCATCGTGGTGCACCCGTCGGCGGACCCGACCCCGCTGGCCACCGCGTTCGCCCGCGGCGCCTTCGAGTACCAGGGGCAGAAGTGCTCGGCGGCGTCCCGCGCCTACGTGCCGCGCTCGATCTGGGAGGGCGGGCTGCGCGACGAGCTGGCGGAGCTGACCCGGTCGATCAGCTTCGGCGACGTCACCGACTTCGGCCACTTCGGCGGCGCGGTCATCGACGCGCGGGCGTTCGCGAAGCACCGGGCCGCGCTGGAGCGGGCGCGCACCACCTCCTCCATCGAGGTGCTGGCCGGCGGCGGCTGCGACGACTCGGTCGGCTACTTCGTGGAGCCGACGGTGCTGGTCTGCGACGACCCGTCCGACGAGGTGTTCACCACCGAGTACTTCGGGCCGATCATCGCGGTGCACGTCTACGACGACGCCCGCTACGCGGAGATCCTCGACGTGGTGGACGCGTCCAGCCCGTACGCGCTGACCGGCGCGGTGTTCGCCACCGACCGGTCCGCGATCGAGCTGGCGCACCGGAAGCTGCGGCAGGCGGCGGGGAACTTCTACGTCAACGACAAGCCCACCGGGTCCATCGTGTCCCGCCAGCCGTTCGGCGGCGGCCGCGCCTCCGGCACCAACGACAAGGCCGGCTCGATGTTCAACATCCAGCGCTGGACCAGCCCGCGCGCCATCAAGGAGACGTTCGTCGCGCCCACCGGGCTCGGCTACCCGCACATGGACTGATCCGGCCCGAGGCGGACGGCACCGCCGTCCGCCGGAGGACTCGGCGGCTGAGGAGACCCGATGTTGCGCTCTGCCCTGCTCGCCGCCGCGCGTTCCGCGAACGTGCGGCGCATCGTGACGGCCAACCCGCTCACCGGCCCGGTCGTGGACCGCTACGTGGCCGGGACCTCCGCGGCCGACGCGGTCGCGGCCACCAGCGCGCTCGCGGCGCGCGGCATGCACACCTCCCTGGACCACCTCGGCGAGGACACCCTCGACGCCGGGCAGGCCGCGGACACCGTGAACGCCTACCGGGCGGTGCTCGGTTCGCTCGGCGACGCGGGCCTCGCCGGTCGGGCCGAGGTGTCGGTGAAGCTCTCCGCAGTCGGGCAGTCCCTGCCCGCGGACGGGGAGAAGATCGCGCTGGACAACGCGCGGCTGATCTGCGAAGCCGCCGCGGCGGCGGGCACCACGGTCACCCTGGACATGGAGGACCACACCACCACGGACTCCACGCTGGGCATCCTGCGGGACCTGCGGGTGGACTTCCCGTGGGTGGGCGCGGTGCTGCAGGCGTACCTGCGGCGCACCGAGCAGGACTGCCGGGACCTGGCCACCGCCGGTTCCCGGGTGCGGCTGTGCAAGGGCGCCTACGCGGAGCCCGCCTCGGTCGCGTTCGCCGAACGGTCCGAAGTGGACAGGTCGTACGTGCGGTGCCTGCGGGTGCTGCTGGACGGCGCGGGCTACCCGATGGTGGCCACGCACGACCCGCGGATGATCGAGATCGCGCTCGACCTGGTCGCGCGCGGTGCGCGGTCCGCGGAGAGCTTCGAGTTCCAGATGCTCTACGGGATCCGCCCCGACGAGCAGGAGCGGCTGGCGGCCGCCGGGCACCGGCTGCGGGTGTACGTGGCCTACGGCGACCAGTGGTACGGCTACTTCATGCGGCGGCTGGCGGAGCGCCCGGCGAACCTGGCGTTCTTCGCCCGGTCGCTGCTCGGGCGCGGCTGATCCGGTGGTGCGGGCTCGTGATCACCACGAGCTCGCACCGCCCGTTCCTCCCGGTCGACGGCGGAGGTCCTGCGGCGAGGGGCGATGGCGCCCCTCGCCGCAGGCGCGCGGTCAGACCCAGTACTCCTGGTGCGCGAAGAGGTACCCGGGCACCGGGATGGGGGATCCGGTGCCGGTCCGGCGCCAGCCGACGGGCACGCCGCGCACGTGCAGCCAGGCCAGCACCCGCTCCAACGCTTCGGACCCGCCGTGCGGCGGCAGTGCGACCGCGTCGGGGTTCCCGGCGAGCTCACCACCGAGCACGATCGCCGAGCAGGTCCCGGCCGCGGTGCGCTCCCGGACCGCTCCGGCGCAGTCCCCGGTGCTGGTGACCGCATCGGCTTCCAGCCCGGCGGCCGCCGCGATGTCCGCCGCCACCGCCGCCGCCTCGGGGGCGACGATCAGGTGGTTCGGGCGGACTCCCCAGTCGGCGAGGTCCGCGGCCAGCTCCACCTGTTCCTTGCCGGGCAGCGCGACCGGCAGCACCAGTGCGACGTCCCGCGCGGTCCGGTCGCCCAGCGGCACCTCGGAACCCGGCGCGCCCGCGGCGAGCTCGCGCAGCGCGCGCACCCCGTCCGGCGTGCTGCGGGGCAGGATCGCGGCCCGCCACGGGAATCCGCGGCGCGGCGCGAGCGAGACGGCGACGTCCGCGGGCGACGGCTCCCCGGCCTGCTCGATCGCCCCGGCCAGCGCGGCCGCGTGCTCGCGCAACCCGTCCCCGGTGCGGGCGTCCAGCAGCCACGGCGTGGTGCCCGCGGGCGCGGTCGGTGCGGGGACGTCCTGCTCCGCGGCCTGTTCAACGATGACGTGGGCGAGGGTGCCGCTGATGCCGAACGCGGACACGGCGGCGCGGCGCGGCCTGCCACGGTCCGGCCAGGGCCGCGATTCGTCCAGCAGCGCCACTCCCCCGCCGCGCCAGTCCACGTCGGTGGAGGCGCGTTCGGCGTGCAGCGTCTTCGGCAGCACGCCCTCCCGGATCGCCCAGATCATCTTGATCAGGCCGGCCGCGCCCGCGGCGGCCTGGGCGTGGCCGAGGTTGGACTTCACCGAACCGAGCCACAGCGGGTGCTCGGCCGCACGGCCCCGGCCGTAGACGGCTTGCAGGGCGTTCGCCTCGATGGTGTCGCCCAGCGGGGTGCCGGTGCCGTGCGCGTCGATGGCGTCCACGTCGGCGGGGGCGAGCCCGCCGCGGGTCAGCGCCTCCTCGATGACGCGCTGCTGGGCGCGGCCGTTCGGCGCGGTGAGCCCGTTGGAGGCGCCGTCCTGGCTGACCGCGCTGCCGCGCAGCACCGCCAGCACCCGGCGGCCGTGGCGGCGGGCGTCGGAGAGCCGTTCCAGGATCAGCACCCCGACCCCTTCGGCCCAGCCGATGCCGTCGGCGTCGGCGGCGAACGCCTTGCAGGTTCCGTCGGCGGCGATGCCGTGCTTGCTGAACTCGATGAACATCGACGGCGAGGCCATCGACGTCACCCCGGCGGCCAGCGCTAGCGAGCACTCCCCGTTGCGCAGCGCGTTGCTCGCCAGGTGCACCGACACCAGCGAGGAGGAGCACGCCGTGTCCACGGTGACCGCGGGCCCCTCCAGCCCGAACGCGTAGGCCACCCGCCCGGAGGTGACGCTGCTGGTGACGCTCGTCAGGTAGTTCTCGTCGTGGTTCAGCCCGGCCGCGTCGATGCGCGCGGTGTAGTCGTTGTACATCACCCCGACGTAGGCGCCGGTGGAGCTGCGCCGCAACGAGGTCGGGTCGATCCCCGCGTGCTCGAACGCGTGCCAGGACGCCTCCAGCATGAGCCGCTGCTGCGGGTCCATCATGCGGGCCTCGTCGGGTTCGATGCCGAAGAACTCCGCGTCGAAGCCCTTGATGTCGATGAACCCGCCGCGTTCGGTGTTCGACTTGCCGGGCCGGCCGGGCACCGGGTCGTAGAGGTCCGCGGGCCAGCCGCGGTCGGTGGGGAAGTCGCCGACGGCGCAGCGCTCCCCGGCCACCAGGTCCCACAGCCGCTCCGGGGTGTCCACGTCACCGGGGTAGCGGCAGGCGACGCCGACCACGGCGATCGGGTCGTCGGCGGGCTGCGCCTGTTCGGCGCGGAGCCGTTCGTTCTCCAGCAACGCGGCCCGGAGGGCTTCGACGAGCTGCTCGGTCATCAGCGATCACCTTGTTTCAGCGCCATGGCGACGAGTTGGTCGGCGGTCATCTCCGCGATGGCCGACACCGGTTCGGGTTCCGCCGGTGCGGGTGCGGCGGCCGGTTCCGGGGCGAGCCGATCGAGCACGTGCTCGGCCACGGAGGTGATGTCGGGGTGGTCGAACAGCAGGGTCGGCGGCAGCGACGTCCCGGTGGCGGCGGCGAGCTCGTTGCGCAGTTCCACCGCGGACAGCGAGTCGAAGCCCATGTCGAAGAACGCGGTGTCCACGTCCACCTGATCGCCGGAGCCGTGGCCGAGGATGCTCGCGACGTGGGTGCGGACGACGTCCACGACCGCGCCCAGCCGGGCCTGCCCGGACAGCCCGCGCACCCGTTCCGCCAGCGATCCGGCGGAGCCGCCCGCCGCCCCGGCGGGCGCGATGCCGCGCATCAGCGCGGGGAGCCCGCCGCTGCCCGCGAGCCTGCGCAGCTGCGCGCGTTCGACCGGCACCGGCAGCAGCACCGGCAGGTCGGCGGAGATCCCGGCGCTGAACGCGGTCACCGCCTCGATGCCGGTGATCGGCCGGAACCCGGAGCGGTGCAGCCGGGCGATGTCGGCGTCACCGACCTGCCCGCGCATCCCGTCCTCGGTGGCCCACATGCCCCAGGCGAGCGCGGTGCCCGCGAGCCCGGCCGCGCGGCGCTGCGCGGTCACCGCCTCCAGGAAGGCGTTGGCGGCGGCGTAGTTGCCCTGCCCGGCGGAGCCGACGGCGGCGGCCGCGGAGGAGAACGTCGCGAACATCCGCAGGTCGGCGCCCGCGGTGAGCTCGTGCAGGTGCACCAGCGCGTCGACCTTGGGCGCGGCGACCCGCTCGATCTGCTCGGCGGTCATCCCGCCGATCGTCGCGTCGGCCAGCACCCCGGCGAGGTGCACGACGCCGATCAGCGGGTGCGCCGGGTCGATCGAGCCGACCAGGTCGACGACCTGGTCGCGCCGGGTCGCGTCGCAGGCGGCGAGGTCCACCTGCTCGGCGCCGAGCTCCAGCAGCCGGGACCGCAACTCCTCGATCCCGGTGGCGCGCGGGCCGCGGCGGCTGGCCAGCACCAGCCGTCGCACCCCGTGGGCCGTCACCAGGTGCGCGGCGATCTCGGCGGCGAGACCACCGGTGCCACCGGTGAGCAGCACGGTGCCGTCGTCCAGCCGGACGTCGCCGCTGCCGCCGGTGGTGCGGGCGAGGCGGGCCGCGTGGAAGCGGCCGTCGCGGACCGCCAGCTGCGGCTCGTCGTCGGGCAGTGCCGCGAGGACGTCCGCGAGCCCGTCGTGCTCGTCGACGTCGACCAGCACGAACCGGTCGGGGTGCTCGGACTGGGCGCTGCGGATCAGCCCGGCCGCGGCGGCGTGCGCGGCGTCGCCGACGGTGCCGCCGTCGACGGCGTGGGCCTGCCGGGTCACCACCACGAGGCGGGAGGCCGCGGCGCCGGGCGTGGCCAGCCAGGCCCGCACCAGCTCCAGGGCGGAGCCGATCGCGTCCCGGGTCGCGGCGGCCAGCCCGTCGTCCCCGATCCGCGCGGCGCCGTACTCCGGCAGCGGGACGGCGACCAGCTCCGGCAGCACGCCGTTGCGGCCGAGCGCGGCGAACGCGGCCGCCGGGTCGGCGCCGACCTCGGCCACGACGGGCGCGCCGGACGCGGGCCAGGAGTGCGGCTCGACGGCCACCCATTCCTGGGCGAACAGCACGTCGCGCAGGTTCACCCCGGCACCCGCCTGCAGCGAGCGGAAGGTCAGCGCGTCCACCGCCAGCAGCCGCCGCCCGGTTCGGTCCTCGACCACGAGTGTCGCGGTGTCCGGCCGCACCTTGGTGAGGCGCACCCGCACTTCGGCGGCGGCCGGGCCGTCGGTGGCGGTGACACCGCTCCAGGCGAACGGGACCCGCACGTCGTCGCCGTCGTCGAGCACGCCCATCGCGTGCAGGCAGGCGTCGAGCAGCGCCGGGTGCAGCACGAGTTCGCCCGCGTCCCGGGCCACGTCGGCGGGCAGCGCCACCTCGGCGGTGACCTCGTCGCCGGTGCGCCAAGCGGCGCGCACCCCGCGGAAGGCGGGCCCGTACTCGTACTCGCGTTCGGTGAAGCCCTCGTACATGGCCGCGACGTCCACGGCTTCCGCGCCGGGCGGCGGCCACTGCACGGCCGGGGCGGCGGCCGGTTCGGCGTGCGGGCCGAGCTCACCGGAGGCGTGCAGCGTCCACTCCGATCCCTCCGCGGGCGCGGAGTGGATCTTCAGCGGCCGCCGCTCCCCCGCGCCGGGTGCGCCCACCGACACCTGGATGCGGCGGTGCCCGTCGCCGGGCAGCAGCAGCGGGCTGTGGTGGGTCAGCTCGACCAGGCGCGGGCAGCCGAGGCGGCGCCCGGCGCGCAGCGCCAGCTCCACGTGCCCGGTACCGGGGAAGATCGTGTCGCCGCGCAGCACGTGATCGCCCAGCCACGCCTCGGCGGCCACCGACACGCGACCGGCGACGATCGCCCCCGATCCGTCGGCGAGTTCGAGCGGTTCGTCGAGGAACGGGTGCCCGGTGCTCGGTTCCACCGCGTCGAGCTCCAGCCAGTAGCGCTGCCGCTGGAACGCGTAGGTGGGCAGCTCGTCGAGGAATTCGCCGGTCGGGAACACCGCCGTCCAGTCGACCGGTGCGCCGTCCACGTGCCGCCGGGCGAGGTCGTCGAGCGGCCCGGACGCGGTGACCGCGGCCGCGTCGCGACCTTGACCGGACCACACGCCGGTCCCGGTGCGCCCGCGCGCCAGCAGCTCCAGCCCTTCGCGCAGCTCCTCGACCGAGGAGCCGACGACGACGCCGCGCCAGCGGAACGCGGTGCGCCGGGCGAGGGTGTGCGCCACGTCCGCGACCCGGTGCGCGTCCAGCTCGGGGTGCTCCAGCAGGTGCCGCGCCTGGTCCTGCAGCGCGGCGGCGGTCTGCCCGGACAGCACCCAGGCGACGGGGCGACCGGCGGGGGCCGGGCGGGTCCGCGCGGGCGCGGGCGGCTCCTGCAGGATCGCGTGGCCGAGGGTGCCGCCGATGCCGAACCCGGAGATCGCGGCCCGGCGCGGGCCGTCGGTCGCGGGCCAGGACCGCTGCTCGGCGAGCAGCGACAGCCCGCTGCTGGGCCAGTCGATCAGCGGGGTCGGTTCGTCCGCGTGCAGCGTCTTCGGCAGCACGCCGTGCCGGAACGACTCCACCAGCTTGATCACCCCGGCGACGCCGGCGGCGGTCTGCGGGTGCCCGATGTTCGACTTGATGGAGCCGACGAACAGCGGCCGGTCCGGGGCGCGGTCGCGGCCGTAGGTCTCGACCAGCGCCTGCGCCTCGATGGGGTCGCCGAGTTTGGTGCCGGTGCCGTGCGCCTCGACGACGTCGACCTCCCGGCCGGAGAGGCCCGCGGTGCGCAGCGCGGTGCGGATCGTGCGCTGCTGCGCGAGCCCGTTGGGCGCGGTGAGCCCGTTGGAGGCCCCGTCGGCGCCGACCGCGGTGCCCAGCACCACGGCGTGGACCTTGTGCCCGTTGCGCTGCGCGTCGGACAGCCGCTCCAGCAGCAGCACGCCCGCGCCCTCGCCCCAGCCGGTGCCGTCGGCGTCCGCGGAGAACGACTTGCAGCGGCCGTCGGGGGACAGCGCGCGCAGCCGGGAGAACTCGACGAACGGCTGCGGCGTCGGCATCACGGTCGCGCCACCGGCGAGCGCGTACGAGCACTGCCCGCCGCGCAGCGCCTCCACCCCGAGGTGCAACGACACCAGCGAGGACGAGCAGGCGGTGTCGATGCCGATCGACGGCCCTTCGAAGCCGAAGAAGTACGACAGCCGCCCGGTGGCGATGCTGCTGGCGGTGCCGCTCTGCAGGTAGCCCTCGTGGTTGCGGACCGCGCGCGGCCGGTCCACCCAGCGCGGCGTGTAGTCCTGGTAGGTGATGCCGACGAAGACCCCGGTGTCGCTGCCGCGCAACGAGATCGGGTCGATCCCGGCTCGTTCGAACGCCTCCCACGAGGTCTCCAGCAGCAGCCGCTGCTGCGCGTCGGTCACCAGCGCCTCCCGCGGGGCGATGCCGAAGAAGTCGGAGTCGAACATCGCCGGGTCGCGCAGGAATCCACCGCGGGTGCAGTAGGTCGTGCCGGGCTGCTCGGGGTCCGTCGAGTGCAGCCCGGTGGGCCAGCCGCGGTCGGTGGGGAACTCGGAGACCACGTCGCGGCCTTCGGCGACCAGGTCCCACAGCTCACCGGGGGTGGTGACGCCGCCGGGGAAGCGGCAGCCCATGCCGACGATCGCGATCGGTTCCGGTCCTTCGTCGGCGGGCCGGGGCTCGACGACCTCGGTGCGGGCGACCGGTTCGGCCCGCTGCCGGGTGGCGGGGTCGAGCCGGTCCAGCTGCTCGGCCAGCGCGCGCGGCGTGGGGTGGTCGTAGGCCGCGGCGGCGGGCAGCTCCAGCCCGGTGGCGGCGACCAGCCGGTTGCGCAGCTCCAGCAGGCCGACCGAGCCGAGCCCGGTCTCGAAGAACGTCAGTCCCGGTTCCACCCGGTCCTGCTCGCTGGTGCCGAGGCACGCGGCGGTCTGCTCCAGCACCAGCTCCAGCAGCCGGGCCCGCCGGTCTTCGCCGGTGAGGCCGTCGACGGCGGGCGTCTCCGGTGCGGGCGGCGGCGCGGCGATCCCGGTGCTGCGGCCCGCGGAGGTGAGCCAGAAGTGCTTGCGCTGGAAGGCGTAGGTCGGCAGCTGCGGCAGCGCGCCGTTCCCGGGACCGGCGACGGCGTCCCAGTCGATCGGGTGCCCGGCCACGTGCAGCTGCGCCACGCCGTGCAGCAGCGCCGCGGTCTCGTCCCGGCCCTGGCGCATCGTCGCCGCCACGGCCGCGGCCGGGTCGAGCTCGGCGAGGCAGGCGCGGGCCTGCACGGTGAGCGCCGCGCCCGGACCGACCTCGACGAAGGTGCGGGCGCCGAGCTCGCGCGCGGTGCGCACCCCGTCGGCGAACCGCACCGCCCCGAGCACGTGCTCCAGCCAGTAGTCCACTGCGGACATGCGCTCGTCGGCGAGCTCCCCGGTGACGTTGGAGATCACCGGTAGCCGCGGCCGCCGGAACGTCACGGTGCCCAGCACCGCGGCGAACTCGTCGAGCATGCCCGCCATCAGCGGCGTGTGGAACGGGTGGCTGACCCGCAGCGGCCAGCTCCGGCGGCCCTGCGCGGTGAACCGGTCCGCGACGGACTCGACGAGCTCGCGGCGGCCGGACACCACGGTGCTGCGCGGCGCGTTCACCGCGGCGACGGCGATCCCGTCCGGGTGCTCGGCGAGCACCGCGCGGACCTCGTCCTCGGTGGCCTCCAGCGCGGTCATCGTCCCGTCGACGTCCACGGCCTCCATCAGCCGGGCGCGGGCGGCGACGACGCGGACCGCGTCCGGCAGGTCGAGGATCCCGGCGACGTGCGCGGCGACCAGTTCGCCCAGCGAGTGCCCGAGCAGCACGTCCGGGCGCAGCCCCCAGGACTCCAGCAGCCGGAACAGCGCCACCTCGACGGCGAACAGCGCGGGCTGCGCCCAGGCGGTGCGGGTCAGGGCCCGCTCGTCCTCGGCGAGGACCGCGCGCAGGTCACCGCCGGTCTCGGCGTCGAACAGCGCGCACACCTCGTCGAAGGCCGCCGCGAACACCGGGTGCTCGGCATGCAGCCGCCCGCCCATCCCGACGCGCTGGCTGCCCTGCCCGGAGAACAGCACCGCGGTGCGGCCGTCCACGGCGCGACCGGACCAGGCGCCGGGTGCGGGCCGCTGCTCGGCGAGCGAGCCGAGCCCGGCGACGAGCTCCGCGGCCGAGCCGCCCACGACGGCCGCGCGCCACGGGAACGACGAGCGCCGGGCCATCGCCCGGGACCACTGCCGCAGCGACGGGCGGTCCGCGGCGGCGAGGTGCGCGGCGAACCGGCGCGCCTGCTCGGCCAGCGCGGGAGCGGTCTTCGCCGACAGCGGCAGCGCCACCACGCCGTCGTCGTCCGCGGCGGGCTCCGCCTCGACCGGCGGCGCCTCCTCGATGATCACGTGCGCGTTGGTGCCGCTGATGCCGAACGCGGACAGCCCGGCCCGGCGCGGGACGGCGCCGCGCGGCCACGGCGCGCGCTCGGTGAGCAGCGCGATCCGGTCGGCGTCCCACTCCACGTGCGAGGAGGGCTCGTCGACGTGCAGCGTCCGGGGCAGCACCTCGTGCTGCAGCGCCAGCACCATCTTGATCACGCCGGTGACCCCGGCCGCGGTCTGGGTGTGCCCGACGTTCGACTTCACCGAGCCGAGCCGCAGCGGGCGGTCCGGGGCGCGGTCGGCGCCGTAGGTCGCCAGCAGCGCCCGCGCCTCCACCGGGTCGCCGAGCCGCGTTCCGGTGCCGTGCGCCTCCACGGCGTCCACTTCGGACGGTTCGAGGCCCGCGCCGGCCAGCGCCGAGCGGATCACCTCCTGCTGGGCCAGCCCGTTCGGCGCGGTCAGCCCGTTCGAGGTGCCGTCCGAGTTCACCGCGGAGCCGCGCACCAGCGCGAGCACCGGGTGCCCGTTGCGCCGCGCGTCGGAGAGCCGCTCCAGCAGCAGCACCCCGGCGCCCTCGCCCCAGCCGGTGCCGTCCGCGTCCGCCGCGAACGCCTTGCACCGGCCGTCGGCGGCGAGCCCGCGCTGCCGCGCGAAGGTCACCAGCATCCCCGGCGTGGCGAGCACCGCCGCACCACCGGCCATCGCCATCGAGCACTCGCCGCGCCGCAGCGACTGCACCGCCAGGTGCAGCGCGACCAGCGACGCCGAGCACGCGGTGTCCACGGTGAGCGCCGGGCCGTGGAAGCCGAACTGGTAGGCCACCCGCCCGGAGATCACGCTCGGCGTGGTGCCGGTGAGCACGAACCCGTCCAGCGCGCCCGCCGGCTCGTCCAGCGCGGGCCCGTACGGCTGCGCGGTGGCGCCCAGGTACACGCCGGTGCGGCTGCCGCGCAGCGATTCCGGGACGATCCCGGCGCGCTCCACGGCCTCCCAGCAGACCTCCAGCAGCAGCCGCTGCTGCGGGTCCATGGTCTGCGCCTCGTACTCGGAGATGCCGAAGAACTCGGCGTCGAACAGCGCGGCGTCGTGCAGGAATCCGCCCGCGGACGCGTAGGTCCGGCCGCCGCGGTCCGGGTCCGGGTCGTACAGGTCCGCCGCCCAGCCGCGGTCGGTCGGGAACGACGAGACCGCGTCCCGCTCGGCCAGCAGCGCGTCCCAGAACTGCTCGGGCGAGGCGATGCCGCCGGGCAACCGGCACCCCATGCCGACGATCGCGATCGGTTCGTCGTCGGCGTCGGTGCGGTCCGCGGCACCGGTGGTCACCGCCGGGGCGCCGTCGCGCAGCCCCGCCAGGTGGTCCACCAGCGCGGCGGGAGTGCTGTAGTCGAACAGCGCCGCCACCGGCAGGTCGAGGCCCGCGTCCCGGTTGAGCAGCGCGCAGAACTCGACGGCGGCCGCCGAGTCGAAGCCCTGCTCGCGGAAGCTGGTGCCCGCGTCGACCTCCTCCGGGGTGGCCTTGCCGAGCACGCCCGCGGCGTGCGCGTGCACCAGTTCGGCGAGGTCCGCGGCCCCGGCCGGGTCGCGTTCGGCCGCGGCGTGCCCCGCGGGCAGCGGCCCGCCGTCGCGCCAGAACCCCGCGCACCGCAGCGCGTGCCCGGACGGTTCCGGCAGCGCGGCGAACGGGGCGAGGTCGACGCCGCGCACGTGCAGCTGGGCCGCGGCGGTGGCCAGCGAGTCGGCGACCGGACGCCGCTTGCGCAGCAGCGGCACCGATTCCACGTCGTCGTGCGCGGGCACGCAGTCCGCGAGCATCGAGGTCAGCACCGCGTCCGGCCCGATCTCCACGAAGGTGCGCACGCCCTGGCCGTGCAGCCAGCCGATGCCGTCGGCGAACCGCACCGGCTCGCGCAGGTTGCGCACCCAGTAGCCGGGGTCGGCGACCGAGTCGTCGGCGGCACCGGCGACGGCGGACACCACGGGCACGCGGGGCGCGGTGAAGGTCAGGTCGCGGATGCCGTCGGCCAGCTCGGCCAGGATCGGGTCGACCTGGTTCGAGTGCACCGCGATGTCCACGTCGAGCCACTTGACCCCGCGGCCGAGTTCTTCGAACCGCGCGGCGACCTCCAGCACCGGGTCCGCCGCCCCGGAGATCACCGTGGCGCGGGGGCCGTTCACGACGGCGACGGACACCTCGGCGGCGAGCTCGCCGAGCTCGGCGGCGACCTCGGCGGCCCCCGCCTGCAGCGCCACCATCGCGCCGCCGCCCTGCAGGGTGCGCATCAGCCGGGCCCGGATCACCAGCAACCGGGCGGCGTCGTCCAGGTCGAGCACGCCCGCGACGTGCGCGGCGGCCAGCTCGCCGGCCGAGTGCCCCAGCACGTGCGCCGGGGTGAGGCCGCGCTCGCGCAGCACCGCGCACAGCCCGACCTGCAGGGTGAACAGCGCGATCTGCGCCCAGTCGATCCGCTCCAGCAGCGCCGCCTCGTCCGAGCCGGGACCGGCTTCGAGGACGGTGCGCAGCGAACGGCCCAGCGCGGGCGCCACGACCGCGTCCACCCGGTCCACGACCGCCGCGAACTCGGGGTGCGCGGCGAGCAGCGGTGCCGCCATGCCCGCCCACTCCACCCCGATGCCGGTGAACAGGAAGGCGATCGGCGAGGGCTGCGGGACTCCGGTGAACAGTCCGGGGAACGGGCGGCCGGCGCTCAGCGCCGCCAGGCCGCGCGCGGCGTCCGCGCGGGTGGCGGCGACGAGCGCGGCGCGAGCGGCGCCGGGCGCACCGGGGGCGAGGGCCGCCGCGACGTCGCGGGGCTCCAACGCCGGGTCCTGCAGGCACGCACCGATGCGTCCGGCTCGGTCGCGGAGGGAGTCCAGGTCAGCACCGGTGAACAGCAGCGGAGGCGCGAATGTCTGGTCCAACGTCGGTCGTTCCCCTGTCGAATAGGAGGAGGCGGGTTCTGGGTGCTCCGGGCCGTCGGCGGACAGGCATGACCGCACCGCACGACCGGGATGGCGAATCCCGGACGTGGCGGTGCGAGACCACGCGCGCTCAGTCCGCGGTGTGCGACGACCGTCGGCGCGAATTCAAGAGTTGATCATGGTATCGGTGGTGATACGCCGCGCCGAACCGCGCGGCGACCCGAGAGGAGAACGACGATCCGGCGGCCGGGGGAACTCACCCGAGCCCCTCCCCTGCCGACCGAAGATCGCTGGTCGGGGCCCGGCCGGACGGTTTCCGGCGCCGCGGAGGGCACATCGTGGCGGATTCGAATTCATTTCGACATCGACAATGGGGAACGCGCGAAGAATTGACGTCGGCCACCGCTCCCACGGCGGCCATCGACGATACTCGGACCTGATTCCACGTCGGCATCAGCACGTCGGACGAATTGTCCGATGATTGCGGCGAGAACGATTTCCGCCACCGGCCCGACCGCGTCCACCGGGACGCGCCCGGCGGCGGGTCCACCGGCCCGCGGACACCCGGAACCCGGCACCGGACCGCTCCGGAGCCGCGGCGCGGCACGCGATCCCGCCGCGCCACGACCGGACCGGGCGACTCGGCGCCCACTGCCGGGCCGACCGCACCGTTCTCCCGGCAGGAACGCCCCGACAGCGCTTCCACCAGTACGAACGGCCCTTCCCGACGATCTCCGGACGACGCGCGCCGAGCACTCGCTCCGCTCGCGCGACGTCCGGTCGAGCCGCAGCGCCCACCGGCGGCACCCGAACCACCGCCGTGCGGGCTCGGCGAGCCCCTCTCACACATGTCCCAACCCTCCGCCGCGAGCGGACGCACCCGAAATGACCCGCAGCAGCGCGGATGCACGCGCTCGCAGGTCCGACCAGACGCCCCCCGTTCAGGCGCTGGACGAACTGCGAACACCAACCAATCATTCGATCGGACTACCCCATTTGTCAAGCATGAAATTATCTTCCGAGTTGTTGCGCACCGGCCGTCACGACCCCACCGAAGCAACCTCCATCCGGGTACCCGTCCACCAATTCCACTGTGACGACCGGCACCTTATCCGCGCAGGTGAACGGCCCCGCCGGAGCTGCATTCGTGCACCATTCGGACCAGGGCACCAAGAACTCGCAGTAACCCGGGATCCGATTTCTTGGGCCGATCCCGAATAGTGCTTGATCCGAACGGAGCAACAGCGTTGATCTCGGAGTAATCGACGCACCGAAATCGCGACGGCGAGCACGCACCGAGACCACTGGAATCGCGCCCGGCGGACGCCGGCAGGCCACCCGGAAAGCACGGGAGGGATGGAGCCGAGGTCCGGCCCCATCCCTCCCGCGCAGTACCTCAGCCCGCCGCGGCGGCCAGGTCCCGCTGCTGCAAGGCGTGCTTGACGAGCGTCACGAGCACCTTCTTGCTGGACTCCCGGTCCCGCGCGTCGCAGAACATGATCGGGGTCTCCGCCCCCATCGCGGCGGCGGTGCGGACCTCGTCCTCCGTGTAGGAGAACTCCGTGTTGTCGAAGCAGTTCACCGCCACGACGAACGGAATCCCGCGCCGTTCGAAGAAGTCGATGGACGGGAAGCCCATCGCCAGCCTGCGGGTGTCCAGCAGCACCACCGCGCCGATGGCACCGGTGGACAGCTCCGTCCACAGCGAACCGAACCGCGCCTGCCCCGGGGTGCCGAACAGGTACAGCACGATCTCCTGCGAGATCGTGATGCGCCCGAAGTCCAGCGCGACCGTGGTGGTGCGCTTGGTCTCGGTACCGGTGAGGTCGTCGACGCCGACGCTCGCCTCGGTCATTTCCTCTTCTGTGCTCAGCGGCGTGATCTCGCTGACCGATCCGATGAAGGTCGTCTTCCCGACGGCGAAACCGCCTGCGACGACGAGCTTCACCGAGTCGGGCATCACGGGCGTGGCGCCGTCAGAGCCTGTTGAGTCCGGCAAGCACTGCCTCCAAGATATCGCGATCGCGCGGCTGCACCATGCGGGAACGCGCAAGTGATCCGTGTTCGAGCAGGTCGGAACAGAGCACCCGGATGACGCCCAGCGGCAGGCCCAGCCCGGCGGACAGCTCCGCCATCGACTGCGGGGCGCCGCAGCGCTCCAGGATGGCCTCGTGCTCGGGCGTCGAGGCGGCGCTGCGGCCGGTGTCGGCCAGCGTCGCCACGACCTGGGTCGCCCGGTCCAGGTTGATGGCCGCGTCAGGGGTGCGGCCGCCGGTCAGCGCGTAGGAACGCACCATCCGGCCGGCGTCGTCGTCGTACCACGCGTCGGAATCGGGCACGGTCAATGCTTCTCCGCACCGACGGGGTTGCGCGCGCCCTTGCCGAGCCGCTCACCCACGTTCTTGATCAGGCGACGCATCTCGTACTGCAGCTGCTCCGCGTCGACGCTGCGGCCTGCGACGACCAGCACGGAGTTGCGCGGGTCGACGGCCAGCACGTACATGGACATCGTCTCGGTGGCGAGCAGGTTCATGTCGATGTCCCCGCCCTCCAGCTCGTAGCTGAGCGCCTTGCTGGTGGCGCGCAGCGTGCCGCAGGCCGCCGAGATCTTGTCCGCCCGGTCCTGGTCCAGGTTCTTGGAGAACGCCGCGGGCAGGCCGTCATGGGTGAGGACCAGCGCGTGCAACGTGTCCGGCACGTTGTCCAGCATCTGATCGAGGAGCCAGGCCAGGTCCAGGTCCGGCTTCCGGGAGTTCATCAGTTCGTTCACGCTTTCCTCACTGCACGTCGTCGTCGGAATCGGGCTTGCCGGAATCGTCGCGGGAGCGCCGGTCGGCGTTGAAGAAAGTCATCAATCCCGGTGCGAACTCAGGAGCGCTCTGCCGATCCGTCGGCTCGTCCTCGCCGAACCCGGCTGGCAGGTCGGCGTAGGGAACCCGCTGCGGCAGCGGCGGTCGTTCCATGCTCGTGCCTTCCGTGCTCGCGCTGGGGGTCGTGTCGGGCTGCGGTTCCCGCACGACCGGCTCGGCGACGACGGTGCTCGCCGCGGACGACGGCACCCGGGTGGGCAGCGGCTGCGCCGGGGCGCCCGCCTTGGCCACCGGCACGTCCCCGCTCCACGAGTCGCGGCGCTCCTCGTCGTCCTCGGTGACGATGTGCGCCTGCGGGATGAAGATCTCGGCCCGCACGCCCTGGTAGATCGAGGTGCCGAACTCGACGACCCACTCGTTGCGCTCGGCGAGCTGGGCGACGGTGAACAGGCCGAGCTGCTCACCGCGGTCACCGATCTTCACCAGCGAGGCGAACCCGGGCGGGTTCTTCATGGTCTCGTTGGCGCTGGTGCGCGCGTCCGGGGTCATGCCCACGCCGCGGTCGGAGATCTGCACGACGAGACCGCTGCCGACGGAGACCGCTTCGACGTGCACGTCGGTGCCGGGCGGCGAGAACGAGGCCGCGTTGGCGAACAGCTCCGCGAACATGCGCAGCATGTCGCCGATGACACCCGGCGTGACGCTGACGTTGGGCACGTGGCCCAGCCGCAGCCGGTCGTGGTGCTTGGTCTCGGCGGCGGAGGCGCGGAGGATCTCGGTGAGGTCGCGCGGCCTGCTCCACCGGCGGCCGGGGGCGGCGCCGCAGAGCACCAGCTGGTTCTCCACGACGTGCCGGGCCTGGGTGACCGATTCGTCGAGCGCGAACAGGGCGCCGAGCCGGTCCGGGTCCTCCTCGTTCTGCAGCAGCGCGTCCAGCCGCTGCGGCAGCGGACCGAGCGCGGACTGCACGCGCCGGGTCTGTCCGATGTAGAACGTGAGGGCGCCCTGCTGGGTGTCGGCCTCGTTGACCGCCGCCTGCAGCGCTTCCTGCTGGAACGCGCGGAAGGCGTCGGCGACCTGGCCGATCTCGTCGTTGCCGTAGCCCTGCAGCGAGGTGGACTCGACCTGGACCCGTTCGCCCGCGCGGACGCGGGACATCATCGAGGGCAGCGTCTTCTCGGCCAGGTCGCGGGCTTCCGCGCTCAGCCGCTGCAGACGCGGCAGCAGCGAGCCGTCGATGACGGACCGGTACCGGCGGCGCGTCCAGAAGAAGAAGCCGAGGGAGAACAGACCGGCCGCGATCGCACCGGCGACGGCCACGGCGATCGCGCTGTCGCCGTCTTCGACGGTCTGCGCGGACAGCAGGTCGACCTGCTCGCTGGTGATCGAGGTGAGTTCGCGGTTCACGGCCTGGGTGATCCGCTGCCACTCCTCCAGCGACACGCCCGCGTCGGTCGGGTCGCTGCCCGGGCCGCCCTGCATGATCGAGTTCTCGACCGAGACGAGCCGCGCCCAGTCCGGGTTCTCGGTGATCAGCCGCTGGTAGCGCGCCTGTACCGAGGGCTTCAGGTACGAGATGTTCTTCTCGAGCTCGGAGTGGTACGAGCCGTTGAGGCGCAGCAGCTGCAGGTGCTGCTCCGGCGTGAGCTGCCCCGTGGTGAGCGCGGTGGAGACCAGCGCCGACTCCCGGGACATCAGGTCGGTGGAACGGAACAGCGCCGTACCCGCGATACCGCCCTGCGCCGTCTCCGAGTCCGGCACCAGTCGGGACTGGGTGTCGAACAGGTCGGTGGCGATGTCGAAGATGCCGTCGTAGTAGTCGGTGACCTCGGCCGACGAGACCTGCCCGTTGGCGAGCCTGCCGCGGACCTGGTCGAGCTTGCCCAGCTCACCGCTGAGCTTGTCGACCGGACCGGCGATCTCCGCGGGCGCCGTGCTGAGCGCGGCCTGGATCGCCTCGTTCATCCGGCTCAGCTGGGCGTCGGTCCGCGCCTGCTGGTCGCGCAGCTCGGTCTGGTCGGTGGTCCCGCCGGAGGCCACGTCCTGGCTCAGCCGCCGTTCGGACTGCAGCGCGTCGAGCGCGGTCACCGCGGGCAGGGAGACCTGCCGGACGCCGGAACCGATCACCCTGGTGTAGACACCATCGGTGACGAACGTGGCGCACCAGACGAGCCACAGCACCAGTACCACGATCCAGGGGATCGTGACGGCCAGCGTCAGGCTGGAACGGATCGATCTTTCCGAGGTGCTCTGCGGTTCACCAGGTGGCTTGGTGACGTTGTCGGGATCTGTTGTGCTCACAGCGCTCCACGTTGTCGGTCATCTGACGTGGTGTGTTGCGGGAACGCGCGCGTCCCAGCGGGCGCGGCCTGGGCCGCCGGACTCGTCCGCCCTGGTGGAAACGGGCAGGAGGTCTCGCCGATAGATGGCCTGAACAGGCGTCTTCCCGGGGACACGGCTCCTTCCACACACCGTCGTCTTCCGCTCCTGCAGAGCACGAGCGGAAGTGCATTCCCCCCTGCGCGAGACACTTTAACGGAAGATGATCAGGGGACCGGTGATCGGCCCCGGAGTCGTTCACCACGCCCACATCGACCTACGTCACGCTGCGCTTTCGGTTGGGAGCACAGCGAAAAACGTTCCGTCCTCGAACGCGCGAAAAGCGGTCCCGGGACCCTGCAGACCCCGGGACCGCTCTTCAGCCCGGCACCGCCGGCGTGCTGCCCACCCTTCCGGCGGAACCGGACACGGAATGCACACCCGGAAATCGAGCGGGTGCGCGGTTCATTTCCGCATTCGGTCCAATGGAATGCGCCCCGTTATTTCACCCGTTCGGCCGCAACCGGCTTCGCACGATCGGCGGCAGGGAGCCAGCGCGCCAGCCAGTCCGCCACGGGCCCCGGGTCGGCGGTGCGCGCGGCCGCGGCGAGGTACCCGTCCGGACGAACCAGCAGCAGCCCGGGCCGCGCCGCGAGGTCGCGCACGGTCGCTGAATCGGTTCCGCGCAGCGCGGGTTGCGCGGCCGCGGGGACCGCGTGCCGGACGGTGAGCACCTCCCGCCACGGCGCCAGCCGCTCGGCGATCGCCGCGAGGTCGGCACCCCGATCGCCGACCCAGAGGGTGAACCGGTCGATGTCGAGGAGTTCGTGCAGCCGCTCGGATTCCACCGCCACCGCACCGTCCTCGACGACCAGCACGTCGGCGTCCGGCACCCGGTCCCCGGCGCGGAGCCGGCCGAGCCCGCCGCCGCCCGCCGAGATCGGACTGTCCCGGTAGTGCGCGGCGACCTCACCGATGGCCGCCGTCGCCCTGTCCTGCAGCGCGGCGGTGCCCAGCGCGATCGGCGCGATGCGGGTGAACACCTGGTGCAGCACCGGATTCGTGGAGTTGACGACGCGGGTGGCGGTGTCGGTGGCCCGCACGATCGCACCGATCACCGGCAGCCGGTCGGTCTGGTAGGTGTCGAGCAGTTCGGGCCGCGCCCGCCCGTGGTGCACCATCGCCAGCTTCCAGCACAGGTTGATCATGTCCTGGATGCCGGTGTTCATGCCCTGCCCGCCCGCCGGGCTGTGCACGTGCGCGGCGTCGCCGCCGAAGAAGATCGACCCGTGGCGCAGCGAGTCGAGGTGCCTGCTGTTGATCCGGAACCGGGAGCTCCACCGCATGCCGTGCAGCCGCACCGGCATCGGCAGCACGTGGTCGCAGATCTCCTGCAGCTTCCCCAGTTCCGGCGCGGCGGCGTCCTCGTCCTGCGGCCGCGGGTCGACGGCCATGAACCGGAACCGGCCGCCGGAGAGGGGGAACGCGGCGACGAACCCGTCGGCGGCGAGGAACACCGAGAGCTCGTCCTCCCGGACGTCGCCGTCCACGTGCAGGTCGGCCAGCACGTAGCGCTGCGGCAGCGAGGCACCCTCGAACGGCAGCCCGAGCCCGTGCCGCACCCCGCTGTGCGCGCCGTCGGCGGCGATGAGCCACCCGGCGGTGGTGGCCTCGGGCTCGCCATCGGCCTTCGCGAGCACGGCGCGCACGGTGCCGTCGGCGGCCTGTTCGCAGGACAGCAGCTCGACGCCGCGCTCCACCCGCACGCCTTGGCGGTGCAGCCGCTCGCGCAGCAGGCGTTCGGTCTCGGACTGCGGCAGCAGCAGGATGTGGTTGTACCGGCTGGGCATCCGGTCCAGTTCGACGGTGGCGAGCCGCTTGCCGCGCCCGTGCAGGGCGGTGGCGCGGGCCCGGTTGCCGAGCCGCTGCATCTCAGCGCCGATGCCGCGCGGGTGCAGCAGTTCGAGGGTGCGGGCCTGCACGGCGAGCGCGCGGGAGGTGGCCGGCGGTTCGGTGGCGCGGTCGATGATCCGGACGGGCACGCCGAGCCGGGACAGTTCGACGGCCGCGGTCAGCCCGGTCGGTCCCGCTCCGACGATCAGCACCGGGTGGTCGCGGTTCGGCTGCGGCATGGTCGGCTCCTCGAAACACAAGTCAACAAGTGGTGACTTGAACGGTAGCCACACCGCCCGCAACAAGTCAACGCGCGGTGACTTAGGCTGGGGGCATGACCGCACCGCGCTCCCGCAACGCCAAGGAGACCCGGGCCGAACTGCTCGCCGCCGCGCGCGCCCGGTTCGCCGCCGACGGCTACGAGCGCACCACGCTGCGCGCCGTGGCAGCCGACGTCGGCATCGACCCGGCGCTGGTGATCCGGTACTTCGGCAACAAGCAGGAGCTGTTCGCGGCCGCCGCGGAGTTCACCCTGGACCTGCCCGACCTCACCGGCCTCGCCCCCGAGGAGATCGCCGGCGCGCTGCTGCCGCGGTTCTTCGCCGTGTGGGAGCAGGACGGGACGTTCCTCGCGCTGCTGCGCGCCGCCATGACCAGCCCCACCGCCGCCGAGAAGATGCGCGAGGTGTTCGCCACGCAGGTGGCGCCGCGGCTGACCGCGATCACCCCGGACCACCCGCGGCGGCGCGCCGGGCTGCTCGGCGCCTTCGTCATCGGCCTCGCCACCAGCCGCTACGTGCTGGCCAACCCGGGCGTCGCCGACCTGAGCCACGAAGAGCTCACCGCGTGGGCCGAGCCCGTCGTGCGCCACCTGCTCACCGGCCCGGCACCGACCCCCTGACCAGGTCAATGACCCATTCGCCCGGTCACCCTGGTCCGATGGGTCATTCACCCCGGGTCGTCCGCACCCGCACGGGGCGCGCCCGTCAGCGGCGCAGCGGTTGCACGCGCCACCAGGTGATGCAGCGCCATCCCCATTCGAGCGGGCCCTGCCGGAAACGCGCCAGCCACCACCGGCTCCACCCCAGCTGGAGCAGCAGGATGCCCGCCGCCAGCAGCGCCATCGCCCCGTACGCGCTCGACCCGGGCAGCCCGGCCAGGTGGCCCAGCGGGATCAGCAGCAGGGTCGCGGTCACGTAGTTCGTCAGCGCCATCCGCCCCAGCGGCTCCAGCACCGCCCCCAGCACCCCGCGCAACGGCGTGCGCAGCAGCAGGAGCAGGCCGGTCGCGTACGCGGTGGCCAGGCAGAGCCCGGCGACACCGGAGGCGGTGCCGAACCCGGCCGACAACGGGTCCTGCTCCTGCACCGGCAGCGCCACCGCCGCACCGGCCACCGCCAGCGCGAACACGACGCCGACCGGCCACCCGAGCCGCGGCAACGCCTGCGGCACCCCGAGCCGAGCGAGCGCGAAGCCGAGCACCAGCAGCCCCGGGATCAGCGGCAGCCCGCCGCCGAACAGCACCAGCGCCGCACCCACCCCGCCGAGGCCGAGCACCAGGTTCACCCACCGGTTAGCCCAGCTCAGCGGCAGCAGGAACACCAGCCCGAACAGCGCGTACGGCGTCAACGCCTCCCCCGGGTGCAGCAGGGCGTGCAGCAGGCCGACTGCGAACAGCACCAGCAACCTGCGGACCAGCAGCATTCGCGGCCGCGGATGGCGGTCGCCCGCGCTGAGCAGGAACAGGCCGAATCCGATGCCGAACAACAACGAGAAGATCGGGAAGAACCGCTCCTGCACGAACAGGTCGAGGAAGTGCTTCCCCGGCAGCACCTGCTGGTCGACGACGCCGCGTATCTCCATGATCGGCGGGATGTTCACGAAGAGGATGCCGCACAGCGCCAGGCCGCGGACCGCGTCGAGCTCGCCGATCCGCCGTCGTGGCGGGGCGTCGGCGGTGGCGGCGGTACCGGCCGGGCCGGTGCTGGCGGGAGTGGACATCGCGGGTCGCCTTCGGAGTGCGCAGGGGCCGCCGGGACGTCCCGGCTCACCGTCGATCCTCGCCCGGGGACCCGGTCCGCGGATCGGCCATCAGGCCGGGCGGCCCGGCTGTTCGGCCGGAACCGCCCGGCCCGGAACCGTCCGACCCGGGACCGCCGGCCCGGGACCGCCGGGTCCGGAGCCGCCCGGCCGGAGCAGCCCGGCTCGGAACCTTCAGTCCGATGTGGACTTCGGCGGTCGACCGCGCTTGGCGGGGCCGGCCGCGTCGGAGGGCAGCCGTCCCGCGTCGGCGAGGGCGCGCCGCAGCAGGAACTCGATCTGCGCGTTGGTGCTGCGCAGCTCGTCCTGCGCCCAGCGGGCGAGCGCGTCGTGGATCGCCGGGTCCAGCCGGAGCAGGAAACCTTTGCGTGCGGCCATGTTCCCGCCTCACCTCTCTCGACCGCCCGGATGAGCCGCGGCCGCCGCGACCGGTCAGTGGTAGAGCGAGCCCGTGTTCACGACGGGCTGGGTGTCGCCGCAGAGCACCACCAGCAGGTTGCTGACCATGGCGGCCTTGCGCTCCTCGTCGAGCTCGACGACCTCGCGTTCGGACAGCTTCTGCAGCGCGAGGTCGACCATGCCGACGGCGCCTTCGACGATGCGCTGCCGGGCGGCGACGACGGCTCCGGCCTGCTGGCGCTGCAGCATGGCCTGCGCGATCTCGGGGGCGTAGGCGAGGTGGGTGAGCCGGGACTCGACCACGTCGACGCCCGCGGCCCGCACCCGGGCGGCGATCTCGACGGAGAGCTTGCCGGTGATCTCGTCCGCGTTGTCCCGCAGCGAGAAGGGCTGTTCGCCGTCGCCGTCGTACGGGTAGCTGGTGGCGATGTGCCGGACCGCGGTCTCGGTCTGGGTCTCGACGAATTCGACGAAGCTGTCGACGGCGAAGGTGGCCTGCGCGGTGTCGGCGACCTGCCACACCACGACGGAGGCGATCTCGATCGGGTTGCCGTCGGAGTCGTTGACCTTCATGACGGCGGTCTCGTGGTTGCGGATCCTGGTGGAGACCTTCGTCTTGCTGCTGAACGGGTTCACCCAGTGCAGGCCGGCCGGGCGCACGGTGCCGGTGTAGCGGCCGAGGAACTGCAGCACCCGCGCCTCGCCGGGCGCGACGGCGACGAGCCCGCCGAACAGCACGAGCCCGACGACGCCGACCACCAGCCCGGCGATGATCGGCAGCCCCGCTTCGCCGGCGAGGCCGACGGCCAGCACCCCGCCACCGCCGAGCACGAGCACCAGGGCCACGACGGCCATCAGCACGCCGGGCAGCCGGAACGCCTGCTGCTCGACGACCGGGGATTCGGGCATCCGCACCGGCTTGGTCTCGCGGTCTTCGAGTTGAACGGTCATGAGGTCCCCCTGACGTCGGTGATCGTCCTACTACCAGAACAGTAGCACAGTGATATCACTTTTCACCGACGCGCCCGCCCACGAACCCATTCCACATCGGACGAACACCGAAAACCCCATCACCACAGGAATTCCCACGCCCCCGAAGGCAGCAGTGTCCTGTCAGCGGCGAAGCCGCTGAGCCAACGACCACCCGATCAACCGGCACCGCAGCGGGTTCTCAGCGTTCTCCTCGCGAGGACAGCGTTTTCGCCTGTGGCGGAGCCACCGGTGAAAACGATCCCGCAGCGAGGAGGACGCTGAGGTTCCGCCACCCGCCCCCTCGCAGCGGAAGATCACCCCAACCTCGCCTCCGGGCGAGGCGTGCTCCAGGCTTCCCACAGCCGCGCGTAGTGCCCGTCCGCGGCGAGCAGCTCCTCGTGCGTGCCGGATTCGACGACGCGCCCGTCGTCCATCACCAGCACCCGGTCGGCGATGGCGGCCTGCCGCAGCCGGTGCGCCACCACGAGCCCGGCGCGGTCGCGCAGCACGGCGGCGGCCGCGTCCTCCAGGCGGCCCGCTTCGCGGCTGCTCGCCTCGGCGGTCGCCTCGTCCAGCAGGACGACGGCGGGGTCGGCGAGCAGGGCGCGGGCCAGCGCGATCTGGGCGACCCGGTCCGGGCCGAGCGGGTGGCCGAGTTCGCCGACGGCGGTGTGCACGTCGTCGGGGAGTTCCGCGACCCAGTCGGCGCCGACGACGTCGAGCGCGTGCCGGACCTCCGCTTCGGTGGCGTCCTGCCGGGCCAGCCGGAGGTCTTCGATCAGCGGGCCGCTGAACACGTGGGCTTCTTGCGGCACCAGCAGCACCGCACCCGTCCCGGCGACCGGCTTCCCGCCGAAGGTGACGGTGCCGTCGTCCGGTTCGACGAGCCCGGCGAGCAGCACGGCCAGCGTGGACTTGCCGGCGCCGCTGGCGCCGACCAGCGCGATCGTCTCCCCCGGTTCGATCCGCAGCGACACCTCGTGCAGCACCGGCTCCGCCGAGCCCGGGTACCGGTAGGCCACCCGGTCGGCGATGAGCGCGGCGGGCGCGCCGTCGCGGGTTCCGGCGGGCCGTTCGTGCGGGATGCCGAGGACGCCGACGATGCGCTGCACGCTCGCGAACGCGGACTGGACCTGGTCGAAGCTGGCCACCAGCAGGCTCAGCGGGTTGAACAGGCGGTGGAAGTACAGCGCCGCCGCGGTGACCGCGCCGACGGTCGCGGACCCCGTGTCGACCAGCACGAATCCGGCGACGACGATCGCGGAGAGGCCGACGAGCTCGGCGATGTTCATCCACTTGCCCCAGCGGGTGGAGAACCACACGACGCTGCGGGACAGCCCGCGCGCCCGGTCCGAGGACCGTTCGACGAGACCGACGTGCTGGGCTTCGGCGCCGTAGGCGCGCAGCGTCGGCAGCCCTTCCAGCGCGGAGACGAGGGCCTCGGCCCGGTCGGCGAACGCGGCGCGTTCTTCGGAGTAGCGGCGCGCGGCGCGCGGCAGGTACCAGCGCAGCGAGAACCCGTACACCGGCAGCGCCAGCATGCCCGCCACCATCAGCCACGGGTCGAGCGCGAACAGCCCGCCCATCGTGAGCGCCACGGTCAGCAGCGCGGTGATCCACGGCGCCAGCAGCGCGGCGACGACCTGGCTGATCACCGCGACGTCGTCGCCGACGCGGCTGAGCAGGTCGCCGCGGCCGGAGCGCTCGATGACGGCGGAGGGCAGGTGCAGCGCGGCCGAGACGGTGTCCTCCCGCATCCGGGCGAGCACCCGCTGCCCGAGCTGCGCGACGAGGGCGGCGCTGACGGCGGTGAGCGCGGCGCTGAGCAGCCCGGCGACGGCGACGACGGCGGTGCGCACGACGATCTCCGCGGCGGTGGTGCCCGCGAGCACTCCGTCCACCAGCCCGCCGATCGCCCACGGCGCCACCAGTCCGGCGAGCGCGGCGAGCACGGCGGTGGCCACCATCGCGGCGGAGAGCGCGCGGTGCGGGCGCAGGTAGGTGGCGATGCTGCGCCGCACCTCGACGGCGGTGGCGAGCGGAAGTGCGCGAGTGGTCCCGCTCATCCCACGACCTTTCGGTAGTAGTCGGCGTGCTCGTCGAGCAGGGCCCGGTGCTCGCCGGTGACGACCTCGCCGCCCGCGGTGAGGAACCGCACCTGGTCGGCGCGGGCGAGCAGCACGGGGCTGGTGGTGATCAGGACGGTGGTGCGGGGTTCCCCGTCGCCGTGGCGCAGCGCGTGCAGCCCGTCGGCGACGGCTTCTTCGGTGACGGAGTCGAGCGCGGTGGTGGGGTCGACCAGCACCAGCACGTCGGGGTCGGTGTGCAGGGCGCGGGCGAGGGCGAGCCGCTGCCGCTGCCCGCCGGAGAGGCTCAGACCGCGGGCGCGCACGTGCTCGTCGAGGCCGTCGGGTTGCGCGTCGACGAACGGGGCGGCACCGGCGGCGACGAGCGCGGGCCGCGGTTCGCCCGCGGCGTCGCGGCCGAGCCGGAGGTTCTCCGCGATGCTTCCGGTGAACAGCTGCGCCTGCCGCGGTTCGACGTGGATCGCGCCGGGTGCGCCGCCGGTCCAGGTGACGGTGAGCCCGTTGCGCGCGCCCGCCGGATCGCCGCGCAGCACTTCCAGGATGCGCTCGACGTCGCGGCCGTCGGCGACGACGCCGGTGCAGCCCCCGCGGTCGAGCCGCAGTTCCAGGTTCCGCTCGGCGGTGGTCCCGGTGTCCTCGGCCGCGGCCTCCTCGTCGAGGACGGCGTCGACGCGCCGCCCGCTGGCGAGCGCGGCCGCCCCGATCTGCAGGTACATCCCGGCGGCGGAGAGCGGTTCGGCGATGAACTGGGCGGCGCCGACGGCGGCGACGAAGGACCCGACGGTGATCACCTGCTCGACGGCGAGCAGCCCGGCGGCGCCGACCGACACGGCCAGCACCAGCGTCCCGGCGAGCACGGTGGCCCCCAGCTGGAGGGACCGCCCGACGCCGGCCCGGATCGCGGCGGCTTCGGCCCGCCTGCTGACCTCCTGGTACCGGGCGACGGCGTTGTCCTGGGCGCCGAGCCCGCGCACGACCCGCATCCCGGTCACCAGGTCGGTGGCGAGCGCGGAGGCGGCGGCGAGGCCGTCCTGCTGCCCGGAGACCCGGCGGGACAGCATCGGCGAGACCATGTTCAGCCCGAGGGTGGTGACGACCGCGGTGACGATCAGCAGCGCGCCGAGCCGGACGTCGATGCCGAGCAGCACCACGCAGCTCACGCCGAGCGCCGAGATCGACCCGGCGAGCCCGGCGACCCAGACCACGGCGCGGGACACCTGGTCGGCGTCGGAGGAGGCGATCGCGAGGAGTTCCCCGTGCCGCCTGCGCGTCCCGGAACCCAGCAGCGACCGGCCGGCCAGCCGCACCCGCAGCGCGTGCGCCTCGTCGATCGCCGCGGCCCGGCCGAGCCGGGAGAACCAGCGGTAGCAGGTGGTCAGCACGGTGAACAGCAGCACCAGCCCGCACACGCACCACAGCAGCGCCCACGGTGCGCCGGTGGCGACCGCCCGGTCGACGGCGAGCCCGATCGCCAGCGGCACCAGTGCTTCGCAGGCCTGATGCCCCATCAGCAGCAGGGAGGCGAACAGCACCCGCACCCGCTGCGCGCGCAGCACCTGCCGCCGTGCTCGCGACGTCCTGCCGCGCCCCTGCGCGTCCACGCTCGCCATCTCGATGATCGGCCCCCTTCCGGCAATCCAGTAAGGCTTACCTAAATCAGGCGTGGAACGCCAGGTATCACCGATCACACGCCGGGGGAAGTGCGGTCTAGCGGGGCCGGACGGCGTCGAGCACGAGGTCGAGCAGCCGCTCGATCCGCTCGGTCGAGTTGCCCGCGGTGGCCGAGTAGAACACGCCGAGCAGCATGGCCAGCACGTCGTCGGCTTCGACGTCCGCGCGCAGCGATCCGTCCCGCGCGCCCGCGTCCAGGATCTCGACGAGTGCTCCGGTGATCCGCTCCCGGGTGGTCGGCGGCGAGATGCTGCCGGAGGTCCAGCCCGCGGAGAGCGTGTCGAACATGCCGCGCTTGGTGGCGACGAAGGCCGCGTAGCGGCACATCCACGCGCGCAGCGCCACGTCGGACGGGTGCTCGGCGAGCAGCGAGGTGGCGTGCGCGACGACGTCGTCGAGCTCGGCGGAGTAGACGGCTTCGACGAGCACTTCGCGGGTCGGGAAGTGCCGGTAGAGGGTGCCGATGCCGACGCCCGCCTCGCGGGCGACGGCTTCCAGCGAGACGGTGGTCTCGGCGGTGGCGAACGCGGTGGACGCGGCCGCGAGGAGCTTCTCGCGGTTGCGCCGGGCGTCGGCGCGCGGGGGCCGCTCGGTTGCGGACAAAGCGGAGGCACCTCCGTCTGTGCTACGGTCAAATAACCGGAGGCTCCTCCGCCTCGGTTCTTCCATCTTCCCACACGGACAGGAACGCCCATGCCATCGTCCACACCCACCCCCGGCGGCACCGCCGAGGTCGCCGGCCGCACCGTGGCCCGGGTCGGCTACGGCGCGATGCAGCTGGAGCGGCTGCACGACGACCGCGCCGCGGGTCGCGCCGTGCTGCGCCGCGCGCTCGAACTCGGCGTCGACCACATCGACACCGCCGAGTTCTACGGCGTCGCCAACGAGCTCATCCGCGACGCCGTCGGCGACGGCGCGCTGGTGGCCAGCAAGGTCGGCGCCACCCCGAACGCGGACGGACCGCGGCCGCTGCGGCTCGCGCAACGCCCCGAGGAGCTGCGCGCCGACGTGGAGGCGAACCTGAGCAGCCTCGGGCTGGAGCAGATCGCGCTGGTCAACCTGCGCCGCGCCGACCGCGGCCCCGGCCTGATCGCCGAGGGCGACCAGCGCGTCGACCTCGACGACCAGCTCGCCACGATGATCGCGTTGCGGGACGAGGGCAAGATCGGCTCGCTCGGGATCAGCAACGTCGGCCTCGACGAGCTGCTCCGCGCGCTGCCCGCGGGCATCACCTGCGTGCAGAACGCCTACAGCCTGCTCTCCCGCGGCGACGAGGAACTGCTGCGGCTGTGCCGCGCGGAGGGCCTCGCGTGGGTGCCGTACTTCCCGCTCGGCGGCCCGTTCGCCGGGATGCCGAAGGTGACCGAGGAACCCGCCGTGCTCGATGCCGCCCGCGCGCTGGACGCCACGCCCGCGCAGATCGGCCTCGCCTGGCTGCTGCAGCACGAGCCGAACGTGCTGCTCATCCCCGGCACCGCCACCCTCTCCCATCTGGAGGAGAACGTGGCCGCCGGGTCGATCGTCCTCGACGAGCAGACCGTCGCCGCGCTCGACGCGATCCCCAGCCGGTCCGGCGACATCGTCGTCGACTGACTCCGGTGGGGTCCGCACCCGCTTGGAGCCGGTCCGAGCGACCTCGCCGGTGACCTCCGTCCGGCGGACACCCGAGCGCGTGATCACGCGGGCGGGACCGCCGGGTCCGTGGAACGTTGCCCGCGGCACTGTTCGACGGAGTGAGGAGCCACCACATGCGTGTCACACCGAACCGGGCGTCCGTACTCGCGGGCATCACCGCGGCCCTGCTGCTCACGGGCGGAGGCCTCGCCCACGCGGAATCCGACCAGGGCACCGGAGTCTTCGGCGTCGTGGCGAGCGGATTCCAGGCAGGCGCGGACCTCGCGACCGGAGTCGGCGACGCGTTCACCGGACAGGACGAGTCCGGCAGCTAGCCGGCGCCACGACGAACGCGCGGAACCCCGCCGGTGGTCGTCCCCGGCGGGGTTCCGCTCGTCCGGGATCCGGCGCCAGTGGCCCGGATCCGGGCGGTCCCGTCGGCCTGCCTTGCTACCGGATGGTCACGGAGGTCGTCTACGAGTTGCTCGATGCCAGCGGGCAGGGGTGAACGCAGTGGGCCAGGTGCGGCCAGGTCTGCGCCGCCCGCCGGTCCGCTCAGCGAGGTCGGCAGCTCTTCGCTTTCCGGCACGTCGACGCGGCCAGCTCAGGGGCCCAGCGCTTCGGTGGGTGGTTTCGATCCGGCCTGACCGGGCAACACTGGGCTTTCGCGACACTATTCAGGAGGTGCGATTCCCATGGCAGATGAGCTGCGCGGCCGACGGGTCGCGATCCTCGCCGCCGACGGTGTCGAGCAGGTCGAACTGACCCAGCCTCGCCAGGCGGTCGAGCAGGCCGGGGCGCAGGTGACACTGCGGTCGATCCACACCGGACGGATCCGATCGATGAACGCCGACCGTCGACCGGTCGGTCTCCGACGTTTCCGGTGACGACTTCGATGCCAGTCCTGCCGGGTGGCGCGGTCAACCCGGACGGGCTGCGGGTCGACTCGACGCGGTGGGTTTCGTGCGGGACGTCGTCCGGTCCGGCGAACCGGTCGGCGCGCTGTGTCACGGCCCTTGGACGTTGGTCGAGGCCGACGTGCTCCGTGGCCGGACTCTGACGTCGTTTCCCAGCATCCGCACCGACATTCGCAACGCTGGCGGCGATGTCGTCGACCAAGAAGTCGTCGCGAACCAGGGTCTGGTCACCAGCCGGGACCCCGACGACCTGCCCGCGTTCTGCTCCAAGATCGCCGAAGAGTTCGCCGAGGGCCGCCGCCCGTCGGCGCCCAGACCTGATTCGGCCACGATTCGCACACGGAGATCATCATGAAGGCACTCGTGTACAACGGACCCCGCGACGTCACGGTCACCGACGTCGCCGACGCCCGCATCGAGGCGCCCAACGACGTCCTGGTCAAGATCACGGCGACGAACATCTGCGGTTCGGACCTGCACATGTACGAGGGTCGTACCGACTTCGGGCAGGGCCGCATCTTCGGCCACGAGAACGTCGGCGAGGTCGTCGAAGTCGGCGACGGGATCGACAAGGTCGCGGTGGGGGACATGGTCTCCGCGCCGTTCAACGTCTCCTGCGGGCACTGCGAGAACTGCGAGCACGGTCTGACCAACTACTGCCTGGCCGCGAACGTGGAGGGCATGGCAGGCGGGGCGTACGGGTTCGCCGACATGGGAGGCTGGGCCGGGGGCCAGGCCGAGCTGCTGCGCATCCCTTGGGGCGACTTCCAGTGTCTGCGCCTGCCCGAGGATGCGGCCGAGAAGCAGAACGACTACGTGATGCTCTCGGATATCTTCCCCACCGGCTGGCACGCGGTGGAGATGTCGGGCCTGCGGGCGGGCGAGAGCATCGTGATCTACGGCGGCGGCCCGGTCGGGCTGATGGCGGCCCTCTCCGCGAGCGTGAAGGGGGCGGCGAAGGTCATGGTCGTCGACCGCCACCCCGACCGGCTGCGCCTTGCCGAGCAGATCGGTGCGATCGCGATCGACGACTCCCAGGGCGACCCGGTCGAGCAGGTCACCGAGCTCACCAAGGGCGTCGGCGCCGACCGCGGCGCGGAGTGCGTCGGCTACCAGGCCCATGACCCCCAAGGCAACGAGGACAACGCGGCGACCCTGAACAAGCTGGTCTCCTCCGTGCGGTTCACCGGCGGCATCGGCACCGTCGGGGTGTTCGTCCCTCAGGACCCGGGCGGCCCGGATGAGCTGTCCCAGCAGGGCAAGGCCCGCTTTGACTTCGGCAACTTCTGGTTCAAGGGCCAGCAGATGGGCTGCGGTCAGGCCCCGGTCAAGCGCTACAACCGCCACCTGCGCAACCTCATCGCCGACAACAAGGTCAAGCCTTCGTGGATCGTGTCCCACAACCTGCCATTGGAGCAGGCACCGGACGCCTACAAGCACTTCGACGCCCGCGAAGACGGCTGGACCAAGGTCGTGCTCAACCCCGGCCAGGCCGCCTGACTCGTCCCTCACGCGGCTCTCAACCGCATCCGTTCGACTAGGGGCTGTGCCGGTGACCGTGGAGCTGCAGAACCCGCCCCGGCGCCAGGCCGAGGCGGGTTCTGCATGACTACCGCAAACCACGGAAAGGACGTGCCTCATGGCCGACGATGACCGAGCAGTCGCTCACCGCGCTGGGAGAACGCTTCGCCCGCTCCGTCGACGCCCTCCGGAGCGGAGAACGGGCTCAGCTGCTGATGTGGTTCCCACGCCTGCGGGAGACCCCGCAGGCTGGCGATGAGACGGTCAGCGAAGATCGCATCGCCGTGCGCAAGCTGATCAACATCTGGCCCACAAGAGGAACGGGCGGCTGACCTGCTAGAAAAGTTGGTGCGCGATACTGGGATTGAACCAGTGACCTCTACCGTGTCAAGGTAGCGCTCTCCCACTGAGCTAATCGCGCGAGGCGGAGGCGGGAATCGAACCCGCGTACAGGGCTTTGCAGGCCCTTGCCTAAGCCACTCGGCCACTCCGCCGGGTTGGGCACTGGGCCGGATTCCGGACTCCCGGGTGCCGATACCCGGAAACCCGAGTTCGACCCGATCGGTTTCCCAGAGCGGATGACGGGACTCGAACCCGCGACCCTCACCTTGGCAAGGTGATGCGCTACCAGCTGCGCTACATCCGCGTGCACCGCGGTGAACCCTCCGGCTCGGCTCCGGAGTCACCGCCGCGTTGCACGGAGAACTTTAGACCACGCCGCCCCCGGCGATCAAAGGGGGGTCGATCGCCGCCCGCGCCGGTCCGCGCCGAGCCGGACCGCGCAGGTCACGGGCGTGATCGTCAGGACAGGTCGTGCGGCAGCAGCCGGGTCAGGGCGTCGTCGACGTTGACCCACAGGTTCTCGTTGCCGGGGACCACGACGTCGTAGGTGCGGTCCAAGAAGTCCGCCAGCTCCTGCGCCGAGGCCTCGAACACCGCGTGCCCCGACGGCGAGCTGAGCTCGATCGCGACCACCTCGGGGTCGTCCACCGCGGGCCGGATGCTCACATCCCCCTCGCCGGCGTGCGCGATGAGCCCGTCCGCGAGCAGGTCGCGGGCGAACACCCACTCGACCCAACCGGCGCGGCCGGTGCGGAACGCCGCCACCACCGCGTAGGGGTCGCGGGTGTCGTAGCGCAGTTCGACCTGGACCGGCACGGCCGGCGTCTGCGGGGCCAGCAGATCGAACACCGCCGTCGAGCGGAGAGTCACGTGATCGTTTCGCATCGTCCTCGCCTTCCTAACTCCCTCCCGGTCCGCTTATCGACCGAGCAACACAGTTGTGACGCCTCTGCGGGGTCATCTGCTCGCCACCGGGCCTTACATCACCCGGTCGGGGCATACTGAACTTCGGAACGCGATCGGAGAACTGCGCAGCGTGGCCACATCGCACCCCCCGATCGAACATCGGTCCGACACCTCGGCACTGATTCCCGGCGCCGTCCAGAGCCCCGGCCGGACCTTCCCCACAACGCTTCCGGCACCGTCGTCGAACTAGCTCCGCCGCTGCCGGGCACGGCCTCCAGGATAGGCGATGGACCTGCGCCCATACGGGTTTCCGCGGGCCGTGCTGAGACACTCGCCACGAGCATTCGCCGAGACGGACTAACCCCGACATCCGGACGCGGAAGGCCCCACGCCTGGCCGCCACCCGGTCGAGGAGAGCGGTGCCACAGTGTGACCAGGCTCGAAGCACCCCGGCCGATCCCGGTACCAGAACTGGGAAAAACCCCAGCATGACGCACGTCACATTCCGTCGGACGGTGCAACCCTTTCCGCACCTGCGCCCTCCGGTCCCGCGCGAGCACGGCCCGTATCCTGGCCCCGCGGCCCGGCGCTGCGCCGCGACAGCGGACGCGCTGCAGCGAACCCGCAGATCACAGCCCCGCCGGACCGCGCAGTGCCCGACACGACGTGGCAGGTGAACCCTGAGCAGGACAGCCGAACCGGGATCGAGCGAGACCGACGTGGCCCGAGCCGACGACACCGCGACCGACGCCCCGCAGCCCCGCCGCAGGCTCCACCGGCTGCGACGCGCCCTCCGCGCCCGCCGCGAACGCATCCGCGCCAACCCGACGCTCAACACCACCTACCGGGTCGGGCTCGGCGCCTTCGGCACCCTGGTGCTCATCATCGGCATCATCGCCATCCCCTACCCCGGCCCCGGCTGGCTCATCGTGTTCGCCGGGCTCGGCATCCTCGCCACCGAGTTCCACTGGGCGCACCAGGTGAACGTCTTCACCAAGCGCCACTACCGCCGCTGGAGCAACTGGGTCTCCCGGCAGCACTGGACCGTCAAGCTCGGCATCGCCGCCCTGACCGGCGTGATCGTCGTCGTGACCCTCTGGCTGCTCGGCATGTACGCCACCATCGGCCGCTGGCTCGGGGTCGACTGGCCGTGGTTGGCCTCCCCCCTGTTCGGGACCTGAAACGGGTGTTGTAGAGTTCTCCATGTCGCCGGGAACGGCGGCACCGGGCGATTAGCTCAGGGGGAGAGCGCTTCGTTCACACCGAAGAGGTCACTGGTTCGATCCCAGTATCGCCCACCAGAAAACGGCCAGGTCGGAACTTTCCGACCTGGCCGTTTTTCTTTTCCGGGACCGAAGAGTCAGCAAAAAGTCAGCACACGGTCAGCGAGGACCGAGCCCGTCGTCAGCCTCATCGGTCAGCGCACGCAGGATGCGATCCCCTCCATCCGTCCGCCGGGTGTAGAGGTCCAAAGTGGTCGAAGACCGTTCATGCCCCAGGACGCGCTGGACCATGTTCACCGGAACGCCGTCGTCAACCAGCCAGGTCGCGTAGGAGTGCCGCAAGTCGTGGAAGCGCAGCCCCTCCCCGGCATTCGCGGCAGCGGCTTTCACCGCCTGACTGTGCGTCCGGCACCTCTCGGTACGCCGCTCCCCCGCCGCGTCCAGCCAGGTCGCAACGAAACCGCCGTCCTTCTCGGTGACTTGACCGAGTAGTCCCGCCCGCACGAGCGAAGGCCGCCACACCCGCGAGCGGAACAGTGTCCGCCGGTGCGGCTTGCCAGCCACGTTCGCGAAAACCGGCGCGCGATCACTCGACGGAGGCCACTCCCGCAGGTGATCGCGGATGTGGTCGATCAACCAAGGAGGCAGCGGAACCGATCGCGGAAGCGCTCGCGTCCGCACTGGTCGAGCTAGCCCGAGCACTCCACGGCGACGAGCAGCCGCTGATCATCGACGTGAGCAGGTGACGGACGAATGATTCCGATCCAGCCCGCGGACGGCGAGGAGCCCGTTCCCGACCAAGTGCCCTTAGTTCCCGCACAAGCGAGCGTCCCGGACGCCGAAACAGCCCGCTGGGACGACGTCGAGGCCGTCCGCCGCGACCCCGACCCGGTACGCCAAGCAGCCCGCGCCACCGAGTTGATCAACGAATGCGGCCGACGAGTCACCGAACTGGCAGCTTTGCGCCGCGCCGCGATCGAACGAGCCCACCACGACCACGGCCTCACCTACGCCGACGTCGCCGACTCCTCGGCATCACCCGAGGCCGCATCACCCAAATCCGCAACGGCCGCACCAACACCTGACCTACGAGCAGGGGGCATCGTGGGCACACACCGAACCAGACCCACCGGGTACATCACCGCGTGGCAGGGAGAACTGTTCCCTGTGACGCCGTCAGAGGTCGAAGGCTGGCGCACTTCATCCGAAGCTCCACGAGGCCCGGGTCCAACCTGGGCGACGCCAACCATCCCACTGCTGCGCGACGTCATCGCCAAGCTGCACCAGCTCTAGGCCCAGGCCAGCGCCCCAGAGCGCTCGTGTTCAGAGTTTCTTTTCTTCATCAAGGGCGGCCCCTGCGGGGCCGCAGGAGCAAAGAGGCAAGCACCGCCGAAAACTGGCCGTAAAGCACAGAGCAGAACCGTCTCCCGCCCTCTTCGATAATTTCAAAGAGACAGTGCTGGGCACGGGGCAACGTGACCCAGCTTGCCACTTCAGTTTCGCACACATCTTTCAGTAACACACTTGGTTACCTGGCTCCAATCCGTTTGCAAAAACCAGAAAACCCACTCTTTTTTCGATTCAACTTCCAGCATCCCCAAAAACAAGAAATATAAGCACGAGGCGGAAGATCTAAATCCGTCCACTCTCCAGAATTCCAAGAGTCTTCTTCGCCCTCAGGATAAGCTGATCGTAAGTGATTACTTGGATGCTATGAAGCCTGGCATTCAACCCATGCAGACCCCTGATCCAGTCCGCATCCTTCCCGCGCGAACGGCCTTGCACGATCGTTGCCCGAGGATGATAAGAAACAATTTCCTTGTGATCAATTAGTCCGTCTTTTGCATTTTCATGAAGCCTATCCAGGTAACGATGGCATTGCCCAATGGCTTTCGCGGCTTCACTAGTCCAGTACCATGAATGGTGAGATCTATCCAACTTAATTGGATCAGCCGAGGGAAGCTTAAGTTCGACTACATCACGGAGGCCATCGACTGAACGCTCAACCAGAAGATCAACGTTTTCTCGGATGCCAATTTTTCGGACAGAATCCAGAGAGGAGTACTCGTCACCTAGAGCCCAAGAGTGACGCTCCATCCACTTTTGGAACTCCTGCTCACCACACCCAGGGGAACTATCCAGCATTGACACAAGCTCGTCGATAGCTTGACGGAGCTCCGCAGCACGCGTTGAAATTTGCACGGCTCGAACCAGGCTCTCGCCCTCCGGGTCAGCAGCAAGCTGACGCAGCGAATCATCATTCTCTGCAATTTTTCGAATCACGCTACCCAAAGTGGAGGCATCAACATTAACACCACCTCCATCTTCTTCGTCCACTCGAAGTATTAAATACTTACCGCTATCAGACTGGCCTGCAATGCTGGCGATTTTAATCAGCTCTTGCTGCAAGATTTCAAATTCTTTATTGTTAAGCGAAAAATCGACTGGATAGCCATCCCTGAGCTCGCCGCCAGACTTTTTCCAGTACTTAATTTTTAGCGAGACATTATCAGGCGATTTGCTGCGCGGAATATAGCTGGGAACCAGCTCAATATGAGTAGTACCGCTGTCACGAAGGATTATTGGATCACTATACGATGATGCGCCAGAAGCAGATACCTTGCGCTCGACAACGCCTTCGTTCATGCTAGGCCTCCCGCCCATCATGATTCTGATGCCACTAGATCGCATAGACTGAAAGGTTCGTTACAGCTGCGCAGCACCAAAGTGTTTGCGCTGACAAAAGTATCGGAGCCTGTGTAGCTCGCTCTGGGGTCATCCGAGCACGTCCACCACGTGCCAAGCGCGATACCGGGGGCACTTCCGGGGCACATGCACCCCACAGACGACTGAGAACGACGGCAACTGACCAATGCTCCGCAGCTGGCTGCCGCGCAGGTGGTCCGCAGCGCAGCCGGTAGACGCCGCGACTGGAACGCCCTCCGGAGGCAGGTCTCGCCCGGCCCGCCCGGTGGTGTTCAGGCCTGAGGCGGCGGAACGGAGTCAGCAGCGAGTCAGCAACGGCACCGGCAGCGCGTAACACGGCACCGCACAGAACGGCAGGTCAGCCGCACGGAACAGCACTGGACGTCACGGCAAAACACCAGGTCAGCGCCGGACCACCCCGTTCACACCGAAGAGGTCACTGGTTCGATCCCAGTATCGCCCACAAGAAAACGGCCAGGTCGGAACTTTCCGACCTGGCCGTTTTTCTTTGCACGGGTCGAGAACTCACCTCGGCGCGTGGTTCGGCGGCACCACCGACCGCTGCCAGGACAGGAGAGCCCAACCCGTTCCCCGGGTCGTGCGCACGTCCGCAGTGGTCGGGCCCGATGCCCGTTTCCCCGCTCGCACCGGCACGCGACCTGCCGTGCGGGACGCGGTCCTCCCCCGCGTTCACGGCAGGCGCGGAACAGGCGCTGATGCGCTGGAGCCGGTCAACGAGCGAAGATCCGCGCGCCGTATCGGAAGCAGCGTCCGCTTTGAACGAGGCCTGGCCCATCGGCACTGCCGCCGGCTGCGGACCAACGCGCTCCGGAGCACTCGGATCCGCACCGAACAGGGCCGAGTGCACAGCAGGGGAAGAACGCAACAGGAATCGGGGATCGGCCGCACCGGATGATCTGAAGAGCACTTCCTGCCGCACAGATGAGGTCTCCGAAATTCACTTCGGAATTTTCCTACGTCAATTCATGACCCTGCCAGGATGAGATCCACTCAACTCGGCAACGGTCCCCCTTTGCCGGATTCGACTGCGGCATACTCCGATCCGCTCGATGGCCGGACCGTTGTATCGGGGATCCAGTGGGACGCAACAGGGAAATCTTTCGCCAGCAGCGAGCGCACGCCGAACTCGTATTCCGCGACGCGCAACGGCTGTACCGGTACTTGGGTGCGGGCGGGCAGCTGGGCGGTGTCACCGGCGATCCTCGCCTGGCCCCCGGAGAAGAACTGATCTTCGAAGAGCGCTACGACGTCGGACGGTTCCGGGGAGCCGACGTCCAGTACACGACACCCGGGTACTTCGCCGTGGGAAGTCCGGCGTTCGTCCTCGGCGCGATGCTGGGAAATCTCGCCGACCGTTACGCCGCCCGACGCAGCGCCGAGCGAGAAGCCGCGCCGCAATGGCGTTTCTTCGGCCCGCACACCTGCTTGCTCACCAAGTCGTCGGTGCTGTTCTGGTTGGACGGCCGGTGGGAAGGCGACTTGATCGCCGCCCTGCACGACATCCGGCCGAACATCACCTTCCACTTCGTGGACGTCTGCTACGGAAGTGAACCGATCCGGCTCGTCGGGCCGACTGCGCCGTGGCTTTCCGTCGCGCTGCTCCACCTCAAATACGGCGTAGCGGGACTTCACCACCCCGCATTGCGGGCGCTCGCCGGCCCCTGAAGTCGACGGCGTCGACGGATGGATCACCGCGAGCGCTCCCGCCGCACCGGTAGGGTCCCGGCGGGGGTTCGAGGGGCGCTGCAGCGGGCTTCGGCCTGTCACGCTCGGGTTCCCGTTCTGGCCAAGGGCGTCTTCCGTGCTGGAGGAGATCGCTGTGGCACTGCGTTCGAACGAGATCACCTACTCCGCTCCCGAGGTCGGCGAGCACGCGGCGCTCAGGGCGATGGCCCGGGAGTCGTTCGCCGCGACGTTCGGGGCGTTGTACGAGGCGGGACCGTTCGGGGAGTTCCTCGACGAGGCCTACGGACCCGGCGGGTCGATGGATCGGGATCTGGGGAATCCGGACGTGCACTGGATGGTCGGGTTCCACCGGGACGAACCCGTGGGGTACGCGAAGGTGACGCCATTGCGGGCGCCCGCGGTGGGCGCCGCACCGGGGTCCGTGGAGTTGCAGCAGATCTACGTGCTCGCGGAGTGGCACGGCCGCGGGGTCGCCGTCGAGCTCGTGGAGTGGGCGTTGCGGACCGCCGTCGCGCGGCGGGCTCCGGAGATCTACCTGACGGTGTTCGACCACAACGAGCGGGCGAAGCGGTTCTACCGGCGGTACGGGTTCGCGGAGGTCGGGCGCTGCACGTTCGCGCTCGGCGACCGGGTCGACGACGACCGGGTCTGGCGGCGGGAGCTCTGACGTTCGGGGTCGGGCGCGGACCGCGCGGCCGCCCGTTCGCGTCCAGGGGCTCTGCGCGGACCGGGGCCACCTCGCGTCGCAGAACCCCCGCGATCTCGGGAAACCGGTGCGCACCTTCGGATCCCGGCTCGATCGCGGCGGCCCCGCTCCGGCATCCGGGGGACGGTCGGGGGCGAGATCCCGCACCGACCGTGCTCATCGATCCAATCCGCGCATCACTCGATGCGAAACGAGTCTTGGACGGGATCGGTCGTTGCTCCTTACGCTCACCTGCAATCGCAGTCCGTTGTCAGCCAGGAGGAACGCACATGCCGGCCATCGCTCCCAGCGAGCTCGCCCACCGCCTCGGTTCCGGGCTGCTGTCGTTCCCGGTCACGCACTTCACCGACGAGCTCGCGTTCGACGAGGCGGCGTACCGGGAGAACATCGCGCGGCTCGCGAAGTACGACGTGGCGGGACTGTTCGCGGCGGGTGGCACCGGCGAGTTCTTCTCGCTCACGCCGGACGAGGTGGGGCGGGTGGTGCGCGCCGCGGTGCAGAGCGCGCCGGAGCGCACCCCGGTGCTGGCGCCCGCGGGCCACGGCACCGCCCAGGCCGTCGCGTTCGCGCAGGACGCGGAGGCCGCGGGCGCGGACGGGGTGCTGCTGTTCCCGCCCTACCTGACCGAGGCGTCCAGCGCCGGTCTGGTGGCGCACGTGCGCGCGGTGTGCGCGGCGACCTCGCTCGGCGTGGTGATCTACAGCCGGGCGAACGCGGTGTACTCGGCCGATGCCGTCGCCGAGCTCGCGGACGCCTGCCCGAACCTGATCGGGTTCAAGGACGGCGTCGGGGACCTGGAGAACATCACCCGCATCCACTCGCGGCTCGGCGACCGGCTCGTCTACATCGGCGGGCTGCCGACCGCCGAGACGTTCGCGCTGCCGTACCTGGAACTCGGCGTCACCACCTACAGCTCGGCGATCTTCAACTTCCTGCCGGAGTTCGCGCTGTCCTTCTACGCGGCGGTGCGGGCGGGCGACCGGGCGCGGGTGCGGCGGTTGCTCGACGAGGTCGTGCTGCCGTACACGGCGATCCGGGACCGCAGCCCGGGGTACGCGGTGAGCATCGTGAAGGCGGGCCTGGGCCTGACGGGACATCCGGCGGGCCCGGTGCGGCCGCCGTTGACCGACCTGGACGAGCAGGAGCGGGCGCTGCTGTCCGACGTGGTCGCGGCCTCGCGCGCGCTCGTCCCCTGATCCGCGGGGCCGGGGGCCGACGCGGAACCCGGCCCCGTCCCTCGTCCGTGCACCTTCCAATGTTGTGAGGAACGCATGACCCCACCCCTGACCCCGAGCGCACCCGCGCCACCGGGACCTGCCGCCGAGCGCACGGCGGAACCGGCGCGCCGCCGCGGACCGGACCGGGAATCGGTGCTCGCCGCCGTCAAGGCCGTCGTCGGCATCGTCGGGTTGTTCGCGCTGTGGGAGATCGCCGTGCGGGTGTTCGCCCCGCCGGAGTACCTGATGGTCGGCCCGCTCTCCGCGTTCGCAGAGCTCGCCGAACGCCCCGGCTACTTCGCGGAGAACACGTTCATCACGCTGCAGGAGGCGCTGGCCGGGTTCGCGCTCGGCACCGCGCTGGGCGTGCTGTGCGGGGCGGCGCTGCACTACTCGACGACGGTGCGCAGCTTCCTGTACCCGGCGCTGATCGCGATCGACACGGTGCCGAAGGTCGCGTTGGCGCCGCTGTTCATCGTGTGGTTCGGCTTCGGCTTCGAGTCGAAGGCGTTCGTGGCGATGGCCATCGCGTTCTTCCCCCTGGTGATCAACACCTATGACGGGTTGCGCTCGGTGCCGCACGAGCTGCAGGAGCTGGCGCGGATCAACAAGGCCTCGCAGTGGAAGAAGATGACGAAGATCGAGTTCATCTACGCGATCCCGTCGATCCTCTCCGGCGCGAAGATCTCCATCTCGCTGGCCGTCGGCGGCGCGGTCGTCGGCGAGTTCATCGCCGGGTCCAAGGGACTCGGCTACGTGATCATGCTGGCGAACAGTCAGATCGATCTGCCGTCGATGTTCGCCGCGTTCATCGTGCTCGCCGCGATCGCGCTGGTGCTGTTCTTCCTGGTCGACCTCGCCGGGCGCAAGCTCGTCCCGTGGAAGCAGCACACCCGGTGAGGGCGCGGACGCTGCTCGCGTTGGGCTCGGTGCTGGCGATGCTGGCGCTGGTGTCCTGCGGCGCCGACACCGGGCGCGACCGGATGTCGCTGATGCTCGACGTCAGCTGGCTGCCGAAGCACGCGCCGTTCGTGTCGGCCGTCGAACGCGGCTTCTTCGCCGCCGAGGGCATCGACCTGGAGGTCATGCCGGGCTCCGGCTCCACCAACACCGTCACCGCCGTCGACACCGGCAAGGTCGACTTCGGGTGGGCCGACTACGGATCCTCGGTGCTCAGCCAAGGCCGCGGCGCCGAGGTCAAGCAGGTCAACCTGGTGCAGGCGCGGTCGGCCTACGCGGTCATCGCCCTCGCGGGCACCGGCATCGACGACTGGCAGGACCTCCGGGGCAAGACCGTCGCCACCGAAGCGACCGGCGCGATGACCGCGATGTGGCCGTACGCGCTGAGCAAGCTCGGCATGGCCGTCGACGACGTGCGCGTCGTGCACGCCACCGGCGCCGCGAAGATGCCCGGTCTGGTCGCCGGGCAGTGGGACGCGAACCTCGCGCTCTACGTCTCCGACCAGCCGACGATCGACGCGCTCGACCGGCAGGCCACCGTCCTCAAGTGGTCCGACCTGGGCATCGACCTGTACGGCAACGGCATCGTGGCCTCCGACGAGAAGCTGCGCACCCACCCGGACCAGGTGAAGCGGTTCAACCGCGCGATGCAGCGGGGTTTCCTCTGGGCGTGCGAACACCCGGAGCAGGCCGCGCAGGACTTCGGGAACGAGGTCAGCGGGTACGAGGACCGCACCGTCGTGCTCGCCATCAACGAGCAGTGCGAGCTGAACTGGGGATCCGGCGACGCATACGGCGAGATGGACGACGCGGGCGTCCAGCAGATGATCGACGTCGCGGGCGACTTCCTCGGGCTGAGCCCGGACGCGCACCTCACCCCCGCCGACGTCTACAGCAACGACTACCTCGAACCGCTGCACCGCGGCCAGACGATCACAACGCCGTGACGGAGACCCAGATGAGCCACGAATACGCGATTTCGGTGAACGACGTCGGCAAGACCTTCCGGTCGCGGGACGGCCAGCACAACACCGTGCTGCGCGGCATGGACTTCCGCGTGCGCCCCGGGGAGTTCGTCTCCATCGTCGGCCAGTCCGGCAGCGGCAAGACGACGCTGCTGAAGACGATCTCCGGGCTCCAGGAACCCACCGAGGGCGAGATCCTGGTGAAGGGCCGTCCCATCAAGGAAGGGCTCGAGGACATCGCGATGGTGTTCCAGAGCCCGGTTCTGCTGCCGTGGCGGAACAACCTCGACAACGTGCTGCTGCCGCTGGAGTTCCGCGGCACCCGCGACCGCGAAGCCGAGGGCTACGCCCGGGAACTGCTGGAGATGGTGGGCCTGGGCGACCGGGCCACCCGCTACTCCTACGAGCTCAGCGGCGGCATGCAGCAGCGCGTCGCCATCTGCCGCGCACTCGTGTCGCGGCCCGAGCTGCTGCTGATGGACGAGCCGTTCGGCGCGCTCGACGCCATGACCCGCGACTCGATGAACTTCGAGATCCAGCGGATCTGGCGCAACACCGGGTGCAGCGTCCTGTTCGTCACGCACAGCATCCCGGAAGCGGTGTGGCTGGCGGACCGCGTCGTGGTGGTCGGCGACAAGCCGGGCCGCATCGTCGCCGACGTCGACGTCGACCTGCCGCGACCGCGCGGCAAGGAGCACCGCTTCTCCCCCGCCTTCTCCGACTACGCGACCGAGATCGAATCGCACATCGGCGTCACCACCGGCATCAGCTGATCACGACCCCGGAGGAACACATGTTGCACCTCACCGCGGACGACGCACTGGTCGAGCAGCACTACGGGCTGAACGCCCGGCGCAGCCTGCTGTTCTCCGCGATCCGCCTCGACTCCTACCCGCTCGTGAGCCCGTTGATCGCCGAGCGCGACGGCGAGCGGCTCCTGCTGGTGCGCCAGCAGGAGCAGGGCAACGCGCTGTCGGCCGGCGTGCCTGCCGAGCAGATCCGCTTCTACGCCCCGTGGGTGACGATCGATCCGCGGGTCGTCGAAGGCACCCGGGTAGCGGGCTCGCTGTCCGAGCTCGTCGCCGAGCTCGCCGGGGACGGGCGGGTGCACCTGGCCGCGGACGTCGTGCTGGCCCACCACCGGGCGTTCACCGCAGGCGGTGCCCTGGAGGTCACCGTGGACGCCACCACGCCGCGACCGGTGGTCGCCCACGAGGTGGACACCGCGTCGGTGCTGGCCCGGTTCGCCGAATGGCGCTCCGAGGGCGCGCGGGTCGCGGAGAAGCTCATCGACGGCGTCGACCACCTCGACGGGCTCGCCGCGGAACTCCCCGACGGCGACGACACCCGGTTCACGGCGCTCACCGCGCTCGCCGCCGAGCACGGGCTGGACGCGGTGCTGCTGGCCGCCACCCCCAACCACACCGAGGTCACCGGGCACGACCGGCCGGACGGCGCCGTCGCCGTGTGGCTGCCCGCCGCCGGGCGTCTCGTCGTGCTCGCCCCGGAAGGCACCCCCGGCCTGCCCGGCACGCCCGCCGGCCGGTACGACTCGTTCGGGGCCGCCGTCGCCGAGCTGAGCCCCGGCACCCGCGTCGGCGTCGAGGAGGAGTTCGTCGGCATCGGCTTCGCCCGGGAACTGGAGCAGGCGGGCAGCGAGCTCGTCGGCATCTCCGCGGCGCTCGGGCACTGGCGCGACGTCCGGGACCGCGAAGACCTCGCGTTCCAGATCATCGCGGCGCGCACCAGCGTGTTCGCCATCGAAGCCGCGCTCGCGTGGGCGGAGCGGGGCATCGAGGAGGGCCGCGAGTTCAGCGAACTCGACATCTACGCCGTCTACCTCGACAAGATCGTCGAGTTTCGCACCGAGCGCGACATCCCGTTCGGCATCGAGCCGTACTTCACCAACCTGCACTCGTCGAACCGGATGCTGTTCCCCGGGCCGCCGGTCGACTTCCCGATCGACCAGGACACCACCTGCATCCAGCTCGACGCGGGCGTGCGGATCGTGGCGGGCGGCGTCACCGTCGCCACCTCCGACATGGCCCGCTCGCTGCCCCGCACCGCGGGCGCGAAGGAGGCGTACGCGTTCTTCTTCGACGTGGTGCGCGACGGCATCATCGGCCAGCTGCGCCCCGGCGTGGTCTGCCAGGACGTGCACGAGGGGACGCTGGAGTACCTCGCACCGCACCTGGACCGGATGCGCGAGATCGGCGTGCTCGGCACCGAGGTCGACTTCAACACCGAGTACCGCAAGCGCAACGTCGGGCACCTGATGGGCAAGCAGGAGTCGTTCGCCAACGAGCTGCGGCCCGGCTACGAGCACGTGCTGCAGGTCGGCTCGTTCGGCGCCGCCGAGATCCCGTGGCGGTACGACGACGTGGCCATCGGCACCGAGGACCTCTGGTACATCGGCGCGGACCGGACCTACGTGGTGAGCAAGTGGTGAGCGCCGTCCGCCGCAGGCTCGCCGAGCTGTCCCTGGAACTGCCGGTGCTCGGTCCGCCGAAGTACGCCTACGAACCCGCCGTGCTGTCCGGCGAACTGCTGCACGTGTCCGGGCAGATCTCCCGCACGGCCGCCGGGGAGGTCCTCGGCGGCCGGCTCGGCGCGGACGCCGACGTGGCCGCCGGGGTGGCCGCCGCGCGGGTCAGCGCGCTGAACCTGCTGGCGCGGGTCGACGACGCGGTGGGGCTGGAGAACGTGGTGCGGGTGCTCAAGGTGAACGCCTGGGTGAACAGCACTCCGGACGCGATCCAGCAGCCCGAGGTGGTCGACGGCGCGTCCCGGCTGCTGATCGACGTGCTCGGGGACGCGGGCAGGCACGCCCGCACCGCCCTCCCCGCGCCGACGCTGCCGCAAGGGGCTCTGGTCGAGCTCGACGCGATCATCACCGTCCGGCCCTGACCGCTCTGACCACGCCCGGTTCGGGGGCGAGATTCCGCTTCCCGGACCGGGCCAGGACAGATCCGTCCGGAGTGGACGGTTGTGGGAGGGGGCGGGCCCGCCTGCGCGGCGGGCCCGCCGGGTGGCAAGAACGATCACTCGATCTCGTTGAGCAGCAGACGGATCGCGAGGTTGGTGATCAGGCTGGTCACCACGCGAACTGCACACCGCTCAGCGATCTTCTTGCGCTTCGGCCTCGTTTCCTCGTCGTCGGCCATGACCCTGCCCCTTCCACCACGGGGCTCGTCCGAGCCCCCGGGGACCCCGGGCCAGGTCGGCCCGCGTCGCCCCACGACCGGTGCGGAGACACTGATCGCAGTGTGCCCCGGTGCCACCCGCCGCAGGCAGGCCCGATGGGGTGGTTCCGCGTTCAGTCCTCCGCCGCCGGGGCAGGTGCCGGGTGCGCCGCGCGGCGGCGCGCGGTGACGAGTCGCGGGCGGATTCCCGGCATCGGGGCGGTGAGCACGACGAGGCAGCCGAGGATGAGGACGACGCCGGTCCAGCCCGCGGCGGGCAGCCGTTCTCCGACGACGAGCACGGCGAGCACGGCGGCCACCGCCGGTTCCAGCAGCGACAACGTGGTCGCGGTGCTCGCGGCCACCCGCCCGAGGCCCCAGCCGAACAGCAGGTAGCCGAGGAACATCGGCACCAGCGCCATGTACGCGCCGACCGCCGCGTTCGTCGCCGACGCGAGCAGCGGCGCCCCGGTCGCCACCAGCACCGGCAGCAGCAGCACTCCGCCGAGCCCGAAGATGCCGCCCATCGCCACCGCGGACGGAGCGCCGCCGCTGATCAGCCGGTGCGCGGCCCACGAGTACGTCGCGTAGGTGCACCCGGCCACCAGGCCGAGGACCACGCCCAGCGCGCTCCCCCACCCGGGCGCGACCGCGGCCCCGCCGCCTTCGGCGGCGCACAGCAGCACCGTCCCGGACAACCCGAGCCCGGCGCCGAGCAGCCAGCGGCGGGTCAGCCGCCGCCCGTCGACCACGCGCTCCACCAGCGCGGACGCCAGCGGCGCCGACCCGATCGACACCACGGTGCCCGCGGCGACCCCGGCCAGGTGCATCGAGCTGTAGAACGCCAGCGGGTAGACGGCGACCGCCACCGCGCCCAGCAGCACCGGCACCGGCCGGGCGCGCAGCAGCCGCGCCCCGCGCACCAGGCGCGGCCCCGCGACCAGTGCCTGCAGCAGGCCGCCGGTGCCCATCGCGACGGCCCCGATCGCCAGCGGACCGACGTCGGGCGCGAACGTCGCCGCGGTCCCCGTGGTCGCCCACAGCACCGACGCGAGCAGCACCGCCACCGCTCCGAGCGAGCTGCCGCCGCGCGTCACAGCCGGTCCACCAGGTCCGCCGCCATCGTCCGCGCGCGCCGCAGCCGTTCCCCGTCCCCTTCGAGCCCGGCGCGGGCCATCGCGCCTTCCAGCAGGAACGCCAGGTGTTCCGCGGCGGCTCGCGCGTCGTCGGGCCGGTCGGGCAGCAGTTCCCGGAGCGGGGCGGCGAGCAGCGATTCGACCTCTTCCTTGTGGCGGCGCACCACGTCCCGGCCGTCGTGCCCCGCGGGCAGTTCGGCGGCTGCGTTGAGCAGGCCGCAGCCGCGGAACCCGTGCTCGTGGGCGAGCTCCGCGTGGTCGGCGTAGGCGTCGAAGACGGCGAGCACCCGCCCGCGCGCGTCCCCGACCCCGTCCAGCCGCCGCCGGTGCAGTTCCCGCCACTCCTCGTGCCGCGCTTCGAGGTAGGCACGCACCAGGTCGGCCTTGGACGAGAAGTTGTTGTACAGGCTCATCTTCGCGACCCCGGCTTCGGCGGTGATCGCGTCGATCCCGGTCGCGGCCACCCCGTCCCGGTAGAAGCGGCGCGCCGCCGCCGACAGCAGCCGCTCGCGCGCGCTCACCCGCGCACCCGTCATCCCGACCTCCCCGACTAGGTAGACCAGTCTACCCAGTTTCGATCGAGGTGAGTGGCCCACCCGCCCAGGCGGATCGGGCGGGTGGGCCACTCACCTGGCGGGATGTCGTGCGCGCGGGGCGCGGCGGCCGGGGAGTCAGCAGAGGTCGTAGCGGGGGGTGGTGCCGAGGAGGTGGGTCAGGTCGGCGCCGGGCGGGAGGTCGCGGGCCGGGACACGGCGGGCGAACAGCCGGGCGGTGTCGGTGCCGCCCAGCTCGGCGCGGCGGCCGCGGACCCGCAGCCAGGCCCCTTCCCGCAGCGCGAGCACCGGGACGTCGTTGTGCTCCAGGAATTCGCCGAGCCGCTCGTCGCGGGTCTCGCCGCGGTGCGTGCTCGCCGGATCCGGCGGCAGGTAGTGCGGGTTGATCTGGAACGGCACCAGGCCGAGCGCGGCGAACGAGGCCGGTTGCACGATCGGCATGTCGTTGCTGGTGCGCAGGCTCGGGCAGGCCAGGTTGGTGCCCGCGCTGGCCCCGAGGTACGGCACGCCGGCCAGCACGGCGCGGCGCAGCGCCCGCACCAGGCCCTGCCGTTGCAGGGTCGCGAGCAGCCGGAACGTGTTGCCACCGCCCAGGAACACGGCTTCGGCCGAGGCGATGGCGCGCACCGGGTCGGCGGCGCGGTGCAGCCCGTCGACCTTGATCCCGGTGGAACTGAGCACCGAGTGCGCGATGCGCGCGTAGTCGTCGAAGTCGCGGCGGGCGTACGGGACGAACAGCATCCGTTCCCGGCCGGCCATCAGCTCCGTGATCGCGGGCAGCGCGTGGCCGAGGAATCCCGGCGACCCGTGCACCCGTGAGCTCGACAGCAGGAGCAGCTGCACCACGGCTCTTCCTCCCCGCACCCGTGACCCGGAGCGAACCCTACCGCCGAGGCTGGAACCGGTGGGGTGGGACGGGCAGGATGGCCGGCATGGCCGGAGACGAGGACGTGACGATCATCGGCGGCGGCATCGTGGGCCTGGCGACGGCGCGGGCGCTGGTCCGCGCGGGCACGACCGGGCGGATCGCGGTGCTGGAGAAGGAGCGGGCCGTGGGCGCGCACCAGACCGGTCACAACTCCGGCGTGCTCCACAGTGGACTGTACTACCCGCCGGGCAGCGCGAAGGCCCGGTTCGCCCGCGCGGGAGCGGAGGCCATGTACCGGTACTGCGCCGAGCGCGGGGTTCCGGTGCGGCGCACCGGGAAGCTCGTGGTGGCGACCCGGCCGGAGCAGCTGCCTCGGCTGGCCGAGCTCGCCCGCCGCGGCACCGCCAACGGCGTCCGGCTGTCCGAAGTGGACCCCGGTGGGATCGAGGAGCGGGAACCGAACATCCGCGGCCTGCGCGCGCTGCTGGTGCCGGACGCGGGGATCACCGACTTCGGCGCCGTCTGCACCGCGCTGGCCGCGGAACTCGCCGAGCACGGGGTCGAGGTGCGGCGCGGCGTCGAGCTGCGCTCGGCACGCCGCGACGGCGACCGGCTCGTGCTGGGCACCACGGCAGGCGAGGTCCGCACCCGGTTCGCGGTGAACTGCGCGGGGCTGCACAGCGACACCGTGGCGGAACTGGCGGGCACCCGGCCGGCCGCGCGCGTCCTGCCGTTCCGCGGCGAGTACTACGAGGCCGCCCCCGGGCGTCGCGATCTGGTGCGGGCGCTGGTGTACCCGGTGCCGGACCCGGCGTTCCCGTTCCTCGGCGTGCACTTCACGCGGATGGTCGACGGCGGGCTGCACGTGGGGCCGAACGCGGTGCCCGCGCTCGCCCGCGAGGGCTACGACTGGCGGACCTGGTCGGCGCCGCACCTGCGGCGGCTGCTGGGCGATCCGGGATTGCGGGCGCTGGCGAAGCGCTACTGGCGCACCGGTGCGGCGGAGATCGCGCGCTCGGCGGTGAAACCGCTGTTCGTGCGGGCCGCGCGGGAGCTGCTGCCGGGGTTGCGCGTCACGGACCTGGTGCCCGCGGCCGCGGGGGTGCGGGCGCAGGCGGTGCGCCCGGACGGCACCCTCGTCGACGACTTCCTGGTGCACGAGGACGAGCGCTGGGTGCACGTGCTCAACGCGCCCTCCCCGGCGGCGACCGCCTCGTTGCGCATCGGCGAGGACATCGCGGACCGGGTCGCGGCGAAGCTCGCCTAGCGCTCCCCGGCCCGTCGAGCGGGCCGGGGAGGCGGCGATCAGTAGTGGCCGCGGTCCCGGTAGTCGCGGTACTCGCGGTACTCGCGCTCCCGGTTCTCCTCGGCGTTGATGCTGATCCGGCGGATCACGCCGTGCAGCACGCTGCTGACGATCGTCACGATCAGCGCGCCCCAGAACGCGGCCCAGAACCCGTCCACGTGGAACGGCTGGTTCAGCTCCCCCGCCACGTACCCGGTGAGCCAGAACAGCAGCGCGTTCACCACGAGCCCGAACAACCCGAGCGTCACCAGGTACAGCAGGCAGCCGAACGTCTTCGCGATCGGCTTCAGCACTGCGTTGATCACGCCGAACACGATCGCGACCACCAGCAAGGTGACCACCTTCGTGCCGGTGTCCGTGCTCGCGTCGCCGAGCTGGATGCCGGGCAGCGCGGTCGTCGCCCACACGGCGACCGCGGTGATCAGGATGTGCAGCAGGACCGTCACGAAGTGGCCTCCCGAGTTCGCCGTGGAACCTCGAACGCTACCGTTCCGCCCCCGCCCGGAGCCCGCCCACCGCAAGACCCCGCGATGCACCCGTTCAGGCGAACATCTCGTCGGTCAGGCGGCGGATCGCGTCGGCGCGGGTGCACTGCTCGGCCCGCTCGTAGGCCTCGACGAAGCGGAACACGAGCCCTTCGCGCAGCCCCCACGGGCACAGGTCCAGCTCTTCGACGCCGAGCGCGCGCAGCAGCGAGTCGGCGGTGATCGCACCGGCGAGGATGCGCCGCGCCCTGCTGCGGGAGACGCCGGGGAGCTTGGCGCGCTCGACCTGGCCGAGTTCGGCGAGCTGCGGGATCCACCGGGTCAGGTTCGTCCGCGCCAGCGTGTCCGGGTGCCGCACCAGTCGCTTCGACGAGCTCGCGGCGAGCACCGCCAGCTGCCGCAGCACCTTCGACTGGCCGACGGGCTGGCCGAGCCTGCGGCCGCGGAACGGGGCCAGGTCGACCGGGGCGACGGCTTCGACGGCCGCGTACAGCGCGGCGACCTGGTCCGGCGGTGGCGGGTCCGAGGGCAGGTGCTCGCGGGTGAGCCGGGCCGCGCCGAGCGGCATCGACACCACTTCGTCCGGGTAGGGGCCCGATCCGATGGCGACCTCGGCGGTGCCGCCACCGATGTCGACGGTGGTCAGCGGGGTGTCCTCGCGGCCGTGCCAGCGGCGGGCCGCGTGGAAGCAGAGCGCGGCCTCGGCGTGCGGGGTCATCGAGCCGATGCGGGTGCCCGCGGCCTCGGTGAGGCGGGCGCGCAGCTCGGCGCCGTTGGTGGCGTCGCGCACCGCGGCGGTGCCGAACGCGACCAGCGGTCCGCGCAGTTCGGCGCCGACGGCGCGCACGCAGCCCTCGACGGCGCGGGCGGCCTGCTCGATGCCCTCGTCGGTCACCGATCCGTCGGCGAGGGTGTTCTCGCCGAGCCGGGTGCGCTCCTTGTGGCTCCAGGAGGCGCGGGGCAGCCTGCCGCGATCGAGGTCGACCAGTTCCAGCCGCGCCGCGGTGGAACCGATGTCGAGGAGTCCGAGCTTCATACCACCCTCACGTGTAGTCCGGACGGGTCTTCGAGGCGTAGTGCGTTCCTCCAGCAGCAGCAGCGCAGAACCATCGGCATGGCCGAATCATGCCGTATGCACAGGTTTTGTTCATCGCCCGTTCGGACTTTCTTGATCCGTAATTGATGTCACTGGTACATGCGCACTTCCGATGTCACACCGAGCGGTGTTACAAAGGAGTCACCCCTGACCGCTACCAAGCGGTAACCTCGGGGCGATCAGGTGCTGCGGCTGGAACGCGAGGTGCGCCCATCCGCAACGTCAGCGACGGAGAGGACCACCATGCGCATCGGGATGCCGCTGAACTACAGCGGAGGCTTCAAGGAGACGGTCGACGAACTGGCCACCTACGAGAAGGCCGGTCTCGACATCGTCTACGTCGCCGAAGCGTACTCGTTCGACGCGGTCAGCCAGATGGGCTTCATCGCCGCCCGCACCGAACGGCTCCAGATCGCCTCCGGGATCCTGCAGATCTACACCCGCACGCCCACGCTCACCGCGATGACCGCCGCCGGGCTGGACTTCGTCTCCGACGGCCGGTTCACCCTCGGCATCGGCGCCTCCGGGCCGCAGGTCATCGAAGGATTCCACGGCGTGCCCTACAGCGCGCCGCTGGGCCGCACCCGCGAACTGGTCGACATCTGCCGCCAGGTGTGGCGCCGCGAACGCGTGCAGCACGACGGCAAGCACTACCAGATCCCGCTGCCCGAAGGCCAGGGCACCGGGCTCGGCAAGCCGCTGAAGCTCATCAACCACCCGGTGCGCCCGAACATCCCGATCATGATCGCGGCGATCGGCCCGAAGAACGTCGCGATGGTCGCCGAGATCGCCGACGCCTGGGAACCGATCTTCTACGTCCCCGAGAAGGCCCACGAGGTCTGGGGCGAATCGCTGGCCGCCGGCAAGGCCAAGCGCGACCCCGAGCTCGGTGAGCTCGACGTCGTCGGCCAGGCCCCGCTGGCCATCGGCGACGACGTCGACGCGCTCGTCGACTCGATGCGCCCGATGCTCGCCCTCTACATCGGCGGCATGGGTGCGAAGGGCAAGAACTTCTACAACGACCTCGCCCGCCGTTACGGCTACGAGGCCGAAGCCGAGGAGATCCAGAACCTCTACCTGGACGGCAAGAAGGACGAGGCCGCCGCGGCGGTGCCGGACGAGCTGGTCGCCGCCAGCACCCTCATCGGCTCCGAGGGCCACGTGCGGGAACGCCTCGCCGCATTCAAGGAGTCCGGCGTGACCACGATGAACGTGACGCCGCTCGCCGGTTCCTTCGAGGAGCGCACCAAGCTGATCGAGAAGATCCGCGGCATCGCCGACGACCTCTGATCCGCCCCGCGGCCGGGCGCGCCCCGCCCGGCCGCGGCCCGGTCAGCCGTTGAGCACCCGCACCGGCGAGCCGTCCGCGAAGGCCCGGATGTCGGCGACCGTCTCGGCGTAGAACGTCCGGTAGGTGCCCTCGGTGACGTACCCGACGTGCGGGGTGAGCACGGTGCGCGGCGTGGTCCGCCACGGGTCGTCCGCGGGCAGCGGCTCGGTCCCGTACACGTCGATGCCCGCACCGGCGAGCCGTCCCGCGTGCAGCGCCTCGCGCAGCGCCGCCTCGTCCACGATCGGCCCGCGCGAGGTGTTCACCAGGTACGCGGTGGGCCGCATCAGCGCCAGTTCCGCCGCGCCGACCAGCCCCCGGGTCCGCTCGCTGAGCACCGTGTGCACGGTGAGCACGTCGGAGTCGCGGAACAGCTCCTCCTTCGCCACCCGCCGGGCGCCGACCTCCGCGGCGGCCTCCGCGGTGAGGTTCCGGCTCCAGGCGATGACGTCCATGCCGAACGCGGCACCGACCTTCGCGACCTGGCTGCCGAGCCTGCCCAGCCCGAGCACGCCCAGCGTGCGCCCGGCCAGCTCGAACCCGACGCCCTGCTGCCAGCCGCCGTCCCGGATCGCGCGGTCCTGCTCCGGGATCTGCCGGGTGACCGCGATGATCAGGCCCCAGGTGAGTTCCGCCGTCGGTCCCCACGCCCGGTCCGGCGCGGCCCCGCTGCCGGTCCCGCACACGGTGACGCCGAGCTCGGTGGCCGCGTCCAGGTCGATCGACGCGTTGCGCATGCCGGTGGTGACCAGCAGCTTCAGCTCCGGCAGCGCGGCCAGCACGTCCCGCGGGAACGGGGTCCGCTCCCGCATCGCGGCGATCACGTCGAACGGGGCGAGCCGCCGCACCAGCTCCGCGCGGTCGGCGGGGGTGTCGTGGAAGAACTCGACCTGCGCGGGCAGCGAGTCCCAGTCCGCGTAGTCCCGCGCGACGTGCTGGTAGTCGTCGAGCACCGCGATGCGCATGCACTCCTCCTTCGGGTGTCCGGTCCTCCGAGCGCCCGGCCTCCGAGCGTCCGGTCCTCCGGGTCTCGGCCCTGCGGACGTCCCGCCCTTCGGGCGTCCGGTCCTCCGAACGTCCGGGCCTTCGGGTGCCCGGCCCTCCGGGCCTCGGTCTTGAGGACGGCCGGTCTCCGGCCGCGTCCGGCCGCGATCGTAGTGCGGCCGCCCGGCGGGGTGATCGACCCGCGGGGCGGCGCGCGCGACCTGACAACGCGCGGTGCGGCCAGGCAGACTGCCGACGTGACTCGATCCAGACTGCTGCACCTGCTGCCGCTGAGCGCGTTCCACGCGGCCGCGGACCACATCGGTTCCCCGTCGCTGGAGACCGAGGGGTTCGTGCACTGCTCGCCGGACATGGCCACCGCGCTGGCGGTCGCCAACGCGCTGTACGCGGACGTGGACGAGCAGCTGGTGGCGCTGGAGCTCGATCCGCAGCGGCTGTCCGCCCCGGTCCGCTGGGAATCGGCGGCACCGCACCCGCCGCCCGGGGTCGCCGAGGACGTGCTGTTCCCGCACGTGTACGGCTCGCTGGAGCGGTCCGCGGTGATCGGCCTGCACTACGCGCGGCGCGACGTCCGCGGCCGGTTCACGGCGCTGGAGACGCGCGGCCGCACCGCGGAGGAGCTGAACCTGCTGCCGCACCCGGAGGGCGGCTGGTTCCGGCGGACCTGGACCAGCGACGTCGAGGTGACGCCCGACGAGCGGGGCCTGCGGCCGACCGCGACGGCGATCTACTACCTGCTCTCCGCGGGCCACACCTCGGAGTGGCACCGGGTGGGCTCGGCGGAGCTGTGGCTGTGGCACCGCGGCGGCCCGCTGACCCTGGTGCTGGGCGGCGACGGGGACGTCCCCGCCGAGCAGCCGAGCAACCACGTGCTGGGCGCGGGCGCCGGGCAGGACCCTCAGGTCCTGGTGCCCGCCGGGACGTGGCAGCGGGCGGTGGCCTCGGCGACGGTGGAGTCGCTGGTGACCTGCGTGGTCTCGCCCGGGTTCGACTTCGCGGATTTCAGCACGCCCGGCTGAGGTTCGGCGGCGGACTGCGCGGGGACCCGCTGCTCCGGGTCCGGCCGCAGCACGGCGACCCGTTCCGGTGCGGCGCCGGTCTCGGCGGGCTCCGGTTCGCGGCCCAGCTCCCGGTCGGGCGCCGGATGCGGTCGCACGCCGAGCAGGCGTTTCTCGAACCAGCACAGGGCGATCAGCGATCCGATGATCGTTCCGATGGCCACCGACGCCACCAGCGCGAAGACCGCCAACGTGTTCAGCACCGACCTCACCCCCGAGAGAAACCGTGCACGGCACCGGGTCCCGTCCGGCTCGCGCCGCCGGCGAGGACCTCGCCGGGATTCACCGTAGGGCGGGGCCCCGAACGGTGCCGGACGCCGGACCGGGTGCCGTCCGATCGAGGGAATTCAGCGCCGGGGAGGTGTCGGCGGCGCCCCTCGCCCAGGCGATCCGGTGCACGTGGCGAACGCCCTTGATCAGGCAATTCGGCCATACGCGGCGCTACTATCGGGTGAAGGTGCGCGCCCCGCGGTGTCGCGGCGACGGGTAGTCACCGTCGCCACCCGAACTCGTGATCGCTGCGCGGTTCGGGACAACGGAACCGGGGTGGCGCGCGTGCGCACAGTGGTCACCACGATCCGACAGCACGGATCACCACGATCGACGGCAACGGGCCGGGAGGTATCGGTGCAGGGCTACGGGGTCCACCTGCTCTTCCACGCGCTCGCCGTGCTCTGCGGCGCGGCGCTGGGGATCGCGGGCACGGTGTGGTGGGCGGGCGGCAACCCGCCGGTGCTGTGGGCGGCGCTGGCCGCGCTGCTGCTCGGCGTCGTGGTGCTGGTGGTGCAGGGCCGCCAGCTCGCCGCCGAGCCCCGCCCGCGGCGCACCGCGCCGGGCTCCCGGCCCCGGCCGGGCACCCGCCCGGAACTGGCGGCGACGGCGATCCGGGACCCCGACGACCGCTGGCGCGGCTGACCGCCGCCGCTCCCGCGAGGTGAATGGCCCAGCAGCCCCGCCACGCTGGTCGAATGGGCCATTCACCTCGGGGCGCGGATCAGGGCAGCGGGGCGTGCGCCCAGCCGACGGCGGTCTTCCGCCCGTCCGCGTTCTCCACCCACACCTCGCTCTCCAGGTGCCGCGCCCCGTCGTGGTCGATCGCGCCCAGCACCGCGCCGCGGGCGGTGACCTCCTCGTCCACGTAGAACGGGTGCACGAACTTCACCGCCAGGTGCCCGCCCTCGATCCAGGCGCCGCCGTGGAACGCGGTGAGCATCTCGGAGAGGTAGCCGACCTGCTGCATGGCCTGGGCGACGGTGCGGTCCATCCCGGAACGCCGCGCGCCCGCCGCATCGGTGTGGATGTTGGAGAACCCGCGGCCGCCCCAGGAGAAGACGTACATCTGCTCCTGCGAGATCGTCTTGCGCACCGGCCGGATCGGGGTGCGCTCGCCGAGGTCCGCGCTCGCCGCTGCGGCCGGTGCCACGTCGAGCAGTTCGCCGGTGACCAGCCGGGACGGGGCCGGTGCGGTGCTGCCGCCCACCACGTCGGCGGCGTGCACCCGCATGATCTCGGTGCCGCGGTGGCGCAGCAGCAGCCTGCCGTCGGCGCCACGGGCTTCGGCCTCCATCACGACGTAGCCGTTGCCGCGCCGCACCTCGGTGTGCACGTAGCGGCCGCTGAGGGTGACGGTCTCGCCGATCACGACCGGTGCGTGCAGCGAGAGCTCCTCGTGGGTGTGCAGCCCGCGCGCCGTGTTGCCGTCGTAGGCGGCGTAGAACAGGAACAGCAACTCGTTGGACAGCACGGCGGGGCTCGCCGCGGGCCGCCCGCTCGCATCGGTGAGCCGCCCGGCTCCCGCGTCGTCCTGGGCGAAGGCGTAGTTGCGCACCATCCGCTCGTCGACGACCACGTCGAACGGGCCGAACACCTCCGGGACCTCGATGTTCTCGAAGACCGCTTCCTTGGTTCCGGTCCACCACCGGTTCATGGCCAGCTCCTCTGGGCGTGGGGCATCGCCGTCCCGCGGCGGGCGGGACGTGGCGACGGGGTGCGCGGCTCGTGCCGCGGGGGATCAGGTGTCGAGCCGGACGACGAACGGGAATTCCGGCCGGGTCCAGCTCCGGGCGTGCTCGACGGCGCGCCCGGTGTCGTCGTGCGTGGTCCGGTGCGCCTCCACCAGCGGGGCGCGCACCGCCACCTCCAGCAGGCCGGCGAGCTCCTTCGTCGCGGCGCAGGCGGTGATCTCCTGCTCGGCCCAGCTGACCGCGACGCCGCAGCGCTCGGCGAGGGTGCGGTACAGCGAGCCGGCGAGCAGCTCGGCACGGGCCAGTCCGGGGGCGGCGGCGACCGGCACCCAGGACTCCTGCACGGCCGCGGGCGTCCCGTCCACGGTGCGGAGCCGGACGAGCCGGACCGCTTCCGCGGCCTCGTCGAGATCGAGGACCTCCGCGATCTCCCCGGGCGGGACCAGCACGGCGCGGCGGATCTCGGTGGTGACCACGTCCTCGGTGACCTCGTCGCCGAAGGGCACCAGCCGGTTCAGCCGCCGGGACCGGGCGCGCCGCGGGGCCACGAAGCTGCCCGCACCGCGCCTGCGCACCACCAGCCGTTCCCGCACCAGCGCGTCGAAGGCCTGCCGGACCGTCATGCGGCTGACGCCGTAGCGCTCGGCGAGTTCCTTCTCGCTGGGCAGCCGGCTCTCGGGGGCGAGCGCGCCGGTGTTGATCCGGTCGAGCAGGTCGTCTCGGATGACCTCGTACATCGGGCGCGTGGCCACGGCGGGGAACTCCTCGGGGTGGTGTGATCGGATCTCAGGGTATCCGCCCGGTGCGGAGGTTCAGCTCTGCCGCGGGCCGGTTTCGGGGGCTTCGGCGCGCGCCCAGCCGACGGTGCTGAGCTTGCCGTCGGCGCGGCGCACCCACACCTCGACGTCGATCGCGAGGCGTCCGGGCCCCGCTTCCTCCACGGCCGTGACGGCACCGCCCACCTCCAGGGGTTCGAAGACCTCGACGGGGTTGATGAACTTGACCCGCAGCCAGCCGCCGGTGAACAGGTCGGCGCCGAAGAAGCGGGTGAGCATCCCGGTGATCAGCCCGCACTGCTGCTGGCCCTGCACGATGGGGATGCGCAGCCCGGCCTCCCGGGCCACGGCCAAGTCGCTGTGGGTGTTGCGGACGTACTCGCCGCAGCGGGAGAACACCGAGGCCTGCTCCTGGGTGATCGTGACGTGCAGCGGCGGCAGCGGTGCCCCGGGCCGCACCGTCGGCGTGCCGACGACCGCGGTGGGGGCGTCCGGGTCCGAGGTGCCGTCCACCGTCCCGGCCGCGCCACCGCCACCGGTCCGGTTGCGGCCCGCGACGTCGCCGGGCCGGGTGCGCAGGATCTCCACGCCGCGGTGCCGCAGGATGCCGCGGCCGCCGGTGCCGGTGGCGCTCGCCTCCATCACCACGTAGTCCTGGCCGCGCCGGGTGTAGGAGTCCACGTAGGTCCCGGCCAGCACCACCTCCTCGTCGAGGTGCGCGGGCCCGTCGAACCACAGCTGCTCCTCGGTGTGCAGCCCGACGGTGCGGCTCGCCCGGTAGGCGGTGGTGAACAGCTGCACCAGGTCGTTGGACAGCAGCCCGGCGTGCGCGATGCGGCCGCCGAACGGGCTCGGGCCGAAGTGCCACGGGTGGTGGTCGTCCTGGGTGAACGCGTACCGCTTGATCTTGTGGTCGTCGACGAGGACGGTCACGGGCCCGAAGTGCTCCGGGATGCTCAGGTTCTCGAAGACCGGTTCCTTGAGCCCGGCCTCGTGGTCCACGCCGCGGGCCACCACGCGCGGATCGGTCAGATCTCGCCAGGTCATGCGGTTCTCGCTTCCTGTCGGGGGCTCAGATCACGTCGTCGGCGCGCAGTGCGGCGAGCTCCTCGGCGTTCAGGCCGAGCAGCCGGGAGTAGACCTCGGCGTTGTCCTCGCCGGGCAGCGGCGGCGCCTTGCGGACCGAGCCGGGCGTGGCGCCGAGCTTGAGGGCGAGCCCGGGCAGCACGAGGGTGCCCAGCTCGGGGTGCTCGACCTCGATCATCATGTCCCTGGCCCGCACCTGCTCCGAGTCGGTCGCCTCGGCGACGCTGCGGACCGGGGAGTACGGCACGCCCGCCGCGGCCAGCAGCTCGCCGACGTGCGCCGAGGTGTGCCGCCGGGTGAAGCCGCGCACCACGTCGTCGAGCGCCTCGACGTGCACCAGCCGCGACTCCTGGTCGGCGAACCGCGGATCCTCGGTGAGCTCCGGCGCCCCCATCGCGGCCGCGAGCCGCGGGAACAGCGCGTCGGTGCCCGCGTGCAGGTACAGGTACCCGTCGGCGGTGGGATAGGCGTTGGCGGGCACCGTGATGTGGTCCCGGTTCCCGGTGCGCCCGGTCTCCTCGCCGAGCATCCGCCAGGCCGCGGGCAGCGTGCCCATGCAGGAGAACAGCGCGTCCAGGCAGGAGATGTCGACGTGCTGGCCGCTGCCGGTGCGGGCGCGGGCGGCGAGCGCCATCATCGCGCCCATCACCCCGTGGAAGGCGGCGATGTGGTCGGCGACGAACGCCCCGGCCATCGTGGGCGGCCCGTCGGGGGTGCCGGTCATGCTCATCAGCCCGGAAGCGGCCTGCGCGATCGCGTCGAACAGGGCGCGGTCCCGGTTCGGGCCGGTCTGGCCGAACCCGGAGATCGACACCAGCACGGCGCGCGGGTCGAGCTCGTGGATCCGCTCCCAGCCGAGGCCCATCTTCGCGAGGGTGCCGGGCCGGAAGTTCTCCACCACGACGTCGCTGCCGCGCACGAGTTCTTCCAGCACTCCCAGCGCTTTCGGGTGCCGGGTGTCGAGCGTGACGCCGTGCTTGCTGCGGTTGTAGTTGAGCGTGTAGAGGCTGTGCCCGCGGTGGTGCGGCACGTTGCGCCGCGAGTCCTCGCCGCCGGGCCGCTCGACCTTGATGACCTCGGCGCCCATGTCGCCGAGGATCTGGCAGCACAGCGGTCCGGCGATGAACCGGGACAGGTCGAGCACGCGCAGCCCGTCCAGCGGTGGCGCGGTCATCGCACCCCTCCCCCCTCGACGGCGGGCGTGGCGGCGGGTTCGGGCGTGCCGTCGGTGCCGTCGATGTCGAGCCTGCTGGTCTCCGGTGCCAGCCACGCGCACACCAGTCCGATGAGGACGAAGCCGCCGGTGATCGCGGCGACCGGCCACGGATCGCCGCCGGTGGCCAGCAGCAGCGCGGTGGACGCGGCGGGCCACAACCCGATCAGGATGCCGGGCAGCTGCGCGGCCAGCGAGATGCCGGTGTAGCGGACCTTGGTGCCGAACAGCTCCGCGAAGAACGCGGGTTCCACGCCGTACATCGGCCCGACGGAGAGCACGTAGAAGCCCACGTAGACCACGAACATCAGCGCGACCGACCCGGTGTCCAGCGCCCAGAAGAACGGGAACACCAGTACCAGCCCGGCGATCGCGCCGAACGCGAACACGGCGCGCCTGCCCCAGCGGTCGGAGGCGAGCCCGGAGGCGCCGTAGCCGAACAGCGCGAGCACCGCCGCGACCGTCCCGGCCAGCAGCACGTCGGTCTCGGGCAGGTCGGTGTAGCTCTTGGCGTAGGCCAGCCCGATGGTGAGGATGAGGTATCCGGCGAAGACCTCGCCGAGCCGCATCCCCATCGCCAGCAGCAGCGGCCGCCGGAAGTGCCGCAGCACCTGGCCGAGCGGCGGCTTCTCCGCTCCGGCGGTGTCGGCGTCGAGGCTGCGCTGCGCGGCCTGGAAGGCGGGCGTCTCGGTGAGCTTGAGCCGGATGACCATGCCCAGCGCGATCAGCACCCCGCTGAGCAGGAACGGCACCCGCCAGCCCCAGGACATCAGCTGCGGTTCGGGCAACGTGGACACCCAGGCGAAGATGCCGGTGCTCAGCACGAGCCCGACGGCGTTGCCGATCTGCGGGAAGGTGCCGTAGAGACCGCGCTTGCCCGCGGGCGCGAACTCGACGGCGACCAGCGAGGCCCCGCCCCACTCGCCGCCGACGCCGAGCCCTTGCACCAGGCGGCACAGCACCAGCAGCACCGGTGCCCAGATCCCGATGGTCGCGGCGGTGGGCAGCAGTCCGATGAGGAACGTCGCCGTCCCCATCATCAGCAGCGTGGTGACCAGCGCGGCCTTCCGGCCGATCTTGTCGCCGAGGTGCCCGAACACGATGCCGCCGACGGGGCGGGCGAAGAAGCCGACGCCGAACACCGCGAACGCGGACAGGGTGCCGATGACCGGGTCGTCGCCCGGGAAGAACAGCCTGCCGAACACCAGCGCGGAGGCGGTGCCGAAGATGAAGTAGTCGTACCACTCCACGGCGGTCCCGACGAGGCTGGCGAACGCCGCGCGCCGTGCCAGCCGCCGCCGGTCGGGGGCGTGCTCCGGCGGGGAGGTGGGTGGTGGGCCACTGACCATGTGCTGACTCCGTTGTCGCTGTGGTTCAGGTGTCGTCGGCCGGTCCGGTCGCGCCAGGTGCGCGCGTCCGGTGCCCGCTCCGCGGAGCGCGCCGGGATCTCCGCTGGTCGTGCGCGGGGTACTCGATGATGCCCCGGCACCGCTCCGAACAAAAGACTAGACAACTAGCCGTTTCGAGCTACAGTAAAGCCCGGCGCACCGCCCCGGTCAAGGGGCGACCCGCCCGGCGCGAGCCGGCCGAGGAGGAACCCGCGCACCCCCTGGAGATCCGGACACCGGCCGGGGCGGAGCCAGGACGTGAACCCGCCGCGCGCCACCGGCGGACCTGCCCAACGCGAAGTGAGGATGCACGGATGTCGGACAAGCCCACCGGCGGTCAGCTCGTCGTGACGATGCTCGAATCGCTCGGGATCACCCACGTCTTCGGCGTGGTCGGCGGCCAGACCCTCGCGATCACCGACGCGCTCATCGACACCCCGTCGATCGAGTTCGTGCACACCCGGCACGAAGGCGCCGCCGCGGTCATGGCCGACGCGCACGGCCGCCGCACCGGGCGGCCCGCGGTCGCCATCGCCACCACCGGGCCGGGGGCCACGAACCTGCTCACCGGCGTCGGCGGGGCGTTCCGCGACTCCAGCCCGGCGATCATCATCACCTGCAACAACAACGGCGAGAACATCCACAAGGACGACGCGCAGAACGCCGACCACGTGCAGATCTTCGCGCCGTTCACCAAGTTCTCCCGCCTCGTCGCGCACGGCTCCTCGATCAAGCAGGCGATGGAGGAGGCCTACGTCAACGCCATGACCGGCAACCCCGGTCCGGTGCACCTCGACTTCGCCCGGGACACCATCGAGCAGGTGCTAGCCGACGCGCCGGAGGTGCCCGCGGTGCACCCGGCGCGCTCCTGGGTCGAGGACCGGCCGGTCGCCTCCCCCGCCCGCATCGCCGAGATCGCCGAACGGGTGCTCACCGCGGAACGCCCGGTGATCTGGCTCGGCAACGGCGGCAACCGGTCCCGCGGCGGCGCCGAGGTGCTGGCACTGGCCGAGGCGCTCGGCATCCCCGTCGTCACCACCTTCAACGGGATCGGGGCGGTGCCCACCACGCACCCGCTGGTGTTCGGCGCGCTGTCCCGGATGGGCACCAACCTGAGCTCGCGGGTCGTCGCCGAGTCGGACCTGGTGCTGGCGCTGGGGAACAGCCTCAACGCGGTCTCCACCGGCCGGTGGCGGCTGCGGCTGCCGCAGGTCGTCCAGGTGGACGTGGACCCGGCGATGATCGGGCGCTACTACGCGGAGAGCACCACCGGCGTCGTCGGCGACCTCGCCGCGTTCAGCCGCGACCTGCGCACCGCCACCGCCGACCGCGCCGAGCAGGCGCGCGCCGGACGCGCCGGCTGGCTCGACGAGCTGCGGGACGCCGAACGCGAGTGGTGGGCGCGCTCGGAATCCCGCGCACCGGTCACCGCGGGCACCATCGCGCCCGCCGCCGCGGTCCGCGCGCTGCGCGAGGTCGCGCCCGCCGAGACGGTGCTGATCCCGGACGCGGGCAACCCCGGCGTGTGGTCGTTCCTGTGGGAGATGGAGCTGCCGCACCGCTACCTCAAGCCCGTCGGCTTCGGGAACATGGGCTTCGCGCTGCCCGCGGCCATCGCCTGCGCCGCCGCCGACCCGGAATCCCCGGTGCTGGCGCTGATCGGCGACGGTTCGCTGGGCATGAGCCTCGGCGAGCTGGAGACGCTGGCCCGCACCGGCGGCCCGGTCGTGCTGGTCGTCCTCAACGACTCCAGCTACGGCAACATCCGCCAGGAGCAGGAGCTGCACTTCGACGGGCGCACCACCGGCGTCGACTTCGGCGACGTGGACTTCGCCCGGGTGGCCGCCGGGATGGGCGTCGCCGCCGCGCGCGTCACCGAGGTCGACGAGCTCCTGACCACCGCGAAGGACGCGTTCGCCACGGGCCGCCCGTTCCTGATCGACGTGGTGCTGGACCGCGCGGCCAACGCCTGGACCTATCCCGCGTTCACCCCGCACCGCCCGCAGAGCTGAGCCGATCGGACTTCGCGCTTGCTCCGCGCGGCGGAACCGCTGCGCGCGCGGCGGCGCACCATGGGAACGCCGGGCGATGCGGCCCGGCGGCACGAGGAGGAGGGCGACGATGCCATCCGGATCACCCGGCCCGCTGGACGGGCTGAAGGTCCTGGACCTGTCCCGGTTCATCGCAGGGCCGATCTGCGCGCAGATCCTGGCGGACTTCGGCGCGGAGGTCGTCAAGGTCGAACGCCCCGGCGGTGAGGACGCGCGCCACCACGAGCCCTACTACCGGGGTGAGAGCGTCTACACGATGCTCTACAACCGCAACAAGCACGGCGCCACCCTCGACACCCGCCACCCCGAGGCGCTCGCCGTGCTCGAAGACCTGGTCCGCTGGGCCGACGTGGTGGTGGAGAACTACCGGCCCGGCACGGTCGAGCGGATGGGCCTCGGCTACGAGCGGATGGTGGAGCTCAAACCGGACGTCGTCCTGGTGTCGATCTCCGGGTACGGCCAGACCGGGCCGCTGTCCCAGCGGGCGCTGTTCGACGCGATCTCGCAGGCCTCCTCCGGGCTGATGTCCATCACCGGGGAGGCCGACGGGAAACCGACGCTGACCGGCACCTACATCGCCGACTACGTCACCGGATACCAGGCGGCGATCGGCGCGTTCGCCGCGATCGCGCACCGCAAGGCCACCGGGGAGGGCCAGCGGGTCGACGTGGCCTCGCTGGACTCGATGTTCGCGACGCTGGGCACCCGGCTGATCGCGCACCTGATGCTGGACCTGGACATGCCGCGCAGCGGATCGCGGGACCTGCTCACCGCACCGGTCAACGTGTACCCGGCGCTGGACGGCGACATGTACGTGCAGGCGGGCACCAACGGCCTGTTCCCGAAGCTGTGCCGCGCCATCGACCGGGAGGACCTGCTGGAGGTGCCCGAGTACCGCACCGTCGCGGGCCGGATGGCCGACCAGGAGCCGCTGGAGCAGGCGGTCGCCCAGTGGGCGGAGCACCGCAGCTGCGCGGAGATCGGCGAGGTGCTCGGTGCGGCGGGCATCCCCTGCGCCAAGGTGGCGACCGTGCCCGAGGTCGCGTCCTCCCCGCAGATCGCCGCCCGCGACATGGTCGTGGACGTCGAACACCCCGAGCTGGGCAGGCTCCGGGTGCCCGGCAACCCGGTGAAGATGGACAAGAGCCCGCCCACCACCCGCAAGGCGCCGCCGACGGTCGGCGAGGACAACGAGTACGTCTACCGCGAACTGCTCGGCCGCAGCGCCGAAGAACTGGCGCGGTTGCGGGACGGCGGTGCGGTGTGAGCGGACGCCGATGAACCGGGGCGCGCGCTGCGTCGTCGCCGTCGACGTGGGCACCTCCGCGGTCCGCGCGGCCGCGGTCGGCGAGGACGGCGCGCTCCGCGGCCGCGCGCGGGTGGAGCGGCCCGCCGGGAGCGGCGAGCTGTTCGACGCGGAGCGGTTGTGCACCGACGTGCTGGCGGCGCTCGCCGCGCTCCCCCGCACACCGGTGTCGGCGCTGGTGGTCTCCGCGCACCTGGGCGTGGTCGCGGTGGACGAGCGGCTGCGGCCGGTGGACGAGGCAGGCGGCTGGTCCGATCCGCGCGGCCTCGACGAGCTGCGCGCGGTCGACGCTGAGCTGCGGGACGCGCTGCTGCGGGCGGCGCGGCGGCCGGCGCTCACCGGCGGGGCGCTGGCCCGCGCGCTGGCGCTGCGCCGCGATCCGGCGGTGGCCGACCGGGTGCGGCACCTGCTGAGCCCGAAGGACTTCCTGGTGGCCCGGTTGACCGGCCGCGTCCGCACGGATTCGGTGCACGCCGCCTACACGCTGCTCGCCGACGTGCCGGGCCGGACGTGGCACCGGCGGGCGCTGGCGGCGCTGGGCATCGATCCGTCCTGGCTGCCCGCGCAGCTGCGGCCCACCGAGGTCGTGGGCGAGGTGCACCGCGACGCCGCCGAGCGCTGCGGGCTGCCCGCGGGTACGCCGGTGCTGGCGGGCGGGCCGGACGGGTCGATCGGCATCGGGCTGCTGCTCGGGTCGGATCCCGGGGGCATCGCCGACGTCGCGGGCACCACCGACGTGCTGGGACGGCTGCTCGCGGATACCGCCGCCCCGCCGTCGGCGCTGCTCAACCCGGCGCTGCTCGGGGACCGCTGGGTCGCCGGGGGCGCGACCGGCATGACGGGCGGGGCGGTCGCCGGCTGGCGCGGCTTGGTCGGGCCGGTCGCGGACGAGGAACTGGCCGCGGTGCCACCCGGTGCGGACGGGCTGCGGGTGCTGCCCGCGACCACCGGCAGCCGGTTCCCGCGCTGGGAGCCGGAGGATCGCGGCGCCGTGCTCGGCCAGGGGCCCGCGCACTCGGCGGCGCACCTGGTGCGCGCCGCGCAGGAAGGTGCCGCGTTCACGGTGCGCGAAGGCGTGGACCTGCTCGACCCGCCGGGTTCCGGACGGCTGCCGGTGCTGCTGGCCGGAGGTCTCACCCGCTCCCCGGTGGCGACCCGGTTGCGCGCGGACGTGCTCGGACGCCCGGTGCTGGTGTGCGCCGAACCGGACGTGACGCTGCTCGGGGCCGCCGCGGTGGCACTGGTCGGCACCGGTGCGGCGGCGGACCTGGACGAGGCGCGGCCGCTGCTGGGCTGCGAGCTGCGGCGGGTGGAACCCGATCCGGCGCGGGCGCGGCGCTACGACGAGCTGTTCGCCGCGTGGCTCGCCGACCGGGACGGCACACCGACCGGACGGACCTAGCCGCGGCGGCCTCCGCGTGCTGGCATGGGATTCCCGCCTGGAGGACGACGCCGATGCGCGCGGACACCCTGCTGGACGAGACCTGGTCGTTCGGGCCGCTGGACCGGCCGGACCCGGCGGAGGTGCCGGACGCGGCGCTGCGGCCGGTGCTGCTGCCGCACGTGGTCGCCGAGCTCGGCCACCGGGACTGGGACCCGGCGAGCTGGGAGCGGACCTGGTTGTACCGCAACGACTTCCCCGGCCCGGGCGAGCCGGGACGGCGGTACTTCCTGCGGTTCGCGGGCGCGCTCACCACCACCCGGCCGGTGCTGAACGGGCACCGGCTCGCCCCGCACGCGGGCGGGTACCTGCCGTTCGAGCGGGAAGTCACCGGGCTGCTGGCGCCGCGCAACCGGCTGGACGTGGTGCTGGACGGCCGGTTCGACCCGGAGGTGCCGCCGAACTCGGCGAACCCGAGCAGCGCGGTGGACTTCTGGCAGCCCGCGGGCCTGCACCGGGAGGTGTCGCTGGTGGCACGGCCCGCCGATCACGTGCGGGACGTGTTCGCCCGGCCCGTCCGGGTGCTGGACGCGGCGCGGCGCGCGCTGCGGGTGCGGTGCGAGCTCGACCTGGCCGTCGGCGGCGAGCTGGTGCTGCGCGCGGAACTCCGGGACGGTCCCGATCCGGTCGCCGCCGCCGAGGGACCGGTGCGGGCCGGTCCAGGGCGCGCGGTCGCGGAGCTGGAGCTGGACCGGCTGGGCGCGGTGCGGCTGTGGCACCCGGACTCGCCGCGGCGGTACGAGGTGGTGGTGGCGCTGCTGCGCGACGGACGGCAGCTGCACGAGCACCGGGTGCGCACCGGCTTCCGCCACGTCGAGTTCCGCCTCGACGGCTTCCGGCTCAACGGCGAGCGGTACCCGCTGTTCGGGCTCAACCGGCACCAGCTGTTCCCGTTCGCGGGCGCGGCGATGCCCGCGCGGGTGCAGCGGCAGGACGCGCGGCTGCTGCGGGAGGAGCTGAACTGCACGGTGGTGCGCTGCTCGCACTACCCGCCGCACGAGGCGTTCCTGGACGCCTGCGACGAGCTGGGCCTGCTGGTCTGGGACGAGCCGCCCGGCTGGCAGCACCTGGGCGGCGCGCGCTGGCGGGACCGCGCGCTGCGCGATGTGCACGACATGGTGGTGCGCGACCGCAACCACCCGTCGGTGGTGCTGTGGGCGGCGCGGCTCAACGAAACACCGGACTCCCCCGAGCTCTACGCCCGCACCGAACGGCTCGTGCACGAGCTGGACGGCTCGCGGCCCACCACCGGCGCGGTCCTCAGCGCCGACCACGACACCACCGGCTTCCGGCACGACGTGTTCGGCTGCAACGACTACTCGGCGAGCACCGGGCCGGACGGACTGCCCCGCCCCGAGCTCGCACCGCCGCGCACCGACCTCCCCTACCTGGTCAGCGAGGCCGTCGGCACCCTGTCCGGCCCGGCGAAGTTCTACCGCCGCACCGATCCGCAGCAGGTGCAGCAGGGCCAGGCGTTCGCGCACGCGCGGGTGCACGACCTGGCCGGTCGCGATCCGGGCTACGCGGGAGTGCTGGCGTGGGCGGGCTTCGACTACCCGTCGGGCAACGGGAACGTGGACCGGGGCGTGAAGTGTCCCGGCGTCGTCGACCTGTTCCGGGTGCCGAAGGCGGGGGCGGCGGTGTACCGGGCGCAGGTCGATCCGCGGCGGCGGCCGGTGGTCGAGCCGTCGTTCTGCTGGGACCTCACCGGGCCGAGCCCGGTGCAGGACCTCGCCGAAGCCGCCATCTGGTCCAATGCGGACGCGTTGGAGCTGTTCCTCGACGACGAACCGTTCGCCGCGCTCACCCCGGCCCGGGATCGGTTCCCGCACCTGCCGCACCCGCCGTTCCTGGCCGATTTCCGCGCGGTGACGGGGATTCCGGAGCTGCGGGTCGACGCCCACCTCGACGGCCGGCCGGTGCTGCGCAGGCGGTTCAGCGCGGACCGCGCCACCGACCGGCTGTCGCTGCGCGCCGACGACGCGGAACTGCACGCGGGCGGCGCGGACGCCACCCGCGTCGAGATCCGGGTGGTGGACCGCTACGGCGCCGAACGGCAGCACACCGCCGGGGACGTGGCGCTGGAGCTCGAAGGTCCCGCCGAGCTCATCGGCCCGAACCCGTTCCCGCTCGCGGACACCGGCGGCACCGGGGCGGTGTGGCTGCGCAGCACCCGCGGCACCGGCCGGGTGCGGCTGTCCGCCCGGCACCCGTCCGCGGGCCGGGCGCGGGTCGAACTCCTCACCCGGTCGGCACCGGTTCCGCGGTGAGGGCCCGCGCGGTCTGCCGGGCGATCTCCAGGTCCTCGCGGGATTCCACGACGACGGTGCGCACCCGCGCACCCGCCGCACCGATGTCGGCGTCCGCGGTGGCCGCCGCGTTGCGCTCCGCGTCCACCGCCACCCCGAGGAAGCCGAGCCGTTCCGCGACCTCCGCGCGCAGCACCGGCTGGTGCTCCCCCACGCCGCCGGTGAACACCAGCAGGTCCAGCCCGCCCATCGCCGCGACCATCGCGCCCGCGTGCCGCACCAGCGAGTGCACGTACACGTCGTAGGCGAGCTCGGCGTCCTGGTCGCAGTCGGCGCTCGCGGTCAGCACGTCCCGCAGGTCCCCGGAGCCACCGGCGAGCCCGGCCAGCCCGGACCGCTTGCGCAGCGCATCGCACAGCTCGTCCACACCGACCTTCCCGCTGGTCAGCAGCCACTCCAGCAGGCCGGGGTCCACCGAACCGCTGCGGGTCGCCATCACCAGCCCCTCGTCCGGGGTGAACCCCATCGTGGTGTCCACGCAGCGCCCGTCGCGCACCGCCGCCAGCGAGGCACCCGCGCCGAGGTGGCAGCTCAGCACCCGCCCGCCGGTCGGCCCGGCCAGCCCGGCGCCGCGCCGGGACGCGTAGCCGTGCGAGAGCCCGTGGAACCCGTACCGGCGCAGCCCCCACCGCTCGTTCCACTCCTTCGGCAGCGCGTAGGTGCGGGCCGCCTCCGGCAGCGTGGTGTGGAACGCGGTGTCCACGCACGCCACCGCCGGGGTGCCGGGCGCGCACTCGGCGGCCGCGCGCATCGCGTCGAGCGCGCGCGACTGGTGCAGCGGTGCCAGCTCGGTCAGCCCGGACAGGTAGTGCAGCAGCGCGTCGTCGACGACCGCGGGCCCCTGCAGCTTCGGCCCGCCGTGCACCACCCGGTGCCCGATGGCCTGCGCGCCGTGCTCCTGGAAGAAGTCCCGCACCGGGTCCGGCTCACCCCGCCAGTGCTGCACGTCGTGCCCGGCGACCTGGTCGTCGTCGTGCAGCAGGCGCAGCTTGAGGCTGCTCGATCCGGCGTTGACGGTCAGCACCCGCATGATCAGCTCCACTTCCAGTCGCGGACTTCCGGCAGGTCCTCGCCGTGCGTGGTGACGTACCGCCGGTGTCGGATGAGTGCGCCGACCAGTTCCTCCCGCACGTGCGCCGCCCGGGACCCGAGCTCCGGGACGCGGTCGATGACCTCGATGGCCAGGTGGAACCGGTCGATCTCGTTGAGCACGCACATGTCGAACGGGGTCGTGGTGGTGCCCTCCTCCTGGTAGCCGCGCACGTGGAGGTTCGCGTGGTTGCGCCGCCGGTAGGTCAGCCGGTGGATCAGCCACGGGTAGCCGTGGTAGTCGAAGATGACCGGCCGGTCGGTGGTGAACAGCGCGTCGAACTCCACATCGGACAGTCCGTGCGGGTGTTCCCGCGGGTCCTGCAACCGCATCAGGTCCACCACGTTGACCACCCGCATCCGCAGCTCGGGGAAGCGGCGGCGCAGCAGGTCCACGGCGGCGAGGGTCTCCATCGTCGGCACGTCCCCGGCGCAGGCCAGCACCACGTCCGGTTCGCCGTCGCCGTCGGTGCTCGCCCACTCCCAGATGCCGATCCCCTTGGTGCAGTGCACTTCCGCGTCGTCGATGCCCAGGTACTGCGGGGCGGGCTGCTTGCCGGCGACGACCACGTTGATGTAGTCCCGGCTGCGCAGGCAGTGGTCGGCGACCGACAGCAGCGTGTTCGCGTCCGGCGGCAGGTAGACGCGCACGATCTCGGCCTTCTTGTTCACCACGTGGTCGATGAAACCGGGGTCCTGGTGGGAGAAGCCGTTGTGGTCCTGGCGCCACACGTGCGAGGTGAGCAGGTAGTTCAGCGAGGCGATCGGCTGCCGCCACGCCAGCCCGGTGCTCACCTTCAGCCACTTCGCGTGCTGGTTGAGCATCGAGTCCACCAGGTGCGCGAACGCCTCGTAGCAGGAGAACAGCCCGTGCCTGCCGGTGAGCAGGTAGCCCTCCAGCCAGCCCTGGCAGGTGTGCTCGGACAGCACCTCCAGCACCCGCCCGTCCGGGGCGAGCGAATCGTCCCCCGGTTCGGTCTCCCCCATCCACGCCCGCGAGGTCGCCTCCAGCACGGCGCCGAGCCGGTTCGAGTTGTTCTCGTCGGGGGCGAACAGCCGGAAGTTCGCGGCGAGCCGGTTGCGGGTCAGCACGTCCCGCAGGAACCCGCCGAGCACCTGGGTGGCCTGCCCGCTGGTGGCGCCCGGTTCGGGCACCGGCACGCCGTGGTCGCGGAAGTCCGGCAGCCGCAGCCCGCGCAGCAGCAGGCCGCCGTTGGCGTGCGGGTTCGCGCTCATCCGCCGCGTCCCGGCCGGGTTGAGCCGCCGGATCTCCTCGACCGGCGCGCCGTCGGCGGTGAACAGCTCCTCCGGCCGGTAGCCGCGCAGCCAGTCCTCCAGCTGCCGCAGGTGCTCCGGGTCGCCGCGCGGGTCGGAGAGCGGGATCTGGTGCGCCCGCCAGGTGCCTTCGACCTGCTGCCCGTCCACCACGTCGGGACCGGTCCAGCCCTTCGGGGTGCGCAGCACGATCATCGGCCAGCGGGGTCGTTCCACCACTCCTTCGTGCCGGGCGCGGTAGCGGATGCGGTCGATCTCGTCGAGGCAGCCGTCGAGGGCCGCGGCGAAGGACCGGTGCATCACCGCAGGGTCGGGCCCGGACACCACGCGCGGTTCGTAGCCGTAGCCGCGCAGCAGCTCCAGCAGCTCGTGCTCGGGGATGCGGGCCAGCACCGCCGGGTTCGCGATCTTGTAGCCGTTGAGGTGCAGCAGCGGCAGCACCGCGCCGTCGCGCACCGGGTCGAGGAACTTGTTCGAGTGCCAGCTCGTCGCGAGCGGCCCCGTCTCGGCCTCCCCGTCGCCGACCACGCAGGCCACCGTCAGGTCCGGGTTGTCGAAGGCGGCGCCGTAGGCGTGCGCCAGCGAGTAGCCGAGTTCCCCGCCCTCGTTGATCGACCCGGGTGTCTCCGGCGCGGCGTGGCTGGGGATCCCGCCGGGGAAGGAGAACTGGGTGACCAGCCGCTGCAGCCCCGCCACGTCCTGCGCGACGTCCGGGTAGATCTCGCCGTAGGTGCCTTCCAGCCAGGTCGCGGCGACCACGCCCGGCCCGCCGTGCCCCGGCCCCGTCACGTAGATCATGTCGAGGTCGCGGTCGCGGATGGCGCGGTTCAGGTGCGCGTACAGGAAGGTCAGCCCGGGCGTGGTGCCCCAGTGGCCGAGCAGCCGCGGTTTGACGTGCTCGGGCCGCAGCGGTTCCCGCAGCAGCGGGTTGCCCATCAGGTAGATCTGCGCCGCGGACAGGTAGTTCGCGGCCCGCCACCACTGGTCGACGCGCTGGAGTTCGCGCGCGTCGAGGTCGGCGGGTGCGTCGGCGGTGCGGGTGCCCATCCGGAACCTCCGGGGAACGCCGTGCGGGATCGCTTCACTCCGCAGCGTTCCCAGCCCACCGCCGCGGCAATCCCCGCTCCGGCCGGAGATCGATCAGCACGTCCGGACCGGGGTGGTCGACCGGGCGATCAGAGGTGGACGACCCGGCCCTCCGCGGCGGAGCGGCGGGCCGCGTCGATGATCTCCAGCCCGGTGATGGCGTCGGCCGGGTCCACCGGCGGCGCCGAGCCCTCGCGCAGCGCGGTGCCGAGCAGGTCGTAGAACTCCGGGTAGGCGCCGGGTTCGGTCGGCACCCGCCGGGACTCCTCGACGGTGCCGAGCTCGCCCTGCAGCGATTCGGCTTCGACGCCCCAGCCGGCGCCGGGCAGCGCCCCGCCCTTCAGCGCCGCCTCCTGCGGGTCGAGCCCGTACTTGGTGTAGCCCGCGCGGTCGCCGAGCACCCGCAGCCGCGGGCCGTGCTGGGCGGTGAACTTGCCGACCCACAGGTGCGAGCGGACACCGCCCGCGTGCGTCAGCGCGAGGAACGTGTCGTCGTCCACGGCGCTGCCGGGCCTGCGCACGTCCACTTCGGCGTAGACGCTCGCGACCGGGCCGAACAGGGCCAGCGCCTGGTCGATGAGGTGGCTGCCCAGGTCGTAGAGCACGCCACCGGCCTCCTCCGGACCGCCGGATTCGCGCCAGCCGGTCTTCGGCGTCGGCACCCAGCGCTCGAACCGGGACTCGAAGCGATGCACGGCACCGAGCTCCCCGGCGTCGATCAGCTTCGCGAGGGTGCGGAAGTCGTTGTCCCACCGGCGGTTCTGGAACACGGTGAGCAGCAGGTCGCGGCGCCACGCCTCGGCGACGAGCTCCCGCGCCGCCGCCGCGGTGGGCGCGAACGGCTTGTCCACCACCACGGGCAGCCCGGCGCGTAGCACCTCGGTGGTGTGCTCGACGTGCAGCCGGTTCGGGCTGGCCACCACCACGAGGTCGAGCCCGCCGCGGTCGAGCAGCGCGGGCACGTCGTCCACGACCGCCGTGCCGGGGTGCGCGGCCTCCAGCGCGGCGCGCCGCTCCGGGTTCCGGGTGACCACTGCGGACAGTTCGAACCCCGGGTTCGCCGCGATCAGCGGTGCGTGGAACACCGCCCCGGCGATGCCGTACCCGATCAACCCCACCCGCAGCGCAGCACTCATGGCTCCATTACACCCCGCGGCGGCGGTCGGGCGGCGCCCGGGCCGGACACCCCCGCCGGCAAAGCCCGTCCGCGGACCTCGGCCGTTTTCCTGTCAGCGGCGACGCCGCTGAGCGGAGACCCGGCACGCGGCCGGACCACCCGCGGGTTCTCAGCGGCCCTCGCGAGGACGGCGTTCTCTCGTGTGGCGGAGCCACTCGTGAGAACGATCCGCAGCGAGGGGGCCGCTGAGGTTCCGCCACCCGCCCCCGGATCGCAGCAGGAGGGCGGAAGCCCTAGACGGAGGCTTCGGGCCCGTTCACCTGGCCCGGCGACACGAGGCCCGTCTCGTAGGCGGTGATCACCAGCTGGGTGCGGGAGCTCAGGTGCAGCTTCTGCATCACGTGGTACAGGTGCGATTTCACCGTCAGCTCGGCCAGGCCGAGGTTCCGCGCGATGTCGGCGTTCGAGCCGCCGCGCGCCACCTCCAGCAGCACGTCCAGCTCGCGGTTGGTGAGCCCGCTGAGCTCGGTGGACGCGTCCCGGACGCCGAGCGAGGCGAACCGGGTCAGCAGCCGCCGCGTGACGCGCGGCGCCAGCAGCGCCTCCCCGGCGGCGACGGTGTGCACCGCGCGCACCAGCTCCTCCGGCGGGGCGTCCTTGAGCAGGAACCCGCTGGCCCCGGCGCGCAGCGCCGCGTACACGTACTCGTCGAGGTCGTGCACGGTGAGCATGATGACCGAGGTCCCGCCCTCGGTGGCGGTCATGATCTCGCGGGCCGCGCTGATGCCGTCCATCCCGGGCATCCGCACGTCCATCAGCACCACGTCGGGGCGCCGCCTGCGCACGGCGGCCACCGCGGCGGCACCGTCCTCGGCTTCGGCGAGAACGCGCAGGTCGGGCTCGGCGGACAGCAGTGCCACCAGCCCTGCCCGGATCATCGCCTGGTCGTCGGCGACGAGCACCGTCGTCTCCGCGGGGTGCTCCACCACGGACCTCCTCGGTTCGGGCCGCCGCGCACCGGCCGAAACCGGTTTCAAATACGGGTCAGGCAAGGTCCGAATTTTCCGGGCACGGTAGCACGGCCGCCAAGTGGAACCCGTTGGAAACCGGGTGCGCGGTGAACGTCCCCCCGAGCAGCGCAACGCGTTCCCGCAGCCCGATGAGCCCGCGGCCCGATCCGCCGCCGCGCACCGGGGACAGCGCGGGCACCTTCTCCGCGAGACCGCGGGCGAAGCTGTCCGGTCCGGTCGCGTGGTTGGTGACCTCCAGGCGCAGCGCACCGGAGCCGTAGTCCAGCAGCACCCGCGCGTAACCGCTGCCCGCGTGCTTGAGCACGTTCGTCACGGCCTCCTGCACGATGCGGTAGGCGGCCATCTCCACACCGGGCCCGAGTTCGCGCACTTCGCCCCGGCGGTCCAGCCGCCACACCACTCCGGTGCCGCGCACCGATTCCACCAGGTGGTCCACCCGGTGCAGTCCGGGCGCGGGATGCCGTCCGGGTTCGTCGCCGGACGCGGCGCCGTGCTCCGCGGGGTCCTCGCGCAACCTGCCCAGCAGGCCGCGGAGTTCGCCGAGCGCGGCCCGCGAGGTGTGTTCGAGTTCGCGCAGCGTCTGCTCCGCGTGCCCCGGATCGCGGTCCACGAGCGCCCGGGCGACGCCCGCGCGCAGCGCCACCACGGACAGGTTGTGCGAGACGATGTCGTGGAATTCGCGGGCTATCCGGGCCCGTTCCCCCGCGACCGCTTCGGCGGCGAGCTGGTCCCGCGCCTGGTCGAGCAGGGCAACGGTGTGCTCGAGCTGGGCGGCCCGCTGCCTGCCGAAGCGGACCGCGTAGGCCAGTCCGACGACCATGAACAGGTCGATCGACGCCATCACGGTGCTCACGAACGCGGACAGCGGCGGGTCGTACCACGAGTACAGCACCGGCCAGAGCATCGCGAGCACGGTAGCGGTCACGGCGCCGAGCGTTCCGCTGCGCTGGCAGACCGAGTACACGCCGACCAGGATCGTGAAGTTCAGCGGGTTCTCCGGCACGCCGACCAGGGTCAGCGTCGTCGCCGCGGCCAGGCCCGCCAGCAGCGACACCCACGGCCACTTGCGCCGCACCAGCAGCAGTGCGAACGCGGGCACCGTCACCAGCATCATCGACCACCAGGGCCGCCCGGGCGGCCCTGGTGATTCGAGATGCAGGATCAGGGCGTGCATGACGGTGAACAGCACGACCATCGCGAGGTCGAGCAGGAACGCTCGCTTCACCAACGCATTCGGCACGCCCCGCAGTATGCGCACACCGCGTGCGCGAAATCAGTAGCCTCGGGCGACCCATTCATCAAATTGGGGCAAAACCTCGGCAATGGTGGTGCTCTCTCCGTGACCGGGGTGCACGGTCGTGACCTCGGGCAGGGTGAGCAGCCGTTCCCGGATGGATTCGACGAGCACGCCGAAGTCCGAGTAGGACCGGCCGGTGGCGCCGGGCCCGCCCGCGAACAGGGTGTCGCCGGTGAACACGGTGCCCAGGTCGGCCGAGTACAGGCACACCGAGCCGGGGGCGTGCCCCGGCGTGTGCAGCACCTGCAGCCCGGTGCCCGCGACGCCGATGACCTGCCGGTCGGCGAGGGTGCGCTCGGGCTCCCGGTCCGGGTGGGTGAGCTGCCACAGCACCTGGTCGTCGGGGTGCAGGAAGATCGGCGCACCGACCTCGGCGGCGAGCTCGGGGGCCTTGCGCACGTGGTCGTCGTGGGCGTGGGTGGCGAGGATCGCCAGCACGGTGCGCCCGTCGATCAGCTTCTTGATCGCGTCGACGTCGTGCGGGACGTCGATGACGACGCACTCCTCGTCGTCGCCGACGACCCACGCGTTGTTGTCCACCTGGTGGGTCTCGCCGTCGAGCGAGAAAGTGCCCGACGTCGTGGTGTGGTCGATGCGGGCGCTCATCAGAACACCACCACCGAACGGAGGACCTCTCCGTCGTGCATCTTGGTGAAGGCGGACTCGACCTGGTCCAACGAGATCTCCTCGGTCACGAACTTCTCCAACGGCAACCTGCCCTGGAGGTACATCTCCACCAGCATGGGGAAATCACGACTCGGCAAGCAATCCCCATACCACGACGACTTCAACGCACCACCCCGCCCGAACACCTCCAACAACGGCAACTCCAACTTCATCTCCGGAGTCGGCACCCCCACCAACACCACCGTCCCCGCCAGATCCCGCGCGTAGAACGCCTGCTCATACGTCGCAGGCACCCCCACCGCATCGATCACCAGATCCGCACCGAACCCATCCGTGAGCTCCCGCACCGCCTCCACCGTGTCCACCTCCGCCGCGTTCACCGTGTGCGTCGCACCGAACTCCCGCGCCCACGCCAACTTCGCCGGATCCCTGTCCACCGCGATGATCCGCCGCGCACCCGCGAAACTCGCCCCCGCGATCGCACCATCACCCACACCACCACACCCGATCACCGCAACCGAATCACCCGGCCCCGCACCACCGGTGTTCACCGCCGCACCGATCCCCGCCATCACACCGCACCCCAACAACCCCGCCACCGCAGGCCGCGCCGCCGGATCCACCTTCGTGCACTGCCCCGCATGCACCAACGTCTTCTCCGCGAACGCACCGATCCCCAACGCCGGCGACAACGCAGTCCCATCCACCAACGTCATCGGCTGCGCCGCATTGTGCGTATCGAAGCAATACTGCGGACGACCCCGCCTGCACGCCCGACACACCCCACACACCGCACGCCAGTTCAACACCACGAAATCACCAGGCTCGAGATCCACCACCCCGACACCCACCGACTCCACAACCCCAGCAGCCTCATGCCCCAACAAGAACGGGAACTCGTCATTGATCCCACCCTCCCGGTAGTGCAAATCCGTGTGGCACACCCCGCACGCCTGCACCCGCACCACCGCCTCACCCGGACCCGGATCAGGAACGATGATGGTGGTGACCTCGACGGGCGCTCCCTTGCCGGTCGCCACGACGGCGCGAACCTCGGACACGTACACCTCCAGGAGTGGGTTTTCCGCCGCCCGAACAGCCGCATTCACCCGGCTGCGGGCGCTCTCGCGAACAGGGCCGGAAATGCGCATACCGGCATCTGTAGACGATCACGACCATACCCCCCGTTCGGCCGTAGCCACCGGGTGCTCGACTGCGGTTCCGTCTGGGAGGGTCCCGCTCGGGCCCGCCCCTCTTCGACACGGTGCGTGAACCGACGACTACTGTACGGTGTCGCCGACGGAGGAACGAGGAGCACATCATGGTCGACGCGCAACGCCTGTTGTCCAGGGAAATGGACATCGACCGGCCTTGCGCGGCGCGGATCTACGACGCGTTCCTCGGCGGTGGCCACAACTTCGGTGTGGAGCGCGAGTTCGCCGAGCGGTTGCAGACCGCGATGCCCGGGGTGGCCGGGGTGTTCCGGGACAACCGGGCGTTCCTGCGGCGCACCGTGGAACACCTGCTGGCGCGCGGCGTGCGGCAGTTCCTCGAACTCGGCTCCGGGATACCGACCATCGGGCACGTGCACGAGGTCGCCGCCCGCCGCACCCGCCGGTTCAGCGTGCTGTACGTGGACAACGAGCCGCTCACCGTCGCGCACAGCAGGCCGCTGCTCGACGCCGAACCGCGGGCCGCGATCATCCGCGCCGACATCCGCGAGCCCGATGTGGTGCTCGGTTCCCCCGCGGCCGCGAGCCTGATCGACTTCTCCGAGCCGGTGGCGCTGGTGATGTCCGCGGTGCTGCACTTCGTCCCGGACGACGACGATCCGATGCGGCTGGTGCGCGCCTACCAGGACGCGGTGGCCCCCGGCAGCGCGCTCGTGCTCTCCCACCTGTGCGCCAGCGAGGAACCCGAGCCGATGAACCTGCTCGCCGCGTTCTACGAGGAGACGGCCGACCCGGTGGTGGCGCGCCCCGTCGAGTGGCTCACCGAGTGCTTCGGCGCGTTCGAGCGGCAGCCGCCCGGCACCTGCTACATCGGCGACTGGCGACCCGAACCGGACCAGCCCCCGCACCGCCACCCCCGCTACCGCATCCTCCACGGCGGCGTCGCCCGCAAACCCTGACCCGCGCCACCGGCCCATCCGCGTCGAGCGGCTCGGCCACTCGCCCGACTTCCACTCCGCTAACCTGCGCGGCGCGCTGATCGGTTCCCCGTCAGCGGCGGAGCCGCCGAGCCGACGACCACGCAAGCAGCCGGCACCGCAGCGGGTTCTTCGCGAGGACAGCGATGTCACGTGTGGCGGAGCGATCCCGCAGCGCGGAAACCGCTGAGGTTCCGCCACCCGAGCACTACGCGGCAGAAGCAGCGGACAGGCAGTGAGGTACCCAGGAGCAGGAGAACAGGCAGCTCACCTGGAAGCAGGACGGACGAAGAGGAGCAGGATTCCGGCGAGGACCGCGGCCGCTCCCGCCGCCAGCCACGCCGTGCCGAGTCCCGCGTGCTCGCCGAGGAACCCGAACAGCAGCGGCCCCGCGCTGCCGCCGAAGTAGATGCCGGTCTGGGTGAACGAGGTCGCGCTCGCCACCCGGTCGGGGGCGATCTTGGCGACGGAGAAGTTGAGCAGCCCCGGCCACGCCCACCCCGCGCCGAACCCGATGGACACGCCGATCAGGAACAGCGACATCGAGCCCGTGGCCATCAGCGCGTACCCCAGCGACCCCACGACCAGCATGATCGTGATGACCCGCAGCAGGTTCACCGCCCAGCGGTCCGCGACCACCCCGGCCAGCAGCCGGATCGTCAGCCCGGCCGCCGAGGCCAGCGACAGCACCAGGCCCGCGGCCGACGGGCTGAACCCGACGTCCACCGCGGTGGTGGTCACGAACGCGCCCTGCGCGTTGGCCGCGGCCGAACCGAGCCCGCCCGCGATGGCGATCAGCAGCAGCGCCACGAACCGGGACTCGCCACCGGACTCGGCGGCCGCGGGCCGGGCGGAGCGCTCCGCCTGCGGCAGCGACGGCACGAACAGCGCCGCCAGCAGCCCGATCACCCCGGCGAACACGAACACCCAGCGCCAGCCGATGGTCAGCGCGATCGCGGGCACCGCCGCCCCGGCCAGCAGCGTCGCCAGCGGGATCGAGGACTGCTTCACGCCGAAGCCCATGCCGCGCCGGTGCGCGGGCACGCCCTGCGTGATCAGCAGGTTCGCGGCGGGCTGCGCCAGCGAGTTCGGCAGCCCGGACAGGCACAGCAGCACCAGCAGCCAGCCCGCGTCGTGCACCGCGCTGATCCCCAGCAGGCACACCGCGCTGCCCGCGGCACCCAGCCGCATGCCCAGCCGGGAACCGATGCGCTCCACCACCCAGCCCATGAAGCGGGAGGCGAGCGCGGCGACGGCGAAGAACGCGGCGGCCGCTCCGCCCAGCAGCGCGGCACCGAAACCGAGTTCCCGCTGCAGCTGCACGCCGAGCCCGCCGACGAGGAACACCGGGAACACGCCGACGGTGACGACCGCCGCCACCGAGGCGAGCACCCGCGCGGGCCCGACCTGGCGCGTTCGCAGGGGACCGCCACCGACCACCGCTGCCGCCATCGATCCGCCTCCGTTCGTCGGCCGCCGCGGGTGGGCAAGCCCGCTACCAGCGTGTGAACCGGCGAACCGTTTAGCAACGCTAACGTGACGCATACCTCCGGGCACCACGCGAATGCGCTCGTCCGCCGTCTTGACGTCGCGTCCGCCAGCCGCCACGGTCGATCAGGTGGCCATCGACGGCCACGTGTGGACGCGGACTGGAGGCGGGCCGGGTGGGCGCCGAGTTGAGCGGAATCCCGTCGGCGAACGTGCCCGAGCCGGTGCGGCTCGACGCGGTCGAGCTGTCCTGGTCGATCCGGCAGCGCGAGCTGAGCTGCGTGCAGGTCGCCGAAGCGTTCCTCACCCAGATCGACCGGTTCAACCCGCTGGTCAACGCCATCGTGTCGCGCGCCGACGAGGAGGACGTGCTCGCGCAGGCCCGCGCCCGGGACACCGAGCTGGACCGCGGCGAGTACTCCGGGTGGATGCACGGGTTCCCGATCGCGGTGAAGGACCTCAGCGACGCGGCCGGATTCCCCACCACGGCCGGTTTCGAACGCCCGGAACCCGCCGCGGCGGACGCGCCGTTCGTGCGCCGGATGAAGGCGGCGGGCGCGATCGTGGTGGGCAAGACGAACGTCCCCGAGTTCGGGCTCGGCTCGCACACGTTCAACTCGCTGTTCGGCACCACCACCAACCCGTACGACCTGTCCCGCATCGCGGGCGGCAGCAGCGGTGGGGCCGCGGCGGCGCTGGCGATGCGGATGCTGCCGGTCGCCGACGGCAGCGACTTCATGGGCTCGCTGCGGACGCCCGCCGCGTTCTGCAACGTGCTGTCGCTGCGGCCCGGGTTCGGCCGGGTGCCCGGTCCCGGGTTCGTCGCCGAACCGTCGGTGGTGGGGCCGATGGCGCGCACCATCCGGGACCTGGCGATGCTGCTGTCCACCGTGGCCGGTCCGGACGAGCGAGCACCGCTGAGCCTGCCGCAGGATCCGGCGCTGTTCGCCGAATCGCCACGCCGCGACGTGGCGGGGCTGCGCATCGGCTGGATCGGGGACTTCGACGGTTACCTGCCGACCGAGCCGGGCGTGCTGGACCTGTGCCGGGACGCGGCTCGGCTGTTCGAGCAGCTGGGCTGCGTGGTGGAACCGGCGCCGCGGCTGCCCGTGGAGCAGGCGTGGGAGACGTTCCTGCTGTGGCGGCGCTGGATGATCGGCGAGGGGCTGCACGAGGTCTACCGCTCCCCCACCGCCCGCGCCCGGATGAAACCGGAGGCGCAGTACGAGGCGGAGGGCTACCTGGAGCTGACGGTGCGCGACATCGCCGCGGCCCGCGCCGGGCGGGACGCGTGGCGGGAGTCCGTGTCGGACCTGTTCGACCGCTTCGACTTCCTGCTCGCGCCCAGCACCCAGGTGTTCCCGTTCGACGCGGGCCTGCGCTGGCCGGCGGAGATCGACGGCACCCCGATGGACACCTACCACCGCTGGATGGAGGCGTCGGTGCCGTGGACCCTGTCGGGGCATCCGGTGCTGAACCTGCCTGCCGGGTTCAACGACGCGGGACTGCCCACCGGGGTGCAGCTCATCGGGCCGGGGCACGGCGAGTGGCCGCTGCTGCAGCTGGGCCACGCCTACGAGCAGGCGAGCGATTGGGTGCACACCGTGCTCCCGCCGCCGTTGACCTGAGTCCGCGCCACGGTGGCGCGGGCGCCGCAACCCCCCAGTGCCGCAACCCCACAGTGCCGCAACCCCACAGCGCCGCAACCCCGCAGTGCCGCAGCGCGGCAGGCCCGCACTGCCGCAGCCCTGCGGTGCCGCGGCGCTACACCCCGCGGCAGCGCGACTCGCAACACCACAAGCCCCGCAACACCACAAGCCCCGCAGCGGCACGAGCTCCGCAGCACCGCGCCCCGCAGCGACACGACGCCGCAGCGCCACTGCTCCGGTGTTCCGCTCGCACTGCTCCGGTGGGCTCCGCGATTTCCCGGTGGTGCGGGGGAATTCGCGAGTCCGGGGTGGCGCCGAGCCGGTGATCAGTGCGAACGTCCGTTCCGCGGTTCTCCCGGCGGCCCGCTCGCCGCAATTTCTCACGAACTCGGGGCGTATTTGATATCTGCGGCGGGGTGCGCCGACCGGGGACGACCGTGTGCAAGGCTGCACCCGTCAGGTCGGTTTTTCGGGAAGGTGACGAGTTGGGTACCGAGGTTTTCTCCCTCCAGGACAAAGTGGCACTGGTGACCGGTGCCGGGCAGGGAATCGGTCTGGAGATCGCGAAGGCGCTGCGGTCGGCGGGCGCCCACGTGGTGATCGGCGAGATCAACCCGGAGACCGGCAATGCCGCCGCCGAGCAGGTCGAGGGTGATTTCCTCCCGCTCGACGTGACGGACTCGGCCGCGGTGGCCGACGCGGTGGCGCGGATCGTGGCCGACCACGGCCGCATCGACGTGTCCGTGCACAACGCGGGCATGGTGCGCAACGAGCCCGCCGAGGAGATGAGCGACGAGTCCTGGCGCCGCGTCCTCGGGCTGAACCTGGACGGGGTGTTCTACTGCTCCCGCGAGGTCGGCAAGCAGATGCTCGCTCAGGGGTCCGGTTCGATCATCAACATCGCCTCGATGTCGGGCATGATCTCCAACCACCCGCAGCCGCAGGTCTCGTACAACGCGTCCAAGGCCGGCGTGATCATGTTGACCAAGTCCCTGGCCGGCGAGTGGGCTCGCCGCGGCGTCCGGGTCAACTCGATCTCGCCGGGCTACACCGGCACCGACCTGCTGCTGGGCGTGCAGAACACCCAGCCGGAGTGGTTCAACGGCTGGATGGAGCAGACCCCGATGGGCCGCGCCGGTCGTCCGGACGAGCTGGGCCCGGTCGCGGTGTTCCTGGCGTCCGAGGCCAGCAGCTTCGTCACCGGCAGCAACGTCGTCGCCGACGGCGGCTTCACCATCTGGTGAGCCGACCCGGCTGATCGCCCGGCCGGTCCTGATCACGCGTCACGACCGGCCGGGACGTCGTCGCACTACCGGAACGCGTTGCTCCCGGTGAGGGCTTGGCCGATGGTCAGGGCGTGCATCTCGCCGGTTCCTTCGTAGGTGAGCACCGATTCCAGGTTGGTCATGTGCCGGATCACCGGGTATTCCAGCGAGATCCCGTTGGCGCCGAGCACGGTCCGCGCGCTGCGGGCGACTTCCAGCGCGCCGCGCACGTTGTCGAGCTTGCCGAAGCTGACCTGCTGCGGCAGCAGGGTTCCGGCGTCCTTGCGCTTGCCGAGGTGCAACGCGAGCAGCCGCGCGTTCTGCACCCGCACCGCCATGTCGGCGAGCTTCTGCTGGGTGAGCTGGAAACCGGCGATGGGCTTGCCGAACTGCTCGCGGCTGCGCGCGTAGTCGAGCGCGGTGTCCAGGCAGTTGCGGGCCGCGCCGGTGGCGCCCCAGACGATCCCGTAGCGCGCTTCGTTCAGGCAGCTCAGCGGCCCGCGCAGCCCCACGGCTCCGGGCAGCGCCGCGGCGTCCGGCAGCCGCACCCCGTCGAGCACCAGCTCGCTGGTCACCGAGGCGCGCAACGACAGCTTCTTCTTCAGCTCCGGTGCGGCGAATCCCGGGGTGTCGGTGGGGACGACGAATCCCCGCACGCCCTCCTCGGTCTGCGCCCACACCACGGCGACGTCGGCGATGCTGCCGTTGGTGATCCACATCTTGCGGCCGTCGAGCACCCAGTCCGTGCCGTCCCGCCGGGCGCGGGTGGTCATCGACGCCGGGTCCGAGCCGTGGTCGGGTTCGGTGAGGCCGAAGCAGCCGATGGCCTCGCCCGCGGCCATCTTCGGCAACCACTGCTGCTTGTGCTCCTCGGATCCCCAGCGCCAGATGCCGTACATGGCCAGCGAGCCCTGCACCGACACCAGCGAGCGCAGCCCGGAGTCGGCGGCTTCCAGCTCCTCGCAGGCGACGCCGTAGTCGACGGCGGAGGCGCCCGCGCAGCCGTAGCCCTCCAGGTGCATGCCGAGCACGCCGAGCTTGCCCAGTTCGCGGGCGAGTTCACGGGCCTGCGGGAACTCGCCGTGTTCGAACCAGTCGGCGACGTGCGGCTGCACGAGGTCCCGGCAGAGGGCTCGCACGCTGTCGCGCAGCGCGAGCTGTTCGGTGGTCAGCTCGGCGTCGATGCCCAGCGGATCACGGGGATCGAAGTCGGGTTTGGCGCTCATCGGTGGCCTCCTCGGGCTGGGTCGTCGGACAGCGGTGGCAGCGGGTGCGGTTCCGCGGCGAGCCAGCCGCGGACCTCGTCGGTGTGCTCGCCGAGGTGGGGCGGAGCGAGCGGATCGGCGACGTCGATGTCGGAGAACTCGATCGGCATCCGGGCTTGGGCCACTCCCCCGTCGCCGGGGTCGACCACCGGGCGCAGGCCGAGCGATTCCGCGTAGTGCACCGCGTGCGAGAGGTCGTTGACCTGCCCGCAGGCGATGCCGGCCCGGTGCAGCCGAGCCTGCCAGTCGCTCGCCCGCCGGGCGCCGAGCACGTTCTCCAGGCGCCGCACGAGTTCCGTCCGGTTCGCGACGCGTTCGGCGTTGGCGGCGAACCGCGGGTCGTCGGCCAGCCCGATCAGGCCGAGCGCGTCGGTGAACCGGCGGAACTGCGCGTCGTTGCCGACGGCCACCGCGAGCAGCCCGTCCTCGCAGCGCAGCGTCTCGTACGGGGCGATGCTGGGGTGCCGGTTGCCCATCCGCTCGGGCGCGATGCCGGTGGTGAGCAGGCCGCTCATCTGGTTGACGAGGGCGGCGAGCAGGCTGGAGAGCAGGTTGACCTCGATGTGCTGCCCCAGCCCGGTGGCATCGCGCTGTCGCAGCGCGGCGAGGATGCCGAGCCCGAGGTCCTTGCCGGTGAGCACGTCGACGACGGCGACCCCGACCTTGGTGGGCGGCCCGTCGGGTGCGCCGGTGATGCTCATCAGCCCGCCGACCGCCTGCACCACGAAGTCGTAGCCGGGCAGGTCCGCGCCGGGACCGCTGCCGAAACCGGAGACGGACGCGTAGATCAGCGCGGGGTTGAGCTCGCGCGCGCCGTCGGGGTCGAGCCCGCAGCGGTCCAGCACGCCGGGCCGGAAGTTCTCCACCAGCACGTCGGCGCGCCGCACGAGCTCCCGCGCCGCGTCCCGGTCCCGTTCGTCGTCGAAGTCGAGCACCACGCTGCGCTTGCTGCGGTTGACCGACTCGAAGTAGGCGGAGCCGCGATCGGTCCACGGTGGACCCCAGCCGCGGGTGTCGTCGCCGGTGCCGGGCCGTTCCACCTTGATCACGGTGGCGCCGAGGTCGGCCAGCGCCATCGTCGCGTACGGACCGGCCAGCACCCGGCTGAAGTCCGCCACCACGATGCCGTCCAGCGGCAGTGCCCGTCCCATCACCGACCCACCTTCCGGTTCCAGGCCCGTTCGGGCCGGGCGAGCCACGCGGCGGCGTTCGCGCGCGGGCAACGGGATTTCCGGACCGGAGCCCGCGCCGCGGATCGCGTGGGCCGGATTCCGGCACCTGGGACGCGCGGCGAATCGTGTTGCGCTCTCCCCGGATTGGATCCAATATACAGTGATCGGACGCCGGGTCAACACGCTGCGCGCCTCTCGAACGAGTGATCGCACGGCCGGGCGCCCCGGGACCATCCGCACGACGAACCGGCGGGAGCCGATGCCAGCAGACCCGAATCCGCGCCCGCCGACGCCGCCCGATCTGCGCTGGCACGACCTGCGCGGGACCGACCGGCCACCGACCACGCAGGCGTTCGTGCTGGACGCGCTGCGCCGGGCCATCACCACCGGTTCGCTGGCCCCGGGCAGGCCGATCCGGCAGGACGCGATCGCCCAGGAGCTCGGCGTCAGCCGCGTTCCGCTGCGGGAGGCGCTGAAGACGCTGGAGGCGGAGGGCCAGGTGGTCTACCGGCCGCACCGCGGCTACGCGGTCGCCGAGCTCTCGCTGGACGATCTGCTGGAGGTGTACCGGCTGCGCGCGCTGCTGGAGTCGGAGGCCGCCGAGGCCGCGGCGGGCCGCTTCGAGGAGGCGGACCTGCACCGGGTCGAGGAGGCCGCGCGGGACGTGGAGCGCGCGGCGGACGCGGACGACCTGGTCGGCATGATCACGGCGAACCGCCGGTTCCACTTCGCGCTGCTGGAGCCGTGCGGGCTGCCGCGGCTGCTGCGGATCGTGCGCACGCTGTGGGACGCGACGGACGCGTACCGGGCGGTGTACTACAACGAGGGCGCGAACCGGGAGCGGGTGCGCGCCGAGCACGAGGCGATCCTCCGCGCGGCCACCGCGGGCGAGGCCGAGCGGCTGGTCGCGCTGCTCGACGAGCACCGGGACCACGCGGTCGCCGCACTCCGCGGCACCATCGGCTGACCTCCGGGGCTCCGGGCGGCCCGACCACCGGTCCCACCGCAGCCCGCAGCCCCCGGCCGGCGCCTCGTCCCACCCGGCGGCGAAGCCGCTGCGCGGCGGCGCGCGCCCGGCACCGTGGCGGGTTCTCAGCGACTTCCTCGCGAGGACACCGATGTCGCCGCGTGCCGGACACACACAGCAGACATCGATCCCGCGGCGAGGAAACCGCTGAGGTTCCGCCACCGACCACTACGCGGCAGAAGTAGCGAGACAGGCGGTCAGGTTCCGCTTGGCCGGGCCCGTCGCGGCAGGACCGGCGGCGGACGCTCAGGAGTACTCGTAGAACCCGCGGCCGGACTTCTTGCCGTACAGCCCCGCGTCCACCATCCGCTGCAGCAGCGGCGGCGCCGCGTACAGCTGCTCCTTGTACTCGTCGTACATCGAGTCGGCGATCGCCTTGAGCGTGTCCAGGCCGACCAGGTCGGCCAGCGCCAGCGGCCCCATCGGGTGGGCGCAACCGAGCACCATGCCGTTGTCGATGTCCTCGGCCGCGGCGATGCCGCTCTCGAACATCCGGACCGCGGAGAGCAGGTACGGCACCAGGAGCGCGTTCACCACGAACCCGGAGCGGTCCTGGGCGCGGATGGTCTGCTTGCCGAGCCCGTCGGTGGCGAACTCGGCGGCCCGCCGCACCGTGTCCTCGGAGGTGACCAGCGAGGGCACCAGTTCGACGAGCTTGAGCACCGGAACCGGGTTGAAGAAGTGCACGCCGATGACCTGCGCGGGCCGCGAGGTGGCGGCGGCGAGCTTCGCGATCGGGATCGAGGAGGTGTTGGAGGCGAGGATCGCGTCCGGGTCGGTGAGGACCCGGTCGAGTTCGGCGAACACCCCGGTCTTGAGCTGCTCGTTCTCGGCGATGGCCTCGATGACGAGCTGGCGGTCCGCGAGTTCGGCGAGCTCGGTGGTGAACCGGAGGCGGCCGAGCGCGGCGTCCCGGTCGGCTTCGGCGAGCTTGCCGCGGCCGACGGCGCGGTCCAGGGACTTGGTGATGCGGGCTCGACCCGCTTCGGCGGCCTGCTCGCTGACCTCCGAGACGATGACGTCCAGTCCACTGCGAGCGCTGACTTCGGCGATGCCCGCCCCCATCAGTCCCGAGCCCACCACGCCTACGCGTTCGATTCCCGTCACCACACCGATCCTTCCGTCCGACTGCGCCGTCGGGTCGTGCTCGACCGACGCGGCGATGATGCCAAAGGGAACGGTGACCGGCGGGTCCAAGGTGCTGTAGGACACGGGATCCGGGAAGCGTCGTGGTTCGCTCCGGGCGCTTCGAAGAAGTCGGGCCGCAGTGCTCCGGCCCGACTTCTCCACTCCCCGAAAGCCCCCGAGCTCCCCGAAAGCCCCCCGCCTCACACCCTGACCCCCCAGGGTTCCATCATCGTATATCAACAGCGGCGGACAGATCCACTACTTCCGCCCACCGGTGTGGACGAGATCATCACGACATCGGCGGTGTCGCGGAGATCGCGACCCCTTACAGTCGAGGCGTGCCCCACCCATCCGGCTCCGACTCCACCGACGCCCCCGAGGACCAGGTCTCGGGGAGTTCCATCAGCGTGCACGTGTTCGCCGAGCGCCTCACCGAACTGCTGGCGGCGCAGCCCGATCCGGAGACGGGGAAGCCGTACGGCAGCGAGCGGATGGCGGGACTGCTGACCGCGCGCGGGGTGCGGATGTCCGGCACGCACATGTGGCACCTGCGCACCGGCCGCGCGGTTCCGCGGCTCACCGAGGTGGTGGCGTTCGCGGAGTTCTTCGGCGTGGGCCTGGACTTCTTCGACCCGGCGATCGCGCCGGAGCTGCTGGCGCAGTGGCGGCTGGCCGGGCAGTTGCGCAGCCACGGCGTGGAGGAGGTGGCGCTGCGCCAGCTCACCGACCAGTTCCCGGAGCAGGACCGGCAGCACGTGGCGGACGCGATCCTCGGGGTGCTGCACGGTTTCAAGGCGTTGCGCGCCGCGGACCAGCAGCCGGAGCAGCGGTGAGGCTGCTGGTGTGGGACGAGGGGCCGAGCCGGAGTTCGCGCTGGTTGCTGCGCAGGCGCAGCGGGAAGCGGCTGGACGCGCTGGGCCTGCCGCGCCGGTTCACCGCGCAGCAGCTGCTGGAGCGGGCGCGCGAGCACCTGGGCCGGGACATCTACTTCGCGGCCGTGGAGCTGCCGCCGCGCGCGCCGAGCGGGCTGGCGCTGCTGCCGGAGGGCTGCGTGATCATCATCGCGGACGCGCGCACCACCCGCTGGCACCGCTGGCACATCTGGTTGCATGAGCTGATGCACCTGCTGTGGGGCCACGTGGGCCGGCCGCTGTCGGATCCGGCTCCGGCGTTGCGCTCGCTGTTCGGGGGCCTGCCGCCGGAGGTGCTGGACCGGGTGCTGACCCGCACCGGCTGCTCGGCGCACGAGGAGGCCGCGGCCGAGATGATGGCGTCGGTGGCGATGCGCCGGATCAGCTCGTGGGAACCGCCGCAGGCGCAGCAGGTTCCCGACGAGGCGCGGGAGATCCTGCACCGCTTCCAGTCGACCCTCGGGTGATCGGGTGTTCGCCGTCGTCTACCCGTTGGCGCTGCTGCTGCAGTTGAGCGCGTTCGCGTGGAAGCTGCGCGATTTCCTGCGCGATCCGCGGGATCCGCGGCTCGGCGCGATCACCTTGGCGCTGCTGTTCGTGGCGTGCGGGTTCAACTTCGCGATCCCCGGGGTGTACCTGGCGGTCGGCGCCGCGGCGGGGGTGCCGAACCTGTCGACGTTGGCGGTGTACTCGTCGATCGTGCTGTGCACCGCCTCGTTGCAGGTGTGCTCGGTGAACTTGGCGCGGCCCCGGGAGGAGGCGCAGCCGGCGGGCCGGGTGCTGGTGCTGGGCACGGCGGCGGTGCTGCTGGTGCTGGCCGGGACGTTCGCGCTGGCGCCGGTGCACGACGAGCCGCACGTGCTGGACTTCGACGCGCACTACTCGGGCGTGCCCGCGGTGGTCGGGTTCCTGGCGGTGTACCTGGGCGCGTATTCGGTGGGGCTGGTGCGCAGCGCGCTGATCTGCCTGCGGATCCGGCCGCACGCGCGGGAGCGCTGGTTGCGGCGGGGCGTGTCGCTGGTGCCGGTGGGCGTGCTGTTCGGCCTGGGCTATTCGGTGCTGAAGGTGGTCGCGGTGGCGGGCACCTGGCTCGGTGCGGACCTGGATGCGGTGAGCACGGTGGCGGCGCCGCTGAGCGCGACGGTCGGGGCGAGCGTGATGGCGGTGGGCTACGTGCTGCCGTCGGTGCCGCGGTTGCTGCGGCGGTGGCGGGCGCGCCGCTACCTGCGCCCGCTGTTGCAGGCGTTGCGGCCGCTGGATCCGGACCTGGTGCGCAACACGCGTTCGGAGTCGGCGGAGTACCGCTGGCTGATCGCCACCGATGACCTGCTGCGCGAGCTGCGGCCCTACCTCGACCCGGCGGTGGTGCCGGTGGCGGAGCGGCACGCGGACCGTGCGGGCCTCACCGGTGAGCAGCGGGCGGCGACCGTCGAGGCGGCGCGGATCGCGGCCGGATTGCGCGCGCACGCGGCCGGGCGGCGGCCCGGTTCGGGCAGCGACATGATCCGCGAGGACTCCGGGATGGACGGTTCGGCGGCGGCGGTGTGGCGGTTCCCGGAGCAGGACCCGCACCGCGACTTGGCGGAGGAGTTGCACTGGTCGTGCCTGATCGGCAAGGCGTTCCAGGAACCGCACCCGGTGGTGCGGGACGTGCTGGCGGAGCTGGACGCGGACCGGAGCCCGGCGCCGTGACCGATCCGTTCACCGCGCCCGACCCGTTCGAAGCGCTGGCGGAGCTGCGCGCGGCCGGACCGGTGCACCGGGTGTCCACTCCGGACGGTCCGGGCGCGTGGCTGGTGACCCGGTACGCGGAGGTGCGGGCCGCGCTGGGCGATCAGCGGCTGGCGCTGAACCGCTCGCACTCGCACGGCGCGGACTACGCGGGTTTCGACCTGCCACCGCAGCTGGACGCGCACCTGCTCAACAGCGATCCGCCGCGGCACACCCGGTTGCGGCGGCAGATCGCGCCGAGCTTCACCGCGCAGCGGGTGCGCGAGCTGGCGCCGCAGGTGCAGCAGGTCGCCGAGCGGCTGGCGGCGGCGCTGCCGGACGAGGTGGACCTGGTCGCGGAGTTCGCGGTCCCGCTGCCGGTGCGGGTGATCGCGGAGCTGCTGCCGCTGCCGGAGCAGGCGCGCGCCGAGTTCACCGGCTGGGCGGATGCGCTGCTGCGCCACGCCCCCGGTGCGGAGCCGCGGGCGCGGGACACGATGCGGGACATGCGCCGGATCATCGGCGGCGCGCTGGGTTCGGCGCCGCCCGCGGGGTCGCTGCTGTCGGGGCTGCTGGCGGCCCGCGCCGGGGGCGAGCTGGACGACGACGAGCTGACCAGCATGGTGTTCTACCTGCTGTTCGTCTGGTACGAGATCATGGTGCACGCGGTGTCGGCCGCGGTGCTGCGGCTGCTGGGCGCGGAGCCCGCGCTGCTGGACTCCGGCGTGGAGGAGGTGCTGCGCTGCCACCCGCCGCAGCTGCTGGCGGCGCCGCGCTACCCGCTGTCGGACCTGGAGATCGGCGGGGTTCCGGTGCGCGCCGGGGACACGCTGCTGCTGTCGCTGGCGTCGGCGAACCGGGACGAGCGGGTGTTCGCGGACGCGGCGGTGTTCCGCCCGGAGCGCTCGCCGAACCCGCACCTGAGCTTGGGCCACGGCATCCACTCGTGCCCGGCTTCGGCGTTGACCAGGGTGATCGCGGCGAGCGCGGTGCGGGCGCTGCGGGCGCGGCGGCCGGGGTTGTCGCTGGACGTTCCCGCGGAGTCCGCGACGTGGCGCGGCAACTTCCGGCACCGGGGCCCTGCGGAACTGGTGGCGCGAGTGCGCCGCTGACGCGGGTCGTCCTCCCCGCCTGTTTCAAGGTATAGCGCACCCCGGGGCTTGTGGCAAGACCCCGGCACCCCCGCACACTGTGCCTCTCAACTGGGCGAACAGGGGGTTCGATGATCGACGTCATCGTGGTCGGCGGGGGTCCGACGGGGTTGCTGCTCGCGGCGGAGCTGCGGCTGCGCGGGGTGCGCGTGGTGCTGCTGGAGCGGAACGCGGAGCCGGTGCGGGAGGCGCGGGCGTTGGGCCTGCACGCGCGCAGCGCGGAGGTGCTGGACCAGCGCGGGATGCTGGAGCCGTTCCTCGAACACGGCACGCAGGTCACGGCGGGCGGGTTCTTCGCGGCCCTGGGCACCCGCTGGCCGGAGGGCATGGACACCGCGCACGCGTACGTGCTGGCGATTCCGCAGGACCGGACGGAACGCCTGCTCACCGAGCACGCGGAGCGGGTCGGCGTGGACTTCCGCCGCGGCAGCGAGCTGGTGGGGCTGGCGCAGGACGCCGACGGCGTCACCGCGGAGCTCGCGGGCGGCGGGCGGCTCCGCGCGCGCTACCTGGTGGGCTGCGACGGCGGCCGCAGCACGGTGCGCAAGCTGCTCGGCGTCGGCTTCCCCGGCGAACCGTCCCGGGTGGACACGTTGATCTCCGAGTGCGAACTGGCGGTCGGGCCGGAGGAGCTGGCGGCGAAGGTCGCCGAGGCCCGCAAGACCCAGTTCCGGTTCGGCGCGATGCCCCGCGGCGAGGGCCTGTACCGGGTGATCGTGCCCGCGGCGGGCGTGGCCGAGGACCGGTCGGTGCCGCCGACGATGGCCGAGCTGCGGGAGCGGCTGCGCGCGGTCGCGGGCACCGATTTCGGGGCGCACTCGCCGCGTTCGCTGTCCCGCTTCGGCGACGGCACCCGGCTCGCCGAGCGGTACCGGGACGGCCGGGTGCTGCTGGCGGGCGATGCGGCGCACGTGCACCCGCCGACGGGCGGGATGGGCATGAACACCGGTCTGCAGGACGCGTTCAACCTGGGCTGGAAGCTGGCGGCCGCGGTGGGTGGCCGGGCTCCGGCGGGGCTGCTGGACAGCTACGAGGCGGAGCGGCGCCCGGTGGCCGCCGAGGTGCTGGAGCTGACCCGCGCGCAGATGGAGCTGCTGCTGCCGGAGCCGGGGCCGCGGGCGGTGCGCAAGGTGCTCGCGGACCTGGTCGAGTTCGAGGAGGTGAACCGCTACCTGATCGAGAAGGTCACGGCGATCGGGATCCACTACGACTTCGGGGAACCCGCCGCAGGAGGCGAAGAGCCCGGAGCCGGGAGCCGAAACCCGTTGGTGGGCAGGCGGATGCGCGACGTCGAGCTGAAGCGGGGCCGGTTGTACCGGCTGCTGCACGGCGGGCGCGGCCTGCTGCTGGACCAGACCGGCGAGTTCTCCGCGGCGGGCTGGGCGGACCGCGTGGACCACGTCGTCGACGTGAGCGAGGAGCTGGACGTCCCGGCGCTGCTGCTCCGCCCGGACGGCCACATCGCGTGGGCGGGCGACGACCGGGACGCCCTGCGCGAAGCACTCACCCGCTGGTTCGGCACCCCGGCCTGACCGGCGCCACGGGTGCACGTCGCGGCGGCGTGCACCCGCGGGGCCGACAGCTGCTCCGTCCCCCTTCGGGCTACCGCAGTCCGCCCACTGGACACGTCGTATCGGCGACCGCGCCGGAATCGAATGTGCGCGCACCCCGGCGATCGCTCGACTCGAGCATCGGAATCAACGATGCGAGGTTTATTCGCAAGTCGAAATTTCCCAATCTTGGTGATCTTTTATACCACCAACCGCTTATACCGTTAAGCATATTCCGGCCACTACGGTCGCCGCAGTCCGGCCACGCGACAGTCGATACGGAAATCGAACCACCCAAAACCGTTCGACGCGACTCATCGCACGGTTACACTGCTGCGAATCGGGCCACCCGAAAGCGGAGAACAAGGCTCGATCTATCCACGTGGAACAGTTGGAGGGTTCAGCTTGTACTCGGCCGAGATCAATCGGAATCACCGCGCTTGCCTGCTTCTGCTGATCGACCAGTCGTTCTCCATGTCCGAGCCGTGGGCGGGCACCGAGTCGTCGAAGTCCCACGCGCTGGCGCAGGCCGTCAACAAGCTGCTCGGCAACGCGACCCTCCTGTGCAGCAAGGGCGACGAACGGGTGAACGACTACTTCGAGGTCGGTGTCCTCGGCTACGGAGCAGACGTCGCCTCCGTCTTGCACGGGTCCAATTCCGCCCGTCCGCTGGTCCCCATCGGCGAGCTCGCTCGGCAGCCCATGCGGGTGGACGAGATCCTGCGCAAGGTTCCGGACGGGGCGGGCGGGATCATGCAGTTGCCGATGAAGCTTCCGGTGTGGGTCGATCCGTCGAACAACGGCAAGACCCCGATGGTGCAAGCCCTCCGGGAAGCAGACCGGATCGCGAGGGCTTGGTGCGCGAACAATTCGAGCAACTTCCCACCCATCGTCATCAACATCACCGACGGTGTGAGCACGGATGGCGACCCCACCGAAGCGGCCGAGTCGCTGCGATCGACCGGAACCGACGACGGGCGCACCCTGTTGTTCAACTTGCACTTGTCCGCCAACCCGGTCCAGATCTCGGCTTTGCCGAACACCTCGAGCGGACTGCCCGACGCACACGCCGTGCGGCTGTTCGAGATGACGAGCGAATTGCCGTCGGTCCTGCTCGAAGCTGCGTCCAGCATCGGATACAACGTCCAGCCCGGCTCGCGCGGTTTCCTGTACAACGCCGACGCGACATCGATGATCGAGTTCTTGGACATCGGAACGCGGGCTGTCACTCCGACGGGACTCCGCGAACTGACGTCCGGGAAGCCGAGTTGAGTCGGACCGTCGTTCGCGGCGAGCGGATCACGCCCAACGTCCGCACGTTCAGCACCGTCAAGCAAGGCTACGAGGAGTCGGAGAACGAGGACGCCTGCGCGGCCGATCCGGTGACTCTTCGCTTCGCCGTCGCAGACGGCGCATCGACCGCGGCACGTTCCGACGTCTGGAGCCGTCTCCTGGTCGAGGCGTTCGTCCACGAACATCTCGACCCCACGGATCCCGGTACTCGGCGAGAGCTGTCCAGCCGCTGGCTGGCAGCGGTATGGCGGGCGGACCTGGCCTGGTTCGCGCAGGAGAAGCTGTCCGGAGGTTCAGCGGCGACGTTCGTCGGCTTGACCTTCTCGGACGAGACCTACCGGGTGCACGCAGTCGGTGACTCGTGCCTGTTCCACCTGCGTGGAGACCGCGTGCTGCTCGCAGGACCGATGTTCGATCCGGACGAGTTCGACCGCTTCCCCGAACTGCTTCGAACCTCCTCGGAAAGCCACGGCGGCGATGCAGTCTGGGAAGCGGTGGGGACGCACCTCTCCGGGGACGTCTTCGTACTGGCCACCGACGCAGTGGCAGCCACTTTCCTCACCGCGTGCTCGACAGAGGGGAGGGTTCCCGCCCACTACGTGGATACGCCTTCCGAACTCGTCGACCGGGCACGGAACGAGGGCCGCAACGACGACATGACGATGTGTGTGATCGAGATATGAGGCTTCCGGCTCTCACCGACTACGTCCAAGCAGTACAATATCCCGCGCTCGCGTTCACCGACGAGAAGTTGCGCCGCGGCATGGCCCGATGCACTCCGCTGGGCACGCCTGCGGTCGCTTCGGGCGGGTTCGCGCTCACCTTCGACATCACGGTGGCCGGCGAACGCTATGCCGTGCGCTGCTTCCACAAGGAGGGGAACCACCTCCAAGAGCGCTACGCCCGGGTCTCCGAGTTCATCCGAGCGCATTCCCGCTACGACTTCCTCGTCGACGTCGCCTTCATACCGCGAGGAGTGCGGGTCAACGGGGACGACTTCCCGATCGTCCGGATGCCGTGGATAGCCGGAGCAACGCTGAGCGACTGGGTGGAAGCCAACCTCCGCTCGCCGGACGAATTGCGGAAGGTCCAGCAGCGGATCCACGAAGCGGTGGGTGCCTTGCAACAGACCGACGCCGCCCATGGCGACCTGCAGCACGGCAACATCTTGGTGCGGCCCGATCGTTCGGTTCAGCTGGTCGACTACGACGGCATGTTCCTGCCCGCGCTCAGCGCATTGGGAGCGGCGGAACGCGGGCACCGGCATTACCAGCACCCGGCTCGCGGGGATGCCTACGACTCGAAGATCGATGCGTTCTCGGCAGCCGTGCTCGATCTCTCTCTGTCCGCGCTCCAACACGAACCGCGCTTGTGGGACGAGTTCCACAACGGCGAGAACCTGATCTTCACTGCTGCCGACTTCGCCGACCCGGCCGCATCGGCGGTGTTCGACCGCACAGAGCGGATTCCTCCTCTGCAGGAATCCACGCGTCGTCTGCGAGCCGCGTGCACAGCGGATTTCGCCGCCGTCCCGGAAGCCTTGCAAGGGGACGACCGGGTCCGAACAACGTCGGCACCACCGCGGCCCCGGCGCCGCGGCCCACAGCCGGTGCACGCGATCGACGCCAATGCGCTTCGGTCGGCCGAGGGCGACGAGAAGACCGTGTTCGGCCGGGTGCACAACGTTGTCGGCCACCCGCGCGGACCCGCCATGCAGACCGCGAACATCAACTTCGGCGATTACAAGCGAGGCGCGTTCACCATCTACGTATTCGGTGATGCGATCGGCGAACTCCAGCGAAGGTTCGGCTCCGACCTGGCGGGCCTCAACGGCACGTGGCTCTGCTTGACCGGGCTGATCACGTTGTTCAAGAGCAGGACGGCGAAGGTGGCGGCTCCGCAGATCCACCTTCGCAAGTCCCGCCCGCTACAGGTGTTGAGTGCCGAACAGGTGGCGGCGCTCCTGCGACCGCCGCCGGAAGAGGACGACACGACGGCACACTCCGATACCCGAGAGTCCACCGGGCCGGGCGCTCCAGCGGCGGAGCGACGGCCTGGCGATCCGAGCCCGCCTTCCGCCACGCCGAGGCCGAGCAGCGGCGGAACCCGTGCCGTCGAAGACCGGCTGAGCAGCCTGTACTCATCGCAGGGGTTCGGCTCGACCGTCAAGCCGTCCGGACCGCGGAGTCCGAACGGCGGTGCCGTGGCCGGAACGCCACCGGCACTTCGCGCACCGGCACCGCCGCCCCCAGTGCCGCCGAAGCACCGGTTCGAGTTCCTCACGCCACCGCCGCAGGTCACGCCGCCGAGTGCCAGCTCGCCGCCACCACCGCCACCCGATCCGCAACGTCCGAAGAGCAAACTCGGCAGCCTCTGGGACCGGTTGACCGGCCGACGGTAGATCGAGCGACTCCGCAAGCCCGCCGAAACCGCGGGAACGGGTCACGCCGACGAGGCGTGAGCGGTGAACCAGGTCGTGGTGGCTCGGGCCACTTCGGCGAGGGCGCCGGGTTCTTCGAAGAGGTGGGTGGCGCCGGGGACGACCTGGAGGTCGTGCTCGGCGGTGAGGTGGGTGGCGGCGCGGCGGTTGAGTTCGAGGACTTCCGGGTCGTTCCCACCGACGAGCAGCAGGGTGGGCGCGCGCACCCGGTCGAGGGGTTCGGTGCTGAGGTCGGGGCGCCCGCCGCGGGACACCACCGCGCGCACCGACTCCGGTCGGCGCGCGGCGGCCCCGAGTGCGGCGGCCGCCCCGGTGCTGGCGCCGAACAGGCTCAGCGGCCCCCGCCACCAGTCGAGGACGCCGAGGACGCGGACGGTGAGCAGCGGGATGTTGAACCGCTGCTCCCCGTGCGCGTCGCGTTCGCACTCGTCGTCGGTGAGCAGGTCCAGCAGCAGCGTCCCGAAGCCGGCCTCCTGCAGCCGGGCCGCCACCCACCGGTTCCGCTCGCTGTGCCGGGAGGAGCCGCTGCCGTGCGCGAACACCACCAGCGGCGAATCGAGTTGCGGCAGCGTCAGATCCGCGGCGAGCGCCCCGCTGCCGTGCGGGGCCGGGATGGCGACCTGATCAGGTTCCGCCATCCTGCACCCGTTCGGCGTTCTCCTCCGGGGAGGCGTTGCGGGCGGGCCCGGCGGAGCCCTCGGTGCTCACCGCGGACAGACCGGTGTTCTCCACCTCGTCGCCCTCGACGGCGGCCCCGGTTCCGGTGGCCCGTTCGGCCTGGTCGGCGACCTGCTCACCGCTCGCGCCGTCGGCGACCTCCGCGGTCGCCTGCTCGTCGACGGTGTCGTCGAGCTCGTACAGGCGGGTTTCGGCGAGCGGTTTGCCCACCTCGGCGGCCGGGTCGGGGCGTTCTTCGGCGAGCCGTTCATCGATCGTCTCGCCTTCGCGCTGCTCGCGGGGCGTGGGCGGGTCCGCGGCGTCCCGCGACCAGTGCTCGGGCGGTTCGACTCCCTCTTCGAGGGGGTCCACGCCCAGTTCGTCCTCGTCGAGGTCTCCCGCGGATTGCAGGTCGGCCGGGTCCTGCGGGTTTGCGGGATCGGGGCCGACCTCGTCAGCCGAGGGAGTCTCGGCGTCCAGCGGGTCCGACATCGTGCGCGTCTCCGTTCGTCGTGCGGGCAACGGACATCCGCACCACGGCTACCCGCACGCGCGCCGCTCAATCCCCCGATGGGGGCACACGGAGGTGACGCCGGTTCGACCGCTCGCGCCGCGCCAGGGGCGCGAGCGCCGCGGGATCGTCGCGAGGCGGCGGGGTGGACCGGGTCCGGGCTCGACCGCGCGGCTGGGCGGAGGCGGTGCGCGCAACCGAGATCACCGGGTGCCGTTCGCCCGCGGGCGATCAGCCCGACAGGCCCAGGCGCAGGTGTTCGATGTGGTAGACGGCCTCGTCGAGCAGCTGCGCCACGTGGTCGTCGTAGAGGCTGTAGACGACGCTGCGCCCGCTGCGGTTGCCGGTGACGAGCCCGAGCGAGCGCAGCAGCCGCAGCTGGTGCGAGACGGCGGAGGCCTCCATGCCGACGGCCTCGGCGAGCTCCCCGACGGAGCGGGCGCCTTGGCGCAGTTCGCTGAGGATGAGCAGCCGGGACGGGGTGGCGAGCGCCTGGAGGGTCTCGGCGACGGAGGCCGCCGCGGTGGCGTCCAGCTTCGCCGCAGGCGTGACCGCGCTCTCGACACCGTGACCCATGTGCGCAGTGTATCGGCAGGCCCGAACACCTGAACGCTTGAACACCTGAGCAGTCGTTCATGTATCCTCGGCGCGCCCCGCCCCCGCTCCGAGGAAGCAGCGATGGTCACGCTCGACGACAGCCCCGCCCGCACCGCACCGCCCGCGCCTCGGCGCCGGAGCCCGTTCGCCCTGCCCGAAGCCCGCTGGGCGACGGCCTCGCTGGCCGCGTTCCTGATCGGCCTCGCCGTCGACCTCGGCGGCGGCCCGTGGTGGGCGATGTGGGCGCCGTACCTGGTCTGCTACGCCACCGGCGGCTGGGAACCGGCCCGGGCCGGGTTGCAGGCGTTGCGGGAGCGCACGCTGGACGTGGACCTGCTGATGATCGTGGCGGCGATCGGCGCGGCCGCCATCGGCCAGGTGCGCGACGGCGGGCTGCTCATCGTCATCTTCGCGACCTCCGGTGCGCTGGAGGCGTACGCGACCGCGCGGACCGAGGATTCCGTGCGCGGACTGCTCGACCTCGCCCCGGACACCGCGGTGCGGGTGCGCGACGGCGTCGAGGAGCGGGTTCCCGCCGCGGAGCTGCGGATCGGCAACGAGATCGTGGTGCGTCCCGGCGAGCGCATCGGCGCCGACGGCGAGGTGCTCGACGGCGGCAGCGAAGTCGACGAGGCCACCATCACCGGCGAACCGGTGCCCGCCGCGAAGTCGCACGGCTCCGAGGTGTTCGCCGGAACCCTGAACGGTTCCGGTGCGCTGCGCGTGCGCGTCACCCGGGATTCCGCCGAATCGGTGATCGCCCGCATCGTGGCGCTGGTCGCCGAGGCGAGCGAGGCGAAGGCGCCCACGCAGCTGTTCGTCGAGAAGGTCGAGCAGCGCTACTCGGTCGGCGTGGTGCTGGCGACGCTCGCCGTGTTCGGCGTCCCGCTGCTGTTCGGTTCGACGCCCACCGACGCGCTGCTGCGCGCCATGACCTTCATGATCGTCGCCTCGCCGTGCGCGGTGGTGCTGGCGACGATGCCGCCGCTGCTGTCCGCGATCGCGAACGCCGGGCGGCGCGGCGTGCTGGTGAAGTCCGCGGTGGTGCTGGAGCGGCTCGCCGACGTGCGGCGGGTCGCGCTGGACAAGACCGGCACCCTCACCGAGGGCACCCCGCAGGTCACCGAGGTCCGCGTCGAACCCGGCCGGTCCGCGGACGAGCTGCTCGCCGCGGCGGCCGGTGCGGAGCGCTTCAGCGAACACCCGCTGGGCCGCGCCGTCCTCGCCGCCGCCCGCGACCGCGGCCTCGCCGTGCCCGCCGCCACCGATTTCCACGCCACCCCAGGCCACGGCGTGGCCGCCACCGTGGACGGACGCCGCGTCGAGGTCACCCGCCCCGTCGACCGCATCGGCCCGGTCGGCGAGGTCGAAGCGGGCGGCCGCACCGCCGTCGTGGTGTCCGTGGACGGGACCCGCGCCGGAGTGCTCGGGCTCAGCGACCGGCTCCGCCCCGACGCGGCCGAAGCCGTCGCGGCGTTGCGCGCGCTGACCGGCGCGGAACCGGTGCTGCTCACCGGCGACCAGGAACCGGCCGCGCGCCGGGTCGCCGCCGAAGCGGGTCTGCGCGAGGTGCGGGCCGGGCTCCTGCCGGACCAGAAGGTCGCCGCCATCGCCGAACTCGGCGACCGCACCCTGATGGTCGGCGACGGCGTCAACGACGCACCCGCGCTCGCCGCCGCGCACACCGGCGTCGCGCTCGGCCGCGCGGGTGCCGACCTCACCTTGGAGACCGCCGACGTGGTGATCGTGCGGGACGAGCTCGCCGCCGTCGGCAAGCTCGTCGACCTGTCCCGCCGGGCCCGGCGCCTGGTGCGGCAGAACCTCGTCATCGCGGGCGCCTTCATCACCGTCCTCGTGGTGTGGGACCTCGCCGGGAACCTGCCGCTGCCGCTCGGCGTCGCCGGCCACGAAGGCTCCACCGTCCTCGTCGGTCTCAACGGCCTCCGCCTGCTGCGCGCCGGCGCCTGGCGCTGATCCGGCGATGATGATGTTTGCCGCCGTCCACGGCGGATACCCCAGAGCCGATGCACAGCCGAGGGATGGAGCGACACCGGAACATGAGCGGCGAGAACGGCCGAACGGCAACGCAACGGCCCACGTTGGGGCTGATCACCGATCCGGATCTGCCGGAGCAGGTCGCGCAGCACCTCGCGGATGAGTTGCCGGAGCACCTCGGCGACGACCGGGAGTGGGTGGTCGAAGTGGACGTGGACCCGGTGACCGCGGGCGAGCACAGCACCCGCGACATGCTGCGCGCCACCGCCGACCGGCGGCAGGAACGGGGCTGGGACTACGCGATCACGCTCACCGACCTGCCGGTGCGGGTGAACCGGCGGCCGGTCGTCGCCGACGCGAACCTCGACGGCCAGGTCGCGGTGGTGTCGTTGCCCGCGCTGGGCGGCACCCAGCCGTACCGGCGGTCCCGGCAGGTCGTGCTGCAGCTCATCGACGAGCTCACCGGACGCGAGGGCGGCGCCGACCACCGCTACGGGCTGGACAGCAGGCTCACCGAAGTGGTCGCGCCGATCCGCCGCACCAGCGAGCAGAGCTCGGACGACGGCGAAGTGGACGTCCGCTACACCGCCACCCGCGGCCGCGGCCGGCTGCGGCTGCTCAGCGGGATGGTGCGCACCAACCAGCCGTGGCGGCTGGTGTTCGGGCTGCGCAACGCGCTGGCGGCGGCGATCGCCACGAGCGCGTTCGGGTTGTCGTCCAGCACGATCTGGCAGATCGGCGACATGCTCGGCGCCTGGCGCCAGGTGCTCGCCGCGATCGCGTCGGTGGTGCTGCTGGTGGGCTGGCTGATCGCCGCGCACGGGCTCTGGGAGAAGCGGCGCGGGAACAGCGAGCGGGACCGGGAGCAGGTGCTGCTCTACAACGTCTCGACGGTGGCGACGCTGACCATCGGCGTGGGCTGCCTGTACGCCGGGTTGTTCGTGATCAACCTGCTGGTGGCGCTGTTCCTGGTGCCGCCGGAGCTGCTGGCGAGCAGCCTCGGGCACGACGCCGACTTCACCCGGTACCTGGCGCTGGCGTGGGGGTTCACCACGATGGGCGTGGTCGCGGGTGCGCTCGGGTCCAGCCTGGAGACCGATGCCGCGGTGCGGCAGGCTGCCTACGGCTACCGCGAGGAGCAGCGCCGCAACGAACGACGCGCGGAGGAACGCGACTCGGGCGAGCGGGACCGCCGGCGGGATCAGGACGACGGCGGCCCGGCATCCGGGGAGGACGAGCAGCGCGAGGAGGACCAGCGCCGCGAGCAGGACGAGCGCGGGGACTGATCCCCGGCGCGGACGGACCCCGCGCCGCTGGGCCGAACGGGTGGTCAGATGCCGTCCTCCGCGGACGTCGACCCGTCGGCCGGGGCACCTCTCCCGACCAGCTCCGAGCGCCCGGAGCACGCGGGCCGACTACGCCGTTCGCCCGAAATGCGCGGAGTCCGACTAGGTCACACATAGTTGCATGACGCAACCTTACCGTTAGCCTTGCGAAGCAGGCCGAAGTGGACGGAAAGGTGCTCACGTGACCAGTACCCACGAGCAATGGGACATCGTCTCCGGCGTCGGGATCACCGCCCTGGCCGTTGCGGGCGGCCGAGCGGTCGAATCCCAGCGGGAGGACCGGCTGATCAACGACCCCTACGCCGCGGACCTCGTCGCCGCGGCCGGATCCACGATGTTCACCGAGATGGAGAACTCCCCCGCCGAACTGCTCGAGGCCATGTCCGGCTACCTCGGCGTGCGGACCCGGTTCTTCGACGAGTACTTCCTGCGCGCCGCCGCAGGCGGGGTGCAGCAGGCCGTGATCCTCGCGTCCGGGCTCGACACCCGCGCCTTCCGGCTCGCCTGGCCCGAAGGCCTGCGGGTCTTCGAGATCGACCAGCCGAAGGTGCTGCAGTTCAAGGACGACACGCTGAACCGGATCGACGCCGAGCCCGGCAGCGACCGGCGGGTCGTGCCCGTCGACCTGCGCGACGACTGGGCGAGCGCCCTCGAAGCCGCCGGGTTCGACGCGACCAAGCCCACCGCCTGGCTCGCCGAAGGACTGCTGCCCTACCTGCCGCCCGAAGCGGAAGCGCAGCTGCTGGCCACCGTCGACCGGCTCTCCGCTCCCGGCAGCAGGCTGTCCATCGAGCACATGACCGGGCCGCGCGACCGGTTCGCCACCGACGAGATGCAGGCCATCGGCCGGCAGTGGGGCATCGACCTGCTGGGCTTGTTCAGCACGGACGACCGCCCCGACCCCGAAGACGTGCTGAAGCGGGCGGGCTGGCAGGTACGGCGCGAACCGACCAACGAGATCGCCGCGGGCTACGGCCGGGAACTGCCCGGCTTCACCCGGCGCTTCGCCGAGGTCGGCTGCATGCTCACCGCGTTCCGCGAAAGCTGACCTCGCGCACGACGGCGGCCCGCCTCCCCACGGGGAAGCGGGCCGCTCGACGTTCCGGGCTCAGCGCACGACCAGCACCGGGCAGCGGGCGTGGTGCACCAGCTTGAGCGCCACCGAGCCGACCATCATGCCGGTGAACGCGCCGTGGCCCTTGTTGCCCAGCACCATCATGTCCGCCTGCGGGGACAGGCCGACCAGTTCGTCGACCACGTGTCCGCGGATCAGCCGGGGCCGGATGTCGACGTCCGGAAACTCCCGCTGCACCGCCTCGGTCGTACCGTCCAGCAGTTCGCGGGCCCGTCCCTCCAGTTCGGAGTCCGGGGTGGGCAGCCGGTAGCCGAACTGCACCGGCTGGTGCCAGACGGCGATGGCGTGCACCAGCCCGCCCACCTTCGTGACGTAGTCGGCGGCCCAGCGCAGCGCGCGTCCGGATTCGTCGGAGCCGTCGATGCCCACTACCACGGTCTGCGGCATGATCGCATTCCTCTCGGTCGCGAACCCCGACCGTATGGCACCCGCGGACCGCCGCGCTACTGCTGGTCGACCGCCTGCACGCGGATCACCGCGGCGCCCTCCTCGTCGGACGCGGCGAGATCGACCTCGGCGCTGATGCCCCAGTCGTGATCGCCGGCGGGGTCGGCGAAGATCTGCCGCACCAGCCAGCGCTCCGGCTCTTCGGTGATCATCAGCATCGCGGGACCGCGCGCGTCGGCGTCGGTGCCGATCTCGTCGTACTCGGCGAAGTAGCCGTCCAGGGCCTCCTCCCACGCCTCGGCGCCGAACTCGGGGTCCAGCTCGCCGAGCGGCGTGGTCCAGCGGCGGGCGGCGAGCTCCACCCGGCGGAACAGCGCGTTGCGCACCTGCACCCGGAACGCCCGCTTGTTCTGCGTGATCCCGGCGGGGGCCGCGTCGGCGGCGGTCGGCTCCGCGGTGATCTCGGCACCCGGGTTGCGCAGCCGCTCCCACTCGTCGAGCAGGCTGGAATCGACCTGGCGGACCAGCTCGCCGAGCCACTCCACGAGGTCGGTGAGCTCTTCGGTCTTCGCATCCGCGGGCACCGTGTGCCGCAGCGCCTTGTAGACGTCCGCGAGGTAGCGCAGCACCAGCCCCTCGGAGCGGGCCAGGCCGTAGTGGTTGACGAACTCGACGAAGTTCATCGCCCGCTCGAACATGTCCCGCGCCACCGACTTCGGCGACAGCTCGTGCTCGGCGACCCACGGGTGCCCCTTGCGGTACATCTCGTAGGCCGCTTCCAGCATGTCCTGCAGCGGCTTCGGGTAGGTGACGTCCTCGAGCAGCTCCATCCGCTCGTCGTACTCGATGCCGTCGGCCTTCATCCGCGCCACGGCCTCGCCGCGCTCCTTGAACTGCTGGGCCGACAGCACCTGGCGCGGATTGTCCAGAGTGGACTCGATGACGGAGAGCACGTCCAGCGCGTAGCTCGGCGACTCCACGTCCAGCAGCTCGATCGCGGCGAGCGCGAACGGCGACAGCGGCTGGTTCAGCGCGAAGTCGAACTGCAGGTCCACCGTCAGGCGCACCCGGCGGCCCAGCTGGTCCGGCTCGTCCAGCTGCTCCACCACGTCCGCGGCCAGCAGCGCCCGGTAGATCGCGATGGCGCGCAGGATGTGCCTGCGCTGCGCCGGGCGGTCCTCGTGGTTCTCGGTGAGCAGGTGCTTCATCGCCGCGAACGCGTCACCCGGGCGGTTGATCACGTTGAGCAGCATCGAATGGCTGACCTGGAAGCTGGAGACCAGCGGCTCCGGCTCGGCCTCCACCAGCTTGTCGAAGGTCTTCTCGCTCCACGACACGAAGCCCTCGGGCGCCTGCTTGCGCACCACCTTGCGCCGCTTCTTCGGGTCCTCCCCCGCCTTCGCGAGCGCCTTCTCGTTCTCGATCACGTGCTCCGGGGCCTGCACCACCACGTAGCCCGCCGTGTCGTAGCCCGCGCGGCCCGCGCGCCCGGCGATCTGGTGGAACTCGCGGGCCTTCAGGTGCCGGGTCCGCACCCCGTCGTACTTGGTGAGCCCGGTCAGCAGCACGGTGCGGATCGGCACGTTGATGCCGACGCCCAGCGTGTCCGTCCCGCAGATGATCTTCAGCAGTCCGGCCTGCGCCAGCTGCTCCACCAGCCGCCGGTACTTCGGCAGCATCCCCGCGTGGTGCACGCCGATGCCGTGGCGCACCAGCCGGGACAGCGTCTTGCCGAAGCCTGCGGTGAACCGGAAGTCGCCGATCGCCTCCGCGATCCGGTCCCGCTGCTCGCGGGAGGCGACGTTCACGCTCATCAGGCCCTGCGCCTGCTCCATCGCGGACGCCTGGTTGAAGTAGACGACGTAGACCGGGGCCTGGTTGCCGCCCAGCAGCTCCTCGATCGTCTCGTGCAACGGCGTCAGCGCGTAGCGGAACGTCAGCGGGATCGGACGCTCCGCCGAGCTCACCACCGCCGTCGAACGACCGGTGCGGGCGGTGAGGTCCCGTTCGAAGCGGGCGACGTCGCCGAGCGTCGCCGACATGAGCACGAACTGGGCCTGCGGCAGTTCCAGCAGCGGCACCTGCCAGGCCCAGCCGCGCTCCGGTTCGGCGTAGAAGTGGAACTCGTCCATCACCACCTGGCCGAGCTCGGCCTGCTCGCCGTCGCGCAGCGCCAGGTTCGCCAGGATCTCCGCGGTGCAGCAGATGATCGGCGCGTCCGCGTTCACGCTGCTGTCGCCGGTCATCATGCCGACGTTGTCCGCGCCGAAGACGTCGACGAGCGCGAAGAACTTCTCCGACACCAGCGCCTTGATCGGCGCGGTGTAGTAGCTGCGCTTGCCCTCGGCGAGGGCGGTGAAGTGCGCACCGGTGGCGACGAGGCTCTTACCGGAGCCGGTGGGGGTGCTGAGGATGACGTTCGCCCCGGTCACCACCTCCATCAGCGCCTCTTCCTGCGCCGGGTAGAGCTCGATGCCCTGCTCCGTCGTCCAGGTGGTGAAGGCGTCGAGCAGCGCGTCCGGTTCGGGCGAGGCGGGGAGGTGGCTGGTCAGATTCATGGCACCCCCGATCGTCCCTGGTCAGCTCCGGCGAGCCGCAAGCGGGGTCCGCTGCGGCGGCTCCGCCGCGCGGGGCGGAGTCCCGACACCCCCGCACTCACTCTTCCGAGTGATGGCCGGGGGTGCGGGGGTGGATCGGAGCAGCGGGGATCATCGAGACTGGTCGCCATGCCGGAGCGAGTGGTGCGGTTCGTCGGTGGACCGCTGGACGGGCGAACGCAGGACCTGCGCGACTCCGAGGCCGTGCTCGGCAGACTGCTGCGGCACATCCACCTGCACGACGGGCCGAAGATCGAGACCTGCTACCGGCTGCGGTACACGCCGGACGCGGGCTGGGAGTACCACTTCAGCGGGCACTGACCGGCCGGGCGCCGGGGTGGGCTCGGGGAAGCTCGGGGCGGGCCGGGGCCGGGGCGGGTTCGGGACGGCCCGGGTCCAGGTGCGGCGACCCGGCGGGGCCTCGTTGACCTCGCAGGACGTCGTTCCGCCCGCGGGAACGAGCCGCGGAATCTTGGGACGTGGGTCACAGGAGAAGCGGCGTTTCGGGCCGGTGCGGAGTCCTACCATCGACTGTCATGGCGCCCACTGACCGGCTCTCGACGACGAGCAGCCCCCGGCCCGGGCTCAGCCTGGCCGGCGAGTTCCCCCGGCCGACCCACGAGCAGTGGCTGGAGCAGGTGGAGAAGGTCCTGCGCCGGACCGGCCGCATCCGCGAGGACGATCCCTCCCCGGAGGACGCCGCCGCACTGCTGGATTCCCCCGGGTACGACGGCTTCGCGGTGCGGCCGCTGTACTCCGCCGGGGCGGACCTGCCGGACCCGGGAGTGCCCGGGTTCGCGCCGTTCGTGCGGGGCAGCAGGCCGCAGGGTTCGGTGCCGGAGGGCTGGGACGTGCGCCAGGCCCACGGCGGACCGGACGCGGCGGCGGTGAACCGGGCGATCCTCGCCGACCTCAACGGCGGCGTCACCTCCTTGCTGCTGCGGCTCGGCGCGGGCGGGCTCGCGGTCGACGACCTCGGCGACGCGCTGCACGGCGTGCACCTGGACATGATCGGCGTGGTGCTCGACGCCGGGGACGAGGCACCGGCCGCGTCCGCCGAGCTGCTGCGGCTCGCCGCCGAGCAGGGCGTGGCGCCCAGTGCGCTGCGCGGCAACCTCGGCGCCGACCCGCTGGGCGTGCAGGCCCGCACCGGCCGGGAGAACGGCCCCGAGCAGGCGGTGGAGCTCGCACTCCGCTGCGTCGCGGAGCACCCCGGGCTGCAGGCGATCACCGTGGACGCGCTGCCGTACCACGACGCGGGCGGCTCCGACGGCGAAGAGCTCGGCGCCTCGCTGGCGGCGGGCGTGACCTACCTGCGGTGGCTGACCGAGGCGGGCCTGGACGCCGACACCGCGTGCGGACTGCTGGAGTTCCGCTACGCCGCGACCGCCGACCAGTTCCTCACCATCGCGAAGCTGCGCGCCGCACGCCGCCTGTGGGAGCAGGTGGCGCGCCGTTGCGGTGCCGCGGAGCCCGCCCGCGCCCAGCGCCAGCACGCGGTCACCTCTTCGGCGATGCTGACCCGCCGCGACCCGTGGGTGAACATGCTGCGCTCCACGATCGCCACCTTCGCCGCCGGTGTCGGCGGGGCGCAGGCCATCACCGTGCAGCCGTTCGACGCGGCGATCGGCGCCCCCGACGAGTTCTCCCTCCGCGTCGCCCGCAACACCCAGGCGCTGCTGCTCGACGAATCGCACCTGGCGCAGGTCATCGACCCGGCGGGCGGCTCCTGGTACGTGGAGTCGCTCACCGACGAACTCGCGCAGGCCGCGTGGCGGTGGTTCCAGGAGATCGAGGCCGCCGGTGGCCTGCCCGCCGCGCTGCGCTCCGGGACGGTCGCCGAGCGGCTCGCCGCGACCTGGGAGCGCCGCCGCGCCGGAATCGCCGACCGCACCGAACCGATCACCGGGGTCAGCGAGTTCCCGAACCTCGCCGAAGAACCGCTGCGCCGCGCCCCGGCTCCGGCGGCGCCCGGCGGCGGGCTGCCGCGGGTGCGCTACGCCGAGGAGTTCGAGGCGTTGCGCGACGCCGCCGACGCCTGCGCGCAGCGGCCCCGGGTCTTCCTCGCCACGCTCGGCCCGCTCGCCACCTACACGGCGCGGTCCTCGTTCGCGAGGAACCTGTTCGCCGCGGGCGGGCTGGACGCCGCCGAAGCCGGCCCGACCGAGTCCACCGCGGACGTGCTCGCCGCCTACGCCGAGAATCCGTCGCCGGTGGTGTGCCTGTGCTCGTCCGACAGGATCTACGGCGAGCGCGCCGCCGACACCGCGCGAGCCCTCAAGGAGGCGGGCGCGACGACGGTGCTGCTGGCCGGAAAACCCCGGGATAGACCGTCCGAAGTGGACGATCTCGTGTTCACCGGCTGCGATGCCGTCGAGGTGCTGCGCGCGGCGCACCGCACGTTGGGAGTCGAGTGATGGACCAGAGCATCCCGAACTTCGCCGACATCCCGCTGGACCGGGGCACCGAACCCGGGGCGCCCGCGAACTGGGATTCGGCGGTGCTGTCGGCGACCGGCAAGGAATCCGATGCGCTGGTGTGGGAAGCGCCCGAGGGCATCGGGGTGAAGCCGCTCTACACGGCCGCCGACACCGAGGACCTCGACTTCCTCGGCACCTACCCGGGCATCGCGCCGTTCCTGCGCGGCCCGTACCCGACGATGTACGTCAACCAGCCGTGGACGGTGCGCCAGTACGCCGGTTTCTCCACCGCCGCGGCGTCGAACGCGTTCTACCGCCGCAACCTCGCCGCCGGGCAGAAGGGCCTGTCGGTGGCGTTCGACCTGGCGACCCACCGCGGCTACGACTCCGACCACCCGCGGGTGTCCGGCGACGTGGGCATGGCCGGGGTGGCGATCGACTCGATCTACGACATGCGCCAGCTGTTCGACGGGATTCCGCTGGACAAGATGAGCGTGTCGATGACGATGAACGGCGCCGTGCTGCCGGTGATGGCGCTCTACATCGTCGCCGCCGAAGAGCAGGGCGTGGCACCGGAACAGCTCGCGGGGACCATCCAGAACGACATCCTCAAGGAGTTCATGGTCCGCAACACCTACATCTACCCGCCGCAGCCGTCGATGCGGATCATCTCCGACATCTTCGCCTACACCTCGCGGCGGATGCCGAAGTTCAACTCGATCTCCATTTCCGGCTACCACATCCAGGAGGCCGGAGCGACGGCCGATCTGGAGCTCGCCTACACGCTCGCCGACGGTGTGGAGTACCTGCGCGCCGGTGCGCAGGCCGGGTTGGACATCGACTCGTTCGCCCCGCGGTTGTCGTTCTTCTGGGGCATCGGGATGAACTTCGCGATGGAGGTCGCGAAGCTCCGCGCGGCGCGGTTGCTGTGGGCGAAGCTGGTGAAGGAATTCGGTGCGAAGAACCCGAAATCCCTGTCGTTGCGCACTCATTCGCAGACCTCCGGTTGGTCGTTGACCGCTCAGGACGTGTACAACAACGTGGCGCGCACCTGCGTGGAGGCGATGGCCGCCACCCAGGGCCACACCCAGTCGCTGCACACCAACGCGCTCGACGAGGCGTTGGCGCTGCCCACCGACTTCTCGGCGCGCATCGCGCGCAACACCCAGCTGCTGCTGCAGCAGGAGTCCGGCACCACCCGCGTGATCGACCCGTGGGGCGGCAGCCACTACGTGGAGCGCCTCACCGCCGATCTCGCCGAGCGCGCCTGGGCGCACATCACCGAGGTCGAGGACGCCGGTGGCATGGCGCAGGCGATCGACGCGGGCATCCCGAAGCTGCGCGTGGAGGAGGCGGCCGCGCGCACCCAGGCGCGGATCGACTCCGGACGGCAGCCGCTGATCGGCATCAACAAGTACCGCTTCGACGGCGACGAGCAGATCGAGGTCCTCAAGGTCGACAACGCGGAGGTCCGCGCCGAGCAGCTGGACAAGCTGCGCCGGCTGCGGGAGGAGCGCGACGAGGCCGCCTGCCAGGACGCGCTGCGGCGCCTCACCGGTGCCGCCGAGGCCGCGATGTCCGACGAGCGGCCGGACGACCTGGACCACAACCTGCTCACCCTCGCCGTGGACGCGGCGCGCGCGAAGGCGACCGTCGGCGAGATCTCCGACGCGATGGAGAAGGTCTTCGGCCGCCACGCCGGCCAGATCCGTACGATTTCCGGGGTGTACCGGGAGGAAGCGGGGCCGTCGAAGTCCTTGGAGCGGGCGCTGGAGGTCGTCGAGCGCTTCGCCGAGGACGAGGGCCGCCGTCCCCGCATCCTGGTCGCCAAGATGGGCCAGGACGGCCACGACCGCGGCCAGAAGGTGATCGCGTCCGCGTTCGCCGACGTCGGCTTCGACGTGGACGTGGGCCCGCTGTTCCAGACCCCGGCCGAGGTGGCCCGCCAGGCCGCCGAGTCCGACGTGCACATCGTCGGGGTCTCCTCGCTGGCCGCCGGGCACCTGACGCTGGTACCCGCGCTGCGCGACGAGCTCGCCGCGGTCGGCCGCGAGGACATCATGGTCGTGGTCGGTGGCGTGATCCCGCCCGCGGACTTCGACGCGCTGCGCGAAGCGGGGGCGAGCGCGATCTTCCCGCCGGGCACGGTGATCGCGGACGCGGCGCTCGGCCTGCTGGAAGAACTCCGGACCCGGCTCGAACTCGACTGAGGAGTCTTTTTTCCGAATGAGCTGCGTAGTGGGTCGGGTGGCGGAACCTCAGTTGCTTCCTCGCTGCGGGATCGATCTCCCAAGTGGCTCCGCCACGAGGGAAATCGCTGTCCTCGCGAGGAAGCAACTGAGAACCCGCCGGTGGGAGCCCTACGTACGTGGTCGCCGCTCAGCGGCTCCGCCGCTGACAAGACAAGTACCCAGCCCGCTCCGCAAGGACTCCTGATGCCTCGCGAGATCGACGTCGCGGACTACGCCGAGGGCGTGCTGGAGGGTTCCCGCACGAAGCTGGCGCAGGCCATCACGCTGGTCGAGTCGACCAAGCCCGCGCACCGGGCCAAGGCCCAGGAGCTGCTCGTGCAGCTGCTGCCGCACAGCGGTGGCGCGCACCGGGTGGGCATCACCGGGGTGCCCGGGGTCGGCAAGTCCACGTTCATCGAGTCGCTCGGCACCTCGCTGACGGCGGCCGGGCACCGGGTGGCGGTGCTGGCGGTGGACCCGTCCTCGACCCGGACCGGCGGCAGCATCCTCGGCGACAAGACGCGGATGGCGGCGCTGGCGGCGGATCCGGCGGCGTTCGTGCGCCCCTCCCCCTCGGCGGGGACGCTCGGCGGCGTCGCCCGCGCGACCCGGGAGACCATCGTGCTGATGGAGGCCGCCGGGTTCGACGTGGTGCTGGTGGAGACCGTCGGCGTCGGGCAGTCCGAGGTCACGGTGGCCGGCATGGTCGACTGCTTCCTGCTGCTGACGCTGGCGCGGACCGGCGACCAGCTGCAGGGCATCAAGAAGGGCGTGCTGGAGCTGGCCGACCTGGTGGCGGTGAACAAGGCCGACGGTCCGCACGAGATGGACGCGCGCAAGGCCGCCCGCGAGCTGCGCTCGGCGCTGCGGCTGCTCACCCCGGTCAGCGCGTCGTGGACGCCGCCGGTGGTGACGTGCAGCGGCCTCACCGGCACCGGGCTGGACTCGCTGTGGGAGCAGGTCGGGCAGCACCGGGCGACGCTGGCGGAGTCCGGCGAGCTGGCGGCGAAGCGCAGCCGCCAGCAGGTGGAGTGGACCTGGGCGCTGGTGCGCGACCAGCTCATGGCCGAGCTCGCGGCGCACCCGGCCGTCCGCGAGGTCGTCGACGACGTCGAGGCCGAGGTGCGCGCGGGAGAGCTCACCGCTTCCCTCGCCGCGGACCGCCTGCTGCGGGCGTTCCGGCGGGACTGATCGGGGTTTCCGGGCTGCCGGGCTCTTTCCGACGAACGGAGGTGTCCGGCCTGGCCGGAGTTTCCGGGCGAACCGGGGTGTCCGCGCCGACCGGGGTTTCGGGGCTGACGCGCCCTGCCGCGTTAGCGGGGCCGCCCGCATTAACGGGCCCTGCCGCGTTGACGGGGCCCGCCGGGCCGACGGGGTCTCGTGGGTTGACGGGGTCTCGTGGGTTGACCGGGTTCGCTGATCCATGCCTCCATGCTCCCGGTTCGAACACCCGTTCACCATTGCCGAATGGTGTGGCGGATCGCCCGTATCGAGTGATCGGAGACCGGGTTTTCCCTTGCGTCGCAGCGTTCTCGGCAGGTTCGACGGCCGCACCGGGCCGCGCGAGCGGAGCCCGGCAGCGCCCGCCGCCGGCCCGCGGAGGCGCCGCTCGAACGGCACGGGCACCCCGTGCCGGACAATGCGGCCATGGATCTCAGCGTGGACCCCGGTTCCGGGGTGAGCCCGTTCGAGCAGGTGCGGTCCGGGATCGCCGAGCGGATCAACTCCGGGGAGCTGCCGGTGGGCGCGAAGCTGCCGACGGTGCGGGCGCTCGCGGCGGACCTGGGCATCGCGGCGAACACCGCGGCGAAGGCGTACCGCGAGCTGGAGCAGGCCGGGCTGATCGAGACCCGCGGCCGGGCGGGCACCTTCGTCGCCGCGTCCGGGGACCAGAGCAGCGGTCGCGCCGCCGAGGCCGCCGCCGCCTACGCGCGCACCACCCGCGACCTGGGCATCCCGCCGCAGGAGGCGCTCACGATCGTCCGCGCCGCCCTCGGCCTCCCCGGCTGACCGGCTGACCGCTCGACCGGCTGAGCACCTCACCGCTTCGCCGACTCACCGGCTCAGCGCCTGACCGCTCCACCGGCCGACCGCCCCACCAGCCGACCGGCTGACCACCTCACCAGCAGCGAACGGCCCCGCTCAGAAGATCGCCAGCGGGTTGACCGGGACCCCGGTCGCGCCGTGCACCGGGATCGGTCCGATGGTCAGCAGGAACGCGGCGCGGCCGAGTTCGGCGCAGGTGGTGGCGAGCTCGTCCACCTGCAGCGCGTCCACCAGCGGCATCCCGAGCCGGGCCAGGCCGATCTCGTGCAGCGCCAGTCCCCCCGGTACGCCGACCCGGTCCCCGATGTCGCCGCCGTAGAGGCTCACCTCGCGCTCGGCCATCCAGCGGACCGCGTCCGCGGTCAGGTGCGGCAGCTCGTCCTGCGGGTGCGCGCCCACCATCCAGCCGCCGCGGACGATCAGGGCGTCGCCGGAGTCGAGGTGCGCGCCGCTGCGCCGTTCCGCCGCGTCGAGGTCGTCCGCGGTGACCGCATGACCGGCGTCGAGGCGATCGCCGGACGCGAGGTCCAGCAGCACGCCGCGGGTGACGATGCCGTCGGCGAACGCGGTCGTGGAGCCGTGCCGGAGGGTGCCGCCCGCGACGGCCTCGCCGACCGGGACGCCCGGGTAGATCTCGCCGTCGACGGGGACGTGGCCGAGCGCGTCGAGGTGGGTCATGGTCGCCGAATGCGTGTTGATCACCAGCACGTCGGTGACGGCGATTGCGGGCGAGCCGTGCAGGCTCACCACCTGCTGCACCGGCGCGGGCATCGGCACCGGGGTGTGCGCGAGCGGGCCGCCGCCGGACAGCGGGACCGGGTGCAGCGGCTGGGCGAGGGACACGACCCGGCCCAGGCGGGCCTCCGCGACCGCGCGGGCCCGGACCTGGTCGGTGATGTGGTTGAGGGTGCCGAGCTCGTCGTCGGCTCCCCAGCGCCCCCGGTTGGTCGGGACGTCCGGATCTGCTGCGGTCATGCCGCCTCCTCTCGCCGTGCGGGGCGCACGACGGCCCCACCCCCGCGCCATGCTAATGAACAGGATCGTTCACTAGAGGAGGTCCCGGGCGCGGGTCGTGCCGCTCTCCTGCCGGCGGCGGAGCACTCGGCGAACGACCCCGAGCGGCCGGCACCGCCGGGCCCCTCGCGATGACGTCGTTTCCTCCTGCCGCGGAGCGGTGCCGATGGTTCCCGCGACGAGGAGGACCGAGGTTCGCCGCCGCGCGCAACCAGGCGGGCCGAGCAGTCAGCCGTCGAGCTCGGCGAGCAGTTCGCGCAGCGGATCGGCGAGGTCCGGGTGCTCGCCCGTCTCGACGCCGTGCAGCGCCTGAGCGGCGGCACAGCGCAACGCGGTGCGGCCGTCCGGTGCGTCGAGCACGTCGGCGAACGTCTCCCGCACCTTCGCGGCGATCGGCGGCACGAGCAGGCTGTGGCAGTACAGCGAAGCGGCGTCGGCGCCCGCGGGCCCGCGGCCCCACCGCTCCCAGTCCAGCAGCCCGAACCGCGGCCGGACCAGGTTCGCCCAGTGCAGGTCGCCGTGCACGGTGTCCCAGTGCTGGACGTCCAGCTCGTGGCCGAGCTTCTTCCGCACGGCCCGCTGGATGTCGGGTTCGTCGTTGCGCAGCCGCAGCGTCGGCACCATCCGGATCGTCTCCAGCGCGGTGCGCAGCTCCGACCACCACTGCTCAGGCAGGTCGACCTCGTCGCGCAGCACGTCGGTATCCGAGCAGCGCTGCCCCGGCACGAAGGTCATCAGCTCGGCGCGCTGCCGCCGCGTCTCCGCCAGTTCCCACTCCACCAGGCCGAGCACCCGCGGTTTGCGCACGCCGGTGATCGCGTTGGCGTCGGCGTTGCCGGTCCACCGGTCCCCTTCGGCCCACCGGATCTCCGCGGAGACCACTCGCAGCCAGCGCGGGCCTTCGGCGCCGAGCACGGCCGCGCCGATGGACCGCTGCCGCCACCCGAGGACCGGCTCGCCGACCACGCGCACCGCGAAGTGCTCCGCGGCCCGGTCCAGGTTCTGCCGCATCCAGTCGGCGAACAGCTCGTCGGAGTCGCCGGGGTCGTCGATCTCGTTCGGTGCCATCACTCGATCATGTGGCATCGGGTCCCGGCCCGCCCGGTCCGGGGGGTCAGAGCTCGGCCGCGAGCCGCCGCATCGTGCCGATCTCGTCGGACTGGGTGACGAGCACGTCCTGCGCCATCTCGTGCACCTGCTCGTCGACGCCGGTGGCGAGCACGTCGGTGGCCATCCGGACCGCGCCTTCGTGGTGCGCGGTCATCAGCCGCAGGAAGAGGCCGTCGAAGTCGGTGCCGCGGGCGGTTTCCAGGTCGGCGAGCTGCGCGGGGGTGGCCATGCCCGGCATGTCGTGGTGCTCGGCGGCGGCGTGGTGCTCGCCGTGGTGACCGGAGTGCGCGTCGGCGTCCGGGGTCTCCGGCACGTCGTGGGTGCCGAGCCAGCCGCGCATCGCGCCGATCTCCGCCGGTTGCACGCCGCCGATGCGCGCCGCGAGCGCCCGGACCCGCTGGTCCTGCGCCCGCGTCTCGGCGAGGTCGGTCATCCGCACCGCCTGCTCGTGGTGCACGATCATCATCCGCACGTAGCCGATCTCGGCGTCGCCGGGCGCGGAATCGGCGAGGTGCTCGGCGTCCACCGACGGCACCACCGAGGGGTCGTCCCCGGGCGCGCCGGGCAGCACCACCGGCGGCGATGCCTCGGGGGCCGCGGAATCCGCGCCGGTGCACGCGGTGCCGGCCAGCAGCGCCACCGCGCACCAGCCCGCCACGAGCAGCGCGCCGGGCGCACGTCCCAGAACCGGCATTCGGATCCCCCCGCCTCCGCGCGCGGGCCACCACGCGGGAATTTCACATGCTGATACGACCGGATCGACCTATTGGTCCGACCACCGCGTTCCAAGATACTGATCGGAGGCGGTCGGGGTAACCGCCGGCGGACGACGGCCGGGAGCACCGGCCGGACTTGGGGTGATGGGCTTGAACGCGCGAACCGGTCAGCGCAGCAGAAGACGCGTCGCGGGGGTCCTCGCCGCGACGGTGCCGTTGGTGCTCGGCGTGGTGTTCGCCGCGCCGTCCTCGGCGGCACCCGAGGAGCGGGCCGCGCCCGCGGCCGGCGAGGTCGACCAGAGCCCGAACATCGAGCACCTGGCGAACCTGCCGAAGCAGGCCCCGTTCGACAACCTCGACGCGGTCGGCACCGACATCGCGTTCCAGGGCGATCACGCGTTCGTCGGCAACTTCGACGGCTTCGTCGTCTACGACATCGCGCAGCCTGCGGCGCCGAAGGTCGTCAGCCAGGTCGCCTGCCCCGGCGGGCAGGGCGACGTGTCGATCTCCGGGAACCTGCTGTTCGTGTCCACGGACTACCCGCGCACCAACGACACCTGCACCAGCGAGAAGGCCACCGCGGCCGACCCGCAGGCGTGGGAGGGCATGAAGGTCTTCGACGTCAGCGATCCGGCGAAGCCGCGCTACGTCTCGGCGATCGCCACCGACTGCGGCTCGCACACCCACACGCTGGTGCCGGACAAGACCGGCGAGGCGGTGTACCTGTACGTCTCGTCGTACGGGCCGTCCGAGGAGTTCCCGAACTGCCGGCCGCCGCACGACAAGATCTCCATCGTGAAGGTGCCGCTGGCGAACCCGGCGGCACCCGAGCTGATCGACGCGCCGGTGCTGTTCCCGGACGGCGGCAACCCCGGTCAGCCCGGCGGCATCATCGAGACGACCGGCTGCCACGACATCACCGCGTTCCCGGAGCGCGACCTCGCCGCCGGGGCCTGCATGGGTGACGGCGTGCTGTTCGACATCTCCGACCCGGCGAAGCCGCAGGTGACCGAGCGGGTCCGCGACGACGAGAACTTCGCGTTCTGGCACTCGGCGACGTTCAACAACGACGGCACGAAGGTCGTGTTCACCGACGAACTCGGCGGCGGCACCGCGGCCACCTGCAACCCGGAGGTCGGCCCGGTCCGCGGCGCGGACGGCATCTACGACATCAGCGGGGACGGCGCGGACGCGAAGCTGAACTTCCGCAGCTACTACAAGCTGCCGCGGGCTCAGGCCGACACCGAGAACTGCGTGGCGCACAACGGTTCGCTCATCCCGGTTCCCGGCCGCGACATCATGGTGCAGGCCTGGTACCAGGGCGGCGTGTCGGTGTGGGACTTCACCGATTCGGCGAACCCGCAGGAGATCGCGCACTTCGACCGGCCGCCGTTCGACCCGGACGAGCTGCAGCTGGCCGGATCGTGGTCGGCGTACTACTACAACGGCCACATCTACTCCAGCGGCATCCAGGAGGGCCTGGACGTGTTCGCGCTGCACGACCCGCGCACCGACCCGGCGGCGGACGTCCGCTTCGAGGAGTTCAACCCGCAGACCCAGCCGGTCTACGCGGGCTGACCCCCGGCGATCGATCGGCCCCGCTCGTCCTGCGAGCGGGGCCGATTCGCGTTCGGGAGCGGTCAGTCCTCGTCGTGGGCGGGCCGGGCGATGCCGTGGGTCCGCAGCAACGCCTGCGCGTCCCAGGCCGTGACCGGTTCGCCGTAGCGGGGGCCGACCGCGAAGTCGCAGTGCGCGTCCACCCAGTGCTGCTCCTGGCGTTCGTCGGCGACCTCGCCGGTGCAGATCTGCACCCCGCTGTCGTGCATCAGCGGGATCAGCTGCCGCACCGCGCGCACCGCGGGATCGTCCGCGCAGCTCTGCGCGTCGTCGGCGGCGCAACCGTGCACGAGGTCCACGAGCTCTTCGGCCAGCCGCACCCCTTCGACCGGGACCCGCCGCAGCGCCCGCAGTTCCGGTGCGGACCCGGCGAAGCTGTGCAGCAGCACCCGCGCCCCCAGCCCGCGCAGCAGCCGCAGGTTCTCCAGCAGCTCCTCGGACGCGTCCATCACCACGCAGGTCGGCACCGCCAGGTGCATCCAGCTCGGGTCCAGCTCGCCGTCCTCGAGCACCGAGCGCACCAGTGCCACCAGGTCGGGGTCGCGCACCTGGTTCTCGCTCAGCTCCACCAGGAAGCAGGTCCGGTACCCGGAGCGGTGCCACAGCCCGACCTGGCCCCACGCTTCGCGCAGCATCCAGTCCCGCAGCGACAGCGTCACCCCGGAGCGCTCGGCGAGCTGGAGGCATTCGCGGTGGCCGAGCGGCTCGTGGTCCGGCGGGTTCCACCGCAGCTGAGCCTCCACCGAAATCAGGTCGCCGGACCGCAGGGAGATCACCGGCCGGTAGCAGACCTGGAACTCGCCGAGCTCCAGCGCGCCCGGCATGATCGCCGCGAGCTGCGCTTCGGTGCGCTCGTCCGGTGCGATGTCCGGGTCGAACAGCTCCCACTGCCGGGCGCCCGCGATCTCCGCGCGGCGCAGCGCGACGTCCGCGGCCCACATCATGTTCGCGGGGTCGGCTTCGGCGACGTGGCGGCGCACCACGCCGATGCTGGCGGAGGTGGCGATGCCGTGCCTGCCGATGTAGATCGGTTCGGACAGCTCCTCGTTGATCAGCGCGGCGAATTCGGGGATCGCCGGGGTGTGCGGGGATTCGCTGATGAGGATGGCGAATTCGGTGCCGCCGAAGCGGGCGACGAGCGCCTCCTCGTTCTCCACCAGCTGCTCCAGCCGGTGCGCGACGGCGCGGATCACCTTGTCGCCGGTCTCGTAGCCCAGCCCGTCGTTGATCAGCTCGAACCCGTCGAGCCCCAGGTGGTAGAGGGTGAGCATCCCGTCCGGCGGGAAGTTGCCCTGCGCGGCTTCCAGGCGGGTCCGGAAGTACTGCCGGTTCGCCAGCCCGGTCATCGCGTCGTGCAGCGCCTGGTACTGGATGCGCTCCTGCAACAGGTACAGGTCGCTGATGTCCTCGACCATCGTGACGATGTGCCGCGGTTCGCCTTCGGCGCCGCGCAGCAGGGACACCGCCAGGTAGGTCCAGGCCTGCTCGCCGTCGGCGCGCAGCAGCCTGCGGCGTTCCCGCAGCCGCTGCGCGGGGCCGCCTTCGGCGAGTTCGGCGTAGGCGGCGTTGAGGTAGGCCGCTTCCTCCGGGTGGAACAGGTCGTGGATGCTCATCTCCAGCAGGTCCGCTTCGCGGTGCCGGAGGATGTCGGCGAGCGCCGGGTTGACCTCGGTGAACCGGCCCTTGAGGTCGCAGATCGCGACGCCGATGGGCGTGCTGGTGAACACTTCGCGGAACCGGGCGTCGCTGGCCCGGCGTTCGCGGTCGGCGCGCAGCAGCAGTTGCGCGGTGGTGCGCTGCTGGACTTCGGCGCGTTCCCGGTCGGCCGCGGAATAGCCGGCGGCGATGGAGGTGAGCAGTTCCAGCAGGTGCCCGACGGCGCCGACGCCGGATTCGCCGACCACGGTGTCGCGGATCAGCTCCAGGGTGCGCTGGAGGCTGTGCTCGCCGGTGGCGCGCAGTTCCACGAGCCGTTCGCCCACGATCCGGCCGGAGTCGGCGGCCCGCGACGGGTCCTGCAGCGCTTCGGCGAGTTCGTCGGCGAGCTCCGCCAGCGCGTGCTTGAGCTCCACGTCGGACAGCTCGATGTCCGGGGAACATTCGGTGAGCCGTTCGGCCCACCGCAGCACCAGCGTCGCGCGCCAGCCGCCGCGTTCCGGCTGCGCCCCGGCCCCAGCATCCGGGTCGAGGGGGTCACCCATGCTCAGTTCACCTGTCCGTCGACCGCTCCGGCGGACCACGCGCCGGGCAGGGCGAGATGACCGGTCGCCAGGAAGCGGACGCCCCGCGCGGAGGCCCTGCGGCCACCGGGCTCGTCGCACCACGTCGGTCCCCGAACGTCTCCCCGTGTTCGCCAGACTACTGGGTGATGTCCAGTACGCGGAGCACCGTCCACAGGCCTCATCCGTCCGCCGCCGTTGCCACGAAAGTGATCATCATCCCCCGGACGGCGGGACGATGATCACCCGGCCTGCTCGGCGGCGGTGCCCTCCGCCACGAGCGCGTCGAGCTCGGCCACGTCCTCGTCCGACAAGTCCACCCGATCGGCCGAAACGTTGACCTCCAGGTGTTCGAGCGAGGAGGTGCCGGGGATCGGCAGCAGGTTCGGGGATCGGCGCAGCAGCCACGCCAGCGACACCTGGGCGGGCTGGACGCCGCGGCGCTGCGCGACGGAGCGCACCACCTGGTCGCCGCGGACTCCGCTGTCGGCGACGAACGCGGATCCGAGCGGGAAGAACGGCACGAACGCCACGCCGAGCCGCGCGGTGCGCTCGACCAGGTCGGCGCCGGTGCGGTCGAGCAGGTTGTAGGCGTTCTGCACGGCGGCGATCGGGGTGAGCCGGTGCGCTTCCTCGAACTGCTCGGCGCTCACGTGGGACAGCCCGATGCCGCGCAGCAGGCCTTGCTCGCGGAGTTCGACGAGGGCGCCGAGCTGGTCGGCCAGCTCGATCCCCGGCCGGTCGGCGACGTGTCGCAGGTAGACGAGGTCGAGGACGTCCCGCCCCAGCCTGCGCAGGTTGTCGTGCACCTGCGACTTCAGCGCGTCCGGGTGCGACAGCGGCAGCCAGGCGCCGTCCCGGTCCCGGTAGGAGCCGATCTTGGTGGCCAGCAGCAGGTCGTCCGGGTACGGCCGCAGCGCCGTCGCGATCAGCTCGTTGACCGTCCACGGGCCGTAGAAGTCGGCGGTGTCGATGTGGTCCACGCCGAGTTCCACCGCGCGGCGCAGCACCGCTGCCGCGCGCTCCGGGTCGGTGGGCGGGCCGAGCACTCCGGGTCCGGCGAGCTGCATCGCGCCGTACCCGATGCGGCGGACCGGGCGTACTTCGGGGATCTCGAACGTCGTCACCGGGCGATGCTGCGCCACGGAACCGGTCCAGCACAAGGCCACTGTGGACGGCACGACCCCGTTCGGGGCGTCAGAGCTGCGGGATCAGCAGCAGCCAGCGGCCGCCGACGACGAGCGCGGCGCCGCCGAGCAGGAACCAGACGCCCAGCCAGAACCCGGCGGGCGTGCGGGTGAGCCGGGCGAGCTGGTCGGCGTCCGAGCTGGGCGCGCGTCCCCTGGTGCGCTTGCCGCGCAGCTCCGCGATGGGGCGCAGCCCGCCGAACAGCAGGAACCAGCTGAACAGCACGCAGCACGCGGCCTGCCACTGCGGGCTGGCGAACCAGGACACCGCGAACAGCGCGCCGCCGGTGACGACGATGGACAGCACCCCGTAGGCGTTGCGGATGGCCAGCAGCATCAGCACCAGCAGCGCCACCGCGGCCCACAGCGCGGTCCGCTCCTGGTCGAACGACACCAGCGCGGCGCCGCCGAGCCCGAGCAGCGACACCGCCGGATAGCCCGCGAACAGGGTGAACACCATGCCGGGCCCGGTGGGTCGCCCGGTGGAGAGGGTGAGCCCGGAGGTGTCGGAGTGCAGCCGGATGCCGTTGAGCTTGCGCCCGCTGAGCAGCGCGACCACGGCGTGCCCGCCTTCGTGCGCGATGGTGACCACGTTGCGCAGCAGCCGCCAGCTGGTGCGGTTGAGCACGAGGCCCAGGGCGACCAGGCCCAGCAGCAGGGTCAGCGCCGATCCGGAGTCGAGCAGCTCGTCGCTCCAAGACCTGACTAATTCGTCCACAGCAGACACACCTGGGTTGTCGGGTTCGTTCGGGCGACGCCGATCGTACGCAGCGGTCGCGGGCGGTCACCGCCGCCCGAACCGCCCGCTCAGGCGGACCGTGCTCGTTCGTCCTGCCAGCGGCGAAGCCGCTGAGCCGCCGACCACGCGCGCAGAACGACCACCCGCGGGTTCTCAGCGGTTCCCTCGCGAGGACGGCGATTTCGCCGTGCATGGACCGATACATCGGAAATCGATCCCGCAGCGAGGGAACCGCTGAGGTTCCGCCACCCGACCACCGAGCAGCAGGAGCCGGTCAGTCGAAGAAGGCGGGCACGTCCAGCGCCCCGCCGGCCTGCTCGAACTCGGCGTGCACGGCGGCGCGCAGCCGCTCGTCGGCGAGGTAGTCGAGGGCGGTGAGCGCGAGTCCGGTGGCACCGTCCAGCACGGCCCGGTCGCCCGCCCCGGACCGGGCGGCGGTGGCGAATCCGGCGGTGTGCAGCGACAGCCCGGCGTCGTCGAGCCCGATCATCGGGTGCATGGCGGGCATCCGGTAGCTGAGGTTGCCGAGGTCGGTGGAACCGGTGAGGTACTCGGGCACCACGCCGCGCGGCAGCGAGGTGCGGCCGCGCCGGGCCTGGTGCTCGGCCCAGCGGGCGGCGAGCGCGTCGTTGTGCCGGATCGGCAGGTAGGGGTACTGCCGGTCCCAGACGAGTTCCACGCCGCAGCCGGTCATCTCGGCGGCGCCGTGCGCGATCCGGTCGATGCGGTCGGCGAGGTCGCGCAGCGAGTCCGGGTCGGCGGAGCGCACGTAGAACTGGGCGGCGGCGCGCTCCGGCACCACGTTGGGCCGCTGCCCGCCGTCGGTGATGATGCCGTGCACCCGGTCGCCGGAGGGCATGTGCTGGCGCAGCGCCGCCACGCCCTGGTAGGTCGCCACCACGGCGTCGAGGGCGTTGCGGCCCATGAACGGTTGCGCCGAGGCGTGCGCGGCGATGCCGTGGAAGATGACGTCGACCTGGCGGCGGCCGAGGAACGGGTGGGTGGCCACGTCGTGCGAGAACGGGTGCAGCATCACCACCGCGTCCACGTCGTCGAAGATCCCGGCGCGGGCCAGGATCTCCTTGCCGCCGCCGCCTTCCTCGGCGGGCGTGCCGACGAGGCTGAGCCTGCCGCCGACCTCGTCCAGCACCGCGGCGGCGCCGAGGAACCCGCCGACGCCCGCGGAGCAGATGATGTTGTGACCGCAGGCGTGCCCCACCCCGGGCAGCGCGTCGTACTCGGCGAGCACGGCCACGTGCGGCCCGCCGCCGCCGGTGCTCGCCAGCAGCGCGGTCGGCAGCTCGCCCACCCCGACCTGCGCGTCGAAGCCCCGCGCGCGCAGCAGGTCGGCGACGGCGGCGACCGAGCGGTGCTCGGCGAAGCCCTCCTCCGGGTGCTCGTGCAGGTCGTGGCTGAGTCCCAGCAGGTCCGCGGCGTGCTCGTCGAGCCACCGCTCGGCCCGGTCGCGCACCGCGGCGGGCGCGCCGTCGTGCTCGGAGCGCAGCGGTGCCGCGGTGGCCACGGCCCGCTCGGTCGCCGCGGCGACGGACTTCAGGTACGAGTCGTCGGGAGTGGTGGGTTGCGTCATTCCCGCACTGTAGGTGGCCGGGACGGCGTCCCGGTGCGCTCGGTGCCGTCGAGCTGCCGGTGCGCGAGCAGCGTGCCGCCCACGACGGCGGCCGGGATGATCACCAGCTGCAGCACGGGGATCAGGCACAGCAGGTAGGTCGGCAGCCCGAACCCGAGCGTGCTCGCCTTGTTCGCCGCCAGCGAGCGGTGCCGGTCCCGCACGGTCAGGCCGCGGCGCGCGAACACGAGGCCGACCATCTCCAGCGCCACCACCCAGGCGCCGAACAGGGCGGCGAGCACCGGCACCACCGTCTGCCCGAGCACCGGCACGAAGCCCAGCGCGAACAGCAGGACCGCGCCGACCAGCGCCACCAGCACCAGCTTCACCGAGTCCCGCACGCCGCGGCCGAGCTGCCGGGCGAATCCGGCGCCGTCGTCGCCGGTGTCGAGCCCGAGGTGCTGTTCGGCCTGCTCGGCGATGTGCTCGTAGAACGGCCCGCCGATCAGCAGCGTGAGCGCGATGAACGACACCGAGCCGAGCAGCGCGGCCGCGCCGACCAGCGCCACCCCCACCAGCACCCGGAACGCCTGGCGCAGCCAGTCGGTCCAGCCGTCGGCGAACGGGGTCAGCGCGGTCACCAGGTCCCCGCTGAAGTACAGCAGCGCGCCGAGCGATCCCAGCAGCAGCACCGCGCTCAGCAGCGCGGGGATCGCGCCGATCACCAGCAGCCGCGGGGACCGCACGATCAGGCCGAATCCGGTGCCCAGCGCGCGGGCTCCGGCGATGAGGTTCTTCATGCCGCTCCAGGGGAAGTGGATCTCGCAGCACGGTATCGGGCCCGGTTTCACCGTCGGCGCCCGGATCACGACCGCGTTTTCGTGATCTGACCCACTATCGCGTAACGCGGACCGCGGTGGACCTGTCCCAGGGTGCGCGACCCGCGTTCTCGAACGCGGCGCCGGAAAGGGGAACGGGATCGTGCTGACACCGCAGCGAACGCTCGTGGACCGGATCTGGCACGGGCAGCCGCGCAACCGGCAGCTGCGCGGCCTGTGGCGGCTCACGAAGAAGACCATCGGCGCCAGCGCCCGGCACCGGCTGACCGGACTGGCCGGAGAGGCGGCGTTCTTCACGCTGATCTCGATGCCGCCGGTGCTGCTGGGCCTGGTCGGCACGCTCGGCTACCTGGCGGGCGTGCTCGGCGTGGAGACGATCACCGCGGTCCGGGACGCGCTGGTGTCCGGGGCGTCGACGGTGCTGTCCCAGCAGGCCATCGACGAGCTGCTGCAGCCGGTGCTGGACGAGGTGCTCAGCTCGGGCCGGGCCGGGGTGATCTCGATCGGTTTCGTGCTGGCGCTGTGGTCGGGTTCGGCGGCGCTGAACGTCTTCATCGACACGATCTCGGTGGTGTACGGCCTGGCCGGGCAGCGGAACGTGGTGCGCCAGCGGCTGATGTCGGTGCTGCTGTACACGGTGGCGCTGTTCGGCGGGATCGTGCTGCTGCCGCTGCTGGCGGTGGGCCCGTCGGTGATCGCGGACTGGTTCCCGCAGGCGTCGGTGGTGGTGTACGCGCTGTACTGGCCGGTGATCGTGATCGGGTCGATCGCGTCGCTGTGCACGTTGTACTCGTTGTCGCTGCCGTTGCGGGCGCCGTGGCTGGAGCACCTGCCGGGGGCGGCGCTGGCGCTGCTGGTGTGGCTCGGGGGCAGTCTGGCGCTGCGGATCTACCTGGACGTGACGATCGAGCACTCCCCCGTCTACGGTGCGCTGGCGGCGCCGATGGGCGTGCTGCTGTGGCTGTACGTCACGGCGTTCGCGGTGCTGCTCGGCGGGACGGTGAACGCGGAGCTGGACAGCGTGCAGCCGTCGCGGCGGACGGCCCGGTTGCGCCGGGAGCTGGTCGGTTCGGAGTGATCGCCGGGTGACGGGTCTCGCGGGGGCGGTCGTCCGAAGTCACACCACAGCCGCTCGCAGCTTTGTTAGGTTAGCCTCGCTTGGCTGATCCGGATGAAGGATGCGCGATGACCTCTGCTGACCGAACACACCCGCGGACCGAGTCCTTCGGCAGGCGCGGTTTCCTGGCCGGTGCGACCGGTCTGCTCGCGGTGGGCCTGGCGGCCTGCGCGGGTGGTTCGCCCGCCCCGTCGGGTCAGGCGGCGGGTCCCGGTTTCCCGGTGCGGATCCCGAACAAGTTCGGCACCGCCGAGATCCCCGCGGCTCCCGGCAAGGTCGTGTCGCTGGGCATCACCGACCACGACGTGCTGCTGCCGCTGGGCGTGGTGCCGGTCGGCCTCACCGCGTGGGGCCCGTGGGAGTCGGGCGTCGGCCCGTGGGTGGAGCCGATGCTGGGGCAGGCGAAGCCGAAGCAGCTGGGCAGCGACGTGGACGTCGAGGCGGTGATCGCGCTGATGCCGGATGTGATCCTCGGCGTGCAGAGCGCGTTGACGCAGGACCAGTTCAACCGGTTGAACGCGTTCAAGCCGGTGGTGGCGCAGCCACCGGGCACCATCGACTACGGCGTGGACTGGCGCCTGCAGGCCGAGACGATCGGCCGCGCGCTGGGCGAGGAGGAGGCGGCGAACCGGTTGATCGCCGACACCCAGGCCCGCATCGAGCAGGTCCGGAAGGACAACCCGAAGTTCGAGGGCCGCACGCACGTCACGGTGCGCACCGATTCGGCGGGCAACTACGCGGCCTACACCAAGCAGGACGCGCGGACCGCGCTGCTGGAGCAGCTGGGCTTGAAGCTCGCCCCGTCCATCGAGGGCATGGACAGCGGCGGCAAGTTCAACGTGAAGGTCAGCAAGGAGCAGGTGTCGCTGCTGGACGCCGACGTCGTCATCGTCACCACGGCGAAGCCGACGGACGTGGCGGCGGTGCGCGCGGACCCGCTGCTGAACAACCTGCCCGCGGCCAAGCGCGGCGCGCTGGTGGTGCTCGACGACTACGACCTGACGATGTCGCTGGGTTCGGCGACGGTGTCGAGCATCCCGTTCACCTTGGACAACCTGGTGCCGAAGATCGACGAGGCGCTGGCGAAGGCGTGAGGTCGCGGCGCCCCCGTTCGACGACCCGGCGGACGGGGGCGCCGGTGCTCAGATCAGCGGGGCGTCCTCCAGGGGGACCCGGGTGGATTCCAGGAACCTGCTGACCATGTTGAAGTAGCTGCAGCACAGGATGAACTCGGTGGTGCGCCGCGTGCCGTGCTCGGCGAGCAGCGCTTCGAGCAGCCGGTCGTCCAGGCGGACGTTGCGGGTGAGGTCCTCGGCGGCGTCGATGACCAGCCGGGTGCTCGCGTCGAACCCGCTGACCGGCCCGTCGACCCCGACGCGCTCGATCTCGTCGTCGGTGACGCCGACCAGCTTGGCGATGCGGACGTGCTGCGCCCACTCGTAGTGCGCTCCGGTGATGGTCGCGATGCGCAGGATGGCGATCTCCCTGGCGCGCTTGTCGAACTCCGACTGCATGAGCAGCGAGCCCGCCAGGTCCAGGAACGGCTTGAGGCTGTTCGGGGCGTTGGCGACCATCCGGAAGATGTTGGCGTCCGGGAGTCCGCGCAGCAGCCTGCGGTTCTTGTCGGAGAGTTCGTCGTCGCCGGGCAGCGGGATGCTCATGGTGTCCTCCTGGTCGGGGCGGGGCCCGTGCCCGCTCGGACGCGACGGGTGCGGCGCGGGTGCACCCGTGCGCGTCCGAGCGGCGGGCCCTCGGCGCTCGGGGAGCGCCGGGTGGTTCACATCCGGCGGATCGGCTTGCTGCCGTCCCACTCGGCGGCGGTCTTGCGGATGAAGTCGAAGACCGACCGCTTGGGTCCGCTGACGTCGGAGATCTCGACGACGGTGCCGGGGTGGAATCCGGTTTCCAGGTAGGCGAAGCGGCCTTGGGCCCCGCCGACCGCGCCTTCCTGCCCGACCGTGTAGCCGCGGGCGAGGGCGGTGTCGTAGAGCTGCTGGTACTCGGTGGTCCAGTAGCAGACGTGCTGGAGGCCTTCGTTCCCGGCGGCGAGGAAATCCCGGTACATGGACGGGGAGTCGTCGGCGGGCTGGATCAGCTCGATCTGCAGGTCGCCGGAGTTGGCGAGGGCGAGATCGACGCGCGCTTCGGACGGTTCGCCGCGGTAGTGGAAGTTCTCGAAGCGCAGGTCTTCGAAGTAGAACCACGGCCCGACCTCCAGCACCTCGACCCAGTTCGCGATGGCGGTGTCGAGGTCGCGCACGACGTAGCCGTTCTGCGCGATGTCGCCGAACAGCCGGCTCATGCGAGCGCGGCCGGGTCGAGGAGGCCGGGGAATTCCTTGGCGAGCTGCAGGTCCCCTTCGACCTGGAGCTTGCCGGCGAGGAAGGAGGCGACGCCGTCGGCTTCGCCGCGCAGGATCGCCAGCAGGTCGTCGTCGGAGCTGGTGAGCGTGGCGTCCGGGTCGTCGGCGGTGCCTTCGGTGACGCGGAGTTCGCCGCCGGCGACGGTCACGTGCACGGGGGTCGAGATGTTGAGCTGGATGGTGCCTTCGATCCCGTCGGCGGCTTCGCGGTCGAAGGCGGCGGGCAGCTTGTTGATGACGTCGAGCGTCGACATCATCCCTCCTCGGATCGTTTACCTACGCCGTAGGCTTTCGGCGGCGACTTTATACCTACGCTGTAGATCTCGACAAGGGTGGGGCACACTGAGCCCGTGACCACGCCCGCACCGAAGGGTCGCCGCGGCAGACCGCCCCGCGGCAGCGCGACGCTGTCCCGCGATCGCGTCATCGAGGCGGCGCTGGCCCTCGTCGACGAGGAGGGCCTCGACCAGATCAGCATGCGCAAGATCGCCCAGCGGCTGCGCGTCGACCCGATGAGCCTCTACAACCACGTCGCCGACAAGGACGACGTGCTGGACGGCATCGCGGAGGCGCTGCTCGCCGGCATCCCCGCGCCGCCCGCCGACGGGACCCCGCGGGAGCGGATGGAGGGCGTGGCGCGCGGCTTCCGCGCCGCGATGCTGGCGCACCCGAAGGCCGCGCCGACGGTGCTGACCCGGCAGATCGGTTCCTCGGCCGGGCTGGCTCCGCTGGCGGCGGCCGTCGCGCCGCTGCTGGACGCGGGCTGCCCGCCGGAGCAGGCGGTGCACGCGTTGCGCGCCGCGCTCGGCTTCCTGGTCGGCACCCTGATGCGCGAGGTCGAGGCGTCGCCGTCGTTCGGCACCGATCCGGCGGCGGGCGGGCGGCGCCGGCGGACCCTGGAGGCCGCGGCGCTGCCGTCGCTGACCGCGATCGCCCCGCACCTCGCGGTCTGCGATCACGAGGCGGAGTTCGAGTACGGCCTGGACCTCGTCCTCACCGCCATCGAACGCACCCTCCCCGGCTGACCCTCCGGGGGACGGCCCGGCCGTTCAACCCTGGCGGGCGCGGGGTGGCGCTTCCAAGAGCGGGCGGTCCCAGTCGCCCGCGCGGGCGGCGGCCGCGTAGCTGCCGCGCAGGAAGGCCAGCAAGGTGCCGTCCGGATCGGATGCGGTCCGCACGTCGGCGTAGTCGAGCACGAACTCGCCGAGATCGGCTCGGTAGCCCGCCGCGTCGGGCGGGACCGGATGGCCCGGGAACCCGGCCGGTTCCGGGTAGGCGTAGGAGTAGAACAGCCCCTCGCCGTCGCCCCCTGGCCAGAACCCGCAGCTGCTGAGCTCGCGCGAGTAGCCCTCCACCATCACCTCGTCCGGGCAGTTCGGCGCCCCGCCGGGGTGCGGGGGTGCGGGCCTGCCGGAGAACCGGGTGACGGCGAGGTCCATCGCGCCCCAGAAGTAGTGCACCGGGCTGGCCTTGCCGAGGAACTCGGCGCGGAACTCCTGGAACACGCGGTGCGCGGCGACCAGCTGGCGCCACCACAGGTGCGCGCTGGCCGGGTCGTACGCGGCGTGCTCGGTGTCCCGCTGGAACGGGATGGCCCGCCGCACCTCGTTCGGCGCCGCGTGGATGGTGGTGGGCAGCCCGAGTTCGTCGAGCGCCCCCATCACCTCGCCGTGGAACGCGGCCACCGACTTCGGTTCGAGCGGGACGAGCCGTTCGTCCTCGGCGGTGCGGATCCGCAGCACCTGCGCGCAGAAGTCGAACTCGGCGTCGAACAGCGCTCCGCCGTGCGGCACGGCCGAGGTGGTGAGGCCGCGCGCGGAGACGTACAGCGCGGACTGCCACCAGTGGTTGACCATCGGCGCCAGCGCGAGCCGCACCTTGCCGACGACCTGCGTCCACAGGTGCAGCGTGTCGCGCGTGTCCGTCCATTCGTCGACCCGCAGCGCGGGCCAGGCAGCGGTCTCCCGCAGTCCCGTCATGGCGTCCTCCCCCGGTCTCACCCGTCCCCATGCTGGCGGGCGAGCAGGGTGAACGCAGCAGCCGAAGGACACCGGAATAGCAGGTCAGAACGGGACCAACGCCCCTTCCCCGCACGCCTTCCCCCGCGGTTCGCCAGGCTGTCGCGGGGGAAGGCGCGGCCGGGCGGCTCAGGGCACGGCACCGCCCGGGAACATCCGCGCCCACCTGGGGGAGGTCGTGGACGCGGATGCGGGTGCCCCGCCGGGCGCTCGCGGTCGGGGAAGCGGGAGCGGCCCGGCGGGACTCGGTCCACCGCCTCGCGGCGGACGCGGCGGCGAACCGGGCCTTCGGCCGAGCGGGGCTACCCCGCTTCGAGCACGACCGGCGGGTCGGCGCCGATCGTCACCTGGGACCGGGCCGCGAGCACCCGGGTGCAGGCCATGCACGGCATCCCGAGCAGGTCGGAGATCCGCTCGGCGTCCGCGGCGGGCAACCGCACCCCGCAGAGCGCCGACCAGTCACCCTCCACTGTGGACATCGCGATGTGCACGACACGCCGCGCCTCCCCCGCCGCTCCGGCCCGGTACCGGACCCGCGCCGGGAACGAGGTGGCGGAACCGATCGATCGCTGCTGATCCAACTTCGAACCCCCTTGATCCCCGCCACGACGCGGAGGTGGCGAACAGTCATCTTGGTGCATGCACCAACTATCAATGCACATCATAATCCGCGCAAGATCCACTTTCGGGTGATCAGATCAAGCCCCGCGTGACCACCTACGATGTGCCGCATGGCGAGCAGTGCGGACACACCACGAGCGCGAGCACTCGGCGCCGAGCTTCGAGTGGCGCGGAACCGGAAAGGCATCAACACCCGAGAGCTCGCCGACCTGATCGGACGCAGCAACTCGCACGTGTCCCGATGGGAGACCGGAAAGCTCACGCCGTCCGAGACCGACACCGCGACGGTGCTCGCCGTCCTCGGAGTCCACGGCTCCGAACGGGAACGACTCCTGGAGCTCGCCCGCGACGCGGCCGATCCGAACTGGGTCGCACCCGGCACGGACAAGCAGCTCGCCATGCTGACGGAATACGAACGCACCGCGTCGGAGATCACCAACGTCGAGCCGCTGATGATCCCCGGCCTGTTGCAGACCTACGACTACGCGCGCCACATCCTCACCGCCTTCGGCGCGTCCCGCGGCGAAGCCGAGCAGAGCGCACAAATCCGCGTGGGCAGGCAGCACGTGCTCACCACGGGCAGGCCGGCGAAGAAGCTGGTCGCATTCGTCGGGGAGGCCGCACTCCGATTCCCGCCGTGCCCGAGCCGGACGATGTCCGACCAGCTCCACCAGCTGTCCCGCTCCGCCGAGTTGAAGAACGTGTCGTTGCACGTCCTACCGCTCGACCTCGCCCTGGCGCCGCTCCTCTGCGGATCGTGGCTGCTGATCGAATTCTCCGAGGCCAAGCCGGTGGTCCACCTGGAGCACTACGGGTCGTCGTCGACGCTGACCGACGGCAAGGCAGTGGCCCAGTACCGAAATGCCGTCCCCCTACTTCACGAACACGCCCTGACTCACGAAGAATCGGCGAAGTTCATCGAGAAGTTGCGGCAGGAGAGGGCGGACGCGTGAGCACCGGAAACAGCGGCCTGTGGCGGAAGTCGAGCTACAGCGGCGGGCAGACCAATTGCGTCGAGGTCGGCGGACTGGCCGGACGCGCTGGAATCCGCGATTCGAAGGACAGGGACGGCGCCACTTTGACCGCGTCCTCCGAGCAGTGGTCCACCTTCATCAGCGCGCTCAAGGACGGGCGCTTCGCGGGCTGAGGCACGAGCCCCGGCCGGGTCGACCGGCCGGGGCTACCGCTCAGTCGAGGTCGACGTGGACCTGGACCTTGCCGCTGTCGTCGCGGACGGCGTGGGCGCGGCCGGTGCGGCGGTCGCCGCCGATGTCGATGGTGAGCGGGCCGGGCTGCAGGAAGTTGCGCCACCAGCGCTTCTGGTCGGGCAGCTCGACGGCGATGGTGGCACCGGACTCGGTGCGGCGGACCGCGACGACGAGCGTGAACTCCCGGCCGGATTTGCGGCCCGCGTAGGACACGACCGCCATGCTCGTGCGGCCGGCCTCGGGCCACTTCCCGCACCGCAGGACCACCGGCGCGACGACCTTGTTGACCCACCGCCCGGCGACGGACACGACACCCACCTCGGCACCCCTCCTCGATTCACCTGCTCGAAGATCGAGCGTACGCGGATCGGGACGCTCAGGCCGATTCCTGCACCAGCGAGCGCAGCACGCCGTCGAGCGCGGTGTCGTGGCGCTGCAGCACGTCGGCGCGCAGCGACACGAAGCAGCGGGTGCCTTCGAACCGGCAGCGCACCAAGCCCGCCTCCCGCAGCACCTTCATGTGGTGGCTGAGCGTCGAGGGCCCGACCTCCACCGCGAAGTCCTCCCGCTGGTGCTCGGCGCGGTCGGCGAGCACCGCGACGATCCGCAGCCGCGCCTGGTCGCCGAGCGCGGCGAAGATCCGGTCGAGCCGGACGTCCCGCAGGTCCGGGTGGTCGGGGTTGCGCGCCATGCGTCCCAGCATAGTAGTTCGAAGTTCGTCGAACTTCGATGTATGGTGACGGCACCCGGCCGGGCACGCCGCCCGGCCACCAGCGCACAGGAGAACCCGTGGAATTCCTCGTCCAGGTCGACGTCGCCCGCGTCTTCGAACTGCCCGCCGCCGAACGCGAGGACGTGATCCGGCGCGAGCAGGAACGCGGCCGCGCACTGCTCGCCGACGGCGTGATCCGGCACTTCTGGACGGTGGTCGGCAAGCGGGCCAACGTCGGCGTCTGGGTCGCCGCGGACGCCGCGGAGCTGCACGGCATCCTGTCCGACCTGCCGATCTGGCCCTGGGCCGACATCGAGGTGACCCCGCTGATCACGCACCACCTCGCCGCCGAAGCCGAGTAGCACTCCCCCACCCGTCGATCAAGGAAGTTCACCGCACTCGATCTCGCTAGCCGGTTCACCCCGCAGCGCCTCCCACCTCGCCTGACGGCTCCGGCACCCTGGAATGCGACGCACCTCCGACGCAGGAAGGGCGAAGCGATGGGCCGACGGGACGCAGACCGGGACGGACAGGGCACGCCGCAACCGGACAAGTGGGAGACATGGGGAACGGACGACGACGGGAATAAGCACGAGGACACCGAGAGCAAGAAGTAGTCCACAGTGGACTCAAGGGCTCGGTTCCCCGCCCCGCGCGACGCGTTCGTCCCACCGGTCGTGTGGGACGACGACCCCGAATCGGACGGCTTCGTCCCGATCCACCGCGAACGGGAACCCGCGCGCTGGCACGCACTGGTCGACGCCGACGAACCGGTCGTGACGCAGGTCGAGGACGGCGAACCCGGCGGCGGCGCGCGGACGCCGACGAGCTCGTGCAGCAAGCCCTCGCTCGTCGCCGAGATGCTCGACGCGCTGGACCTGCGACCGGGCCTGCGCGTCCTGGAAATCGGCACCGGCACCGGGTGGAACGCCGCGCTGCTGCGCGACCGGGTGGGCCCGCACGGCCAGGTGACCTCGGTGGAGATCGACCCGGGACTCGCCGCCCGAGCCCGGGACGTGCTCGCCGCCACCGGCCGCGACGTGGACGTGATCACCGGCGACGGCGCGGCCGGGCACCCGCCCGGTGCGCCGTACGACCGGGTCATCGCCACGGCCTCGGTGCGCACCGTTCCGCGCGCCTGGATCGAGCAGACCCGCGTCGGCGGACTGGTGCTGCTGCCGTGGGGCACCGACTACGGCGAACACGCGCTCACCAGGCTGGAAGTGCGGCCGGACGGCTCGGCCACCGGGCGCTGCGGCACGCGGCTCTCGTTCATGCGGCTGCGGCAACAGCGCAGGCACCACCTCGAACCGGACGAGGACGAACTCCGCGCGGCGCGGCGCAGCAGCACCGCGCTGCGCGGTCCGGAGTTGTACGAGGTGGTCGAGTTCTCCCGCGCCGCCTTCACCATCGGGCTCCGGGTACCGCACTGCCACCTCACCGTCGAGGACCGCGACGAGCGGCACCGCGACGTGGAACTGCACGACCGCCGCACCGGATCCTGGGCGCGCGTCGGCATGATCCGCGACGAGCATCCGTGGCCGGTGCTGCAGCTCGGGCCGCGCGAGCTCTGGGACGAGGTCGAAGCCGCGCACGCCTGGTGGCGGGACGCCGGCCGTCCCACCCCCGATCGCTGCACGCTCACCGTCCACCCCGACGGCACCCACCGGATCAGCACCGGCCCGCACCACTGGCCCCTGCAACTCTGACCAGGTGAGTGGCCCACCCGACCGACCACACCAGGCCAATGGGCCACTCACCTAGAACTGTGACCAGGTGAGTGGCCCATTCGACCAACGAGACGGGGCTGGTGGGCCACTCACCTGGAACGAGCGACGGCCCGCTCACCCCGGAGCACGGGGCGGGCGGGCCGTCGGAGTTCGCGCGTCAGGCGATGATGCGCAGCGGGTCCTCCAGCAGCGCGGTGAACTGCTGCAGGAACGCGGCACCCACGGCACCGTCGATCGCGCGGTGGTCGGCGGACAGCGTCACCCGCAGGATCTTGCGGGCCACCACCTCGCCGTCGCGCAGCTGCAGCTCGTCCTTCGCCGCACCCACCGCGAGGATCGCCGCCTCCGGCGGGTTGATCACCGCGGAGAACTGCTCGATGCCGAACATGCCCAGGTTCGAGATGGTGAAGGTGCCACCGGACATCTCGTCCAGCTTCAGCTTGCCCTCGCGGGCGCGCCCGGCCTTCTCCCGGCCCTCGGTGGCGATCTCCGAGACGCTCTTGCGGTCCGCGTCCGGGATGACCGGCACGATCAGGCCGTCCTCGATGGCCACCGCGACGCCCAGGTTGATCCGCTTGTGCTTGATCAGCTTGTCGCCGCCGAAGGACACGTTCACCGACGGGTTCGCGCGCAGCGCCGTGGCGACCGCCTTCACCACCAGGTCGTTGATGCTGACCTTCGGGCCGCCCGCCGCCTGCAGCCGCTCGTTGAGCGTCGCGCGGAACGCGACCAGCTCGGTCACGTCGATCGCGCTGGTCAGGTAGAAGTGCGGGGCCTGCTGCTTGCTCTCGGTGAGCCGCTTCGCGGTGACCTTGCGGATGTTGCTCAGCGGCACCTCCTCCGCGTCCGCGGGCGTCGCCACCTGCTGGACCGGAGCCGGAGCCGCGGCGGGCGCGGCCGGAGCCGGCGCGGCCGCCGGGGCCGAGGAGGCGGCGGCCTCGATGTCGGACCGGATGATCCGGCCACCGGGACCGGAACCCCGCACCGCGGCGAGATCCACCCCGAGGTCCTTCGCGACGGCCTTCGCCAGCGGCGACGCCTTCGGCTTGGAGCCCTCGGCGACCGAGCTGCCGTTCGTCGGCGCGGCGGGCTCGGCGGGTTCCTCCGCCGGAGCGGCGGCCGGAGCGGCCTCGGCCGGCTTCTCGGCGGCCGGAGCAGGAGCACCTGCCGACTCCGCCGCAGCACCCGAACCGTCGCCGACCACGGCGATCGGCGTGCCGATCGGAACCGTCTGCCCCTCCTCGACCAGCAGCTTCTCCAGCACGCCTGCGTCGAAGGCCTCCAGCTCCATGATGGCCTTGTCGGTCTCGATGTCCGCGACGACCTCGCCGCGCTCGATCGAATCGCCCACCTTCTTGCGCCAGGCGGCGATGACGCCTTCCTCCATGGTGTCGGACAGGCGGGGCATCTGGATCTCAGTCATCTGCACATTCCTCGGGAACTCTCAAGAATTCATGGTGAACCGGCTCGTCGTGGCTCCCGGGGTCCGACCCGAACGCACGACCCAGGTCGAGCTCAGCGGCGGCGGCCGACGGCGTCGAGAGTCTCGCGCACCGCCGTCGTGAGCGACTCGGCGGACGGCAGCGCGGCCCGCTCCAGCGGCTTCGCGTACGGCAGCGGCACCTCCGCGGCCGCGACGCGGCGCACCGGGGCGTCCAAGTAGTCGAACGCGCCGTCCGAGATGGAGGCGGCGATCTCCGCGCCGATCCCGTAGGTCAGCCAGTCGTCCTCGGCGACCACCGCGCACCCGGTCTTGCGCACCGAGTTCACGATCGTCTCCCGGTCCAGCGGGCGCAGGCTGCGCAGGTCCACGACCTCGGCGTTGATGCCGTCCTCGTCGTGCAGCTTCTCCGCGACCTGGGTCGCCACGCCCGCCATCCGCGAGTAGCCGATGATCGTGATGTCGCTGCCCTCGCGGGTCACCGCGGCCTTGCCGATCTCGGCGGGCTCCACGTGGTCCGGGACCTCGCCCTTGGTGTTGTAGAGCGCCAGGTTCTCCAGGAACAGCACCGGGTCGTCATCCCGGATCGAGGCCAGCAGCAGCGCCTTCGCGTCCGCGGGCGTGCTCGGCGCCACGACCTTCAGGCCCGGCACGAACGCGTAGTACAGCTCGATGTTCTGCGAGTGCGTCGCACCGAGCTGCTGGCCGCCGCCACCGGGCGTGCGCAGCACCATCGGCACGCTGGTCTGGCCGCCGAACATGCCGTAGATCTTCGCCGCGTGGTTGACGATCTGGTCCAGCGCCACCAGCGAGAAGTTGATCGTCATGAGCTCCACGACCGGGCGCAGCCCCAGCATCGCGGCGCCCACCGCGGCACCGACGAAGCCCTCCTCCGCGATCGGGGTGTCGCGCACCCGCTTCTCGCCGAACTCCTTCAGCAGCCCGGCGGTGATCTTGTAGGAGCCCTCGAAGACGCCGATCTCCTCACCGATGAGGAACACGTCGTCGTCGCGGTGCATCTCGTCGCGCAGGGTGTCGTGCAGCGCCTGGCGGTAGGTGATGACGGCCAAGAGTCGTTTCTCCAGAAGACATGCCACCGGCGGCACCCGGCGGGATCACCGCCGAGCGCCGCGCGGCGACTCGAAAGGAAGGGGTGCGGGTCGCCTCAGAACACCGGGTCGGCGGGCAGCCGGCGGGAGTCGTTGGCGACCGGGGTGGCGTAGGTGTAGTCGAACAGCGTCGAGACCTCGGGGTGCGGGCTGTCGTCGGCGAAGGCCACCGCCGCGTCCGCGTCGGCCTGCGCGAGCCGCTCGATCTCCTGCGCGCCGTCCTCGTCGAGCACACCGGCCTCGACCAGCCGCGCCCGGAAGTTCACCACCGGGTCGTGCTCGCGGGCCTCCTGCACCGACTCCTCGCTGCGGTACTTCGCCGGGTCCACCACCGAGTGGCCCTTGAGGCGGTGGCTGACCGCCTCCAGCAGCGCCGGGCCGCCCGACTCGCGGGCCCGCTCCACCAGGCGCGCCGCCGCGTCGCGGACCGCCAGCACGTCGTTGCCGTCCACCCGCTCGCCGTGCATCCGGTACGCCGAAGCGCGCTTGTACAGCTCCGACTCCGCGGAGGACTTCTCCACCGTGGTGCCCATGCCCAGGAAGTTGTTCACCACCACGAACACCACCGGCAGGTTCCACAGCGCCGCGATGTTCAGCGCCTCGTGGAACGCACCGATGTTGGTGGTGCCATCGCCCATCTGGCACATCACGACCTGGTCGCCACCGCGGTAGTCGATCGCCATCGCCGCGCCGGTCGCCAGCGGGATCTGGCCGCCGACGATGCCGTAGCCGCCGAGCAGCCCCGCCTCCACGTCGAACATGTGCATCGAGCCGCCCCAGCCCTTGGAGGTGCCGGTGGTGCGGCCGTACAGCTCGGCCATCACGCGGCCGGGCTCGATGCCCTTGGCCAGCGCGTAACCGTGCTCGCGGTAGTTCGTGAACAGCAGGTCCGTCTTGCGCAGCGCCGACATCAGGCCGACGACGGTGGCCTCCTCACCCAGGTTCAGGTGGCAGTAGCCACCGATCTTGGCCTGGGTGTAGCCCTGCGCAGCCCGCTCCTCGAAGCGGCGGATCAGCGTCATCTGCTGGAAGTAGCCGCGCAGCAGCTCGGCCGACTCGCCGGAGAACGCGCCGGACTTGGCCGACTTCGCCGTGCTGCGGCGGGTCGTCTTCGCGCGGGTGGCGGGCTTGGTGCGGGTCGCGGTCTCAGCCATCACGGAACCCTTTCGGTGCGAGGAGCGGAACGGGTGGATCAACGCTTCTTCGGCGGGGCGGTGTGCACCGGCAGGCCGAGGGCGGTCATCGCCGCCTCCATGCCGATCTCGCCGAGCGTCGGGTGCGCGTGGATCGTCTCGGCGAGCTCGTCGAGCGTCGCCTCCAAGGTGATCGCGAGCGCGCCTTCGGTGATCAGGTCGCTGGCGGACGGGCCGAACACGTGCACGCCGAGGACCTCGCCGTACTGCTCCCCCGCCACGATCTTCATGAAGCCCTCGGTGTCGCCGAAGGTCTGGGCGCGGCCCAGCGCGGCGAACGGGAACTTCGCGGCGACCACCTGGTGACCGGCCTCGGTGGCCTGCTTCTCGGTGAGCCCGACGCTGGCGATCTCCGGGTGGGTGAACGTCGCCGCCGGGATGACGTTGTAGTCGATCGAGGCGTGGTGGCCCGCGATGGTCTCGGCGGCCACGACGCCCTGGTGCGAGGCGACGTGCGCGAGCAGCGCCTTGCCGGTGACGTCGCCGATCGCGTAGACGTGCTCGACGTTGGTGCGCAGCTTGTCGTCGACCTGCACGAACCCGCGGCCGTCGACCTCGACGCCTGCGGCGGCCAGGTCCAGGGCGGCGGTGTTGGGCTTGCGGCCCACGCCGACCAGCACCACGTCCGCATCGACCTCGGAGACCTTCGCGCCGTCCACCGAGACCTTGAGGGCGGCGTCCTTCCCGCCCTCCTCGATCTTGGAGACGGTGGCGCCGGTGAGCACCTGCACGCCGCGCTTGGAGAAGGAGCGGCCGAGCGCCTTGCCGATCTCGGCGTCCTCGGCGGGCACCAGCGTCGGCTGCATCTCGATGATGGTGACCTCGCTGCCGAGGGCGTTGAACAGGCTCGCCCACTCGGCGCCGACCGCGCTGCCGCCGATGACGGCGAGCTTGCCGGGCACCTCGGTGAGGCCGAAGGCGCCGTCGGAGGTGATCACGCCGGGCAGTTCCGCGCCGGGCAGCGGCAGCTGGACCGGGACCGAACCGGTCGCGACGATGATGTCGCGCGCGCTGATCCGGTCGACGGGCTCGTCGCCCGCGGGCTCGGCGGCGTACCGCGGGCCGTTCGCCCCGAGCACCGACTCGCCGACCGCGTACACGTCGACGGTGGTGGGGCCGGTGAACTTGGCGTGGCCGTTGACGACGGTGACGCCGTTCGCCTTGAGCAGGCCGGCGACGCCGTCGGTGAGGCCCTTCACCACGCCGTCCTTGCGGCGGGTGATGGCGTCGTAGTCCAGGCCCACGTTCTCCGCGCGGATGCCGAAGTCGGCGGCGTGCAGCACCGTCTCGTAGACCTCGGCGGAACGCAGCATCGCCTTGGTCGGGATGCAGCCCCAGTTCAGGCAGACGCCACCGGGCCGTTCCTTCTCGACCACGGCCACGTTCAGACCGCGCTGCGCGGCCCGGATCGCGGCGACGTAACCGCCGGGGCCGCCGCCCACTACGAGGAGGTCGTATTCCTGCACTTCGATGTGCTCCTTCGAGCCGGACCAGCCCTGACGACACCGCGCCATCGGGCGGGTTCGCAGCCGGGTGAATATCGGGTGATTCTCACTCTGAGTGTCGTGAGCGCTGCCACTTCCGCGCTATGCGCGACCGCCCAGACTTCAACGACGGTCGCTGTGCACTTCGCACAATCCGAGCCTCGGCCAACACCTCTGGTGATCGAATCTCACGGTCGGTGAGATCCTAGCGCGCGACGACCTGGAAAACCCGCGCCCCTCGCGGATAGCGGAAAAACGCGAAAAATTCGTTCCGCGGGTCAGTCGCGCAGTCCGTCGCGCAGGTGTAGTGCCGACAGCGCCAGCGACAGCGACACGTACGCGGCGCGCCCCTGCAACGACCGCCCGATCAGGGTGCTGATCCGGTGCAGCCGGTTGAGCACCGTGTTGCGGTGGCAGTGCAGCCGCAGCGCCGCGTTCGCGGTCGAGCAGTTCTCCTCCAGCCACGCGGTCAGCGTCTCCAGCAACATGTCCCGCTCCTTCACCGGCAGCTCCAGCAACGGGCCCAGCTGCGAGTCCAGCAGGCGTCGTGCCAGTTCAGGGGACTGCACCAGCAGCGCCTCCGGGTAGTGCCGGTCCAGCGACACCAGCTGCGCCGCCCCGTGCGGGACGGTGCCCATCGCGGTCACCGCGAGCTGGTGGGCCAGCCCCACCTCGGCGAGCCCGCGCACCTCCGGCGAGGCCGCGACCCGGCCGCGCGCCAGCGGCCGCAGCACGTCCAACGCGCCCGCCGGGTCCCGCTGCTCCAGCGCCACCAGGCCCACCAGTGTGTCCGCGCGCACTTGCCACACCGATCGGATGTGCACCCCGCCCAACGCGTCGTGCTGGCCGCTGAGCGCGAAGCTGCCGTCGCCGCGCATCTCGGCGACCACCACCAGGTAGCGGCCGCCGGTCGGCAGGTCCAGCTCCTTCGCGGTCCGCTGCGCGAACGCGGAGTCCCGGGCCCGACCGCTGAGCAGGTCCTCCACCAGCGCGTGCCTGCGCTGGTCGTCGCGCCGCAGCCGCTCCAGCTCGGTGTTGCGGTACGAGGTGGACAGCGTGGAGGACAGTCCGTCGATCACCGTCCACATCGACGTCGCCGCCCCCAGCACCACGTCCGGGTCGGCGCGATCGGCGTGCGCCTGCTCGACGATCGCCTCCCACACGATGCGGCCGCCGAGCCGGAAGGTGCGCAGCATGACCTCCAGCGGCACGCCCTGCTCGGCGCGGCGGCGGCCGATCTCCGCGGCCACGTCGTCGCCGTCCGGGTCGCCCGCCGCGCCGCTGAGGATCTCCAGGACCCGTTGCAGGTAGCGGCGGCAGCCGTCGTAGAGGTCCTCACGGGGCACCGGACGGTAGTCGGTCCACTCCGGATTGTCGGTGAAGATCGCGCCCATCAACCGGCCGGCGAGCGCCTCGGCGTCCCCGAGCCGGGCCGCCGCCAGCGAATGCGTGATCGCGTGCCCCGGATCGGGCACCGGACGAGCGGGATCGGCGGCCACGTCCTGCGACGATACCCGCCGGACCACGAGCAGCGATCCGGTCGTACCGCCCGCCTGGTATCAAGTTCGCAGCAGCAACGCCGCGCGCGACCGGCGGCGCACACCCAGCACGATCGAGCAGGGACGATCGAAATCAGGCGACGATCGAGAGAGCGATGCCCGGAGCAGGACTGCCCCACCGACGACCCCGCGCCCAGCTCTCCGACGAGGTGGCCTCCCGGATCCGCGACCGGATAGTGACCGGCAGGCTGCGCAAGGGCGAACACCTGCACCTGGAGCGGCTCGCCGAGGAGATCGGCGTCAGCGTCACCCCCGTGCGCGAGGCGCTGCTGGCGTTGCGCGGCGAGGGCTTCGTCGAGCTGGAGCCGCGTCGCGGGTTCACCGTGCTCCCGCTGAACCGCAAGGACATCGAGGACACCAGCCGCGTGCAGGCCGCCATCGCGGGCGAGCTGGCGGCGCGCACCGCGGCGCTGATCAGCGTCGGCCAGCTCGCCGGCCTGGAGGAGGTGCAGGCCGAGCTGGAGCACGCCGGCCGGTTCGGCATCGGCGACGCCGCGGAGCTCGACCTGCGGTTCCACCACGCCATCTACGACATCGCCGATTCGGCGAAGCTCGCCTGGTTCGTGCAGCTGACGTCCCGCTACGTGCCGCGAAGACTCCTGGCGAGCACCTCGGAGCACGCGGAGACCACCGGCTCCGAGCACCGGGCGATCCTGCGCGCGCTGCACAACCGCGATCCGGAGGCGGCGCGGCTGGCGATGCACGACCACCTGGCGCACCACGGGCAGACCCTGGTCCGGCAGTTGGACCAGCAGGGCTTCTGGGACCAGTGACCGTCCCACCCGGGACCAACCAGAACGGCTCGGCGTCCCTCCGCGACCGCCGCCGCAGCACGGTCCCCCACGTGAGCGAGACGCACGCCACCAGGGAATATTTCGGCCACGTAACGTATTGTGGGAGTGCGGCGACAAGCTCTGTGGCAGTCGAGTTCGCGGCGACCTCACCCATCGAATCGGGACCACCCCAGCAGGTCTCGACCCGGTGGCGGGCGCTCCGGCGAACCGCGCGTCTCCCCGGACTCGGCGCCGACACCAGCAGCAGATCCACTCCTCCCAGAAAAGCGGGGCGCGAACCATGCAGATCAGCAGCCGCACCATCGTGTCGGTTGTCGGAACGGTGATGATGGTCCTGGCGACCGTCGGTCTCGCCGCGTGGTCGCAACCGCATCCCGCCGTGCAGCAGAACAACGCGGTGATCAGCGTCGCGCAGTGACCGGGCGCGCCCGCCCGCTCCCCCGTTCCGGGGGCGGGCGGTCAGTCCTCCCGCACCACGTCGCCCGCCGCCTTGTCGTTGCGCAGCCCCAGGAATCGCGGGTGCCGCAGCCGCCCGTCCGCCGTCCACTCGGTGAAGCCCACCTCCGCGACGAGCTCCGGTTCCGCCCACCTCGCCTCCCGCTCCGGGATCCGGTCGGCGAACGGTGATTCGCGGCGCGCCAGCGCGTCCAGCCTGCCGCGCAGTTCCCGCAGCGTCGCCTCGTCGTAGCCGGTGCCGACCTTGCCCGCGTACCGCAGCGCGCCCTCGTCGTAGTAGCCGACGAGCAGCGCGCCGAAGCCGGACCGGGCGCCCTTCGGCTCGGTGAACCCGCCGACGACGAACTCCTGCTGCGACAGGCACGGGAGCTTCAGCCAATCCCGGGTGCGGCCGCTGCGGTACGGGCGGTCCGCGCGCTTGGCGATCAAGCCCTCCCAGCCGCGGGCGCAGGCCTGCCGGTAGAACTCCTCGCCGTCACCGCGCCGGTGCTCGGTGAGCCGCAACGGCTCGGCGAACTCGAAGCACTCGGCCAGCAGCCGCTTGCGGATCCGCAGCGGCAGCCGCGTCACGTCCACGTCGCCGATCGCCAGCAGGTCGAACAGGTAGTAGTGCACCGCGACCCCGCTGCGCCGGGCCTCCCGCGGATCGGCCAGGTGCATCCGGTGCTGCAGCCGGGCGAAGCTGGTGCGGCCGCCGTCGAAGGCCACCACCTCACCGTCCACCACGAACCGGTCCGGTTGGGACTCCAGCGCCTCCACCAGCTCCGGGTAGGCCGAATCGACCCGGTTGTGGTTGCGCGACCACAGCGCCGGGGCGCCCCCGGCGCGGGCCGCGAGCACCCGCACCCCGTCGAGCTTGCGCTCGAACAACCAGTCCGGATCGGAGAACCGGGTGTCGCCGCGGGTCGCCAGCGCCGGAGGCAGCCACTCCCCCGTCCACCGCCGCAGCAGCGGGCGCATACCCGCATCGACCAGGTCGAGCACGTCGGACTCCGTCACCGATGCGGTATACCCGTAGAGGGCATGGCGGTCCCGTGACCACCCGCTCTCTCACACTTTCGTGTTGGTGGGGGAAACTGGATCTCTCTGCCGCAGGTGCGGGAACACCCGCGCGAGCCGACCGCCGAAGGTGCACGAAGCGATGCCGAAGACAACGAACCCGCTGCTGAAGAAGAGCGGCCCCTCCACCAACATGATCCTGAGCATCGTGGTCGTGGTGGCCGCGCTGCTCGTGGTGGGCGGGATCCTGCTCTACTCCGCGGGCCAGAAGGACGACGCGAGCCAGGGCGGCAACGGTGCGCCCGACCTCAGCACCGTCGTCGCGCACCCCGACAGCAACAAGCTCTCGGAGTCCCCGGACGGCAAGGTCACCGTCGCCGAATTCCTCGACTTCCAGTGCCCCGCCTGCTGGCAGTACTACACGGGCGTCACGAAGCAGATCGAGCAGGAGTTCGCCGGCCGCATCACCTTCGTGAACCGGAACTTCCCGATCGCCAAGGCCCACCCGCTGGCGGAATCCGCCGCGAAGGCCGCCGAAGCGGCGGGCGTGCAGGGCAAGTACAAGGAGATGTACCACGCCCTCTACGACGACTACTCCGCCTGGGCCGTCGCCCCCGACGGGCAGAACGTCAGCGACGACGAGGCCCGCGCCGAGAAGGTCTTCGACCAGCACGCCCAGCAGCTCGGGCTGGACATGGCGAAGTTCAAGTCCGACGAGGAATCCCAGCAGGTCGCCGACCGGATCAAGAAGGACCAGGCCGACGCCAAGACCGCCGGGGTCGAGGGCACGCCGAGCTTCTTCATCAACGGCCAGAAGTGGGAGCCGACCACCGGCGACAAGACCACCTACGCCGACGTCGTCAACCAGCTGCGGGACAAGCTGAACCAGGAGCTGGCGAAGTGACCGCCACCGAGCAGGCCCGCACCGCCGAACCCGCACCCGCGGGGCAGGCGCCCGCGCGCGGGCTCGGCTGGCTGTACGTGATCGGCGGTGCGATCGGCCTCGTCAGCGCCTTCGCGCTGACCATCGAGAAGATCAACAAGCTGGGCGACCCGAACTACGTCCCGTCTTGCAGCCTGAACCCGATCATCTCCTGCGGCTCGGTGATGGACAGCGCGCAAGCCGCGCTGTTCGGGTTCCCCAACCCGCTGATCGGGGTCGCCGCGTTCCCGGCGTTGATGGCCGCAGGCGCGGCGCTGCTGGCCGGGCTGGCCGCACCGCGCTGGTTCTGGCTCGGCCTCCAGCTGGGCAGCGCGCTCGGTGTCGTGTTCGTGCACTGGCTGATCGTGCAGAGCCTGTACGAGATCGGCGCGCTGTGCCCGTACTGCATGGTCGTGTGGGCCGTCACCATCCCGATCTTCTGGTACACCACGCTGCACGTGCTGCGCTCCGGTCACCTCGGCGGTGGGCGAGCGGTGGGCGCGGCGCTGGCCAAGTTCCACAGCTTCGTGCTGGTGGTGTGGTATCTGGTGATCGTGGTACTCGTGCTGCAGGCGTTCTGGGACTACTGGACCAGCCTGGTCTAGCCGCCCTGGCACCCGGTGCGGCGGCGGGCTGGAACACCCGTTTGCCCGGCCACCGCACCGGGTACCAGGTGACGGTGAGTAGTGGTAATCGCGAGCACCCGGCCGGGCGGTCGGCGGCACCGGCCGCACCCGAACGAGGGGGCGTGTGATGCGATCAGAACCCGGTGCGCGAACGGGAACCGGAGTCCGGCGGGCAGTGCCGGAACCCGGACCCGGAACGAGATCCCCCAGCGCAAAGCGAGGTGTATCAGTGTCAGCACCACAGCCCGCCCGCGGCGAGCGGACCGCTCCCCCGCCGCGATCCGGCTCCGCCCCCGCCGAATCCGTCGTCGAAGTGCGAGTGGCCGCCGACGCCTCCCAGCTGTCGGTCCTGCGGGCGGTGACCGGGGACCTGGCGATGCGCGCCGACTTCGACGTCGACTCGATCGCCGACCTGCGGCTGGCCGTGGACGAGGCGTGCTCCTCGCTGATCCGCCTCGCCGCGGACGGCAGGCAATTGGTGTGCCGCTTCGAGACCGACGAGGTGGGGCTGCACGTCTCCGCCGCGGTCGGCAGCGACCGCGGGCAGGGCGCCCGCGAGGACACCTTCAGCTGGCGCGTGCTCAGCGCGCTGACCGACAGTGTGTCAACCTCGGTGGAATCCGACGCGGACTCCGGCACCGGCCACTTGGTCCGCATCGACCTGACCAAGGGACGGACCCACGAGTGAAGCAGGCGGATTCCGATCACGCCTCCCACTCGCGACATCAACGCTACGACGAACTGGCGCCCCTGTTCGCCGAACTCGCGGGTGTGGGGAAGGACGACCCTCGCCGGGAGCGGCTGCGGGACCGGCTGGTCACCGAGCACCTGCCGGTGGCCGAGCACATCGCCCGCCGCTTCAGCCACCGCGGCGAAGCGCAGGAGGACCTCACCCAGGTCGCCACCCTCGGGCTGATCAACGCCGTGGACCGGTTCGACCCGGAGCGCGGCGTCGACTTCCTGTCCTTCGCGGTGCCGACGATCATGGGCGAGGTGCGCAGGCACTTCCGCGACACCGGCTGGGCGGTGCGGATGCCGCGCAGGCTCCAGGAACTGCACCTGTCGGTGTCCTCCGCCATCGCGCGCCAGTCCCAGGAACTCGGTCGGGCGCCCACGCCCAGCGAGCTCGCCGAGCACCTCGGCATCAGCCGGGACGACGTGTTCCGCGGGCTGGAGGCGGGCAACGCCTACCGCAGCGCCTCGTTGGACGAACTGCTCACCGCCACGGACGAGATCCCGCTCGGCGCGGCCATCGGGTCCGACGACGCCGAACTGGCCGAAGTGGAGAACCGGGAGACCATCCGGCCGCTGCTGGCCGAACTCGACGAGCGGGAGCGGCGCATCCTGGTGATGCGGTTCTTCCGGTCCATGACCCAGACGCAGATCGCCGAGCAGATCGGCATCTCGCAGATGCACGTGTCCCGGCTGCTCGCGCGCACCCTCGGCTGGTTGCGCGAACGGCTGGAGAACGCCGAAACCCCCGCCGAGTCCACGACGGACTGACGGGGGTCGGCTTTTCCCGGTGGGAAGACCGCCCGGGGCACGGTCGGGGGTGACTCCGAACCTCGGGCGGCCGGTCTCGATGTCCCGGCGAGCCGGGCCGCGGTCACGCGGCCCGGCTCCGGGAGTCACTTCACGGAGATCCCGTGCTGCTGCAGCCACGGCAGCGGGTTGATCTTGCTGCCACCCTGGATCACCTCGAAGTGCAGGTGCGGTCCGGTGGACTGGCCCTTGTTGCCGATCGTGGCGATCTTGTCGCCCGCCTTGACCTGCTCGCCGACGCTCACGTCGATCGTGTTCACGTGGCCGTAGACGGTGATCGTGCCGTCGTCGTGCTGCACCCGCACCCACTGGCCGAAGCCGCTGGCCGGGCCGGCGTTGATGACCTCGCCGTCGTTGACGCTGACGATCGGGGTGCCGATGTTGTTGGCGATGTCGATGCCCTTGTGGGTGCTGCCCCAGCGGGAACCGAACCCGGAGGTGAAGGTGCCGTCGGCGGGCTTGACGTAGCCGCCGCTCGCCTTGGCGGGCTGGGCGGTGGCCGGTTTCGCCGGGACCGCGGCCTCCTTGGCCAGCTCGGCCTGCTTCGCGGCGGCGGCCTTCGCGTCCGCCGCCTCCTTCGCGGCCTTCTGGTCGGCGGCGGCCTGGGCCCGCTCCTGGGCGATCTCCTTGCCCTTGGCCACCTTCTGCGCCTCGTCCTGCGCGGGCTCGGGGGACTGCTGCGGGAGCAGCCGGACCGCGGCCTCGGTCTCGGGGGTGCCGTTCACGGCGGCCGCGAGCTGCTGCTGCGCGGCGGCGTGCTGGTCGGCGACCGGGCGGACGGCCTGGTTCTCGGCGCTCTTGTCCGCGTTGGCGGCCAGCGGCTGGCCGACGGCGGCGAACGCGCCTGCCGCGACGACGGCCGCGGCGATCTTGTTCCGGGTGGAGACCCGGGAGTTGCCGCGCTCGGAACGCGGCCGGAAGGAGTTCAGCAAGGACTCCCGGAGAGCGGTCTTCGGGGTGTGGCCGCTCTCCTGGCGGTGCTTGGCCATGGTCGCCTTTCCGTCTTCGGGGGTGGTCCGATCGCTCCCGCCGGGGGTGCGGGCGAGGACTCTTCGGGGGTGAGTCCTGTTCGTGATCGAACCGTGACGTTCTCAGCGAGAAAGGTAGCTCCGGGTCATCAGCAGCAGCAAGCGATAGCCCGTTAGGTGTATGTACAGCTTGCAATCAGCCGCAATGCACACACTGCGCGTAATCAAACAAGATGACCATTCGATAACGTTCGTGATCTTTCGGCGTCGATCACCGGCTCACCGGGGACGACGTCCGGCGGAGATCGACGACCCGGCGCGATCACCTCCGCGCGATCGGTGATTGCCCCTGGGCACGGACTCGGCGGCCACGCGGCGCAACCGGCCGGCCACGGCCGCGCACCGCGACCACCGGGCCGCGTCGCCGGACGCGGCACCGGCACGCCGAGCGGTCGCGCCGATCCCGGTACCAGCGGCGGAGTGGGTCACCGACCAAGACCGCGAGGGCCCGAAAGTGGTCTTGAGCACAAGCACCGCCACCAGGCCCCGCGCGCCCGGTCAGCGCCCCCAAGTGACCGGCGAGTAACCGATCGCGCCGGGTCTCCCGCACTCTGGGAAGCACATATCGCACGAAGGATTGATCTGATTCACTGAGTGCATGACGCGTGGTGACCAGTGGGGCCTGCTTGCCCAGCGCCTGCACGTCGACCTGCTGCGCGTCAGCTCCGCGGGGTGTCGACCCCGCCGCTGAACTCCCGCACGGCCGCCGCCCGCAACCGGGCGCGCCGAGCCGGGGCGCCGACGCCCTCCTCCTGAGCCGCGTCCGCCCGCGGCCACCGTGCCTCCCCCGAACCGACCACCGCACCGCCCCGGCGCGCGTCCGCGCGCGAGAGAACGGGGGTGCCCGCGCACGCCACCCACGGAGAGATCGTGCAGACCTTCCTGATCTTCGCGCTCGGCGGATTCATCGCCCAGCTCGTCGACGGTTCCCTCGGCATGGCCTACGGGGTGACTTCCACGACCATCCTGCTCACCGCCGGGCTCACGCCCGCGGTGGCCTCCGCCTCGGTGCACCTCGCCGAGATCGGCACCTCCGTCGCCTCCGGCATCTCGCACTGGAAGTTCGGCAACGTCGACTGGCGGGTCGTGCTGATCCTCGGCGTGCCCGGGGCCGTCGGCTCGTTCCTCGGCGCGACCGCGCTGAGCAACCTGTCCACCGAGGCGGCCGAGCCGTGGATGTCCACCATCCTGCTCGCGCTCGGCCTGTACGTGCTGCTGCGGTTCGCGCTGCGCCCGCTGCGCCGCAGGCAGCTGACCGGGGTGAGCTCGAAGCTGCTCGCGCCGCTCGGCCTGGTCGCCGGCTTCGTCGACGCGACCGGTGGCGGCGGCTGGGGTCCGGTGGCGACGCCGACGCTGCTGAGCACCGGCAAGGTCGAGCCGCGCAAGGTCGTGGGCTCGGTGGACACCAGCGAGTTCCTCATCGCCGTGGCCGCCAGCCTCGGCTTCATCATCTCGCTCGCCGACGAACCGCTGTCCTGGGCGACGGTGGCCGCGCTGCTGATCGGTGGCGTGGTCGCCGCCCCGCTGGCCGCCTACCTGGTCCGGATCGTGCCGATGCGGCTGATCGGCGTCGGCGCGGGCGGGCTGATCGTGCTCACCAACGCGCGCACCCTGATCAAGGCGTTCGACCTGCCCGCCCCCACCGCGATCTACGCGGTGATCGTGCTGGCCTGGGTCGCCGCGCTGGCGTTCACCATCACCCGGATCGTGCGCGACCGCCGCGAGGAGCTCCCGGAGGAAGAAGCGAGCGAACCGGTCGGCAGCTGAGCGATGGCCGGTCCCGGACGCCACGGCGCCCGCTCGCGACAGGAGTTCGCGGGCGGGCGTCGTCGTGCTGTTGCTCTCGACCAGAGGTTGTACGGCTACGGATGGCACACGCAGCGTCAGCTTTACCCACGTGTCGTATCGCGCGAGTCATACGAAAGGGCTACGGTTCGGTAGGCCGTGTGGAAGCCCCCCGACACGCGGTAGGCGCCCCGGGTGCGAGAGTGCCCTGCATTCCCGCGCCCGGGACGCCGCTCCCCGTACCTGCGGCCACCGACATGGCCGCGTCGATCTCCACCCGGGAACCGGGGGAACGGCCGGTTGAGCTCCATCGGCGGGCGACCGGCACCACCGATGAAGGATCAACGACGCGTGGCTTCAGTGTGCACGTGAAACTTGGAATATTCCAGGCCTTTCAGCGCACAGTTGGGCCACGACCGGGCATCGGCCCGGGTACCGGCGGAGGTGACGGACGCACGCGCCTCGCGCGCACCTCCGTCACCGTGACGGCTCCGCCCGCTCAGCCGTCCGCGCGCAGCGGGCTGGACGCGGTCCGCCATTGCACCGTCGGGCGCATCGCGCCGAGGTCCACCCGGTCCACGTGCGCCTTCGCGACCCCGAACAGCGAGTCGATCAGCGTGTTCGACAGCAGGTGCGGCTCCAGGCCGAGCTCGACCAGACCGGTGTGCACCACGTTGTAGTGGTGCTCGGACTGCTCGACGCGCGGGTTGTCCAGGTACTCCACCTCGACGCTGCCGTCGAAGCAGTTCGCCACGACCTTCGCGATCTCCCCGACCGAGAAGCTCTCGGTGATCTGGTTGAACACCCGGAACTCGCCCGCGTCCGCCGGGTTCTCCGCCGCCAGCCGGATGCACTCCACGGTGTCCCGGATGTCGATGAGCCCGCGGGTCTGGCCGCCGCTGCCGTACACCGTCAGCGGGTGGCCCAGCACCGCCTGGATGACGAAGCGGTTCAGCACCGTGCCGAAGATCGCGTCGTAGTCGAAGCGGGTCGCCAGCCGCGGGTCCTGCGTCGTCTGCGCCGTCTCCTGCCCGTACACCACGCCCTGGTTCAGGTCGGTGGCGCGCAAGCCCCAGATGCGGCAGGCGAACTCGATGTTGTGGCTGTCGTGCACCTTGCTCAGGTGGTAGAAGGAGCCCGGCTTCTTCGGGAACAGCATCCGGTCGGTCCGCCCCTTGTGCGTGACCTCCAGCCAGCCTTCCTCGATGTCGATGTTCGGCGTGCCGTACTCGCCCATCGTGCCCAGCTTCACCAGGTGGATCGACGGGTCGATCTCCTGGATCGCGAACAGCACGTTGAGGTTGCCGACCACGTTGTTCTGCTGGGTGTACACCGCGTGCTTGCGGTCGATCATCGAGTACGGCGCGGCGCGCTGCTCCGCGAAGTGGACGATGGTGTCCGGGCGGAAGTCCCGCACCATCTCGTAGGTGAAGTCCGCATCGACCAGGTCGCCGTAGTAGGACTTGATGCTCTTGCCCGACACTTCGTGCCACGCGTCGATGCGGGTCTGCATCGGCTCGATGGGCACCAGGCTCTGCACGCCCATCTCGTGGTCGTAGCCGCGCCGGGCGAAGTTGTCGGCCACCGCCACCTCGTGGCCGCGGTCGGACAGGTGCAGAGCGGTCGGCCAGCCAAGGTAGCCGTCGCCCCCGAGGACGAGGATTCGCACGCCTTCTTCTCCTCTACGTTCATTGCGGCGCCACCGCCGGCGGGAGGACCGCGGTGGCAGTTCTTCTCCGAGCACCCGAAACGCCCGGAATCGATCGGCACGGTAGGAATGCGCTGCCAGGAACTGTGCACGAGCCCGCCCCGACAACATCGGGAATGCTCTCATCCTTCAGCCCCGGAACGAAGAGCTGCGCTCCGCCGGACGGAGCGGAAGGGCCCGCGGCGCGCACCGGTATCGTGCGGGCGCGACGCCCCGCCCCGGACGCGGTGGCACGGCTGGAAGGACGCGGCAGTGCAGCAGGCCACCGACACCGCAGCTTCGCGGCGCGGCCACTACTGGCGGCTGATCAGCAGGTTCGCCGCCGCCTCGGTGGTCGCCACCGGCATCAGCCAGCTGGTGTTCATCGGCTCCTACGCGGCCTGGGCGCAGCCGGTGGTCGCCACGGTGCTGGCGTGGCTGGCGGGAGCGGTGCCGAACTTCGTGCTCAACCGCCGCACCTGGGGCGGCGGGGGCCGCGCGGCGCTGCGCGGCGAGATCCTGCGCTACGCGGCGCTGTCGATCGGCACCGCGCTGCTGGCGGCGCTGTCCACCAGCGGCGCGGAACGGCTCGCGGTGCACGCGTTCCCGCACGACCGCCTCCCGCAGGTGGCGATCGTGTGGGGCGCGTTCCTCGGGACCTACCTGGTGATGTTCGTGGTGAAGTTCCTGATCATCGACCGGTTCATCTTCACCGCTCGGGGACGGCCGCCGCGGGCTCGTTGATCCGCTCGGCGGCCGGGCGGTCCTGCGGCTGCGGGGCCGAGCGGCGTTCGCGCAGCCAGGTGCCCAGCACGACCTTCGCGTAGCTGTAGCCGTAGAGCAGGTTGCCGCCCTTCTTGCTCTGCCCGGCGGCGCGCACCAGCATCGTCATCGGCTTCTCCAGCACCCGGTAGCCGCGGGCGAGGACGCCGACGAGCAGCTCCGAGGACTGGTACTGCTGCTGCTCCAGGCGCACCGAGTTCGGCACCTCGATCTTCATGGCCCGGAAGCCGAACGAGGTGTCGGTGATCTTCTGCCGGGTCAGGGCGCTGACCAGCCAGGCGAACACGTGGGTCCCGGCGCGGCGCACCAGGTCGGTGCTCTCGGTGCGGCCGAGGGTGCGGGAACCGGTGACGAAGTCGGCCTCGTCGTCGATCAGCGGCTGCAGCAGTTCCGGCAGTTCCGCGATGTCGTACTGGCCGTCGGCGTCGGTGGTGACCAGGTAGCGGGCCCCGCGCTCGGCGGCGAGCCGGTAGCCCAGCCGCAGCGCAGCTCCCTGCCCGCGGTTGCGGGGGGCCACGCAGGTCAGCGCGCCGTGGCGCAGCGCGACCTCGGCGGTGTCGTCGGTGGCGCCGTCCACGACGACGAGGGTGTCCACGTCCAGCCCGCAGCTCGCCGCGGGCATCCCGTCGAGCACGGCGCCGAGCGCGTCCTGCTCGTTGTAGGCCGCGATGAGCACGACCACCGAGGCGAACCGGCGGTCGCCGTAGCGCTCGGCGAAGCCGTCGAAGGCGGCCCGGTCGACCTCGTCGGGGAAGGTCGTGGACATGGTGTTCTCCTTCAGGTGTTCAGTCGGATGAGCGGGACGGCCCGGTGATCGCGGTGAGGGCGAGCCCGGCCGCCAGCGGCAGCAGGACGAGGCCGGGCAGCTGGTAGCGCCACGAGAACTCCATCGCCGCGGCGGTGGCCAGCACCGTCGTGGCCAGTCCCGCGGGCAGCAGCACCACGGCGCGCAGCCCGCTGCGGCGGGCGCGGCCCGCGCCCAGCACCGCCGCCGCGGACAGCAGCAGGCAGCCGCCGAGGACGATGCCCGGGGTGTAGCCGCCGCCGAGCTGGTAGGCGCGCAGGAATCCGCCGATCGCGGGGTCGACGCGCAGCGTGCCGTCCCCGTGCAGCTCGGCCCACTCGGTCACGTACCAGGGGTCGGCGTACATCGGGTAGTCGGTGGTGAACTGCCAGCGGGCGAGCGGCACGTCCCCCGGCGATTGGGTGCGGGTGGGCGCGAAGCCCTTGAGGAAGTCCTGCACGAAGCCGCCGAGCACGTCGAACGGCTGGTGCAGCAGGACTTTCCGCGCCATCCCGCTCTGCGCGGCGTTGAGGTCGAAGTCGTCCGGCAGGGAGCGCGTGTTGGCGGGCACGTGCCAGAAGTGGATGTAGAAGTCGATGCCGTTCGCCGCCCGCGCCGCCACCGGCTCGTTCGGGCACACCACCGCTTCTTCCGGGGTGAGCCCGAGCGCCGCGCAGTCGGCGACGGCGGCGGTGCGCCCGAAGACGACGCTGCCGGTGGAGCCGCCCAGCGCGGGGCTCCCGGTCCACGCCAGGTGGTACATCGCGTAGCAGAACAGCACTCCGGCGAACGCCCCGGCGAGTGCTCCGGCGGCGCGCAGCCGGAGCCGCCAGCCGTCCCGCGGCCGCAGCCCGGCGGCCAGCAGCACGAAGGCGACCGCCGGGACGACCAGCGTGAGGCCCACCAGCCGGACCAGCACCGAGGCGGCCAGCAGCAGCCCGGCGATCGCGGCGGTGCGCGGACCGGGGGTGCCGCGCCAGGCCAGCACGAAGATCACGGCCAGCAGCAGGACCTGGAACAGCAGGTCCGACATGATGTTGTGCTCGATCTGCACCTGGTAGGCGTCCAGCAGCACCGGCGCGGTGGCGAGCGCGGCGATCCAGCGCCGGGCGCCGAACCGCAGCAGCAGCACGTAGATCGCCACGCCCAGCGCCAGCCCCAGCAGGTGCTGCACGACCGCCACCAGCGCCAGGTTCCCCACCAGCAGCAGCGGCCCGAGCAGCAGGACCTCGTAGCCGACGGGGTTGATGCCGCCCGGGTAGAACACGCCGAGGTCGTCGAGGTAGCGGAACGAGTCGATGTAGAGCAGCGCCGGGCGGTAGGCCAGCTGCGCGAGCACGCGCAGCACCACGCCGCCGATCAGCAGCAGCGCGAGCAGCCAGTGCGCGCGGAGGAGCCGCGCCGGCGCCGCGGTCACGGCGCCCCGGTGGCCGCGCGGAAGTCGTCCCACACGGTCCGCAGCCCGTCGGTCAGGTCCACCGAGGGCGCGTAGCCGAGCTCGCGGCCCGCCTTGGCGACGTCCACGATCACCGCGGGCATCTCGCCGTTCTTGGCGGGCACGTGCGTCACGGGCAGCGCCGCTCCGGTGGCGGCGCGCACCGCGTCGATCAGCTCCAGCACCGAGATGGAGCGCCCGGAGCCGATGATGGCGGTGCCGCCGTACTCCTTGTCGCAGGCGGCGAGGATGCCCTGCACCACGTCGTCGACGTGCACGAAGTCGCGGCTCTGCGCACCGTCGCCGTAGACCTCGACGCCCTCGCCCGCCAGCGCGGCGCGCATCAGCCGCGGGATGAAGCTGTCCTTGCGCCCCATGCCGGGCCCGTAGATGTTGGTGAACCGCAGCGCGGTGGTGGCGATGCCGTAGGAGCCCGCGTAGCCGGACAGCAGCATTTCGCAGGCGGCCTTCGTCGCCCCGTACGGCGTGAGCGGGCGCAGCGGGAGGTCTTCGGAGATGGTGCCGTGCCCGATGTCGCCGACGACGGCGTTGGTGGAGGCGAGCACGAACCGGCCGACGCCGCGCTGCCGCGCGAGTTCGAGCAGCCCCTGGGTGACCTCGACGTTGGCCCGGTAGGTCTCGGCGGGCTGGTCCACGGAGCGCAGCACCGAGGTGATCGCGGCGAGGTGCACGATCGCGGTGGTGCCCTCGGTGACGGCGGCGTCGCGGACCGCGGGATCGGTGAGGTCGCCCGCGACGTGGGTGATGAGCTCGCCGGGTTCGGCGGGTTCCTGGACGTCGACGACGGTGACCGGGGTGCCGCGTCCGGTCAGCGCGCGGACGACGGCTCGGCCGACGAAGCCGGAGCCGCCGGTGACCACCACCCCGCCGCTACTCTGCGTCCCGGAAGTCTCGGGGGCCGTCGCTCGTTCGGGGGTTGTCTCACTGCTTGGCACGGCTGAACTCTAACGGGCCGCCGCCAAGAGCTGTCAGCTAGCCCACACCGGTCGTCCACCGAATGGCAGCTTGCGCAACACCCGCACGATCCCCGCGGACCGTCCGGCGTCTCCCCCTGTCCGCTCGGCGGCGAAGCCGCCGAACAGCGACCACCAGAGCAACCGGACCACCCGCGGGTTCTCAGCGATTCCCTCGCGAGGACGGCGTTCCCTCCTGCGGCGGAGCCACCGGTGCGAACGATCCCGCAGCGGGGGAACCGCTGAGGTTCCGCCACCCCACCCCTGCGAAGCAGGGGAACGAGCGAGCACTCAGCTCGCGTAGTGGTCCGCGAGGGCTTTGAGCCCTGGGCCGAAGACCCCACCCCCGAAGATCTCGTCCAGCTTCGCCTCGTCCGCCCCCTCGGCGTCGTAGTCGGCGTACCACTCGACGAACGAGTCGCCGGTCGCGGTGATCGGCAGCACCCGGATGGTGCTGCGGTACGAGCGCACCGGGAACGGGCCTTCGGTGATCTCGTAGGTGCAGGAGCGGGCGGTGTCGTCGAGCCCGACCAGCCGTTCCCGCACCACTCCGCCATCGCCGACGACGAGCCTGCGCACGGCGCCGAGTTCGGTCGGGGACGCACCGCTCTCCAGCTCGCCGGAACCGATGGCGGGGTGCCAGCCGGGCAGCCCGCCGAAGTCCCGCACCAGCGCCCACACCTCGTCGGCCGCCGCCGGGACCACCCTGCTCGCGTAGGACCTCGCCATCACGCCCTCCTCGTCGTCGTGCGCCGTCAGCGCTTGAGGTTCTTGAACTCCCTGGTGCGTTCGGTGAGCGCCTGCTCCACCGGGAGCCGTTCCATGCTGCTGGCCCCGTAGAAGCCGTGGCAGCGCTTGGTGCGGCCCAGCACGTAGGCCGCATCGGCCGGGGTGGCGATGGGGCCGCCGTGGCACAGCACGAGGACGTCTTCCCGCACGTCGGCGGCGGCCGCGGACCACTCGTCGATCAGCGCCACGCAGTCGTCGAGGTCCTTCGCGGTCTCGGCGCCGATCGATCCGCCGGTGGTGAGGCCGAGGTGGCACACCACGATGTCGGCGCCCGCGGCGGTCATGGCGCGGGCGTCGTCGGCGGAGAACACGTAGGGCGTGGTGAACAGGTCGGCGTCGCGGGCCGCGGCGACCAGGTCGACCTCCAGCCGGTAGCTCATGCCGGTCTCCTCCAGGTTCTCCCGGAAGGTGCCGTCGATGAGCCCGACGGTGGGGAAGTTCTGCACCCCGGCGAAGCCGAGTTCCCGCAGCCGCGCCAGGAACGGCCCGGTGAGCAGGAACGGGTCGGTGCCGTTGACCCCGGCGAGCACCGGGGTGCGGCGCACCACCGGCAGCACTTCGCTCGCCATCTCCACGACGATCTCGTTGGCGTTGCCGTAGGCGAGCAGCCCGGCGAGCGAGCCGCGTCCGGCCATCCGGTAGCGGCCGGAGTTGTACAGCACGATCAGGTCGATGCCGCCGGATTCCTCGCACTTGGCGGACAGGCCGGTGCCCGCACCGCCACCGATGATCGGTTCGCCCCGGTCGGCCATGCCTCGGAACCGGCGCACCAGGGTCTCCCGGTCGAACCGCGTCATGCCGTGCTCCCTTCCTCCGGCCGCACTTCGCGGAGCGCGGTGAGCAGCGCGGCCACGAACCCGTCGTCGTTGATGGCGTGCGGGACGCGCCGCAGCCGCCGCAGTTCGGTCTGGTGCACTTCCGCTTCGAGCGTCTCGAACAGGACCTCGTCGGCGGCCGGGTCGTGGAACGGCTGCCCCGGGACGTCGAGCAGCGAGACGCCGCCTTCGGGCAGCAGGAACCGCACCGGGCCGGTGCAGGCGTTGAGCTTCGCCGCGAGGAACCGGGCGATCTCCCGGCATTCGTCCGGCGTGGTGCGCATCAACGTGACCTGCGGGTTGTGCTCGTAGAGCAGCCGGTTCCGGTAGCGCTCGGGCACGGTGTCCGGCGCCCCGAAGTTGACCATGTCGAGGGCGCCGCAGGAGCCGACGTAGGGCACGCCGCTGCGGGCGACCTCGTCCAGCCGGGTCTCGCCCGCGCTCATCACTCCCCCGGCGATCAGGTCGCACACCTCGGTGGTGGTGATGTCCAGGACCGCTTCGACGCGCCCGTCGGCGACGAGCTTCTCCATGGCGCGCCCGCCGGTCCCGGTCGCGTGGAACACCAGCGGGTCGTGCGCGCCGGCGAGCCGGTTCGCGGTCTCGGTGACGCAGGGCGTGGTCACCCCGAACATCGTCAGCGCCACCGCGGGCAGCTGCTCCACGGCGGGCACCGTGTTGCGCACGGCCCCGGCCAGCGCGTGCGCGGCGTTGCCGAGCACCTGGCGGGAGATCCGGTTGAGCCCGGCGACGTCGGTGACCGCCGGGAACATCGCGATGTCCGACGCGTCCACGTAGGACGAGATGTCGCCGGAGGCCACCGTCGACACCACCAGCTTCGGCACCCCCACCGGCAGCGCCCGCAGCGCGGGGGTGATCAGCGCGGTGCCGCCGGAACCGCCCAGCCCGAGCACGCCGCCCACGCCCGGCACTCCGACCACGCCGTACCGCGCCACCAGCCACCGCTCGAACGCCAGCGCCATCGCGACCACGGCCGTGCCGCGATCACCGGTGAACACCGCCCCGGCTCCGCGCGGGTGCGCGGCGGCGACCTCGGCGGCGGGCACGTCGGGGGCGTCGGCGGACTCCGCGCCGGAGGTGCTCACGTCGACGGTGATCACCTCGACGCCCGCGTCGGCGACGAGCCCGGCGACGTAGCGCAGCTCGGCGGCCTTCGTGTCGAACGTGCCCACCACGTAAGCCCGGCTCATCGCACCGCCTTCGGTTCGGCTGACCACCTCACCGAACCCTACTGCGGACGACCACCCCGCACAGCCCGCTGATCACCGCCCGGGCACGGCTCCGATCGGCGCGGCCGGAGCCGGTGGACGCACGACGACGGCCCCCGGCGGGAACCGGGGGCCGTCGGGGTCGGGCGGGGTCAGTGGCCCTTGTTCTTGCCACCGCCGAGGAAGCGGTTCTTCACCTGTTCGATCTTGGCCTTGTTCTTCGGGTCGCTCGCGTACTGCTTGGCCTGGTCGATCGCCTTCTTGCCCTGCGGGCTCTTGGCGAAGTCGGTCACCTTCTTGAACAACGACATAGCAGCTCCCAGTCGGGCCGGTCGATCACGCAGCGCCCAGGTTACCGGCGAATCGGACACCCGATCGAGGGTGTGACCGGGCCGATCCGCCGCGTCCCCGGATCAGCCGAGCACCCCGCCGACCTGGGCGTGCCCCTTGAGCAGGTTGCGGGCGATGGTGCGGCGCTGGATCTCGTCGGTGCCCTCGAAGATGCGCAGCAGCCGGATGTCCCGGTACCAGCGCTCGATGGGCAGCTCGCGGGTGTAGCCCATGCCGCCGTGGATCTGCAGCATCCGGTCCACGATCTCGTTCGCCCTGGTGCCGCCGTAGAGCTTCGCGATGGACTGGGCGTGCCGGGAGTCGGCGCCCTGGTCGACCTGCCACGCGGCCTGCAGCACCAGCCAGCGCAGCGCCTCGATCTCCACCGCCGAGTCCGCGATCATCCACTGGATGGCCTGCCGGTCGGCGATGGGCGCCCCGAACGTCTGCCGGTTGCGGGCGTAGTCCATCGACATGTCCATCATCCGCTCGCAGCCGCCGAGGGCGCGGGCGGGCAGCAGGTAGCGGCCGCGGCCGATCCACTGCATGGCCAGCTTGAACCCGCCGCCGACCTCGCCGAGCACGTTCTCCTCCGGCACCCGGACGCCGTCGAAGACCAGCGCGGCGGGCTGGCGGTCCCACTCGCCCATGATCTCGATGGGTTCCGACTTCCAGCCGGCCTCCCGGTCGGCGAGGAAGCAGGTGACGCCGCCGTCGGCGCCCTTCTCCTTGTCGGTGACGGCGAAGACCATGGTGAAGTCGGCGTCGATGCCGCCGGTGATGAACGTCTTCTCCCCGTCGATCACCCACTCCGAGCCCTCCTTCCGGGCCGTGGTGCGCAGGTTCTTCGCGTCCGAACCCGCGCCCGGCTCGGTGATGGCGAAGCAGGACTTCCGCTGCCCCTCGATGGTGGGCACCAGGTAGCGCTGCTTCTGCTCCTCGTTGGCGTGGTAGAGGATGTTGTCCGCGTACCCGCCGAAGCTGAACGGCACGAACGTGCGGCCCAGCTCGATCTCGATCAGGGCGGTGAGCACGGCGGAGAGGTCCATCCCGCCGTACTCCTCGGGCGTCTGCACGCCCCAGAAACCGGCGTCGCGCGCCTTCTGCCGCAGCTCCGCGAGCTCCTCGCGGGTGAGGCCGCGCTCGTGGTTGCGCTCGCGGCGCAGCACCTCGGGCTCCAGCGGCACCAGCTCGCGCTGCACGAACGTGCGCACCCAGTCGCGGATGTCGCGTTCGGTCTCGGACAGGGAGAAGTCGACCATCGGTGGCGGGTCCTTTCGGCGAGGCCGGGTGTGGGGAGGTCGGGGGTCAGGAGGTTTCGGCGATGCGGCTGCGCAGTTCCCGCTTGAGCACCTTGTGGCTGGGGCCCAGCGGCAGCTCGTCGACGAACACGACGCGGCGCGGGTACTTGTGGTGCGCGGTCTGCTCGGCGGCCCAGGCGATGATGGCCTTGCCGAGCGCCTCGTCCGGGTCCTCGCCGCGTTCGGGCACCACGACCGCGCACACCTCCTCCCCGCGCCCCGGGTCGGGCAGGCCGATCACCGCGCACTGCGCGACGGCCGGGTGCCGGATCAGCAGCTCCTCCACCTCGCGCGGGTAGATGTTGTAGCCGTTGCGGATGATCAGGTCCTTCTTGCGGTCCACGATCGACAGGTAGCCCTCGGCGTCCTTGACGCCCATGTCGCCGGTGCGGAACCACCCGTCGACGACCGCCGCCGAGGTGGCCTCGGGGTCGTCGAGGTAGCCGGCGAACACGTTGTGGCCGCGGACCACGACCTCGCCGGTCTCCCCGGCGGGCAGCAGTTCGATCCGGTCCTCCACGGACGGTTCGGCGATCTCCACGTCGATGCCCCACAGCGCGTGCCCGACGGTGCCTGCGCGCGGCCCGAACGCGGGCTGGTTCACGGTGGCGGTGGGCGAGGTCTCGGACAGCCCGTAGCCCTCGTGGATCGGGGCGCCGAAGCGCCGCTGGAACCGCTCCAGCACCGCCACCGGCAGCGCCGCGCCACCGGACACGCACATCCGCAGCGAGGACAGGTCGTCGTCGTCCCCGGCGGCCTCCAGCATCCGGATGTACATGGTGGGCACGCCGTTGAGCTGGGTGATCCGCCGGTCCCGGATGAGCCGCAGCGCCTCGGCCGGGTCGAACTTCGGCTGCAGCACCAGCGTCGCGCCCGCCCGGAACGTGGTGTTCAGCGACACGGTCTGGCCGAACACGTGGAACAGCGGCAGGCAGCCGAGGACGCGATCCTCGCGCCGGGTGTCGTTGGCGTCGAAGGCGTTCACCGTCGCGTTCAGCACCAGGTTGAGGTGGGTGAGCACCGCGCCCTTCGGCCTGCCGGTGGTGCCGCTGGTGTAGAAGATCACCGCCGGGTCGTCGGGCCCGCGGGTCATGAAGGAGCGGACCGGCTCGGCCGCGGCGGCCACCTCGGTCAGCGAGTCCGGCGTCTCCGGACCGGGCACCGCCGGGCCGACCGACACCAGCGGGATGCCCGCGCGGCGCGCCGATTCGGCGGCGAGCGCCAGCTGGCTCGTGTGCCCGATGACGAGCTTCGCGCCCGAGTTGCGCAGCAGGTACGCCGCCTCATCCGGGACCAGCAGCAGCGGCACCGGCACCACGACCGCGCCCGCGGTGAGCACGGCGTAGTAGGCGCGCACGAAGTCGATGACGTTGGGCGCCACGATCGCCACCCGGTCGCCCGGTTCGACGCCGCGGGCCAGCAGGGCCGCCGCGTGCGCCCGGACCTGCTCCCACAGCTCGCCGTAGGTCACCTGCTGCTCGCCCTCGACGACCGCGGTGTCCGCCGGGCGGAGCCGGGCCGGTTCGGCGAGGACCGAGGCGAGCGACAGCGTGGTGTGCGGCTCGACCCGCGCCGGGGACTCGTCGTCGTTGACCATCGTCCACCTCCGTGAGGACGTCGCCGGTCCACCGTTGGACATCCGGCGACTAACGTCGTTAGTTTTCGGACTCTAGGACCACCCCGCGGACCGCGGCAAGGGCCGCGCACCGGACACTGATCGACACGTTCCGCAGCGGACGCGGGCGGGCGCGGCGGTTGCCGGAGGGGTGCCCGAGAGGTGCCCGAGGGGCGCCGACCGGCGGCGGACGGCAGGCAGGAGCGCGGCATGGGCAGACCCAAGAGCCCCCAGCTCACCCGCGAGCGCATCCGCGAGCACGCGCTGGCGATCATCGACGGGCAAGGTCTCGAAGCGCTGTCCATGCGCAGGCTCGCCGACTCCCTCGGCGTCCGCGCCGCCTCGCTCTACAACCACGTCGCCACCAAGGAAGCGCTGCTGCACGACGTCGCGGACGGCGTGATGGCCGCCGTCGACACGAGCGGCTTCGCCATCGACTGGCCCACCGGGCTCACCCGATGGGCCCGCTCCTACCGGGCCGCGCTCGCCGCCCACCCCAACCTGGTGCCGTTCATGGCGTCCGGCCCGGCCCGGCGGGAGAACTCGCTGCGCCGCGCCGACGCCGTGCACGGCGGGCTGACCGGCGCGGGCTGGCCGCAGCGGTACGCCACGATGATCGGCGCCTCCACCAAGTTCCTGGTGCTCGGCGCGGCGATGGGCTCGTTCGCGGGCGGGTTCGTCGACGACGCCGAGGTCTACGAGGACCGGTTCCCGCACCTGCGCGGCGCGCACCTGCTGCGCGAGCACGCCGCCGAGATCGACGACGACAGCTTCGAACTGGCGCTGCGGGCGCTGGTGGACGGCCTCCGCGCCCAGCACGCCCGCCTGTTCCCGCAGCGCTGAACCCCGCGCGCGGCGACGGGATCACGCTCACGTTCGGTTGACTGCGCTGCGTGATCTCCGTAGCGTTCCGGAGCACAACACAACACCGGACTACAACGCCGACGACGTCGTGCGGGAGAGTCTGCGCCCCGCCAGGAGCCCCTGGTCCGTGCAGGATGCGATTCCTGGGTGCAGCGCCGAAGGAGCAATCCTCCCCACCAAACTCTCAGGCCCCGCTACCGCGCGACACCAGGCGATCACGGAGAAAAGCAGGGACCCGTGTCCCTCGCCCATGGTGCAAGCCGCCCTCGTGCGCGGTGAAACTCTCAGGCCAATGACTCCGGGGAGACCGGCAGCGCACGCCCGCGCCCATCGCCGTCGGAGGACCCCGGATATGGTTTCTGCTGGAAGTGGCCGCAACCGGTCCCCCTCGGACGTGATCGGTGCCCACCAGGAGGAGTTCCGCACCATGACGTCGTCGCCCCCAGCTCCGCGACGGACACCGCTGCACGAGGTCCACGAGTCCCTCGGCGCGCACTTCACCGACTTCGCGGGCTGGCGGATGCCGGTCCGCTACTCCGGGGACACCGCGGAGCACCAGGCGGTGCGGACGGCGGCGGGGCTGTTCGACCTCTCGCACATGGGCGAGATCGAGATCAGCGGCCCGGAGGCGGCCGCGGCGCTCGACCACGCGCTCATCGCGAACGCGTCCGCGATCACGGTGGGTCGCGCCCGCTACACCATGCTGTGCAACGCCGAGGGCGGCGTGCTCGACGACCTGATCGTCTACCGGCTGGACGAGCAGCGGTTCCTGGTGGTCGCCAACGCCGCCAACGCGACCGTGGTCTCCGCCGAGCTCGCCGAACGCGTCGCCGGGTTCGACGCGGTGCACCGGGACGTCTCCGACGACTACGCGCTGATCGCCGTGCAGGGGCCGGAATCGGTGGCGATCTTGGCGCCGCTGACCGAGACCGACCTGTCCGCCGTGAAGTACTACGCCGGGTACCCCGGCGAGGTCGCCGGGAAGCAGGTGCTGCTGGCGCGCACCGGCTACACCGGTGAGGACGGCTTCGAACTGTTCACCTCGCCCGCGGACGCGCCCGCGGTGTGGCGCGCGCTGACCGACTCCGGTGCCGAGCGCGGGCTGATCCCGGCGGGGCTGTCCTGCCGGGACACGCTGCGGCTGGAGGCGGGCATGCCGCTGTACGGCAACGAGCTGTCCGCTGCGCTCACCCCGTTCCACGCGAACCTGGGGCGCGTCGTGAAGCTGGACAAGCCCGGTGACTTCGTCGGCAAGGCCGCGCTGGCGAAGGTCGCGGAGGCTCCGACGGAGCGCACCCTGGTGGGGCTGCGCACCGACGCGCGCCGCGCGCCCCGGCACGGCTACCCGGTGCTCGCCGACGGCACCGAGATCGGCGAGATCACCAGCGGCGCCCCGTCCCCGACGCTCGGCCACCCGATCGCGATGGCCTACGTGGACCGCGCGCACAGCGCGCCCGGTACCGCGGTGCAGGTCGACATCCGCGGCAAGTCCATCGACGCCGAAGTCGTGGCGCTGCCGTTCTACCGCCGCGAGGCCTGACGAACGCCCGCAACGGGCGCGAGAACCTTGACCGGACCGCGCCGGACCCGTCCGGCGCAGCCCAGATCGAACACCAGGAGGCAATTGCTCATGTCGACACCGGACCTGTTCAACGACCGGCTTGCGGTGGTGGATCCGGAGGTGGCCGCTGCTGTGGGGGCGGAGCTGGGTCGTCAGCAGAACACGTTGGAG
>NZ_JBYKCM010000007.1:0-394849 GCF_057736575.1 Saccharopolyspora sp. MMCC62 | reverse complement strand
GCATCACCGTCAACCGCAACGCCGTCCCGAACGACCCCCGACCCCCCATGACCACCAGCGGCCTGCGCATCGGCACCCCCGCCCTCGCCACCCGCGGCTTCACCACCACCGAATTCACCGAAGTCGCCGACATCATCGCCACAGCACTCCAACCCACGATCGACACCGAGGCGCTGCGCGACCGCGTCGAGGCGCTCACCCGCAAGTTCCCGCTGTACCCGAACCTGAACGGAGGGCTCTGATGTCGCCGCGCACACCCGGTGCAGACCTGCCCGAGCACCCGGATCGGCTCTGGAGCTCCCCGGACCCGAAACGCTCCTACGACGTGGTGATCGTCGGCGGCGGCGGGCACGGGCTCGCCACCGCCTACTACCTCGCCGTCAACCACGGCATCACCAACGTCGCCGTGCTGGAGAGCGGCTGGCTCGCGGGCGGGAACATGGCCCGCAACACCACGATCATCCGCTCCAACTACCTGTGGGACGAGAGCGCCGGGCTCTACGAGCACGCGCTGAAGTTGTGGGAAGGCCTCGAAGACGCGCTGGACTACCCGCTGCTGTTCTCCCAGCGCGGTGTGCTGAACCTGGCGCACTCGCTGCAGGAAGTGCGCGACAGCGTCCGCCGCGTCGAGGCGAACAAGCTCAACGGCGTCGACGCCGAATGGCTCGATCCCGCGCAGGTCAAGGAGATCTGCCCGATCCTGAACACCTCCGAGGACCTCCGCTACCCGGTGCACGGCGGCACCTGGCAGCCGCGGGCCGGGATCGCCAAGCACGACCACGTCGCCTGGGGCTTCGCCCGCGCCCTCGACCGGATGGGCGTCGACCTGGTGCAGAACTGCCAGGTCACCGGATTCGAGACCGTCGGCGACCGGGTCGTCGGCGTCGAGACCACCCGCGGGAACATCCGGGCCGGCAAGGTCGCGCTCGCCGCCGCGGGCAGCACCTCGGTGCTCGCCGACACCCTCGGGCTGCGGCTGCCGATCCAGAGCCACCCGCTGCAGGCGCTCGTGTCCGAACTGCTCGAACCCGTGCACCCCACGGTGGTCATGTCCAACGCCGTGCACGTCTACGTCAGCCAGGCGCACAAGGGCGAACTGGTCCTCGGCGCCGGCATCGACGCCTACAACTCCTACGGGCAGCGCGGCGCGTTCCACACCATCGAACGCGAACTCACCGCGGCCGTCGAACTGTTCCCGATCTTCGCCCGGGCGCACGTGCTGCGCACCTGGGCCGGGATCGTGGACGTCACCCCCGACGCCTCCGCGATCATGGGCCGCACCCCGTTCGACGGCCTGTACGTCAACTGCGGCTGGGGCACCGGCGGGTTCAAGGCCACGCCCGGTGTCGGCTGGTGCTACGCGCACACCATCGCCCACGACGAACCGCACCCGCTCAACGCTCCCTTCAGCTTGGAGCGGTTCACCACCGGAGCCCTCGTCGACGAGCACGGCGCCGCAGGCGTCGCGCACTGAACGGAGTCCGCACATGCTGCTGATCCCCTGCCCGTGGTGCGGGCCGCGGAACGAGACCGAATTCCACTACGGCGGCCAAGCCGACGTCCGCTACCCGGACGACCCGCAGTCGGTGTCCGATGAGGACTGGGCGCGATTCCTGTTCTACCGCGCCAATCCGAAGGGCGTGTTCACCGAGCGCTGGTCGCACCACGCCGGCTGCCGGCGCTGGTTCACCGTGCAGCGCGACACCACCACCAACGAGATCCACCCCGACGGCGCGACGAGGACGGTGACCAGGTGAACGACGAGTTCAGGACCGCCGACGGAGGGCGCATCGACCGCCGCCGACCCGTCCGGTTCCGCTTCGACGGGCAGGACTACGAAGGCCGCGAAGGCGACACCCTCGCCTCCGCGCTGCTGGCCAACGGCGTGCACCAGATCTCCACCAGCATCAAGTACGGGCGACCCCGCGGCATCATGGCCGCCGGGCCGGAGGACCCGAACGCCCTGGTGCAGATCGAGAAGCCGTTCCCGGAACCGATGCTGACCGCCACCACCGTGGAACTCGTCGACGGCCTGGAAGCGACCTCGATCCCCGGGCAGGGGCGGTTGTCGGACGAACCCGACCCGGCCCGCTACGACGCGATGCACGCGCACTGCGACGTGCTCGTCGTCGGAGCCGGACCGGCCGGGCTGGCCGCCGCGCTGACCGCGGCCCGCAGCGGGGCGCGGGTGATCGTCGCCGACGCCGACACCGAATTCGGCGGCGCGCTGCTCGGCAACGGCGAGGAGCTCGACCGCAAGCCCGGCACCGACTGGGTGCGCCGCGCCGTCGCCGAGCTCGACTCGCTGCCCGACGTGCGCACCCTCCCGCGCACCACCGTGTTCGGGCACTACGAGGACGGCTACTTCGTGGCCGTGCAGCACCGCGGCGACGACGCGCCCAGCCGCCAGCGCATCTGGCGCATCCGGGCCCGCGAGACCGTGCTCGCCACCGGGGCGCACGAACGGCCCGTGGTGTTCACCGGCAACGACCGGCCCGGCACCATGCTCGCCGCCTCCGCCCGCACCTACCTGCACCGCTACGGAGTGCTGCCCGGCAAGCGGGCCGTCGTGTTCACCACCAACGACAGCGCCTACGCCGCCGCGATCGACCTGCACGACGCCGGGGTGGAGATCGCCGCCATCGTCGACGTGCGCGACGTGGTGCCCACCTACTGGGCCTCGCTGTGCGTGGAACGCGGCATCACGATCCGCCCCGACGCCGCCGTCGTCGGCACCTCCGGCGTCGACCGGGTCGTCAGCGCGCACCTCGTGGGGCTGCGCTCCGACGAGCACCAGCCGGTGACCGTCCGCCAAGTGGTGCGCTGCGACCTGCTGCTGGTCTCCGGCGGCTGGAACCCGGCGGTGCACCTGCACGCCCAAGGCCGCGGTGGGGTGCGCTACTCGGAGCGGATCGGCGGCTACGTGCCCGAGGAGGACCTGCGCTCGGTCCGCTCCGCGGGCGCCGCTGCCGGGGTGTTCGCCACCGGTGACTGCCTGCGGACCGGCGCCGAAGCGGGCGAAGCCGCCGCGCGGGCCGCCGGATTCGACGCCACCGCGCCCGAACTGCCCGCCGCGAAGAATCCGCCGGTGCTGGCCGGGCGCACCACCTGGCTGCTGCCCAGCCCCGCCGACTCCGGCGGCGCCAACCAGTTCGTCGACCTGGCGCGGGACGCCACCGTCGCCGACATCCGCAAGGCCGTCGGCGCCGGGCTCGACTCGGTGGAGCACGTCAAGCGCTTCACCACCATCGGCACCGCGCACGACCAGGGCAAGACCTCCGGCACGCTCACCACCGGCATCATCGCGCAGCTGCTCGGGCGGGAACCGTCCCGCACCACCACGTTCCGCGCGCCCTACACGCCGGTCGCGTTCGCCGCCCTCGCCGGGCGCGACCGCGGCGACCTCTACGACCCGGTGCGCGTCACCGCGATGCACGACTGGCACGTGCAGCGCGGGGCGCCGTTCGAGAACGTGGGGCAGTGGAAGCGGCCCTGGTACTACCCGCGGCCCGGCGAGGACATGGCGGCGGCGGTGCTGCGCGAGTGCGCGGCGGTGCGCTCCGGGGTCGGCATGCAGGACGTCTCCACCCTCGGCAAGATCGACGTGCAGGGGCCGGACGCCGCCGCGTTCCTCGACCTCGTCTACACCAACAAGATGAGCACGCTCAAGGTCGGCCGCATCCGGTACGGGCTGATGTGCACCGCCGACGGCATGGTCTTCGACGACGGCACCGTGATGCGCACCGGCGAGCACCGCTACCTGATCTCCACCACCTCCGGGGGCGCGGCGGGCGTGCTGGACTGGCTGGAGGAATGGCTCCAGACCGAGTGGCCGCAGCTGCGGGTGCACCTGACCTCGGTCACCGAGCAGTGGGCCACCATCGCCCTCGCCGGGCCGAAGTCCCGCGAAGTCCTCGCCCGGGTGGCCACCGGGCTGGAGTTGGACAACGACGCGTTCCCGTTCATGTCCTGGCAGGACGGGGTCGTCGCGGGCAGGAGGGCGCGGGTCTGCCGGATCAGCTTCTCCGGCGAGCTCGCCTTCGAGATCAACGTGCCCTGGTGGTACGGCCGCGAGGTGTGGGAAGCCCTGCACGAAGCCGGTCGTCCGTTCGACATCACCCCGTACGGCACCGAGACGATGCACGTGCTGCGGGCCGAGAAGGGCTTCCCGATCGTCGGGCAGGACACCGACGGCACCGTCACCCCGCACGACCTCGGCATGGGCTGGGCGGTGTCGAAGAAGAAGGACGACTTCCTCGGCATGCGCTCGTTCTCCCGCGCCGACAACGCCCGCCCGGACCGCAAGCACCTCGTCGGCCTGCGACCGCAGGACGAATCCCTGGTGCTGCCGGAAGGTTCGCAGCTGGTGGCGAGCGACGTGCTGCCCGCACCACCGGTGCCGATGCTCGGCCACGTCACCTCCAGCTACCGCAGCGCCGTGCTCGGCGGTGGGTTCAGCCTCGCGCTGGTGAAGGGCGGGCGGGACCGCATCGGCGACACCGTCTACAGCCCGGTCGACGGCAGGCTGGTCCCGCTGACCGTCACCGAACCCGTCTTCTACGACAAGGAAGGAGCGCGTCGCGATGGCTGAGCCCTACGGAGAGTCCCCGCTCGCGGCCCGGGCGGAGGCCCTCGCCGCGCGTTCCGGGCCCGACGCCGTGCACATCACCGAGGTGCCGTTCAAGGCGCAGATCACGCTGCGGGTCGACCCGAAGGGGTCGGGCGCGGAGCGGATCGGCACCGCGATCCACGCGATGCTGCCGAACCAGCCCGGCGAGGTGGTGCACGCCGAAGGCGCGCTGGTCCTCGGCCTCGGCCCGGACGAATGGCTGCTGGTCGGACCGGAAGGCGCCGCCGAGTCCATTTCGGACACCTTGACCACGGCGCTCGACGGTGATCACGGCGCGGTGGTGGACGTGTCCGCGCACCGCACCATCCTGGAGGTCTCCGGGCCGCACGCCCGGGACCTGCTGAACATGGGCTGCGCGCTGGACCTGCACCCGCGCAGCTTCGCGACCGGCCGGTGCGCGCAGACGCTGCTCGCGCGCGCCGCCGTCGTGCTGGTGTGCCGGGACGCGGCACTGCCCACCTACTGGCTGATCGTGCGTTCGTCGTTCGCGCGGTACGTCGCGGACTGGCTCATCGACGCCGCCGGCGAATACGGCTGGTGACGACCGAACCTGCGGGAATTTCCCCACGTGTGAACTGGAGCTCTGGATGACCGAAGTGCGCGGCGTAGTGGCGACCGGCAAGGGCAAGCCGGTCGAGGTCACCACCATCATCGTTCCTGATCCGGGTCCGGGTGAGGCGGTGGTGCGGGTGCAGGCGTGCGGGGTGTGCCACACGGATTTGCACTACCGGGAGGGTGGGATCAATGACGAGTTCCCGTTCTTGCTGGGGCATGAGGCTGCTGGGGTTGTGGAGTCGGTGGGTGTCGGGGTGGTGGATCTCGAGCCTGGTGATTTCGTGGTGTTGAACTGGCGTGCGGTGTGTGGGGTGTGTCGGGCGTGCAGGCGGGGTCGTCCGCAGTACTGCTTCGATACGCACAATGCGGCGCAGCCGATGACGTTGGTGGATGGGACTGCGTTGTCGCCGGCGTTGGGGATCGGTGCGTTCGCGGAGAAGACGTTGGTGCATGCGGGGCAGTGCACGAAGGTGGATCCGGCGGCGCGGCCTGCGGTGGCGGGGTTGTTGGGGTGCGGTGTGATGGCGGGGATCGGTGCGGCGGTGAACACCGGTGGTGCGGGGCCGGGTGATTCGGTTGCGGTGATCGGGTGTGGTGGTGTGGGTGATGGTGCGATCGCGGGGGCGAGTTTCGCGGGTGCGCGGCGGATCATCGCGGTGGACAGGGATCCGGCGAAGTTGGCGTGGGCGCGGGAGTTCGGTGCGACGCACACGGTGAACGCGGCCGAGGTGGACACCGTGGAGGCGGTGCGGGAGCTCACGGATGGGTTCGGTGCGGATCTGGTGATCGATGCGGTGGGGGTGCCTGCGACGTATGAGCAGGCGTTCTACGCGCGGGATCTGGCGGGGACGGTGGTGTTGGTGGGGGTGCCGACTCCGGAGATGAAGTTGGAGTTGCCGTTGTTGGAGGTGTTCGGGCGGGGTGGTGCGTTGAAGTCGTCGTGGTATGGGGATTGCTTGCCGAGTCGTGATTTCCCCATGCTGGTGGAGATGTACCTCCAGGGCAGGTTGCCGTTGGAGAAGTTCGTGACCGAGGAGATCTCGTTGGACCAGGTCGAGTCCGCCTTCACCAAGATGCACGACGGCGAAGTTCTTCGGTCTGTTGTGGTGTTCTGACTCGGTTTGTTTTTCGGGGCGGGTGGCGGAACCTCAGCGGTTCCCTCGCTGCGGGATCGATTTCACCGGTGGCTCCGCCACAGGAGAAAACGCCGTCCTCGCGAGGAGAACGCTGAGAACCCGCTGCGGTGCCGGTTGCTCGGGTGGTCGGCGGCTCAGCGGCTGCGCCGCTGATGGGAAGGACGACGGCTTGCGCCGCTGCTGAGCAGGTTCCGCGTTGTGGTGCCGGTGCTCCCGTCCTGCTCGGTTCCGGCCGGGCGGCGGGAGCACCGGCGTGTTCGGGTCCACTGTGCTCCGAGGGCTGTGAACTGGGCTGATCTCGTGTTGTCGGTGGGTGTGGGTATGTTCCTCCGCACTGCACGGGGACGCGGAGGAGTAGGTCGTTGACAGCCTGGGGAACGTCGAGCACCGCGCGGGTCGTGCCACCCGCGCGGCCGCGCAAGCTCGCGAAGGTGCCGTTCGTGGAACTCGCCGACGGGCGGCTGCAAGGCGTGGTCTCCAGCGGCTCCGACGTGGCGCGCGTGTACGTCTCGTCGGTCGCCGCCGGGAGCCACGCGTTCACCTGCAGCACCAACAACAACCGGCCCTGCGGCGGGCTGCGCGGCGGGCTCTGCAACCACATCCGCACGTTGATCGCCGAAGCCGTCGTGCAGCACGGTCCGGAGCGCGTCGCCCGCTACCTCCGCGTCGACCTCCCCGCGGATGAAGCCGACGACACCGCGCTCGCCGACCTGGTGGACCGCGGGAACCCGCCGCAGGGAGACGCGGCCACCGCCGCGCCCGTGTTCAGCCGGTTCCTGCGCCACCTCGCCTACCTGGAACTGACGCCGGTGACGGCACCGCTGCCCGAGATGCACTGGTTCCCGGCGACCCGGGCGGTGTCCTGATGCGCGCCGACCTGCTCCCCGGCCCCGTCGACGGGCTCGACGAGGCGCTCGCCGCCGTCGACGCCTTCGACCAGGTGCTCACCACCGGCCTGCTGCGGCCGCACGGCGACGGCCTCACCCTGCTCGCCGCCGCCGTCGCGGGCACCCCGCTGGCGGCCACCGTCGCCGAAGCCGCTCGGCAGGCCGCCGCCGGAGCCGCGGGCGAAGACCACTTCACCGCGCTCGCGGGGGCCCGCACCGCGCTGCTCGGCGCCGCGCACGACGCGCTGCTGGCACGCGCCACCGAAGCCACCGGCCGCACCCGCGAAGACCACGGCACGCCCGTCGCCGGTGGTGAACCGGTGAACCTGCTCGCCGCCGCCCGCAGCTGGCTCGCCGACCTGGCCCGCGCCGGATGGCGCGGCATCGACCACGACCTGATCGGCGGCGCCGCGCAGGTCACCACCGCGCTGCTCGCCGAACCCGAGTTGCGGCGCCCCGCCGCGCTGCTCGACGGGTTCGCCGCCGAACTCGCCGCGAGCTGCCCCGGCACCGCCCTGGAACACGTCCCGGCCCGCCGCTGGGCCGACCTGTGGTCCCGCGCGGTGCTGCTCACGCTCCCCGGCGCCGCCGCCGCGCCCGGGACCACCCCCATCAGCGGACGGCTGCTGCCGCTGGGCGTCGACCTGCACGAACACCCCACCGCCGCCCAAGCCCAGGTGCACGCGGTGCTCGAACCCGCCGACGGCGGCGCACCGCTGCTGGTGCGCGCCACCGCCTCCGCGCCGAAACCCGACACCGTCGTCGGCGCCGGGACCTGGCAGCTGCTGCGCCCGCACCTGTCCGCGCTCGCCGCGCTCGGCGACGGCCGCAGCCTGGAGCTCACCGGCATGCCGATCACCGCCGCGGGCGACCTGATCTGGGACGACGCGCGCGCCCGCACCGGTGAGCCCGCCGACCCGTTCGCCACCGCCCGCGCCGTGCTGCCCGCCGCCACCGAGCGCACCGCCGCCCCGCTGGACCGGCACCCCGCGAGCATCGCGGTCCCCGTCTTCCTCGACGGCTACACGGCCACCACCCGCGACGACCGGCCGGTGTTCGCACTCGCCGGGCACGCGCTGCCCGTCGACGCAGACCGAGCCCCGGCCGCCGGGCCGCTCACCGCCGAGGCCGTCGCCGCCTCGCACGCGTGCATCGGCCTGCTGCGCTGGGACGCCGGCGAGTTCCGCGTCCAGCCGCTGGCCGTCGAGACCACCAAGCGGAAGAAGACCACCGCCGTGCACGCCGGAGCCTGGGCGGGCGGCACCACTGACAAGGCCGGGGCCAAGGCGGAGAAAGCGGCCACCGACGCCGCCGCGGCGCTGCGCGAACGGGCCGGGAGGTTGCTGCGCACATGACCACACCCGCCTCCGACGAGAACCGCCGCCAAGTCCTCTACTGGCGGCTGCTGGCCCGGCTCTTCGACCAGGAGGAGCAGCCCGCGCTGGAATCGGCGAGCGTCGCCGTCCTCGACGACATCGGCCTCCCCGCCGCGCTGCTCGACCCGCAGGTCTCGGTCGACGCGCTCGTGCAGCGCCATCCCGAGCTCGCCGAGGAACTCGCGGCGCCGCTCGTCGACGAACCGGGCGTGGACGCCGAACCGGCCGCGGGAGCCGAACCGGCGGCGGACGGCGAACCGGCGGCGGACGGCGAACCGGATGCGGACGGCGAATCCACCTCGGCCGAGGCGCGCGACCCGGCCGACGAGCGCGACCGGGCCGCCGAAGTGCGCCGCGCCGCGCTCCTGTCGAAGCTGCTGCTCAACGTGTTCGGCACCGGCACCGGTGCGGTCACCGCCGGGCAGCTGTCGAACTGGCAGTCCGACGTCGGCCGGCTCGAAGCGGCGCTCGGCTGCGAACCCGGCGGGCTGCGCGGCCGAGCCGGGGGACCGCCCGGGACGCGGCGGACCGGCGGCGGCACACCCGACCTCGGCACCCCGGTCCCGCCGATCGGCCCCGACCTCGACGCCATCGAAGCCGACCTGGTCGACCGGATGCACCTGCGGGAGGTGCTCGCCGACCCGGACCTCGCCGCGCGGCTCAACCCCAGCATGTCGCTGATCGAGCAGCTGCTGCGGGACAAGGACAACCTGTCCGGCACCGCGCTCGCCAACGCGAAATCGCTCATCCGCCGCTACGTGGACGAGGTCGCGCAAGTGCTGCGCACCCAGGTCGAGCGCACCAGCGTCGGCGCGGTGGACCGCTCGGTGCCGCCGAAGCGGGTGTTCCGCAACCTCGACCTGGACCGCACGATCTGGAAGAACCTCACCAACTGGGACCCGGAATCGCAGCGGCTGCACGTCGACCGGCTGTACTACCGGCGCACCGCCCGCAAGACCACGCCGCAGCGGATGGTGGTCGTCGTCGACCAGTCCGGTTCGATGGTCGACTCGATGGTGAACTGCACCATCCTCGCGTCCATCTTCGCCGGGCTGCCCAAGGTCGACGTGCACCTCATCGCCTACGACACGCGGGCGCTCGACCTCACCCCGTGGGTGCACGACCCGTTCGAGGCGCTGCTGCGCACCGACCTCGGCGGCGGCACCGACGGCACCGCCGCGCTCGCGCAGGTCCAGCCGAAGATCGCCGAACCGCGCAACACCGCGGTCGTGTGGATCTCCGACTTCTACGAGTGGCGCGGCGAGCAGGTCTTCGACGGCATGGCCGCCCTGCACCGCTCCGGCACCAAGTTCATCCCGGTCGGCTCGGTGTCCGGCTCCGGCCGCGGCAGCGTCAACCCGTGGTTCCGGGAGCGGTTCAAGGACCTCGGCACCCCGGTCATCTCCGGGCACATCCGGAAGCTCGTGCACGAGCTCAAGACCTTCCTCACCTGACCGCACCACCGCTCCCGCACCGAGAAAACCCGAGAACTCCCAGAATTCCGAGAAAGGCCGGCCATGTCCGAACTGCTGCGAGCCCCCGCCGAGATCAAGTACGCGGAGGAGCTGGACTGGTTGGAGTCGATCGACGACGCCCCGAAACCGTTCTCCTGGCGCCTGTCGCCGAAGATGGTCCGGCTGTTCGTGCTCGGTTCCGAACCCGCCGACGGCCTCGACCGCGACGTCCAGCAGAAGTGGTTCGGCGACCGCACCTTCGTGGAACGCTCCATCGTCACCCTCGCCTCCGACCGCGGACTGCTGCTCATCGGCGACCCCGGCACCGGCAAGAGCTGGCTGGCCGAGCTGCTGTCCGCGGCGATCTGCCGCAACTCCACGCTCGTCGTGCAGGGCACCGCGGGCACCACCGAAGACCAGATCAAGTACTCCTGGAACGTCTCGATGGTCATCGCGAAGGGCCAGTCCCGGGAATCGATGATCCCCTCGCCGATCATGACCGCGATGGAGTCCGGCGCCATCGGCCGCTTCGAAGAGCTCACCCGCGCCACCAGCGACGTGCAGGACGCGCTGATCTCCGTGCTGTCCGAGAAGTACATCTCGGTGCCCGAACTCGACGACGACGGCATCGTGTTCGCCGAACCCGGCTTCTCCATCATCGCCACCGCCAACAGCCGCGACCGCGGCGTCAACGACCTGTCCTCCGCGATGAAGCGGCGGTTCAACTTCGTGCGCATCCCCGTGGTGACGAACAAGAAGAGCGAAGCGGAGATCGTGCGGTTCCGCACCGAGGAACTGCTGCGGCGCCAGCGGATCGAGCTGGACGTGCCGCCGACCCTGCTGGACGTGCTGCTGCGCAGCTTCGGCGATCTGCGCGCCGCCGCGGCCGCCGCGGGCAGCGACGACGAGAAGCTCGAATCGGCGCTGTCCACGGCCGAGCAGATCGGCGTGCTGGAGGACGCGATCCTGCAGAGCAACTTCTTCGGCGACCGCGCGCTCAGCGCCCGCGTCCTCGCCTCCTCGCTCGTCGGCTCGCTGGCCCGCCGCGAACCGGAGGACCTCGCCATCCTCAACAAGTACCTGCACGGCGTCGTGGAACCGCGCAGCGACGAAGAAGGCGGCTGCTGGCCCGAATTCCTGGCGGGCGGGCGCGACGCGATCGCCACCCTCTCGTGACCGCGCCGTTCGACCCGCTGCGCACCCGGCTGCGGGAGGCCGCCGCCGCGTTCGCCGACGGGCCCGGCGCGCTGGAGGAGATCCTGCTCGGCCTCGTCGACGACGTGGACCGCGCCGAGCGGGAACCGCTGGAGATCTTCCCGGTCTGCCACCACTCCCCGGCATCGGCGGTCGCGATGGCGCGACGGCTGCGGGAGAAACGGCCCTCGGTCGTGTACCTGGAGCTGTGCGAGGACATGGCACCGGTGCTGCCCGAACTGCGCCACTGCCGGCTGCCGGTGGCGGTGCAGGCGTTCGCCACCGAAGTCGACGGCCTCCCGATCGAATGGTCGCCGCTGTCGGTGGTCGCCCCGATCACCGAGGCCTCCGCCGAGTACCAGGCCATCGCCTACGCGCTGGACACGCCCGGCGTCGAACTGGTGCTGGTGGACCGCTCCAGCGATCACGTCTTCCAGCAGCAGGCCGACCGCGAAACCGGCGCCGAACCGGCCGACGAGGAAGCCGCGCTGCACGGCGACGCGATCGGGGTCGAACTCGGCGACCTGCGCCCCCGGTTCGCCGAACTGGAGGAGCACCTGCTGCGCAACGGCCGGGTGCGGCACTGGTCGGAGTGGTGGCACCAGTACGTGGAAGTGCCGCTCGCCGGTGGCGATCACGACACCTACCGGCAGGTGCTGTTCCTCATCGGCAGCCTGTTCCGCCGCCTCACGCCCGCAGCATCGCCCCGGCTGCGCCTCGACGAAGAGCGGGAACGGCACATGTGGACCCGGATCCGGGAGCACCTCGCCGCGTCCGGCACCGACCCCGCCGACGGCATCCACGTGTGCGGCGCGGTGCACGCCGCCAGCCGCGTCGCCGAGTTCGGCGTGCACGGCGCCACCGGGCACCGCATCGACCCGCCGAGCGGGACCAGCTGGCAGCACGGGCTGATCCCGTCCAGCCACGCCGCCATCGAAGCGCAGTTCGGCCTGGCGGGCGGTTCGGTGTCCATCGCCGCGGGCGAGTGGGCCAAACAGTCCAAGCGCGTCCGCCCGTTCCGGCTCACCGGGCAGGCCGGTGGGAAACCGCTCAAGTCCGCACCGCCGGTGGCGCCCGCGGAACCCGCGGACAAGCTGTCCGGGTTCCTGCGGCGACCGCCCGAGCTGGACCGGCTCGACGAGGCGGAACTGCGCTCCTGGTCGGTGGAGGTGGTGCGCGCCGCCCGCCGCAACGGGTACCTGGCCTCCACCGCCGACGCCATCGCCGTGTTCGAGACCTCGATCCTGCTCGCCGGGATGCGGGACCGGGCCGGACCCACCCCGTACGACTTCCAGGACGCGGCGATCACCTGCATCGAGAAGGACGTGGTGCCCGGGCGCCGCGACGTCCGCCGCATCGTCGAGAACATGCTCGGCGGCGACCGGGTCGGGAAGGTCGGCTACGCGGCGCTGCCGCCGCTGGCCCGCGACTTGCACGACCGGCTGGCACCGCTCGGGTTGCCGCTGGAGCGGCGCGGCGTGCAGCGGGCGCTGCTGGACATCGCGGGCCGCCCCGAGCTGGAACGCTGCTCCGACGTGCTGTGGATGCTGCACCGGTTGCTGCCGCGCGGCGCGGCCCGGCCGATCATGGGGGAGCGGCGGCTCGGCGAACGCCCCATCCAGGAGTCCTGGGATCTGGCGCTCGGCACCCACCAGCGGGCGCTGGTCGAACTCGGCTACGAGGGGGTGAGCCTGGAGCAGGTGCTGGAGCAGCGGCTGCGCCGCGCCGCGCACGACCCGCAGGCCACCGCGGCGAGCGTGCTGGCCGCCGTGGAGGACGCGACGCTGCTGCTGCGCGGCAACCGGCTCGCCAACGAGCTCGGCGTCCGCGCCCTGGAGGTCCTCGCCGCCGAGCGCACCGCGGACGGCGCCCCCGAGGTGCTGCGCCGGGTGCGGCGGCTGCTGGCGCACTACCGGACGAGCGAGCCCGCGCTGCCGCCGTGGATCGAATCGTTCGTGCGGACCGGGTACGCGCACTACTGCACGCTGCTGCCGACCGCGTTCACCGACGAGGAGGCGGGCGTCGGCCAGGTGGCGGCGATGCTCGGGTTCCTGTTCGGCATGGAAGGCCTGGCGCTGTCGCTGGGCTGCGACCGCACCCAGCTGGAACTGGCGGTGGCGCAGTCGCACCCGGTGGAGCCGGCGAAGGTCGCGCTGCTGTGGGCGGCGCGGCTGCGGCTCGGGCTGCTGTCCCGCGCGGACCTGCGCGAGCGGTGCGCCGAGCTGCTGGCGAACCCGATGGTGCTGCCCGCGTACCCGCGGTACCTGAGCGGTTTCGTGCACGCCCTGGAACCGGTGCCGGGGTTGGCGGACTTCGTGGTGGAGTCGGTGTCCGAGGCGTTCCGGGTGCTGCCGGACCGGGTGCTGGTGCCGTGGCTGCCGATGCTGATCACCACGTTGCGCTCCGGTGGCGCCGAGTCGGCGCCGCTGCTGATCCGGGAGGCGGGCCGGGTGTTCCCGGGGCGGCTCCCGGAACTGGACCGGTGGGTGCCGCCGTGGCTGGCCGAACCGGCCCCGGCGGCACAGCTCCCGGCGAGCGGCGGGTCCGGTGGGGCGGAGCTGCCTGCCGCGCACCCGGCGACCTGCGACGCGGTCGCGGAGCTGCTCGGGTGCACCGGCGGGTGGCCGGTCGCCGAACCGTCCGGTGCGGCGTTGCTGGGCGGGCATCCGGACACGGCGCGCGCGGTGGCGGAACTGCTGGGCTGAGGATCACCCGGCCAGGTCGGAAACCCGTTGCGCGCACTCGCATTCCGGTTCGCCGGCGGTGCGGGCCCCGGCGAAGCGCTGCCGTCGGGCGATGAGCTTGGCGGTGGCGCGCGCTTCGACGGCGATCCGGTGCAGGTGCCCGGCCGGGTCGTTGGTGAAGCCCAGGAAGTGCAGGTCCGGTGCTTCGGCGGGTTCCCCGGCGACGGGCAGGTCCCGCGGTTTCGAGAGCACGTCCGGTCCCACCAGCCGGGCCAGTTCGGTGCGGTAGCCGGTGGCGGCGATGACGTGGTCCGGCCGTATTCGGGTGCCGTCGACGAGCACGACCTGGCTGCGGTCCACGCTCGCCACCGCCGCGACCGGTTGCACCCGGCCCTTCCGGATGGCATCGACGATGCCGCGGTCGTGCACCGGGCTGCGCCCGTCCCGTCGGACGCGCGCGTAGAGCCCGTCCTGCGGGCGCGGCAGCCCGTGCTCGCGCAGGTCGGGCAGCCGAGCTCGGGTGAACGTCCGGGTCAGCAGGTCCGCGACGGAGGTCGGCAGCTTCGCGACGAGGACTCCCAGCCGCTGCCACCGGTCCGCCGCGGCGGGCACGATGGTCGGAGGCGTGCGCAGCGACCACCAGACCCGGGTGGCGCCCTGCCGGGCGAGAGCCGTCGCGATCTCGGCGCCGCTGTTGCCGCCGCCGACGACGAGGACGTCGCGACCGGCGTGCCGATCCGGGTTCCGGTAGCGCGCGGAGTGCAGCAGCAGCCCGGAGAACCCGTCCAACCCGGGCCAGTCCGGGATGTGCGGGGTGTGGTCGAGCCCGGTCGCGACGACCACCGCGCGCGCCGTCGTGGTCTCGCCACCGGCCCGCAGCCGCCAGCAGCGCTCCCCGCCGATGCGCTCGGCGGGCCACACCCGTTCCACGGTGGTGTTCGGCCGCACGTCCAGCTCGTACCGCTGCGCGTAGTCCTCCAGGTACCGCACCAGGTCCTCCCGGGCGACCCAGCGCCCGAAGCGGCGCGGGAGGCGCATCCCCGGCAACCGGGACAGCGAGCGCGTGGTGTGCAGCCGCAGGTGGTCGTAGTGGTGGCGCCAGCTCGACCCGACCTGCGGGCCGCGCTCGAACACGGTGGCCGGGACGCCGCGGCGCGCCAGTTCGGCCGCGACGGCCAGACCTCCCGGCCCGGCGCCGATGATCGCGACGGGGATCTCCCGGTGGTGGGCGCGGACCTGGTGCCGGCACGCGCGGAGCGGGTCGGAGTGCACGCTGTCCTCCTGGGGCGGTCGGGGACGATCACCCCCTACGTCGGTCGGGAACGGCTCGCTCTGACGCCCGCGAAGATCGGTTCACCCGCTCGTGCCGCCCCGCACGCGGAAGATCCACACGACCAGGTTTCCGCCGATCCGATGACGGCGACCGGGGTGGCCGGGCCGTCCGCCCGCGGCGGGATCCGGCGGGCACGTCCGCAGCGGTGTCGGCGCGGCACCACCGCAGGCCTAGGCTGCGGGGAGCCCAGCGAGAGCCGCAGCAGGAGGAATCCCCGCATGTCCCAGTCCGCCCCGTCCGGCACCGTCCTGCAGGTCTGCGAGCTGCTGCCTTCGCTGGAGGCGGAGATGGCGGCGCGCTACGAGGTGCTGCGCCTGCACGAGCAGTCCGATCCGGCCGCCTGCCTCGCCGAGCGCGGCGCCGAGGTCGTCGCCGCCGTCACCAGCGCGCGCTACGGGGTGAGCGACGAGCTGATGGACGCGCTGCCGGAGCTCGGTGCGATCGTCCACTTCGGAGTCGGCTACGAGCGCACCGACGTGGCCCGCGCCCGCGCCCGCGGCATCGACGTGAGCAACACCCCCGACGTGCTCACCGACTGCGTCGCGGACCTCGCGGTGGGCGGGCTGATCGACGTGCTGCGCGGGTTGTCCGCCGCGGACCGCTACGTGCGGCGCGGCGAGTGGGTGCCGGGCGGTTTCGGGTTGCGCACCAAGGTCAGCGGCAAGCGGGTCGGCGTCCTGGGGCTGGGCCGCATCGGGCGCGCCATCGCCCGGCGGCTGGAGGGCTTCGGCGCCGAGATCTCGTACCACTCGCGGCGGCCCGTCGAGGGCGTCGGCTACCGCTACGCCGCCTCGGCGCGGGAGCTGGCGGCCGGGGCGGACGTGCTGGTGATCGCCACCGCGGGGGGAGCCGGGACCAGCGGTCTGGTCTCGGCGGAGGTGCTGGCCGAGCTCGGTCCGCGCGGCTACCTGGTCAACATCGCCCGGGGCAGCGTCGTGGACGAACCCGCGCTGGTCTCGGCGCTGGTCGAGGGACGGCTCGCGGGCGCCGCACTGGACGTGTTCGCCGACGAACCGAACGTGCCCGCGGCACTGCTGGACCGGGACGACGTGGTGCTGCTGCCGCACATCGCCAGCGCCACGCGCGAAACCCGCGAAGCCATGGGAGAGCTCACCTTCCGCAACCTGGAGCGCTACCTGGCCGAAGGCACCCTGGTCACCCCGGTCCCGGCGAGCTGACCTCGCCGCGGGTGACACCGCGCGCACCTGCACGATTCCGGGCCGCGGCCGGTTAGCGTGTCCGGCGCACGGTGCGCTGCTCGACCCGCGACATCCGCGGGCGGAGACGGCCACCTGCGCAGGAGGCTGACATGAGCGGACATGAGCGGAGCGGGCCACCGGGGCCCCGGATCACGGGGGGAGCGCTGCGCCCGTTCCACGCGGTGCTGGTGCTGCCGGTGATCGCTCTGCTGGGCACCCCCTTCTTCCCCTTCGTCAACACGGCGGCGCCCTGGTTCGGGTTGCCGTCGGTGGTGGTGTGGGTGTGCGGCTGGTGCGTGCTGACCAGCCTGCTGCTGGCGTGGGTGCTGCGGCGCGAGGAGGCGGCCGGGCTGATCTCCGGCGACGACCCGGATGGACCGGACGACCCGGATGACCCGGCCGATCCGGTCGCGGAGCGCGGCGGGAAGGTGGACGCCCCGTGATCGCGATCGCGCTGTCCGGCCTGGTGCTCATCGCCGTCGTCGGCCTGCTCGGCAGGCGCGGCGGCGGGTTCGACCTGGCCGCCTGGACCGTCGGTGGCCGCCGCTTCGGCGCGGTGGCCACGTTCTTCCTGCAGGCGGGGGAGATCTTTACGACCTTCACGTTCCTCGGCATCTCCGGATTGGTCCTCGGCGGTGGCGTGGCCGCGATGTACATGCCCTCGTACCTGGTGCTCGGCTACGTCGGGATGTTCCTGGTGGCGCCGCTGGTGTGGCGGCTCGGCAAGCGCCACGGGTACCGGACGAACTCGGACTACCTGCGCCACCGGTTCCGCAGCCCGGTGCTGGGCGGGCTGACGGCGGTGCTGGCGATCGTGTTCTTCATGCCGGTCATCCAGGTGCAGCTGGTCGGGCTGGGCACGATCGTGTCGTTCATGACCGGTGACGAGCGGACCGGGACGGTGAGCGTCGTGGTGGCGATGTTGCTGGTGCTGGTGTTCGTGCTGTGGTCGGGGTTGCACGGGGTGGCGGCGACGTCCTACCTGAAGGACGTGCTGATGGTGGTGGCGCTGCTGGTGATCGCAGGCGGCGTGCTGCTGGCGCGGCAACCGGAGGGCGGGCTGTTCACCGCCGTGTTCCAGGGCGCGCGGGAGCTGCTGACGATCCAGCCCGGCGGTTCCTACGGCACCGCCTGGTACGTGACGAGCATCCTGGTCAGCGCGGCCGGGTTCGGGGCGATGACGCTGCCGTCGAGCTGGCCCGCGGTGCTGTCGGGTCGCTCGTCGAAGGCGGTGGCCTCGAACCACGTGTTCCTGCCGCTGTACACCGTGGCGGTGGCGATCCCGGTGCTGGTCGGCTTCTACGCGGTCGCCGCCGCGACCACTCCGGCCGGTGCGGAGAACGCGGCGCTGCTGGAGCTGGCGCAGCGCACGCTGCCCGCCCCGCTGCTGGCGGTGGTGCTGATCGGCGGTGCGGCCTGCGCGATGGTGCCCGCCGCGGGCGGCCTGATCTGCGTGGCGACGCTGGTGTCGAGCAACCTGGTGCCGTCCGGCATGGCGGAGGGCGCGCGGCTGCGGGCGAGCCGGATCACCGCGGCGGTGGTGTCGGTGCTGGTGCTGGCGTTGACGTTGGGGCGCCCGGACCTGATGGCGAACCTGTACCTGCTCACCTACAGCGGCATGATCCAGCTCGCGCCCGCGAACCTGCTGGCGCTGCGGGAACCGGTGCCGGTGCGGTCCTCGGCGGTGCTGGCCGGGCTGGTCGCGGGCGAGTGCGTGGTGCTGGTGTCGGCGGTGCTGCAGGTGAACCCGTTCGGCGTGAACGCGGGGCTCACCGGGCTGGCGGTGAACCTGCTGGTGCTGGGTGCCGTCGCGGTGGTGCAACGCCGTTCTCCGGCCACCGCGGAGCCCGCCCGGATCGGCTGATCGACCGGCTCCGCACGGGCCCGCCGGGGGCGTCCGGCGGGCCCGTTCCACTGTGATCAGGGCCACTCGTGAGCAACGCCACGGGGAAAGGCGCATCGCGGATCGCGGCCGCTCGGCTGCTGACAGGTGTGCGCGCTCGTGCCAAGCTGTGCAATCGGCGCGCAACCTGCCGGAAACCCCTGCGTTCACCGGGTTTTCGCCGCCCAGGTGGCGCGTGAGCGCCGTAAAGCGGTGTTTCCGGTGTGTTTCGGGCATGTTTCGGTGGGTCGTTCCGGAAGCCGTTCGCGGCGCGGAGGCCGGGATAAGGTCTGCGGCGGCGGGTCGGGCCGCCGCGATACCGAAGCTGGCAGCGGGCCGTGCCCACCGGGTGGCGCACCGGTGCGGACCGCCGCGCGCCGGGCGATCACGAGGAGATGGAGGAGCGAGCTGTGGCGAATCTCGACGAGAAGCTTCAGGACATCTACGACGAGGTGCTGCACCGCAACCCCGGTGAGGACGAGTTCCACCAGGCGGTGCACGAAGTCCTCGACAGCCTCCGCCCGGTCGTCGCCAAGCACCCGCAGTACGTCGACGCCGAGGTCATCCGCCGCCTGTGCGAGCCGGAACGGCAGATCATCTTCCGGGTGCCGTGGGTGGACGACAAGGGATCGGTGCAGATCAACCGCGGGTTCCGCGTCGAGTTCAACTCCGCGCTCGGGCCGTACAAGGGCGGCCTGCGGTTCCACCCCAGCGTCTACCTGGGCATCGTGAAGTTCCTCGGCTTCGAGCAGATCTTCAAGAACTCGTTGACCGGCATGCCGATCGGCGGCGGCAAGGGCGGCTCCGACTTCGACCCGAAGGGCCGTTCCGACGGCGAGGTCATGCGGTTCTGCCAGTCGTTCATGACCGAGCTGTACCGGCACATCGGCGAGTACACCGACGTTCCCGCCGGGGACACCGGGGTCGGCGGCCGGGAGATCGGCTACCTGTTCGGCCAGTACAAGCGGATCACCAACCGCTACGAGTCCGGTGTGCTCACCGGCAAGGGCCTCAGCTGGGGTGGTTCCCAGGTGCGCCCGGAGGCCACCGGCTACGGCACGGTGTTCTTCGTGGACGAGATCCTCAAGGCCGCCGGGGATTCCTTCGACGGCAAGCGGGTCGTCGTGTCCGGTTCGGGCAACGTCGCGCAGTACGCGATCGAGAAGGTGCACCAGCTCGGCGGCACCGTCGTGGCCTGTTCGGACTCCAGCGGTTACGTGGTGGACGAGAAGGGCATCGACGTCGCCCTGCTGCAGGACATCAAGGAGGTGCGGCGCGCCCGCATCGACGAGTACGCCACCGACCGCGGCAACGGCGTCCGGTTCATCACCGGTGGTGCGGCCTGGGACGTGCCGTGCGAGATCGCGCTGCCCTGCGCCACCCAGAACGAGCTGGACGCCGACCACGCGGCCGAACTGGTCCGCAACGGCTGCAAGATCGTCGCGGAGGGCGCGAACATGCCCACCACGCCGGACGCCATCAAGTACCTGACCGACGCGGGCGTGAAGTTCGCGCCGGGCAAGGCGGCGAACGCGGGCGGCGTCGCGACCTCCGCGCTGGAGATGCAGCAGAACGCCTCGCGCGACTCGTGGACGTTCGAGCACACCGAGCAGCGGCTCGCCGAGATCATGCGCGGCATCCACGACCGCTGCCTGCAGACCGCCGACGAGTACGACACTCCCGGCAACTACATCGCGGGCGCCAACATCGCCGGCTTCACGCAGGTCGCCGACGCGATGCTGTCCCTCGGCGTCGTCTGAGCCGCACCGCTCGCGCGGCGGCCCGGCGAGGTGGAACGGCCCGTTCGGCCACTGCGGTCGAACGGGCCGTTCGCCTGCGGGGCCCGGATCAGGCGGGCTGGAGGGCGGCGCGGACGGCGGTGGACACCTCGCCGCGCAGCCGGGCGAACTCCGCGGAGGCGCGCAGCTCGTCGGCCGGAACTCCGCTTCGCGGCAGCGGAACCGGCAGATCCAGCTCGATCCGGCCGGGCCGGTTGCTGAGCACGATCACCCTGCTGGCCAGGAAGACGGCCTCGTCGACGCTGTGCGTCACGAACACCGCGCCCTGCTCGGCGCCGTCGGTCAGCGACCGCAGGTCCTCCTGCAGGCGTTCCCTGGTGAGCGCGTCGAGCGCCGCGAACGGCTCGTCGAGCAGCAGCAGGTCCGGCCGTCCGGCCAGGGCGCGGGCGATGGCGACCCGCTGCTGCTGGCCGCCGGAGATCTCCCAGACCCGCCGCCCGCCGATCTCGGCGAGGCCCACCCGGTCCAGCAGTTCCGCGCGCGGCTGCGCGCGCTGCCCGCGCGGTACCCCGGCCCAGCGCAGCGCCACGTCCAGGTTCCCGGCGACCGTGCGCCACGGGAACAACCGGGGTTGCTGGAACACCACGCCCACGTCGCGGCCGGGCACCGGAGCGCGCCCGTCCAAGGCGACCGCGCCGGTGCTGGGCCGCTCGAAACCGGACACCAGCCGCAGCAGGGTGCTCTTGCCGGAGCCGGACGGGCCCACGACCACCACGAACTCGCCGCGCTCGACGCGCAGGTCCAGCGGCCCGAGCGCGGTGACGGCGTTCCCGCCGCGGCCGTAGGAACGGGTGGCGCCGGAGATCTCGACGAGGGGCTGTTCAGGCATGGGCGGGCTCCGGGATGCGCAGGGCGCGCTGGAAGGTGGCGAGGTCGGGCAGGGCGTCGATCTTCCGCTGCTCCAGCAGGAATCCGGCGGTGTCGCGCAGTCGCGCGGCGAGCGCACCGGGTGCCTGCGGGTCGCCGAAGTACTCGGGGGCGCGCTGCTGGTCCAGGTCGAGGTAGAGGTTCTGCCGCAACTGGCCGAGCGCGTCGTCCACGCTGCTGCCGAGCTGCCTGCTCACCGCTTCCGCGACGGGCCGCGGATCGGTGCGGATCTGCCGGATCGCCGCATCGGTGGCGTCCAGCCAGCCCTGCACGACGTCGGGGCTGCGGTCGAGGAATTCCCGGGCGGCCACGGCGAAGGTGAGCGTCGGCTTGCCCGCGGCGGCGAGCTGCGCGCTGTCCACCAGCGTCGTCCCGGTGCGCTGCAGCGCGGTCAGCGTCGGCGTCCACAGGTAGGCGCCGTCGAGGTCGCCGCGTTCCCACGCCGCCTGGATGTTCTGCGGTTCCAGGTCAACGATGTCGACTCCGCCCGGGTCGACGCCGTGCTGCCGCAGCGCGGCGAGCAGGCTGTAGTGCGCGGTGGAGCTGAACGGGGCGGCGACCTTGCGCCCGACCAGGTCGGGGATCGCGCGGATGCCGCGGTCACCGCGCACCACGAGCGCCTCGCTGCTGCCGATCACGTTGAGCAGCTGGACGATCTGGTACGGCACGGCCAGCGGCGGGCTGAGCGCCTGCGCGGCCGGGCTGCTGCCGATGACGGCGATGTCCAGCGCACCGCTGAGGAACGCGGTGTTGATGCTCGCGCCGGAGTCGAACGCGGTCCACTCGAACTCGTGGTCCGGGAACCGGTCCTCCAGGGTGCGCTGCTCCTTGACGAGCAGCGTGCCGTCGGCGAAGTTCTGGTAGGCGATCCGGACCTTGCGGGCCTTCTCCTCCTCGGTCTCGCCGCCGACGCCGCACGCGCTGAGCGCGGGGACGGCCGCGGCGGCGCCGAACAGGCCGAGCGCGGCGCGCCTGCTGAACCGGTGCACGGGTTCTCCTCCTGGAAGGGGTGGTCAGATGCGGCTGCGCCACGGGGACAGCGCTTGGCGCGCCGCGACGATCAGCAGGTCGATGACGAGTCCGGTGATGCCGATGACGAACAGGCCGAGGATCACCACGGCGGTCTGGTTGTAGCGCTGGGCGTTGAGCACCATGCCGCCGAGCCCGTCGGCGCCGTTCACGGTCTCCGCGGCCACCACCGACCCGTAGGCGATGCCGACGGCGAGCCGCACGCCGGTGAGGATCTCGGGCACCGAGGCGGGCAGGACCACCGAGGCGACCACTTGCAGCCTGCTCGCACCGAGCGCTTCGGCGGCCTCCACGTACTGCCTGCCGACCCCGGTGACCGCGGCGGCGGTGGCCACGGCGACCGGTGGGAACGAGGCCACCATCAGCAGGTACACCTTGGGTTCCTCGTCGATGCCGAACCAGATGACCAGCAGGCTCAGGTAGGCCAGCGGCGGTAGCGCGCGGATGAACGTGACCAGCGGTTCCAGCATCACCCGCACCGGCCGGACCAGACCCATCACCAGGCCGAGACCGATACCGATCAGCACGCCGTAGCCGACGCCGTAGGCCAGTCTGCGCAGGCTCACCGCGAGCCGTTCCAGCAGCGTGTAGCCGGCGTAGCCGGACTGGCCGTTGTCCGCGTCGCTGGTGGACAGCAGCTGCGCCCACACCTGCGCGGGCGCGGGCACGATCTGCTCGGGCCAGATCCGCAGCGCGGCGACGAGCTGCCACACCAGCACCAGTACTACGACGGCGCCGAGCCCCAGCAGCGGTCCGCTGAACGGGCGCAGCGCGCGCAGCGCCGGTCCGGGTTGTTGCCTCGGTCTTCCCCACTGCGTCAGCACGGCGGGAAAGCTAGGACCCGGGGTGCGCGCCGGGCAATGCCGTCCGGCATGCGGGATCGCGCCGGTCGCGGTGCGCTCCGATGTGGACCGTCGTGGGCGCGGCCGGTTCCTCCGGTTCGGGCGGAAGTGCCAGCTCAGCCGGTCGACGCGCGGGCGCCCGCCGCCCACCACGGCGGGGGCCGCGCGCGCAAGGGTTCGGGTGGATCTCCCAGCTGCCGGACGGAGCCCTCAGCCGAGCGGGCTGACCGCGGCGAGCGGCCAGCCGAGCAGCACGCCGCCGACGACGGCGGGCAGCCACCACGGGGCGCCGGCCCTGGCGAGCACGGCGGCCCACGCGAGGTGCCAGAGCAGCAGCATCGCGAGCAGCGGAGCGATCAGGACCACGAACCCGGGCAGCAGCCCCGCGCCGACGGCCACCGCGATGCCGAGCGCGGCGGATCCCAGCACCGCCACCCGCACGCCGTCCCGGCGCACGCCGCGTCGGCCGCGGGCCGCGAGTTCCGCCGCTGCGCAGGCGATGCCGCCGCTCGCGACCAGCAGCGGGGTCCACCACCAGCGCGCGCCGTGCGGCACGGGCTCCGCCGCGCCGATCCCGATGGGCAGCAGGACGGCCAGCGCCGCGTAGCAGGCGACCGCCACCGACCGCCACGCCGAACCTGAACGTCCACATCGGACTCGATGGCGAAGTTGCGGCACCGCGGCGAATCCGAGCCCGAACAGCACGAGGAACAGCCCGAGCTCGCCGCCGACCGCCAGCGGCGACCAGCCGGCCGGGGCGGCCGCGGAGCCCGCCCAGCCGGCCGCGAGCCCGGCCGCGACGGCACCGGCGATCGCGGGCGGCGCGGCAGGGGATTCCTGGTCCGCGGGGGCCGCGGGCCGGACGATCCGGCGCGCGAACGGCACGAAGCCGACCGCGAACGCGGCCCACAGCAGCACCGCGGGCCGGATGCGTTCGCCCGCGGCGTTCCCGAGCGGAGCATCGACGCCCAGCGAGTTCTGCAACCACCGCGCGGTGTCCGCGTGCGCCCGCGGCGCGAAGAGGATCGAGAGGTGCTCGGCGCGGGGGAGGACCTCGACCGGCCGGTGGTCGCCCGGCGCCCCGGCCCGGGAGGCCTGCTCGGCGGCCCGGTGGAACGACGGGAACTCGTGCCTGCCGACCAGCAGCAGGAGGTGCCGTGCCGCCGCGGGCTCCGGCACGGCACCGTCGGGCAGCGAGATCGCTACCGTCGCCGCGATCTCGGGGTGCGCCGCGGCGAACCGGTACACCGCGCCCGCTCCCATGGAGTGGCCGACCAGCCCGATCCGGTCCGGGTCGACCTGCGGCGTCCGCCGCAGCATGCCGACGGCCGCGTCCAGGTCCGCCGCGAGCCGGAGTTCCCGCGCCGGGCCATCGGGTAGCGGCGTCCGGTTCGCCCCGTGCCCGGCGAAGTCCGGCAGCGCGACGACGAACCCGGAACGCGCCAGCGTCGTCCCCCAGTCGGCCATCAGCCGGCGGCTCGCGGCGTGCCCGTGCGCCACGACCACCGCCGGAGCCGTCCCGGTCAGCGCGGCGGGGCGCACCAGGTCCATCGGCACCCCGTCGACGACGGCGCGCGTGCGGATCACGCCCGAATCGACCTGGGCCAGCCCGAATCCGGCACCCACGAGCAGCAACACCGCCAGGACGGGAACCAGCCACGACGAAGCGGGACGCACGACGCTCACCACCCCGAGATCGTCCCACGCGGTGATCACCCGCGGGGCGGGCCCGTGCTCACGGCCGGGGGCGCAGCAGCGTGCGCGCGAGCGCGTCGAGGAGGTAGCCGAGGACGCCGATCACCAGGATCACGGCCATCACCTGGTCGTAGGCGAGCTGGTCGCGGGAGTTGAGGATCTGGTACCCCAGCCCGGAATCGACGCCGAGCATCTCCGCGGGCACCAGCACCACCCACGCGATGCCGAGCGCCAGCCGCAGCCCGGTCAGCACGTGGGTCCGGGCGGTCGGCAGCACCACGCTGGTGAGCACTTCGAACCGGGTCGCGCCGAGCGACCGGGCCACCCGCACGTGCCCGGGCGAGACGGCGTGCACCCCGGCGGCGGTGTTGAGCACGATCGGCCACACGGCCGCGGCCGCCACCAGGAACGTGACCGGCCGGTGCCCGATGCCGAACACGGCGACCGCAATCGGTGCCCAGGACAGCGGCGAGATCATCCGCAGGAACTGGAACACCGGCCGCGTCGCCCGTTCCACCACGTCCAGCGACCCGACGAGCAGTCCGACCGGGACGCCGACGACCGCGGCGATGAGCATGCCCAGCAGCAGCCGCCACAGGCTGGCCGCCACGTCCGGCAGCAGCACGCCCCTGGCCAGCAGGTCGCCGATCGCGGGCACCGCGCGCTGCGGGGCGAACGCCGACAGCAGCCGGTCGCCGGTGAGCACGTCGGTCAGCAGCCACCACACCGCGACGGCCACCAGCACCGCCACCAGCGGCGGCCCGACCCGGTGCGCGAGACTCGGCCGGTCGGTCCGGGCGGGGCTCGTGTCCTCGGCGCCGCGCGGGGAGAGCGTGGTCATGCGGGGTTCACCTCTTCGCTGCGGGTCAGGGAGCCGGGCAGGCCGAACGCGGCCGGTCCGCCGAAGCGGCGCAGGCTGCCGCGGACGAACCGGTCGTCGACGAGCTGCCCGTGCACCTCGTCGGCGCGGAGGCCGTCGAGGAACCGGGTGTCGCCGTCGACGACCGTGGCGCGCATCGATTCGACGAGTTCCGCGGTGAAGCCGGGGAACGGGAACGGTTGGAAGCCGATGCGCTGCCCGGACCACTCCGGGTGGTGCAGGGCGTGCGGGTAGTCGGCCGCCGGGTACTCCAACGCCGTCGACACCGCTTTCAGCGGCTGCGGCAGGTACTTCCCGCCGGTGAGCGCCCGCGCGCCACCCGCGCGATCGCGGGCGAGGCCGAGCTGGGTGAGCGCCAGCGCGTCCACCAGGCCTTGCACCCGGCCCGGTGCGGTGTCCAGCAGGTCCTGGTGCGCGAGCACCACGCAGCAGGCGTGGTCGCGCCACACGTCGCCGACGAACCGCAGGATGCGACCCACGCCCTTGATCTCGGCGATCGCGTTGAACGGGTCGGCCACGATGTAGCCGCCGACGGAGCCGCCGTCCAGCGCGGGGACCATGTCGGAGGGGCTCAGCACCACCAGCTCCACCGTGCCGTCCGCGGCGGAGGGCTGCTGCCGCACCACCGGGGTGAGCCCGGCGGCGCGCAACATCCGCTGCAGCACGATGTTGTGGATGGACCACCAGAACGGGATGGCGACCTTGTGCCCGGCGAGCTGCTCGACGCGTTCGACGTCGCGGCGGACGGTGAGCGCCGAGCCGTTCGTGTGGTTCCAGGCCAGCACCCGGCATTCGGCGCCCATCGCGTAGCGCAGCTGCACCGCGAACGGCATCAGCAGGTGCACCACGTCGACCTGCCGGGTGAGGAACGCTTCGGCCAGCGACGCCCAGCTGCGGAACTTCACCGGCCGCGCCGCCCCGGTGCCGTGCTCGTCGAGCAGGCCGCTGCCGTGCGCGAGCAGCAGCGGTGCCGCGTCGGTGATCGGCAGGTAACCGATGCGCAGTGCGCCGGAGGAGACGTCGCGGTGCCGCGCCGCGTTCAGCCCGAGGTCGGCGGTGGCGCCGAGACCTGCGGCCGCGCCCAGCGCCCCGGCGCCCAGCAGCAGCGACCGGCGTGACCACAGCGGACTCATCGGGCCGCTCCCGCGGCGACGGGGCTCGCCGGGTAGTGCGCGAGCAGTTCTTCCCGCAGCGGGCCGTCCGCGGTGCCGGGGGAGTTCGGCCATTCCCGCGCCACCGCCCCGGAACCGTCGAGCATCGCGATCCGGTCGGCGACCAGCAGCGCCTCGTCCACGTCGTGGGTGACCAGCACCGAGGTGAGCGCGAGGTCGTCGGTGCTCGCCCGCACCCAGCGCTGCAGGTCGGCGCGCGCCGCCGGGTCCAGCGCGCTGAACGGTTCGTCGAGCAGCAGCAGCGCCGGGCCGATCGCCGCGGCCCGCGCGACCGCGACCCGCTGCGCCTGCCCGCCGGAGAGCCGGTCCGGGTAGGAATCGGCGAGCTCGGCGAGCCCGAGCCGCTCGATCAGCCCCGCCGCCCGGTCCGGCGAGAACCGCGCCCGGTTGGCCCGGTAGCGGCCGCCGAGCAGCACGTTGTCCCGCGCCGTCAGCCACGGCATCAGGTGCGGCTGCTGGAACACGGCACCGATCGGGGGCCGGGTGCCACCGGCCCACTCCAGCGCGCCGCCGTCGAGGGACTCCAGTCCGGCGAGGATGCGCAGCAGCGTGGACTTGCCGCAGCCGCTGGGGCCCAGCAGCACCACGAACTCCCCGTCCCGCACCACCAGGTCCAGTCCGTCGAGGACCTTGCGGTGGTGCGGCGGGTACGACTTCTCCGCGCCGCTCAGGCGGACCGTGACAGTTCCCACCGCAGTTGTCCTTCCGTCGGGGCCTGGATCGGGAGGAAGGCGGCCTCGCGCAGCCTGCGGCTCGTGGGGCTGGTGGCGGCGTAGCCGCGGCCACCGGTCACCGCCGCCTCCAGCCTGCTCGCCGCGCCGGCCGCGCGCGCCGCGTCCAGCCGCAGCCGCAGCAGGTCCGCGGGCCGCGGCGGGACGCGGGCGAACTCGAACAGCCGGGACCGCACCGAGTCGTGCGCGGCGGCGAGCTCGTCGAAGTCCGGGCGGAACTCGGCGTTCAGCCCGTCCAGCGCGGTCGCCGCCTGCCGCCGGGACGCGCCCGCGAGCCCGGTGCAGAACGCGCTCTGCACCAGCAGGAACGTCGGCCGCACCGCGCGCACGAACTCCGTCAGGTCCGCGCTGAGCACGTCCGCCGCCGGAACGTCCACTTCGGACAGAACCACCGACGAGGAACCGGTCGCGCCGAGCGCCAGCAGCTCGGGCGCGGGGCGGACGGTCACACCCGGATCGCCGACGCGCAGCGCCGCGATCAGCCCGCCGCCGTCGGCGAACCGGGCGGGGACCACCACCAGCGCGCCGTCGAACAGGTTCGAAGCCCACCGGATGGGCCCGTTCAGCCGCACCCCGGTGCCGGTCCGCTCGGCCAGCACCGGCACCGGTTCGATACCGGCGACGTGCTTCATGGCGGGCGCCATCGCGGTGACGCCGATCCGGGACCCGGTGCGCAGCGCGCCCAGTTCCCGCGCCGCTCCCGCACCGGCGGGACCGCGGGCCACGTACTCGACGACCATCCGCTGCGCCCACAGCGAGAACGCCGAGGACAGGCACCCGGCCGCGACGTCCTCGACGAGCAGCAGCATCGTGGCGAGGTCGCCGCCGCAGCCCGGTGCCCCGAGCTCCAGCAGCCCGCGCTCCCCGAGGAACCGCAGGCCGGGCCGCACGTCGGCGTCGCCGCGGTCCAGTTCCGCGGCGCGGTCGGCGAAGTGCTCGGCGACCTCGGCGCGGCCCGGGTAGTCCGCGGGCACGCCGGTCCGGGTGGTGTGCGCCGCCGTCATGTCAGCCCCGGTCCAAGGTGTGCAGCCGGTCGATCGGCGTGCTCACGGCGTCGCGCGCCTTGCGCACGACGCCCTCGTCGGGGGCGTCGTAGAGGCACAGGCACTTGGCCATGTCCTCGCGCACGTAGGTGCGCAGGAACGTCACCTCGGGCACCTCGGCGTACTTGGGCGCCTTGGCCTTCTTGTTCGCCAGGTAGGTGTCCATGTCCAGGTCGGCGGGGAAGTCCCACTCGACGAGGTAGCCGGCTTCGGGGCGGGCCGCCTTGACGTCGGCGAGGTCGGCGCCGACCAGGCGGACCAGGTGCGGGCCGGACAGCTCGGCGACCTCGGGCAGCCGCTCGCCGCGGAGGGCGGCGAGGTCGGCGTCGTCCGCGGCCTCCACCACGGCGAACACCCGGTCCCGCGCGCCGGTGACCTGCGATTCGATCAGTTCGGCGCCCGCGTCGCGCGCGGCGGAGTCGAAGGCGGCGAGCAGCTGCTCGGTCCGCTGGCGGGCGTCGTCGGCGGGCACGATCTCGTACAGGAACAAGGACATGGCGGAGCCTCCGTGCGGGCAGGGGGATGCGCGGCAGCGGACGACGGGACACGTCGTCCGCGCGGATGGCGCGAGAGGGGTTCAGGCCAGGGGAGCGGGACAGATCGCGCTGGCGATGCGGAGCAGGTCCACCTGCAACCGCCGCACGAGCTCCGAACCTGGCATGCCACCACCCTAGAGCTAGACCGATCGTTCTGTCCATCGATGTTAGGCTGTGTCCATGGCCACCACGCGATCCGGCGCAGCCGCCCCCGCCCAGCGACTCCTGGACGCGGCCGGAACCCTGTTCGTGCGGGAGGGCATCCGCGCGGTCGGCATCGACCGGGTGCTCGCCGAGGCCGGGGTCGCGCGGGCCAGCCTCTACCACGCCTACGGCTCCAAGGACGGCCTCATCGCCGCCTACCTCGACGACCAGGACGAGGCCGACCGCGGCAAGTGGGAGAAGGCCGCCGCCGAACTGGACTCGCCGCGCGAGAAGGTCCTGGCGCTGTTCGACCTCGCGCACGGCGCCGCGTTGAACCGGCGGTTCCGCGGCTGCCTCTACCTCAACGCCGCCACCGAGTTCCCCGATCCGCAGCACCCGGCGCGCGCCGCCATCGACCGGCATCGCACCTGGCTGCACGAGCTGCTCGTGGACCTCGCCGCCCGGTCGGGTGCCGCCGATCCCGAAGCGACCGCCGAGCGGATCCGGCTGATCTACGACGGCGCGGTCGCGGGCTCCAAGTTCAGCCGCGGCACCGAACCGATCGAACTGGGCAAGCGGCTCGCCGCCGAGCTGCTCCCGAACTGACCGCCGTTCCCGGGATTTCCCCTTTTACTGGGAAATGTGGGAGCGCGGGTGCGCGCATTGCCCTGAACGGATGGAAACGCATCCGGAATCCGCTGCTCCGGGCGGCGCACGCAGCGCGGATGATTGCCGTCGCCGAGTCCGATCTGTACGGTTGATCTCGCCGCGATGGACAACGTTGTCATGGGGGATCTGTGCGCGATCCGGGCTGTTCTTCCCGCTGCCTCCGAGGATTCCGCGCGGTGTTCCCGGTGGTCGCGCCGCTGCCGTGGCCGGGCGGGCCGTCGCCGCACGCACCACCGAATCCGCCTCGATGATCGACGGGAAACGGCCGCCGGAATGCGGTCCGTGATTCCTCGGGCCTGAACGGGAAAATCCGCGAACTCGGCCCGCCGCGAACAATTCCGATTCCACCCGACCCGTTCCGCGTCCGCGGAACCGCGGTCGTCCCCGTTCGCCGTGGCGCGGATCCGCCTCGTCCGGCACCGAACCGCCCCGACCTCCCAGGAGAGGAGCACGATGCGCACCTCCAGGCGCAGACGCACATCCGGCCGGAACAGATCGATGCTGGCCGGAGCCGTCGGACTGGTCACTGCACTGGCCCTGCCGGGCTCCGCGGTCCCGGCCGTCGCCGCCCCGGCCGCGCCGGGCGTCGAAGACCCGGCGCAGTACGTCAACCCGTTCACCGGCACCAAGCCGGGTGGTCCCGACTTCGGCCACGGCGGGGGAGCGGGCAACACCTTCCCCGGCGCGGTCGCGCCGTTCGGGATGATGCAGTGGAGCCCGGACACCGCCGAGTACCAGCACGGCGGCTACCAGTACGAGGACGACCGGATCCGCGGGTTCAGCCTCACCCACATCTCCGGCGCCGGGTGCGGGGACTTCGGCAACATCCCGTTCCTGCCGACGCTCGGCGACGCCCCGGCACCGGACTACCCGTTCTCGCACGAGAACGAGTCGGCCTCGCCCGGCGCCTACGACGTCACCTTCGACAACGGGCTGCGCACCGAGCTCACCGCGACCCAGCGCGCGGGCCTCGCCCGGTTCACCTACCCCGAGGGCGAGACCGCCTCGCTGTCGATCGACGCGGCGAAGGCGTTCAACGACGCATCGGGCTCGCTGACCATCAACGGCAACAGCATCGACGGTTACAGCGACGGCGGCGGATTCTGCGGCGGCTCCAACGAATACCGCGTTTACTTCCACGCCGAGTTCGACCACGACTTCACCAGCAGCGGCGTCGTCCGCGACGGCCGGGTCGACACCTCGGCGAAGGAGATCTCCGGATCGGGCACCGGGGCCGCGAACCGGCAGCAGGCGCAGGACGACGGCGCGCAGGCCTTCGTCTCCTTCGACCCGGGCGCCGAACGCACCGTCACCGCCCGCGTCGGCATGTCGTTCGTCAGCCTGGACGGCGCGAAGGCCAACGCCGCGGCGGAGCTCGGCGACCGCGGGCTCGACCAGGTCCGCGACGGCACCCGCGCGGCGTGGAACGAGATGCTCGGCCGGATCGACGTCGGCGGCGGCAGCGACCAGGACCGGCGGCGGCTCTACACCGGGCTGTACCACTCGCTGCTGCACCCCAACGTGTTCAGCGACGTCGACGGGAACTACACCGGTTTCGACGGCGAGGTGCACCAGGCCGAGCAGGGTCACGTCCAGTACGCCAACTACTCCGGCTGGGACGTGTACCGCTCGCAGACCCAGCTGGTCGCGCTGATCGCCCCGGACATCGCCTCGGACATCGCGCAGTCCGCGGTGAACCAGTCCGCGCAGGGCGGTTACTTCGACCGCTGGACCGTCGCCAACGGCGGCACCGGCGTGATGACCGGCGACCCGCTGCCGATCATGATCTCCAGCGCGCACGCGTTCGGCGCCACCGACTTCGACACCGGCCGGGCGCTGGAGCGGATGCGCGCCGGGGCGGCGAACGAGGACGAGCGGCCGGTGCACGAGCAGTACGGCGAACTCGGCTACATCCCCGCCGAGGACGAGGAATCGTGGGGCTCGGTGTCGACGACGCTGGAGTACACCAGCTCCGACTTCGCCATCTCCCAGTTCGCCGACCGGATCGGCGACACCGGGGCGCGCGACGAGTTCCAGCAGCGCGCGCGGAACTGGCAGAACCTGGTCAACCCGGACAGCGGCTGGATCCAGCCGCGCAAGGCGGACGGGTCCTGGCCCGAGTTCGACCTCGCCCAGCAGGACGGCTACGTGGAGGGCAACGCCGCCCAGTACGCCTGGATGGTGCCGTTCGACCACGCGGGGCTGTTCGACCGGATGGGCGGGAACGAGCAGGCCGGGGCGCGGCTCGACGAGTTCTTCGCCGAGCTCAACGCCGGACCGGAGGAACCGCACGCGTACCTCGGCAACGAGCCGTCCGCGAACACCCCGTGGGCCTACGCCTACGCCGGGCAGCCGCACAAGACGCAGGACGTGGTGCGCCGGGCGCTGACCGAGCTGTTCAGCGCCGAACCCGACGGCCTCGTCGGCAACGACGACCTCGGCCAGATGTCGTCCTGGTCGGTGTGGGCGGCGCTGGGCATGTACCCGGAGGCGCCGGGCCGCGCGGACCTGGTGCTGGCCAGCCCGCTGTTCCCGTCGATCAGCATCGACCGGGGCAACGGCACCACCATCACCGTCAACGCGCCCGACGCGTCGCAGGACGCGAAGTACGTGCAGGACCTGTCGGTGAACGGGGAGCGGACCGGGAAGCCGTGGCTGTCCGAGCGGTTCGTCGCCGACGGCGGCACGCTCGACTACACCCTCGGCGCCGAGCCGAACACCGGGTGGGGCAGCGCTCCGGAGGACGCGCCGCCGTCGTTCGGCTGATCCCGCGCTGATCCGATCGAGGCCTCCGGTTCCCGCCGGGGGCCTCGATCCGCGTCAGCGGCGGGGTGCGAGCAGGCGCAGCAGCACTTCGTCCACGATGGATTCCACTTCGGACCGGGGGACGGTGCCGGTCTTGACGTGCTCGACGATCACCAGGCGGGGGCCCACGGCGGCGATGCGCGGGGTGATCGCGTCCGGGTCGGCTTCGCCGCGTTCGGCGCCTGCGCGCAGGATCCGCAGCAGCAGCTCCTGCCGGGGCTCGACGACCTGCTGGAACACCCGCTCGTAGAGCTCGGGGTGCCGGGAGCTCTGCGTCAGCAGCGGCCGCAGCGCGCGGCCCTGCGGTTCGTCCAGCGCGGCGGCGAGCCCGCTCAGCACCGCCACCAGGTCGTCGCGCAGCGAGCCGGTCCGCGGGTCGGGGGTCTCGGCGAAGCCGGTGACCGGGTCGGCGAGCGCGGCCAGCACCAGTTCGGCGGGGCTGCTCCAGCGCCGGTACAGCGAGGCCTTGCCCGCGCCCGCCTTGGTGGCGATCTTGTCGAAGCTGAGCTCTTCGAAGCTGGTGTGCGCCAGTTCTTCCAGCGTGGTCAGGTAGATCGCGTGGAGCAGCGCCGCGCCCCGCCTGCGGGGCCGTGGCGCGGAGTCCTCGTGGGGTGCGGTGCTCACCCGACCTGTATAGCCCCCGAGGCAGGGGTGCGCGTAGCCCGGCCCGCCGCGCGTCGCGAGGGGGGCGAGCGTACGGTGTTCTTAGTGAACAGACATGTCTCTTAAATGGGAGTCGCACATGAGCACCCAGCCCGCGAAGATCGCCCTGCGCGACGTCCGGCCCTTCGACGGCCACCGCATCGGGGAGCCCACCACCGTCGTGCTGGACGCGGGCCTGATCGGCGGCGACGAGCGCGGCGCGCAGGTCGTCGACGGCGGCGGCGCGGTGCTGCTGCCCGGCCTGATCGACGCGCACGTCCACCTGCAGGGCCCGGAAACGCTGCGGCGGCTCGCCGAGCACGGGGTGACGACCGGCCTGGACATGGCGTCCTGGCCCGCCGACTTCGTCGACGCGCTGCGCGGCACGACCGGCGCCGCCGACATCCGCAGCGCGGGCACCCCCGGGATCGGGCCGTCCGGCCCGCACAACCACATCCCCGGCATGCCCGCGGAGGCCGTGCTGCACGACCCGGCCGAGGCGCGCCGCTTCGTGCGGGCGCGCGTCGCCGAAGGCTCCGACTACATCAAGATCGTGCTGGAGGCCCCGGGCGACGGCGGCCCGGACCGGGACACCGCGGTCGCCCTCGTCGAAGCCGCGCACGAGCAGGGCGAGCAGGTCGTCGCGCACGCCAGCACGCCCGGCGCCTGGGCACTGGCCCTGGACGTCGGCGCCGACATCGTCACGCACACCCCGCTGGGCGCCCCGCTGGCCGAGGCCGACATCGCCCGCGCCGTCGCGGCCGGGACGGTGGCCGTGCCGACGCTGGCCATGATGGAGGGCATCGCCACCGCCAAGGGATTCCCGCAGGCCTACGAGGCCGCGCCGCGCAGCGTCGGCGCGCTGCACCGCGCCGGGGTTCCGGTGCTCGCCGGGACCGACGCGAACACCCAGCCCGGGTCGCCGTCGCCGGTGCCGCACGGCAGCAGCCTGCACCACGAGCTGGAACTGCTGGTGGCGGCCGGGCTCACCCCGCTGGAGGCGCTGCGCGCGGCGACCTCGCTGCCCGCCCGGTACTTCGGGCTCGCCGACCGGGGGAGCATCGCCCCGGGACTGCGCGCCGACCTGGTGCTCGTCGACGGCGATCCGCTCGCCGACATCACCGCCACCCGGGCGCTCCGCCGGATCTGGTGCGCCGGCATCGAGGTCGAACCCGCCGCCTGATCAGGCCGACGCGTCCCACGGGGTGCCGTGCCTGGAGTGCAGGTGCACGACCGCGGTGGGGGCCGGGTCGCGGCGGTAGGAGGCCCCGCGTAGCGGGAACTCCTTCGAGGGCCGCGGCCCTTCGAGGTGCACGATGGACTCCACGTCGGACCTGGGGACGGTGCCGGTCTCGACGTGCTCGACGATCACGACGTGCGGGCCGACGGCGGCGCCGGCGTGGGAGCGGGCGTACTGCGAACAAGGTCCGCGGTGTCCGGCGCGTGCATCGAGATCGGCCCCGCCGCCTGATCGCGGTGGTCCCGGTGCCGACACCGGGACCGGGCGCCTGCTCCATTTCCGCGCGGTGCCGCGCCATTTCGCCCATTATCTGGAAATCGTTCGTGAGAACGTGAACCTTCTGTTAAGGGGGCGCGATTTTCGTGCGCTGTGACGCAGGAGGCATTGACTGTAGCGGAAAGTGTCGGACAGAGTGCTCAGCGTACTGGGGTGGACATGTGACCGGGGAGGGCTTCCGGTGCTGGAGGGGTGGCGTTCGCGCGCGCGTTTTCGCAGGCTGATCAAGGAATTGGCGCTGCCTGCCGTCTGTTCGATGGAAGAGTTGATCGAGTGCATCTCCGCGCGCCGGAAACGTCCGCTGCGCGTGCTCCCCTTTCCGGGGGTGGCGAATTCGGCCCGTCCGCACGGGCTCTGGGTGGAAGCCGCGGACACCGACTACGTTTTCGTCGAGCCGCGTACCAGCGAACTGCACCGAAAGCACATCATCCTGCACGAGATCGGCCACATCCTCGCGCACGGTGGAGCGGAACCCGCTGATCACTCGGAGCGGCGGGCTGCGCAATTTCGGCGGATGGTCCCGGACCTCGACCCGGGAACGGTGTCCCGGTTGCTGGCCCGCTCGCACGGCGGGCACGGTGCCGCGGCCGAGCGGGAGGCGGAGGAGATCGCGGTGCTGCTGGGCAGCCGAATTCTGCCGACTCCGGTGCGGGTGGGCGGAATCGAGGAGGCGTTCGGGTTCGCGGTGACCCCGTGGCCGCCGCTGCGGTGAGCTCGATGATGGAGTTCGCGGGCATCGGGGCGCTCTGGCTCGCGGTCCTGTTCCGCGCACCGCAGGCGGTGCGGCAGCGCCGGACCCGGGTGTTCTGGCTCGTCGGAGCCGGGCTCGCGACGACGATGACGCTGCACACCGACGCTTCCTGCACGTGGTTGCGCGAGTCCGCGCTGAGCGCGCAGGCGGTGCACGTGCTGCGCAATTCGATCGCGGTGACGAGTTCCTGCCTGGTGCTCCACGGCTTCTCGGCTTTCCTTCAGGTGCGTGGCGCTCGGAGGTCGCTGCTGTGGGCCGGTGGGGCCGTGGTGGTCTCGCTGCTGGTCCGCTCCGATCTGTCCGCGGTCGGTTTCGCAGGTTCGCCGGTGCCGGTCGCGGTGCTGGACAGCTACTGGTCGGGTTTTCTGCTGCTGCACGTCGTCGCGCACGCGGTGGCGTGCGGGTTGTGCGTGCGTGCGGGCGTGCGCGGGGGATCGGGTGGGGCGCGGTTCGGTCTGCTCGCGTACGGGGCGGGTTTCTTCCTGTCGGTTCTCGTGCTCTGCCCGCTGGCGGCGTTCGCGGCCTCGACGGGGGAGTCGTCGCCGCTGTCGGTCGCGCCCTTCGTCACCGGGGTGCAGGCCGGGTGCTTCGCGGTGGGGGTATCCGCCCCGCTGTGGGCCGAGGTGCGCGGGTCCTCGGCCAAGCGCCGGGTTCTGCGGCGCCTGCTGCCGTTGTGGGCGGAGATCACCGCCGGGGTGCCCGAGGTCCGGCGTGTTCCGGTCGCTGCTGCGGGGCGGGAGGTGTTCCGGTCGCGTGCCGCCGTGGAGCTGGCGTGCTACCGGCTCGTGATCGAGATCCGGGATGCGGTGCTGCTGTTGAGCGGGCACTGCTCGGCCGAACTGGTCGAGCGGGCGCGCGCGCACGTGGTGTCGACGGGGGTGCCGCCGAGCCGGGTGGCGGCGGCGGTGCTGGCCTGCTGGCTGCGGGCGGCGGAGGACGTCCGGGCGCAGGGCGCCGTGGCGGCCGGGAGTTCGGCGCCGCTGCCCGGTGGGGCTGATCTGGATTCGGAGATCCGCTTCCTGCTGATGGTCGCCGAGGAGTACGAGGCGGCGCCGGCGCTCGACTTCCGCCGCGCGGAGCGTTCGCAGCCCGCGGGTCGCTGAGCAGCGCCCGGTAACCGGCCCGTCCCGGGACCAGGGAAAACAGGCAACCTCCCGTTTTCATCCATTTCAGTTGACGACGTTCATCCGCTCTGATTAGCATTAGGCTGCGCGACGTAAGCTGATATGGATGATCTGGGGCATCGGCTTCGCTCGCGCAACTGGGGAGTTCGGTCGACCGAACTGATCGTCGGCAGCGCAGCCGACCTGATCCGGCGAGGGCACGACCCCGCCCGGATCCACCCATCCACGAATTCGGGAGCGCACCTCTGCGCGCCGGGACCGCGCGTCCTGGCGCCGGAACCACCACTGGGAGGACTCTGTGATGTCCGCGAACTCCGGAGGCACCGCGAAGATCGGCACCGACTGGCGGGTCCGCGCCCGGCAACCGGTCGGCTACGACGTCCGCGTGCTCAACGGGCTGCTGTCGCCGTCGAACTCGGCGCTCGCCGACGCGTGCGGAACCGCGCCCGGCAGGTCACCGCGCTGCCTGCTGATCGTCGACGACTCCGTCGACGTCCTCCACGGCGACCGGCTCCGCGCCTACTTCGAGGCGTGGTCGATCGACGTGGAGTGGCACGTCGTCCCCGGCGGAGAGCAGTCCAAGAACCTCGACCAAGTCGTCGCCATCACCGAGGCGATGACCGGGATGGGCATCCTGCGGCGCTCGGAGAAGGTCGTCGCGGTCGGTGGCGGAGCCGTCCTCGACGTCGCCGGCATGGCCGCGGGACTGTACCGGCGCGGCGTTCCCTACGTCCGCGTGCCCACCACGCTCATCGGCCAGGTCGACGCCGGGATCGGCGTCAAGACCGGCATCAACCACGGCACGCACAAGAACCGGCTCGGCAGCTACTACGCGCCCGAAGTGGCGCTGATCGACCCGGAATTCCTGCGTACGGTGCCGAAACGGCACATCGCGAACGGGATCGCCGAGATCGTGAAGATGGCGTTGATCAAGGACGCGGCTCTGTTCGACCTGCTGGAGCTCGCCGTGCACGACCTGGACGCGGCCGCGTTCGCCGACGGCGAGCCGGGCGGCCCGGCGATGGAGATCATGTCGCGGGCGATCGGCGGCATGCTCGACGAGCTGGAACCGAATCTGTGGGAAGAGGTGCTGGAGCGCTCGGTCGACTACGGGCACACCTTCAGCCCCTCGCTGGAACTGCGAGCCGACCCGCCGCTGCTGCACGGCGAAGCCGTCGCGGTGGACATGGCCGTGTGCGTGGCGCTCGCGCACAACCGGGGGATGCTCGGCACCGCGGACGCAGCCCGGGCGATCGGGCTGCTGCAGGCCGCAGGCCTGCCCGTGACCGACCCGGTGTTCACCACCGACCTGCTCGTCGAAGCGTTGCGCGACGCGGTGAAGCACCGGGACGGCGAGCAGCGGATTCCGCTGACCGACCGCATCGGCTCCGCGACCTTCGTGCACGACATCACCCGCGAGGAGCTCGACGAGGCGCTCCGATTCGTGCACGAGCGGGCCGAATCGGACGCGGCTCTGGTGCGTGCGGCGCGATGAACCCGATCACCGTGATCGACGTCGGCGGCACCCGGCTGCGTGCCGCCGACTGGACGCCGGAGCACGGGCTGGCCGAGATCACCGAGACCGCCTCGCCCAGCATCAGCAGGGATCCCGACGCCGACGTCGCGCAGCTGCGGGCCGAACTCGTGCGGGACCTGTGCGCCGCGGTGCCGGCAGGCCGCGTCGCCGGGATCTCCTTCGGCGCCGCGCTGGACCACCGGACCGGCACCGTGCACGCCTCGGCACCGCTGTGGGGATCCTGCGCGGAGCCGTTCGACCTGCTGGGCGAGCTGCGGTCCGCGCGCCCGGACGTGCGCTGGCACGTCGTCAACGACGTCACCGCCGCATTGCTGCACGCCATCACCGCGCCCAGGTACGCGGACGACCGCAAGGTGCTGCTCGCGACGATCAGCACCGGCATCGCCTGCCGCACCGTGGACCGCCGCCGCGGCGAGATCCCGGTCGACGAGTGCGGTCTGCAGGGCGAGATCGGGCACCTGCCGGTCGCCGCGTCGTGGCGCGGCGAACAACTGCACCTGCCCTGCGATTGCGGAGTCGACGACCACCTCTCGGCGTTCGCCGCAGGGCCCGGGATCCGCCGGGTCGCGGAGGAGATCCGGCGCCGCGATCCCGTCGGATGGCGGAACTCGGAACTGGGGCGCGTCGAGGATGGCACCGCGTTCGAGGACGCGTTCCGCGCCGCGCTGGACCACGGCGACCGGCTCGCCACCGCATTGCTGGCCACCGTCACAGCACCGGTCGCCGACCTGCTGCGCACCGCCGTGTGCCTGGACCCGGAACTGGACCACCTGGTGCTGACCGGTGGCGTCGTCGCCGGGCTGGGCGAGCACTACCGCGGCGCGGTGCTGGCACACCTGGAACGCGCCGGGACCTACCTGACCGGGGACCGCGTCCCCGGCTGGGCGGCGCGGCGGCTCGTCGTCGACGACGCGAGTACCTCCGGCGGGCTCGTCGGAGCGGGACTCGCGGCGCGGGAGGGCAGATGACCCGGATGCACCGAGCCGTGGTGCGCGACGGCACCGGCATCGCGGTCCGACACCGGCCGACCCGGCCGCCCGGTCCGGGAGAACTGCTGCTGGGCACCGAAGTAGCAGGCCTGTGCGGCACCGACGTCCAGATGCTGCGCGGGATGCGGGACGACCCGGCCGAGGTGATCGGCCACGAAGGCATCGCGACCGTGGTGGCGGCCGGGCCCGGCGTCGCACCGGAGCTCGCCGCGGGCACCAAGGTCGTGGTGAACCCGACGCACCCCACCGATCCCGCGTTCCTGCTGGGACACAACGTGGGCGGACTGCTGCAGGAGCGGACCTGGATACCGGCATCGGCCGTCGACGCCGGCCTGGTGCTGCCGCTGACCGCGGTGCCGGAACCCGACCTGGCGGCGCTGCTGGAACCGCTCGCGGTGGTGCGCTACGCGCTCTCGGCGCTGCGCCGGTTCCGCCCGCGCACCCTCGTCGTCTTCGGCGCCGGGACGGTCGGCAGGCTCGCGGTGCGCGCCGCGAGCCGATGGCTGGCCGAGGCCGAGCGGCGCGTCTTGGTGCGCCGCACCGCCGACGAACTGCCGCCGGAGCCGGTGCACGCGGTGTTGGAACCCGGCGCCGACTTGGCGGCGGAAATGGCGCCGGGGGCCGTCGCCGTGCTCATCGCCACCCCGCGGGACGCGACCGTCGGCTGCCTGGAGGCGGCGATCGCGGCGGCAGCGGACCATGAGCTCGCAGTGGACCTGGTGGGCGGCCTGCCACCGGCGGCGGGCACGCCGATGCTGCCCGGTGCCGACCTCGTCGCGCTCCGCGCCGCCAACCGAGCGGGAACACCCGACCCGCCCGAACACGCCGGGCTCAGCACCACCACCGGCGACCGCGTGCACCTGTTCGGGCACCGCGGGGTCGGCAACGACCACCTGCGGATCGCCGCCGACGAATTGGTGCGCGCCCCGGAGCGCTACCGCGACCTGGTCACGCACGGCACCGACCTCCACGGAGCGGCGCGGATCATGCGCGAGCTCGCGACCGGCCGCGGCCGCGACATCGACGGCCGCCGGCTGGTGAAGCTCGCCGTGCGGATCTCCGCTCCGCGGCCCCGACACCACGAGGAGAACTGATGGCAGACATTTCCGGACCGGTCCGCGCGCTCGTGGTCGGCGGCTCCACGGGCATCGGTCGCGGCATCGCCGACGCCTGGGCGAAAGCGGGCGCCGACGTCGTCGTCGCGAGCCGCAGCGAGCCCGATGACGCCGCGCTGGGCTGGGCGCCGCTGGACTTCACCGAACCCGACCAGGCCCGACAGGCCCTCGCCGAGGTCGCGAACGCGGGCCCGCTGCACGCGGTGTGCTTCTCCGCAGTGCACTACGGGACGAAGCGGGCGCTGTTCCGCGACGTCACCGAACAGGAATGGCGCCGCCAGGTGGACGTGAACCTGCACGGCCTGTGGCTGACGCTGGCGGCCACGCTGCCCGCATTGCGGGAAGCAGGCCCCGGACTGCTGCTCGGCGTCTCCTCCGAAGTGGTCTACAACGCGGGACCGGGCCGGTCCGGCTACGCCGCGACCAAGGCGGCGGGCACCGGCCTGCTCCACTCGCTGGCCCAGGAGGAGGACGCCGCGCGGCTGCGGATCGTGCAGGTGCTGCCCGCCGGCATGGTCGACACCCCGGGCATCCGCCGCCGGCGGCCGGAGGACTTCGACTACAGCGACTACATGCGCCCGGCCGGGTTCGGCCCGGTCGCCACCGAATTGCTGCGCACCCGCGGCGGCGAGCACCACGGCGACAGCCTGGTCGTCGACGCCGACGGCCGCTGGCGTTCGGTGCGCGAGCAGCCGCCGGAGTCGCAGAGCCGCGGGCTGGGTTCGTGAACCGGCCGCTGATCGGGCTCACCGGCTGGCGCGTCGACGCCGACGGCGCGGACGTGCTCACCCTCGCGGCAGAGCTCGGCGTGGACGGGGTGCAGCTCGACCTCGGCGGTCCGGGACGCGGCGCACCGCTCGACGGACCGGGGCGCATCCGGCGGATCCGGGAGACCTCGGCCGCCACCGGAGTCCGCGTGCTGGGGGTAGCGGTGAACCTGATGAACGACATCGGGCTCACCGTCGCCGACCCGGCGGTGGTGCGCGGCACCCTGACCCGCGCCTTGGACGCGGCGCGGGAACTGGAGGCACCGCTGGTGTTCGTGCCGAGCTTCCGGCGCAGCGCGATCACCGGCCCCGCAACGTTGTCGGCGACCGCCGAGGTGCTGCGCTGGGCGAGTGCCGAAGCCGCCGCTCGCGGCCTGCTGCTGGCCAACGAGAACGTCCTCGACGGTCCCGCGGCCGAACGGCTGCTCGACCAGGTCGGCGCGGACTCCTTCCGGCTGCTCCTTGACACGGCCAACCCGCACCAGGCGGGCGTGGACGTCGCGGCGTTGGTCGCGGCGCTCGGCGACCGGTTCGCCGACCAGATCCACGTCAAGGACGGTGGCGACACCGAGGCCGCCCTCGCCGCGGTCCGCGCGCACGGCGGGCACGTGCACGCCCTGGTGCTGGAGAACGACCACCGCGACGGCGACCGGGAACGGCTGCGCGTCGACCTGGCGCGGCTGCGCGGACACGCCGACACCCTGACCCGACGACCGAGCGAGGCCCGGCCATGACCGAAGATGTGCTGCTCACCGCCGAAGCGCTGCTGTTCGACATGGACGGCACCCTGGTCGACTCGACCACCGTCGTCGAACGGACCTGGCACCGCTTCGCCCGCCGCCACGGGCTCGACGGCGCCGAGATCCTCGCCGACGCGCACGGCAGGAGGACCGGGGAGACCGTGGCGCGGCACCTGCCGACCGGCGGCGACGTGGCCGCGGAGACCGCCCGGCTCGTCGCGGAGGAAGTGGCCGACGTCGACGGGATCGTGCAGATTCCCGGGGCCGCCGAGCTCCTGGCGAGCCTGCCCGCGGGGCGGTGGGCCGTGGTCACCTCGGCCGGCCGCGAACTGGCGCGGCGGCGCATGGCGGCGGCCGGGCTGCGGCTGCCCGACGTGGTCGTCAGCGCCGAAGACGTCCGACAAGGAAAACCGGACCCGGAGGGGTATTCGCTCGCCGCCCGGCACCTGGGGGTGCCACCGGAAGCGGCGATCGTGTTCGAGGACGCCGAGGCAGGCCTGCTCTCGGCACTGGCGAGCGGGGCGCGGGCGGTCGTCGTCGGCGCCCACGGAGGGCGGGTCGCCGCAGATCTGCCGCGCGTCGCCGACCTCGACGCGGTCACCGCATCCAGCGACGGCGAACGCCTGCGGGTCCGACTCGCAGAAACGAGGACCGCACGACCATGACGCAGACCTGGGGGATCACCGAGCGGGCCCGCACCTCGCGGTTACCGTCCTTGACGAGCATGCGGTTCATCTCCGCGCTGCTCGTGTTCTTGTTCCACGCTTCCTGCACGACGCCGCCGTGGACGTTCTTCGGCGACCCGGCGCAGGCGAGCGCGTTCAGCACCGTCGCCGCCGACGCGGGCCGCATCGGTGTCGCGTTCTTCTTCATCCTCAGCGGATTCGTGCTCACCTGGTCCAGCGACTCCGTGGGGGACGTGCTGGACTTCTGGCGGCGCAGGTTGGTGAAGGTGTTCCCGAACCACCTGGTGACCTGGGCGCTGGCGCTGGTGCTGTTCGGCGGCGGCACCGCGGCGGCCGGGACGGTGCTCGCCAACCTGTTCCTGCTGCACCCGTGGGTGCCGGACTACGACACGTTCCTCAGCGTGAACGTGCCGAGCTGGTCGCTGGGTTGCGAGCTGCTGTTCTACCTGGCGTTCCCGGTGCTGTTCCCGCTGATCAAGCGGATTCCCGCGGCTCGGCTGTGGGCGACCGCGATCGGGCTGATCGCGGCGGTGTTCGCGGTGGCGTTCGTGGCGCAGTTCCTGGTGCCCACCGAACCGGGGTTGCCGGAGGCGAACTCGCCGGGCTCGGTGTGGCAGTTCTGGTTGGTGTACTTCCTGCCGCCGGTGCGCGCGCTGGACTTCGCGCTCGGCATCGTGCTGGCCAGGATCGTGCTGAGCGGGCGCTGGATCGGGCTCGGGTTCGGGACCGCGGCGCTGCTCACTGCCGGCGGGTACGTACTGGCGTCCTTCGTGCCGTGGGTGTTCCACCTGAACGCGGTCACGATCATCCCGTTGGCGCTGCTCATCCCGGCGGCCGCGTGCGCCGACGTCCGAGGCGGCCGCTCGCCGCTGCGCGGGCGGTTCGCGGTGTGGCTGGGCGAGATCTCGTTCGCGTTCTACATGGTGCACGCGCTGGTGCTGAGCGGTACCCGGGAGCTGCTGGGACCGGACGCCTACTTCGGTTTCTGGGCCGCGAGCGGGGTGGTGCTCGCCGAACTCGTCGTCTCGGTGCTGGGTGCGTGGCTGCTGTACACCACCGTCGAACGGCCGATCATGCGGCGCTTCGGCCGTCGCCGCCCGCCCGCGGCGCCCGGGGCACCCGAGGGATCCGTCCCAGCCGAACCCGTTCCCGCCAAGTGAGGTGCGCATGTCCCATTCCACCGACATGACAGGCCGTGTTTCGCCCGATTCGCCCGAAGGCGCGTCGTCTGCGATGTCCGCACTGGTGCTGGAAGCTCCCGGGGTGGTGCGGGAGCGGCGCATTCCGGTGGCCCCGCCGAGCCGCGGGAACTGCCTGATCCGGATCAGCCGGATCGGCCTGTGCGGCACGGATCTGGGTTTCTACGACGGATCGAGCAATTACCTGCACGACGGGTTGAAGGCGTTCCCGTTCGTGTTCGGCCACGAGTGGAGCGGGCGGATCGTCGAAACCGGCTCCGGGGTCGTCGGATTCGAAGTCGGGCAGCGCGTTACCGGGCACAATTTCCGCCCCTGCGGGAACTGCCCCGCGTGCGGACGCGGCGACCTCAGGTACTGCCCGGCCCGCAGCGAGATCGGCGTGCTCGGCCGGGAGCAAGGCGCCGCGGCCGACTACCTCGAAGCCCCGGCGGGCACGCTGGTCCGGATCCCGGACTCGCTCGGCGACGACGTCGCCGCGCTGCTGGAACCCGCCTCGGCCGCGCTGCACGCGGTGCGGCGGCTGGCGGTGACCGATGCGGACCGGGTGGCGGTGCTGGGCGCCGGCACGCTCGGCGTCGTAGCGGCCCAGTTGTGCCGTGCGCTGGGCGCGCGGGTCGAGGTGTTCGACCCGCAGCCGGAGCCGCGGGAGCTCGCCGCGGAGCTCGGCTTCCCGGTCTCGGTTCCGGAGAACGCCGAAGCGGACCGCTACTCGGCCGTCATCGAGGCATCGGGTTCGGTGGCCGCGGCCAGGTCCGCGCCGGTGCTGTGCGCGCCGGGCGCCCGAATGGCGCAACTGGGCACTCCGCACCATTCGGTGGACGGATTCCCGATCGCCGCCCTGGTGATCAAGAACGTCACGGTGCACGCGGTCCTTTCCGGGATCGGGTGCTGGGAGGAGTTGATCACGTTCGTGGAAAGCGGCCTGATCCGGCTGGATCCCTTGGTAGATTCCGTTTTCTCCCGTTCGGAAGTCGGTGCCGCCTTCCAACGGCTTGCCAGCAGCGGTCGCCGACGCCCGAAGATCCTGATTCGGATGTCCTGACGGTGACCGGACGAGAAAGGAGAAGTGAACTCATCGTGAGTACAGTTTCGATCCCCGGCGCGGTGGTGCATTACACGACGCACGGCGCGGGGCCAGGACTCGTCCTGGTGCACGGGACCGGAGCCGATTCGGTCGCCAACTTCGGCCACCTGGTGGACCGGTTCACCGATCGGCACACCGTGATCACCCCGGACTACGCGGGCAGCGGCGGCACCGAGGACGACGGTGGTGCGATCACCCTCGACGCGTTGATCGAGCAGGTCGCCGCCGTCATCCGGGACAACGGTGGCGAGCCGGTGGACCTCGGCGGGTTCTCGCTGGGCGCCGTCGTCGCAGCGGGAGTGGCCGCCAAGCACCCCGAACTGGTGCACCGGCTGGTGCTCATCGCCGGCTGGCAGGACTCGACCGATCCGCGCCACCAGCTCACCTTCAAGCTGTGGCGTGACCTGGCGGAACTCGACGAGTCCTCCTACGCGCGGCTGATCACGCTGCTGCTGTTCACCCCGGGCTTCGTCAGCCGGATGGGCGTGGAGGCGCTGGCCGAGTTCGTCGCGGGCACCAAGTGCTCGGACGGCACCAACCGGCAGATCGACCTGGGGCTCGCCGTGGACATCAGCGACCTCACCCCGAAGATCCAGGCGCCCACGCTGGTCATCGGCTGCACCCACGACCAGCTGGTGCCCGTCGGGCACTCCCGGGAACTGCACGAGTCCATCGAAGGCAGCACCTACGCCGAGATCGACAGCGGGCACCTGGTCGTCATGGAACGGCCGGACGAGCTGGTCGACCTGGTCCGCGGATTCCTGCACCCCGAGAACTGACCGACGACCACCGCTCCGCGAGGTTCGCCCATGCCCATTCCCGTGTTCGCACTCATGCTCGGCGTGTTCTGCGTCGGCACCGCCGAGGTCGCGATCTCCGGACTGCTGCCGAACGTGGCGGCGGACCTGGCGGTCAGCGTGCCCTCGGCGGGTCTGCTGGTCACCGGATACGCCCTCGGCGTGACGGTGATCGGGCCCGCGGTGACACTGCTGACCACGAAGGTCCCGCGCAAGGCGCTGGTGCTCGTGCTGATGGCCGTGTTCACCGCGGGCAACGCCGCCGCGGTGGTCGCGCCGGACTACGGGGTGCTGATGGCGGCGCGGGTGTTCACCGCGATGAGCCACGGAACCTTCGTCGCGGTCGCGTTCTCACTGGCCGCTGCCATCTCCGCGCCGGACAAGCAGGGTTCGGCGATGGCCAAGATCGCGCTCGGGTTCAACCTGGCGAACGCGCTCGGCTCCCCGCTGGGCACGTTCGTCGGGCAGCGGTTCGGCTGGCGGTTCACCTTCGTCGCCATCGCGCTGGTGGCGGGGCTGACCATCGTGCTGATCGCGCTGTTCATGCGGCCGCCCGCGCAGCAGCAGGCGGCCACCGGGCGTGAACGGCTGCGGCAGGAGGTCGCGGCACTGCGCAGTCCGGTGCTGGCGGTGGCCGTGGTGGTCACGGTGCTCGCCCAAGGCGCGGTGTTCACCACTTCCACCTACCTGGTGCCGATCCTGCAGGAGGTCAGCGGGTTCGCGCCCGCGTCGATCTCGGTGCTGCTGGTGGTGTTCGGTGTCGGCTCGGTGGTCGGGAACTTCGCCGGTGGCAGGCTCGCCGACGGAGACGTGGGCCGGGCGGTGCTCGCCGTGCTGGCCGTGCTCACCGCGGTGTGCCTGGTGTTCTGGCTCTGCGGTCCGGTCCCGGCGTTGGCGGTGGCGGCGCTGTTCCTGTTCGGCGCTTCGGGCTTCTCCATCATCCCGAGCCTGCAGGCGCACATCCAGCGCATCGCGATCGCCGCTCCGACCCTCGCGTTGTCGGTGAACGTGTCCGCGTTCAACCTGGGCAACGGATTCGGCGCCTGGCTCGGCGGGCAGGTGCTCGACCTCGGCTGGGGGACCGGGGCGGTGCCGCTGACCTCGGCCGTGGTGTGCGGGCTCGCGCTGCTGCTGGCCGCCACCTCGCACTGGTGGCGGAACCGGTCATCGAGCGGCGGTGACCGGGTCGCGGTGGAATCCGCGGTGTGACCGGCGGCCGGGGTCGGCGGACCCCGGCCGCACCCGAGCGGAGGAGGTGACGGGTGGACCTGCAACTGGTGCTGCCCGCGGAATCGCCGGAGCTGCCGTTCACGGAGCTCGGCGATCTCGCGGTGGCGGCCGAGCGGCTCGGATACGGGGCGGTGTGGTTGCCGGACCACCTGCTGCCGCCGTCCCGTTACGCACCCGGCAGCTACGGCGGGATCTACGATCCGCTGGTCGCGCTGGCCGCCATCGCGGTGCGCACCCGGACGATCCGGTTGGGCACCTCGGTGCTGGTGCTGCCGATGCGCAGCCCGTTCGCCGTCGCCAAGCAGGCCGCCACACTGGAGCGGATCTCCGGCGGCCGCTTCACCCTCGGCGTCGGCATCGGCTGGGACCGGGCGGAATTCGCCGCGGTGGGCGCCGATTTCGCCGACCGCGGGGCGCGCGCCGACGAGGCCATCGACCTGATCCGGCATCTGCTCGGCGGGTCCGGCCCGTTCCACGGCACGCACTTCCACTACGACGCCGGGGTTTTCGAACCGAAGCCCGGCACACCGGTGCCGATCGTGGTGGGTGGTTCGGGGGAGCGGGCGCTGCGCCGCGCGGCCCGCTCGGGCGACGGGTGGCAGCCCATCGCCCCGGAGCCCGCCGAGTTCGCCGCGCGCGTCACGTGGTTGCGGGCGAACGCGGCGCGGCCGATCCAGGTCTCGGTGCGGACGTCCTGGCTCGGCGGCGGCGCGGAGCTGGCGGCCGTCGTGGACGACCTGCACGCCTATGCCGCGGCCGGGGCCGATTCGGTCGCGGTGTGGCTGGGTTCCGACGACGGGGTGCGCGACCGGATGGCGCGGTTCATCGCCGCCGCCGGATGAGCACCGGAGCGGTCAGCTCCCGGTCTCCGGCCGCTTCGCCCCGCCCGCCAGGTCCTTCACCAGCGCGGTGACCGCATCCAGTCCTTCCCAGTCGAGCAGCGGGGCGTAGGTGCAGATCTCCCGGATGCGGCTGTTGCGCATGGCCAGGACCAGTTCGTACTGCGCCACGATCTCCCGGGTCGCCTCGTTGTCGGTGAAGAAGGCGACGGGAACCCGGAAGAACTCGGCGAGCGCCTGGAGGTGGTGCAGGGTCGGGTTGTCCCGCTGGCCGCGGCAGAGCTGGTGCAGGTAGCCGTGCGAGATGGATTTCCCGGTGCTCGTGCTGATCTCCGCTGCGAGGCGTTCGAAGGTCGGCCACTGCGCCTGCTGCCCGGGAGCGGCGTTCTGCTGGGCGTACACGTCGATCAGGTACACGAGTTTGTCGGCGAGCGTCCGCGGCGACTGCTCCATCGAGCCGGGTTCCGGGTTCATCGCACCTCCACGGCGGGACCGCCGGCCGTCACGCTCCGTCGTGGCCGACCGGTCCGATCCGGTTCGCCCGCATTCCGGTCCACCGCGAGTGCGTTTCGGCGGGGTCCGGGGGTCCGCGCACCCGTTTTCGGAGGTGTGCGGCCGACTTGCGCGGAAGAGTACCACGGGCCGGGTTCGGTTCCGGTGATCCTCTTCGTGGTCCGATCCGGGGCGTTCCGGGCACCCCGGGCCGAATTCGCTGCGTGATCGTGCGAAGTCGTTGCGTGCTCGGTCAGACGTCCCACGGGGTGCCGTACTTCGCGGTGAGTTCGTGGATCTCGGTGGGTTCGAGCAGGCGCGGGTGGTGCTGGCCGAGGCCGAGCAGCAGGGCCGCGACCTCCTCGATCTCCACCGCCGCGTCCACCGCCGCCGCCAGCGAGGTGCCCGCGGTGATCGGGCCGTGGTTCTGCAGCAGCGCGGCCCGGAACTCGAAGTCCAGCGCCGCCAGCGCACCGGCCTGCGCCGGATCGCCCGGCGCGGCGTACGGGACGAGCGGGGCCTGGCCGACGCGCATCACGAAGTACGGGGTCAGCGGCGGGATCGCGCTGCGCTCGGACCATGGCTGCAGGCAGGACACCGCGGACGCGTGCCGGGAGTGCAGGTGCACCACCGCGGTGGTGGCCGGGTCGCGGCGGTAGAAGGCGCCGTGCAGCGGGAATTCCTTCGACGGCCGCGGCCCGCCGAGGTGCTCGCCGTCGAGGGACAGCTCGGCGAGCGCCGCCGGGTCGAGGTCGCCGAGGTCCGCGCCGGTCGGCGTGATCAGCATCCGGTCGCCCTCCCGGATGCTCAGGTTGCCGGAGGAACCGGGGCTCAGGCCCAGCGCGGCGAGCTTCGCGCCCGCGGCGGCCAGTTCGGTGCGGGCCTCGTTCATGACAGCACGTCCCATGCGGTGGTGAAGATGTCGATCCCGCCGAAGTTGCCCGATTTCAACGCGACGTCCACCGGTCGACGCTCACCGTCCACATCGGATTCGGTGCGGCACCAGGGAACTCCCGGCGCGATCTGCGCTCCCACGTGCAGGGTGGTGGCGCCGAGCGCGAGCACCACCGCGCCGGAGGTCTCACCGCCCGCGACGAGCAGCCGCCGCGCGCCGTGCGCGACGAGCTCGGCGGCGCAGCGCGCCAGCGCCCGCTCCAGCAGCGCTCCGGCGGGTTCGGCGTCGTCCTCCCGCGCCGCTTCGACCTCGTCGCCGACGCCGACCGCGTAGAGCAGCGGCGGCAGCGCGGGATCACCGGCCCAGCAGGAGCGGACGAACTCGACGAGCTCGGCGGTGGTGCCGTCGAAGTCCGCGCGCAGCGCCGCGAGGTCCAGCTTCCGGTGCGGCAGCCGGGTTTTCGCGTGCGTGACCTGGGACCGGGTCGCGGCCGATGCGCTGCCCGCCAGCACCACCGCCGGGCCCGCCCCGGCCGATCCCGCGCGGGCCCGCCCCGGGTGCGGACCGGTGAGCCCGAGCGCGAGGCCCGCGCCGCCGGTGAGCACCGGCGCGTCCGCGGTGGCCGCCGCGATCACCGCGAGGTCCTCGTCGGTGGCGGCGTCGACCACCACCAGGTCCGCGCCGAACTCGGCCAGCCGCGCGCGGACCGCGTCGGCTCCGGCACGCACCACGTCGTGCCCGACCAGCTGCACCGGCCTGCGGGTCTGCGGGGCCAGCAGCCGCAGCAGGTTCGAGTCCCGCATCGGGGTCAGCGGGTGGTCCCGCATCGGGCTCTCCGCCAGCGGCTGGTCGCCGACGAACAGGTGCCCGCGGTGCACGGTGCGGCCGGTCGCCGGGAACGACGGCACCACCACCGCGCCGGGCGCGCCGAGCTCGTCGAGCACCGCGTCCACCACCGGCCCGATGTTGCCCTCGGGTGTGGAGTCGAACGTGGAGCAGTGCTTGAGGTAGATCCGCTCGCAGCCCGCCGCGCGCAGCGAGCGCAGCGCGGCCAGCGAGTCCCGCACGGCCTCGTCCACCGGCGCGGTGCGGGACTTCAGCGCCACCACCACCGCGTCCAGCTCGGCGAGCGGTTCCGCGGGTGCCGCGGTGCCGATCACCACGGCGGTGCGGAAGCCGCGGGAGACGAGCATCGTCGCGAGGTCGGTCGCCCCGGTGAAGTCGTCGGCGATCGCGCCGAGCAGCGGCATGCGTCCTCCCTGGCAGGTGGTCCGCGGTGCGCGCGGACGGGGGTTCGAAGGCGTGGCCGGGGGTCGCCCGGATCGGGGGTCGCGGACGAACCGCAACGCGGCCGTGAAAATATGTTAGCACGCTTGACTCTTGTGTGAATCAGTGAATATCTTCTGTGAAACAGTGTGCTGCCGGTCCCACCTGATCGGCCGTCGCGCCGCACGGCCCCCGAGCTATCGCGACGCGAGACTCAACGAGGAGACTCATGAACGAGCAGCCCCGCCCACCGGGCGCCGGCGACCGGCCCGTCGGGTACGCGCTCTCCGGCGCGGCGGGCGGTTTCGCGCGCACCCTGCTGGCGCAGACCAGGCTGATCCCCGCGCTCGAACCCGCCGTGCTCTGCGACGTCGACGTCCCGCGGCTGCGCGCGCTGTGCGTCGAACTCGGCTACCCCGAGGCACGCCTGCGCACCTGCACCGACGCCGCGGAGACCGCCGCCGCCACCGCGGCCGGGGACATCGCCCTCGTCGCCGACCACGAGCTGATCGCCGCGGGCGGCTGGGACGTCCTCGTCGAAGCCACCGGCAGCCCCGCCCACGGCTACGCGATGGCGCGCACCGCGCTCGAACTCGGCAGGCACGTCGCGATGGTCAGCAAGGAGGTCGACTCCGTCGCCGGGCTGCACCTGGCCCGGATCGCCGCCGCCAACGACGTCGCCTACCTGCCCGCCGAAGGCGACCAGCCCGGCAACCTGCTCAAGCTGCTGGAGCGGGCGCGGCTGCTCGGCATGGACGTCGTCGCCATCGGCAAGTCCACCGAGTACGACCTCGTCTACGACCCGGAACGCGGGACCGTCACCCAGCTCGACCGCACCGTCGACGCCCCGGCGCTCGGCGCGCTGCTCGACCTCGGTACCGACGTGCGCGCCACCCTCGCCGCCCGCGCCGACGCGGTCGCGGCGCTCCCCACCGGAGCCACCGCCGACTACTGCGAGATGGCCGTCGTCGCCAACGGCACCGGATTCCGGCCCGACGTGGAACTGCTGCACTACCCGGTCGCGCGGATCGCCGAGCTCGCCGACGTCTACGCGCTGCGCGAGGACGGCGGGGTGCTGCGCGAACCCGGCGCCGTGGACGTGTTCAGCGCGCTGCGGCTGCCCGGCGAGGCCTCCTTCGCCGGCGGCGAATTCGTGGTGCTGCGCACCAACGACGCCGAGACCTGGCGGCTGCTCGCCGAGAAGGGCCACGTCGTCAGTCGCGACGGCCGCTACGCCGTGCTCTACCTGCCCTTCCACCTGATGGGCGTGGAGACCCCGGCGACGCTGCTCGACCTCGTCGCCCGCGGCCGCGACGCGCTCACCCGCGAACCCCGCAGGCACGCCGTGCTCGCCGGGCGCGCGAAGCAGGACATCGGCGCGGGCACCGTGCTCGACATGGGCGGGCACCACCACGACGTCACCGGCGTGCAGGCCGTGCTGCTGCGCGGCGACGAGGCCCCCGCCGACGTCGCGCCGCTGTACCTCGCCGCGCACACCGCGCTGCGCCGCGACGTTCGCGCCGGCGACCTGATCACCCTGTCCGACCTGGAGAACCCGGACGCCGCCCTCGTCGAGGCCTGGCAGCAGGGCGAGGAGACCAGATGAGCACCGACTTGACCCCGCTGCTGCTCGCGGCGGGCGCGATCGTGGTGCTGATCCTGCTCATCACCAAGATGAAGCTGCACCCGTTCCTCGCGCTCATGATCGCCGCGCTCGGCCTCGGCTTCGCCAACGGCATCGCACCCGGCGAGACCGCCGAGCACTTCCAGACCGGCTTCGGCGACGCGCTCAGCGACACCGGGCCCGTCATCGGCCTCGGCACCATCCTCGGCGGCATCCTGCTCGGCTCCGGTGGCGCCGACCGCATCGCCACCGCGTTCATCGGCGCCCGGCCGGTCAAGTGGATCCCCACCGCCATCGCCACCGCCGCGCTGCTCATCGGCATGCCGCACCTGTTCGACGTCAGCTTCGTGATGCTGGTGCCGCTGGTGTACGCCGTCGCCAAGCGCACCGGCTCGCACCTGCTGTTCGTCGGGCTGCCGATGGCCGCGGGGCTCTACGTCTCGCACGGGTTGCTGCCCCCGCACCCGGCGCCGACGCTCGCGGTCGCCGCCTACGACGCCAGCACCGGGCTCACCATCCTCTACGGGCTGATCATCGCGATCCCGGTGATGATCCTGTGCGGACCGGTGCTGACGCCGCTGCTGTCCCGCTGGTTCGGGCCCCCGCCGGACCTGGACAAGTCCCCGGTGCCCGACCCCGGCCCCGCCGCGGACGAGCAGCGCCGGCCGGTGTCGCTGGTGCTCGCGCTGATCACCGTGCTGCTGCCCGCCGGGCTGATGCTCATCGGCACCCTCGGTCTCACCGTCGTCGAGCCGGGCGGCTGGGCGCACGTCGTGTTCGAGGCCTGCGACACCCCGGTGCTGTCGCTGCTCGTCGCCGTCGTGTTCGCGTTCTTCGCGCTCGGCGTGCGATCCGGGTTCGGGCTCGGGAAGTTGCAGAAGATGGCGGCGAAGGGGCTCGGCCCGGTCGGCGCGATCATCCTCATCCTGGGTGCGGGCGGCGGGCTCAAGGAGATGCTGTCCGCCACCGAGGTCGACAAGCTGATCACCCAGTACGCCGTGCACTGGGCGGTGCCGCCGCTGCTGCTGGCCTGGCTCACCGCCGCGCTGCTGCGGGTCTGCCTCGGCTCCGCGACCGTCGCCACCGCGGCGGCCACCGGCATCGTCGCACCGCTCGTCGCCGCCTATCCCGAGCTGTCGCCGGAACTGCTGGTGCTCGCCACCGCGTCCGGGGCCGTGATGCTCTCGCACGTCAACGACTCCGGGTTCTGGTTGTTCAAGGAGTACTTCCAGCTCAGCGTCGCGCAGACCTTCCGCAGCTGGACGCTGATGCTGTCCGTGCAGTCGGTGCTGAGCCTCGGCGGCGTGCTGCTGCTGAGCGCGGTGGTGGGGTGATCGACATGGGTGTTCGGCTCGGCGCGGAACGCGGTGCGCCACCCGTTCCGGCGTGCTGCGACGGTGGTTCCTGCTGCGCGGCGGTGTCGGAGGACGGTGGAATCCTCTCGCTGCGGGACGCGTTCCTGCTGCACGACCCGGAACCGGACCGCCGTGCCCGGCGGTCCGGCCGGTTCCGCCGGGTGCGGGCGCTGCTGCGCCGCTGAGCCGGGGGAATCCGCCGCCCGCGGGGACCTCGGACGCGGGTGGTGGCGAGAATGGACGTCGCCGGTGGTGGTGCCGGTGCGATCGGGATCCAGGACGGGAGCAGGGCATGGACGCGTCGGGCACCCCGCCGCTCATTCCGGACCAGCGGCGGGAACAACTCGTCAAGCACCTGCGGCGTGAAGGGGTGCTCAGCGTCCAGCAGATCACCCAGCTGTTCGGCATCTCGCACATGACGGTGCGCCGCGACCTCGCCGAGCTCGAACGCCGCGGACTCGTGTTCTCCGTGCCCGGCGGCGCCCGCATCGCCAGCCAGCTGCGCGCCGAACCGACCTACCAGGACAAGTCCGTCACCGAACAGCCCGAGAAGCAGGCGATGGCGCGGGAAGCCGCCCGGCACGTGCGCGACGGCATGACCGTCTACCTCGACGCGGGCACCACCATGCTCACCATGATCCCGCTGCTGGTGGAGCACGCGGAGCTCACCGTCGTCACCAACGACTTCACCGCCGTGGAGCGGCTGCTGCCCGCCACCCACCTGGACGTGATCCACCTCGGCGGGCTCGTCGAACCCGCGAACCGCTCCACCGTCGGACGGCTCGCCGCCGCCACGCTGCGCCAGCTCGCGCTGGACATCGCGTTCGTCAGCGCCAGCTCCTGGGACCTGCTGCGCGGCGTCACCACGCCCTCCGAGCGCAAGGTGGAGGTCAAGCACGCCGCGATGGCCGCGGCCTCCACGTCCCTGCTGGTCGCCGGGTCGTCGAAGTACGGGACGTTCGGCCGCTACCGGGTCGCCCCGCTCACCGCCTTCGACGAGGTCGTCACCGACGCGGCGCTCGCCGACGCGGCGGCGGAGGGGATCCGGGCGGACGGCACCGCGCTGCGGTTGGTGGCGTCGGAGTGAGCGGTGAGCCTTCCCGAACCCCTGTCGAACGGATTCCCGTGCAGCGCAGGTGATTCCGGATCTGCGGGAGAAGGTCCGAGTCCACTCCGGACTGATGTCGACGCGCGGCCGGGCCCGTGCGAGCGGATCGCCGCGCTCGGCGGGAACCGCCCCCGGGCGCCTGCCATGGCGTCCGGGGACGGTTCGGTGCTCACTTCACGGCGGCCAGCTTGCAAGCGTGCCCCGCGTGAGCGTTGCTGACCTGGATCTTGACCAGGTTGCTCATGCAGATGAGCCGGGCGAAGGTGGTGCCGGACGCACCCTGCTTGCAGGCCGCTCGGACCTTCGGCCCCACCAGATATCCGCGGGCCTGCAGGTAGGTCGTGCAGTCCGACGTGGTCGCCTGTGCGGGTGCGGCGACCGCCAGCGACAGCGTTCCTGCCGCGACCGCGGTGACGAGCCCCGCGGCGACGCGACGCATGGTGTTGCTCATGAGTTACCCCCTGATTTTTCACTTCCCCAGTGGCGGATCTCCCGCCGCGAAGCCGTTTTCGGCTCTGCACCAGATCTTGCCCAGGTTTTCCCGGAAATATCGGAAAACCGCGCGAACCACCTGAAAAGAGCAAAACGGTCAACTCGACTGCGGCGTACGAGTGATCCCGAACGGCGGCGCCCGAGCCCGCCGCGCGGTGCCCGCGGGCACCTTTCCCGAGGTCGGTGCCCCGGTCCGGTTCGCCACTGATGCGGCCGACCCGGGTGAACGCCCGCCCTGGGGTGGCCGTCATGTGCCGGTGGCCGCCGGAGTGGCTCCCGGGCGCTCAGCGGCCGCGGCTGGACGCATCGCCCCCTCTCCTGGTCGGCGAACCGGTCTCCACCGAGTCCCGGCCGGATGGATGTGCCGATCACCGACGTGGAAAGGGCGTGGAGTGCATGGCGAATCCACAGGTGATCACGAGCGGTCCGGAGTCGGCGGCGTTCCTGGAAGGTCTCGCCGATCGAGTGGAGCGCGGAGCGCCGAGCGGTTCCTGAGATCTCTGGAACGCCTTGCGCCCCAACGGATTCCAGGCAGGGAAGGCGGAATCGGGGCAGCGCGGCGATGTCGAGTGCTGCGGAGTTTCCCGCGAGATCGTGGTGGCGGTGACGCAACGCGGAGAGTTCCGCTCGCCCGACCTGTTGATCAGCGTCCCGGTTGGACCGCGCTCGCCACGGCGCTGGGTGTCATCGGGTGCGCACGTCGCCGGATGGGCCGTGAACTCCCTGCGCGCCACTGGCCGGGCGGGGCGGTGCGGGTGCCGTGCTGCGGGAGGTCCGCGCGCCCTCCTGCGGAGTTCCCCTGATGCCGCAACGAAAATCCGGCCGGTCGAGTGCCTCGACCGGCCGGACTGGTGCGGTTCCTTCAGTGCTCGTCGTAGTGATCCCCGTGCGCGGCGTGCCGGTGCCCGTCGTGCAGGTAGTCCGTGTGGTCCCCGTGCGGGAGGGCGACGTGCCCGCACCCGGTGCCGTGCACGTGCGAGTGGTCGTCGTGCGCGACGTGCTCGCTCTGCTCGCACTCGTCGTAGTGGTCGTCGTGGGCCCGGTGCAGGTGTCCGTCGTGCACGTAGTCGGTGTGGTCGCCGTGCGGAACGGCGACGTGCCCGCAATCCGGTCCGTGCGCGTGCTGGTGGTCGGTGTGCTGGGCGTGGGCGGTGGTCATGGAAACCTCGCAACTGCGTTTCGTTCGGACACGACCGCCGGATGGAGCAATCCTCCGGCTGCACGTCACATTAGTGGCTGCGCATGTGTCGGCAACTCGGCGAGCGCGATGCGGCCCCGACGGGTCGTCCGCCGGGGCCGCATCGCCGTTCGAGGTGGGGTCAGGCCTGCACGCCGCTGAGCTCGTTGGGCGCGGCGGGCAGTCGCCCGGTCGCGGTCTTCTCGCCGGTGGCGAGGTCGATCGCGTGGATCACCTTCTCACCCGGGTCGGTGACGTAGGCGGTGCCGCCGCGGACGAACAGCGCCGGTCGCGGCTGCTGCCACTCCAGCGGTTCCTGCCAGGAACCGGTGACCGGGATGGTCCGCACCACGCGCCCCGCGACCGGGTCGACGACGCGGAGACCGCCGTCGGTGCCGAGCACCAGCGCTTCGCCCCGCGGGCCGCGGGCCAGCGACCGGAAGGTGTAGCTGGTGCCGAGGTCGACCAGCTTCAGCGAGCCGGTGGCGGTGTCGATGAGCGACACCTGCTCGGGGCGTTCCAGCTCGGCGTCCTCGTCCTGCTTGTAGTCGCCGAGGACCACGGGGGAGTGCTCGGAACCGGCCTGGTTGCCGATGCGGCCGTACTCGGTGGGGCTGTGGACCTTCGTGATCTTCCCGTCCCGGTAGAGCACCGCGCCGTCCTCGCAGCCGACGACGACGGCACCGCCCTGCGCGGTCGCCTCGCCGTGCACGCCGGGGCAGTCCTCGTTGCGGGCGATCTCCTTCCGGTCCGCGTCGAGCACGACGATGCCGACCCGCTCGTCCTCGTCACCGAGGGTGGTGAGCAGCTCGCCGCCCTCCAGTTCGACGGCGACGCCGTGGTGCGGTTCGGCGGTGGTGTGGTGCTCGGTGGCGGGTTTCCCGTCGCCGAGCTGCGCCGGGTCGAAGGAGGTGACCTCGCCGGTGCCGTCGCTGAACAGCACGGTGCGGCCGGCGTGGCGCACGACGTGGCCGGGCTTCGCGCCGGGGAACTTCACGTCGGTCAGCTCGGGGTGCGCGGCGTCGAGCAGCTGGAAGCCCTCGGCGGTCGAGACCACCACGTGTTCGGCGTCGCCCGCGGGGTTGAGGCGGTTGAACCCGGGCAGCGGGAGGTCGGCGGCGACCTGGAGGGTGCGGCCGTCGAGCACCCAGATCCCGCCGTCGTAGCTCACCACGACCGGTTCCGGCACCGGCGGGCCCGCCGGTGGTTCCGCCGCGGGTTCCGGTGCGGCGCAGGCGCCGAGGACGAGCGCTGCGGCCGCGACGCTCGCGATCTTGCTGGAGGAGGGCATGATCGGTCCTTTTCTCTGGTGCGGTGGGAGGTTCGCGCGCCGGATCACCCGGCGAGTCCGGTGGCGATGGCGTCGGTGTTGGCCCGCGCCATCTCCAGGTAGGTCGCGGCGCCGCCACCGGGCGGGCTCAGCGATTCGGAGAACAGCGGCACCACCCGCACGTCCAGGCCCGCCTGGTCGGCCAGCGCGCGGGCGAGCCGGTCGGGTTGCGAGGAGTCCGCGAACACCGCCCGCACCCCGGCGGCGCGCACGGCTCCGGCCAGGTCGGCTAAGTCGGCGGCGCTGGGGGAGGCCAGCGTGGTCCCGCTAGGGATGACCGCGCCGATCACCTCGAAGTCGTAGCGCTGCGCGAGGTAGCCGAACACGTGGTGGTTGGTGACGAGCTTGCGGCGCTCGGCGGGAAGAGCGGCGAACCGCCGCGCGGTCTCGGCATCCAGCACCGCCACCTCGCCCCGGTAGCGGTCCGCGTTGGCGCGGATCACCGCCGGGTCGACGCCGTCGACGTGCTCGATGACCTGCCGCGCGATGAGGTCGACGGCCTGCGCCACCCGGCCCGGGTCGGTCCAGAAGTGCGGGTCGGCCTGGCCGCGGGAGGCGTCGCCGGTGTAGTCGATCGGGTCGACGCGCTCGGCGACGGGCAGGGTGGCGACCCCGGCGCCGCGGGCGGCGTCGACGGTGCGCTGCACACCTTCTTCGAGGCCGAGGCCGTTGTGCACGACGAGTTCGGCGAGCTCCACTTCGGCGGCTTGCTGCGCGGAGATCCCGAACGAGTGCGGGTCGGCGCCGGGGCGCATCAGCACCGACACCTCGGCCTGGTCGCCGACGACGTTGCGGGTGAGGTCGCCGAGGATGTTGGTGGTCACCACGATCTCGGCCCGCGGCGCGGAGTTCGTGCAGGCGGTGAGGCCGAGCAGCGTGGCGAGCACCGCGACGGCGGCCGTGATCCGGGCGCTCATCGGCCGGTCTCCACCACGTGCGTGGCCTGCCCGCCGAGGTCGAACCGCCGGGCCTGGCGCAGCGAATCGTTGTAGTCGATCTCGTGGACGGTTCCGGTGCCGACGTCGTTGACGTAGGCGCGGGAGGTGTCCACCAGGATCACCGGCGGCGGCCCGGTCGGGTCCACCAGCCGTGCGGTGACGCGGGTTTCCGCTGTCTGCGCACCGGTTTCGGGGTCGTGGGCGTGCAGCACGCCGTCGGCGGTGAGCGCCAGCAGCGGGCCGCCCTCGCCGACGGCGTTCACCGCGACGACGGGCCCGGTCTCGAGGTAGGTCCAGGCGCGGTCGCCGACGTCGAGCGACCAGGTGCCGCGGTCGCCCGCGCGGGCGGCGAGGGTCGCGCTGCCGGGGCGCTGCCGGAAGTCGCGGGCGCGTTCGTCGTCGCCGACCGCCCGCGGGTAGGGGATCTTCTCGCCGTGGAAGGCGTCGTCTTCCTCGGTGACGAGCAGCGCGCCGTCGGCGCAGCCGAACACGACGCCGCGCCGGGTGAGCGCGGTGCCCGCCGGTTCGGGGCAGCGCGGTTCGACGGTGGCGGTCGGCTTCCCGGCCCGGTCGAGGACCCGCACGGTGCCGTCGCCATCGGCGGCGACCAGGTGGGTTTCGTAGGGCACGGCGGCGGTTCCGGGTGCGACGGGGACCTCGCCGGTGGGGCGGGCGGTGCCCTCGTCGAGCGCGGCCCGGTCCAGCAACGTCACGCGTCCGTCCTGAGTGGACACAGCGGAGACCTTCGGGTCGCCGTGCGCCGCGACGGCCGGTCCGGCGAGCTCACCGGCATCGCGGATCTCGGCCCGGTAGTAGTGCACGTGGTCGCCGTGGTCGACCATCCAGGAACCGCTGTCGACGACGTGCGTGCCGCGGTCGCCGCTGAGGTAGGCGTGCCGCCCGTCGGTGCTGATCGCGCTGACCCCGGGCACCGGCGCGAGTGCCACGACCTCCTCGGTGAGCAGGTCGAGCACCCGCACCGCTCCGGTGGTGGCGTCGGCGACGACGAGCCGCGACTGGGCTTCGGCGGATTCCTCGGCACCCGCCACGTACCCGTGCGGCACGGGCGGTGGTGCTTCGGCCGGCGCCCCGCAGGCGGTGGTCGCCAGTGCGAGCGCGGCGGCGAGGGCGGTCGGGATCGGTTTCACAGGGCGGGCTCCGTTCGCTGCGGTCGGTCCCGCACCCGGTCGCGCAGTTCGGCGCCGAGCGCGGACAGGAAGAACAGGACGACGGCGGTGGCGGCGATGGTCGCGCCGGCCGCGGTGCCCCAGTGCCAGGACGCGAGCAGCCCGAGCGCGGTGGAGAGCACGCCGAGCGCGGCGGCCACCGCCATCACCACCGGGATCCGCTTCGCCCACAGCACGGCCGCCGCCGGCGGGGCGATGAGCAGCCCGAACACCAGCAGCGTGCCGACGACGCGGAAGGAGGCGACGATCGCCAGCGTCACCAGGCCCAGCAGCAGCGCGTGCGCGAGGCCGGGGCGCAGGCCGAGGGTGCGGGCCTTGCGCGGGTCGAAGGCCAGCGCGACGAACGCGCGGTGCCCGGCCAGCGAGAGCAGCGCGGCCAGCGCGAGCGCGACGCCGAGCTGCCCGAGCTCGGGCGGGGTCACCGCGAGCACGTCGCCGAACAGGAATCCGGTGAGGTCCACGGCGAAGGACTGCGAGTGGGACACGATGATGACCCCGGTGGCGAGCATCCCCACGAACAGCAGCCCGATCCCGGTGTCCGCGGACAGCCGCCGCGATCGCCCCAGCGCCGTCACGCCGCAGGCCATCACCCCCGCGCTGAGCGCGGCGCCGAGCAGCAGGTCGCCGCCGAGCAGCGCGGCCAGCGCCACCCCCGGCAGCATCCCGTGCGACATGGCGTCCCCCAGGAAGGCCATGCCGCGCAGCACGACCCAGGTGCCCGCGAGCGCGCAGATCAGCGAGACCAGCACCCCGGCCCACAGCGCGCGCTGCACGAACGACACCTCGAACGGGACGAACAACCAATCCATGACGAATCACCTTAGATTGAAAATGATTGTCGTTGTAGGCTGAGTTCCGTGAGAGCGATCACCGACGAAGAACACCAGGCGGCGGTGCTGCACGAGGTCTCCGCCGGATACCGGCGGAACCCGGTGCTGCACCGGGTCACCGCCGCGTTCCCGGCCGGGGCGCGCACGGCGGTGGTCGGCCCCAACGGCTCCGGCAAGTCGACGCTGCTCGGCGTGCTCGCCGGCGTGCTGGCGGTGACGTCGGGTTCGGTGCGCCGCCGGGGAGACGTTGCGCTGGTGGCGCAGCGCAGCGCGGTCTCGGACGCGCTGCCGATGACGGTGCGCGCCACCGCGGAGATGGGGCGGTGGGCGCGGACCGGCCCGTGGCGGCGGTTGTCGAAGCAGGACCGCGGCATCGTCGCGGACTGCCTGGAACGGCTGGGCGTGGCCGACCTGGCGGACCGCCCGCTGGGTGCGCTCTCCGGCGGTCAGCGGCAACGGGTGCTGGTCGCGCAGGGCCTGGCGCAGCAGGCCGAACTGCTGCTGCTCGACGAACCGGCGGCGGGGCTCGACGTCACCGCGCAGCGGCGGATCACCGAGGTCCTGGACGAGGAGAAGTCCCGCGGTGCCACCGTCGTCCACGTGACCCACGACCTCGCCGAAGCTCGCGATGCCGACCACGTGCTCCTGCTCCGTGACGGGCGGCTGCGCGCCGCGGGCCCGCCCGGCCGGGTGCTGGCACCGGACTCCCTCCGCGAGCTGTGGGGGAACTCGTTGGTGTGAGAGGAAATCCGCCGACAGTCCACTGAGGACGTATCAAGCGACGTCGTCGGTGCCGCCGGGCTGGAAGGTGCCGCGGTAGGTGCTGGGGGAGAGGCCCAGCCGGGCCCGCAGGTGCTGGCGCAGCGAGGCGGCGGTGCCGAACCCGGCATCGGCGGCGACCTGGTCGACCGGCAGTTCGGTCTCCTCCAGCAGCTGCCGGGCGCGTTCGACGCGCTGTCCGGTCAGCCACTGCACCGGGGACAGCCCGGTCTCGTCGCGGAACCGGCGGGTGAAGGTGCGCACGCTCATCGATTCGAGCTCGGCGAGTTCGCGCAGCGGCAGCGCGCGGTGCAGGTTCTCCAGCGCGAACGCGCGGGCGCGCGCGGTGGACGAGCTGCGCGGGTCGGGCACGGCGCGGCGGATGAACTGGGCCTGCCCGCCGTCGCGGTGCGCGGGCACCACCGCCAGCCGCGCGACGTCGTTGGCGACCGCCGTGCCGTGGGCCTCCCGGATCAGGTGCAGGCACAGGTCGATCCCGGAGGCCTCGCCGGCGGAGGTCAGCACCGGGCCTCCGTCCACGTACAGCACCGCCGGGTCCAGCTCGACCCGCGGGAACGCGCGGCGGAACCGGTCGGCCGCGTTCCAGTGCGTGGTGGCCCGCCGCCCGTCGAGCAGTCCGGCCGCGGCGAGCACGAACGCGCCGGTGCAGATCGACGCGATCCGCGCGCCCGCCGGAATCCGGGCGAGCGCGTCCCGCACGTCGTCGGGGAGCGCGAAATCCGCCGCGTAATCCGCGTCGGAGGCGGGCACGAACACGAGGTCGGCGTCCGCGAGCACCTCCGGCCCGTGCGGGACGGTGATCGCGAAGTCCCCGGTGGTGCGCACCTGCCCGGGAACCGGCGCGCAGGTCAGCACCTCGTACCGGGGTTCTCCGTCCGGGCCGGTCGCCAGCGGGAACAGCTGGTGCACGATCCCGAGCTCCATCGGCAGCAGTCCCGGCCGCACCAGAACCACGACCTTCGTCGGCGTTTCTGACATGGCCGGATTCTTCCACATGTTGGCCATCGGGCCACTCGTCGCGGCGGCGGGACGAACCGACGATGGGAGGCGCACAACCCCCCCAGGAGAGGAACCGCGATGTCGCTGATCGCCGTCTGGACCGTCCTGCTCGTCGAATTCGCGGTGGCCTGCACCATCGCGGTCGCGCTGGTCGGCTGGATTCGGAGGAGCGCCCGGGAGGCGAGCGGCCCGAGCGCGGAGCGAGCCCGCCCGGCGGTGGGCGCGGCTCGCGCGGCGTGCCGATGAGGACGTCGTCGGCGGGCCCGAGGACCGGCCGGGCGCGTCCCGCCCGGCCGGTGGGGCTCACGCCTCCGGGTTGAACTCGATGTCGTCGGGCTTGGCCTTGGCGAGGTTGCCCGCGAAGGCGTCGTCCTTGATGCCGAGGCTGGCGCTGCCGAAGTCGGCGGAGGTCAGCGCGTCCCGGATGCCCTCCGGGAAGTTGTCCCAGCTCACCAGGTCCGGGTACTGCCAGGTGCCGTAGTGGTTCTCCGGCTCCTCGTCCTTGCTCGCGAGGCGGAAGCAGTGCGTGCTGGCGCCGTCCTTGTGGTAGATGATCTTCGCGTGGGTGTCCTCGAAGCCCACCTCCTCGGCCGGGTAGGTGGAGAAGTCGCCGTGCGCGGAGGTGGAGACGTACTTCGCCTGGTCGTCGTTCACCCAGATGACCACGTGCTCGATGTCGTGGCGGTGCCCGAACGCGTCGTGCACCCCGTCCAGCGCCTGGTCCTTCTCGAAGTACAGGTCGTACATGTAGGCGCACCAGTCGCCGTCGCACTTCGAGCGCGAGTAGGAATTGGTGTTGTCCAAGTCCGACTGGTCGTGGCAATTCCCGTTCAGCGCGCCGGACGGTTCCAATCCGGGGGCCAGGGTGCCGTCCGGTCCGATGGCCGGAGTGGGATAGCAGCCGTCACCGTCGTAATCGAAAGCGGGCTGCCACTTCGCATCCGCCTCGGCGGAGCTGCCGGGCAGCGCCTGCGGCGGATCGGCCAGCGCCACCGCAGGTGGCAGGCCCACGAACAGCACCGCGGTGCCGACCAGCGCGCGGAACGCGAACGAGGACTTCCCGAGCCGCCGGGAGCCGCGCGTTCTGTCGTTCTCCAGTGTTCCCATCGCAGCAGAACCTTCCGATCGCCATCAGATCGGCATGATCATAGGGTTCCGGGTGGGCGATTCCCAGGGGATGATCCGGTGCTTCCGAACAGGTTCACGGCGGGTTCACCCGAGGTCGTGGCGAGAACACGACAACCGTTCTCCGAAATGGCGGGGTAGGCCTTAACATCCGCCGAATTCATTTTCCGACGAGACCGGGTGGGACCGGGTGGGACCGGTCGAGAGCCGGTCGAGAGCCGGTCGGGAACCGGCCTGGAGCCGGTCGGCGGCCGTTCCCTGGGACCGCCGGACCCACCCTGCGCGGCCGCGCAGCGGGCAGAATCGCAGGTATGAACGGTTCCCACTCCCGCGAGCTCGCCGACTTCCTGCGCACCCGGCGCGCCCGGCTGCGCCCGCAGGACGTCGGCCTGGAGCCGGGGCCGCGGCGCAAGGTGACCGGGCTGCGGCGCGAGGAGCTGGCGCTGCTGGCCGGGGTCAGCACCGACTACTACCAGCGGATGGAGCAGGGCCGGGACGTGCGCCCCTCCGAGGAGGTGCTGGACGCGCTGGCCCGCGCGCTGGACCTCGACGAGGACGAGACCCGGCACCTGCACGCGCTGGCCCGCGCCGCCCGCAACCCGGAGCCGGTGCGCCGCCGCGTCCCGGAGCGGGTGCCGGAGAGCACGCGGCGGCTGCTGCACACCATCGGCGGTCCCGCGCTGGTGCTGGGCCGCCACCTGGACGTGCTGGCCTGGAACGCGCTCGCCGGTTCGCTGTTCGGCGGCCTCGACCAGCAGCCGCCGCACGAGCGCAACGTGCTGCGCGCGCTGTTCCACCACCCGGACGCGCGCGAGGTGTGCCCGGACTGGGCGTCGAGCGCGCTGGAGTACATCGGGATGCTGCGCGCCTCGGTGGCCGCCGATCCGGACCACCCGCGGGCGAAGGAGCTGGTCGGCGAGCTCAGCGTGCGCAGCGAGGAATTCCGCCGGTTCTGGGCGCGGCACGACGTGCGGGAACGCACCCGCGGCCGCAAGCACTTCGCGCACCCGCTGGTCGGCGCACTCGACCTCGATTGGGACGCCTACCCGCTGCCGGGCGGGCCGGGCCCGGTGCTGATCGCCTACACCGCGGAGCCGGGCGGCGAGTCCGCGGAGCGGCTGGAGCTGCTGCGCGGGCTGCTCGCCGACCCGGCTCCGGAGCGGGCGGTCAGCTCCGAGCGCTCAGAAACTCGTCGATGACGGCGAAGGTCGCCGCGGGCGCCTGCACCTGCGGCAGGTGCCCGGCGCCGGGGATGGTCTCGAAGCGGGCGTCGGGGAAGGCGGCCGCGTATTCCCGGCCGTAGCCGGTGCCGATCACCTGGTCGTCCTCGCCCCACACCACCAGCGCGCGGGTCCGCACCCGCGCGAGGCGCGGCAGCAGTTCCGGGTCCGCCATCGCGGCGCCGCCGTACGCCCGGATCGCCTCGATGGCCGCGGGCGGCGGGCCGGGCTGCCCGGGCGCCGGGGTGGGCAGCGAGATCTCGTGGCCGGGGATCTCGGGGCCGATGGCGTCCAGCAGCACCAGGTCGCCGAGCACCTCGCCGCGGTCGCGCACCGCCATCTCGGCGGCCACCCAGCCGCCGAAGGAGCTGCCCAGCACCAGCACGTCCCGCAGGCCGCGCGCGTCGAGCAGGTCCAGGTAGGTCTGCGCCAGGTCGGCGACCGAGCCGAGCCGTTCCGGCCGGGTGGTGTCCGCCCAGCCCGGGTGCACGGGGGCGAGGACGCGGTGGCGGGGTGCGAAGTGCTCGACGATCGGGGCGACCGTGGCCGGTCCACCGCCGCCGTGCAGCACCAGCACCGGGCGGCCGGAGTCGCCCGTCTCGTCGATGGTCAGCTGGACCTCGGGTCCGATGTGGAGGGTGCTTCGAGTGGTCATCGTGTCGCTCTTTCCTGGCGGGTGGTGGAAGGATCGAACCGGGCGGTACCCGGGCAGGACCCGGGAACGGCCCGTTCGGCCGATCTGAGCCGGTGGGCCGTTCAGCCGGGGGGACCGGCCGGTGCGAGCGGGTCGAGCGCCGACCAGCCCGCGCGCAGCAGCGCGAACGCGGCGTCGGAACCGGCGCCGCCGTGCCCGGGAACGGATCGGGCGGCGAGCACCAGGTGCGCGAGGGCGCGCACCGCCGGATCGTCCGCGGCGGCGCCCGCGTCCGCGGCGATGGCGGCCGCGAGGGAGTCCTCGTGCCGCGCCCACATCCGGTCCACGTGTTCGCGCAGGCTCGGCGATTCCAGGATCATGCGGCGGAATTCGCGGAACCGGGCGCCGCCGTCGTCGCCGCCGCGGGCTTCGCGCACCGCGGTGAAGTACGCGTGCAGCGCGTCCACCACCGAGGTGCCGGGCTCGCGGTCGTGCACGGCGGCGACCAGCGCGGCCTCCCGCTCGGCGTCCTCGTCGACGACGAGCGCCTCCTTGCTGGGGAAGTGGTTGAACAGCGTGGTCACCGAGACGTCGGCGGCCTCGGCGACCTCGGCGGTGGTCACCTCGGCGAAGCCGCGGGCGAGGAACAGCTCCAGCGCGGTCTCGGCGATGTGGGCGCGGGTCCGGGCCTTCCTGCGCTCCCGGCGGCCGGCGGGTTCTGGGGTGGGCATGTCGCGGAATCCTAGGCGTGCTGCGGGTTTCCGGCCGTCATGGCCTGGAAGTGGACGAGCGCGTGCGCCGGGCCGTCCGGGCCGATGCAGTCCTCGACGCCGCCCGCGGCTTCGGCGGCGGCTTCGGCGGCGCGGGGGAACATCCGCGCTTCGTAGGCGGTGACGGCCTCGTCCAGCGGGCCGCCCGCCGCGATGAGCTCGGCGAGTTCGGCGGCGTCGAGCATCGCCAGGTTCGCGCCCTGCCCGGAGAACGGGGACATCAGGTGCGCGGCGTCGCCGAGCAGCGTCACCCCGGGCCGGTGCTCCCAGCGGTGGCCGACCGGCAGCGCGGTGATCGGCCGCACCGTGAACGAGTCCTCGCAGCGGTGCAGCACGTCCCGCAGCACCGGCCCGAAGTCGGCGAACATCTCCGCCAGCACCGCGCGCAGCGCACCGCGCTCGACCCGGTGCCCCCAGTCCACCGGCCCGCGGAACGCGGCGTGCACCCGGATCACGCCACCGCTGCCGCGCTGCGCCAGCAGGCCGCGGCCCGCGTCGAGCGCGAACGTCATGCCGTGCCCGATGAGCTCGGCGATCTCCGGGTGCGCGCGGTCCACGTCGGTGAGCACCACTTCGACGAACACGACGCCGGAGTGCTCGGGCTCGGCGTCGGAGAGCAGCGGCCGGACGGCGGACCGCGCCCCGTCGGCGCCGACGAGCAGGTCGCAGGTGGTGGTGTGCCCATCGGTGAACTCGAGCCGGTGCCGCCCGTCGCCGAGCGGGACGGCCGTGCGCAACCGGCGGTCCCACTCGACGGTGCCGGGTTCGAGCGAACCCAGCAGCAGCGCGCGCAGCTCGCCGCGGTCGATCTCCGGTTTGAACCGGTCGTCCGGGTCGGCGGGCGCGTCGACGAGCACGGTCCCGGCCCGGTCGAGCAGCCGCAGCGCCTGACCTTCCGGCCGGGACGCGGCGAAGAACTCGTCGAGCAGCCCGGCCGCGGTGAGCGCCACCTGCCCGGTGTCCCGGTGCAGGTCGAGGCTGCCGCCCTGCGCGCGGTGCGCCGGGTCGCGGTCCCGTTCGTGGACGGTGACGGGCAGGCCGCGCCGTTGCAGCACGCGGGCGAAGGTGAGCCCGGCGGGGCCGCCGCCGATGACGGCGATGCGGGGTGGGGAAGCGGGCATGGCGGTCCTTCCGGCGAGGTGAGCGCGGCGTCGCTCCACCGGAACCATACCTGAAGTGACTTCAAAGTTGTAGTCACTACACTTTTTCGTCGGACCTCCCGCCGGCCCCGCGGCCCTCGATCAGCGCGGCTCGGGGATCGTGGTCAGCGCCCGCAACGCCTGCTTGTCCGGCTTGCCCGTCGCCGTCAGCGGCACCTGCCGCAGCACCCCGATCTCGACGGGTGCGGCGGCCGCGCCCAGCTCGGCGGCGACCAGCGCGCGCAGCTCCTCGTGGTCGGGCTCCACGTCCCCGGCGAGCACGAGGTGCGCGTGGATCGCCTCGCCGGTGCGCTCGTCGGGCACGCCGATCACGAACGCCTGGTCCACCGCGGGGTGCGCGGCCAGCGCCCGCTCGATCGGCCCCGCGTAGTGCAGGATCGCGTTCACGATCACCACGTCGCGGGCGCGCCCGGTCAGGTGCAGGAAGCCCGCCTCGTCCAGGTGTCCCACGTCCCGGGTGCGCACCCAGCCGTCGTGCAGCACCTCCGCGGTCTCGGCCGGGTCTCGCCAGTAGCCGCGCAGCACGTGGGCGGCGCGCACCCAGACCTCGCCGTCGGACTCCGCGGGCAGCGGCCGCCCGGCGTGGTCGCGGACCTCCAGTTCCACGCCGTCCCACGGGCGGCCGACGGAGTTCGCCGCCTGCTGCCGCCCGGCGATGTCGGCGGCGGACAGCAGGCTGAGCATCCCGGTCTCGGTCTGCCCGTAGCCCAGGTGCACGGCGTGGCCGATGCGGGCGTGCGCCTCCGCGAGCTTGTGCGGCGCCAGCGGTGATCCGGCGACCAGCAGCATCCGGGCGGCGCTGAGGTCGTGGTCCCCCTCGTCCAGCGACTCTAGGATCTGGTGCAGCCGCGCGACGGTGAGCAGGCAGGCGGTGATGCCCAGTTCTTCCAGCACCCGCGGGAATTCCGGCCTCTCGCGCGGGATCACGGCGGTGCCGCCGGAGAGCAGGCACAGCGCCAGGTGCTCCAGCATCACGGCGCTGCTGAGCGTGCCGAACAACAGGAACCGCCGGTACTTCGCGGCGAGTTCCGCGGTGCGCTCGGTCCACGCCGGCGCCTGCCAGCTCCAGTGCTCGGTCATGGCGCGGTAGTCGAACGCGGTGCCCTTGGGATTTCCGGTGCTGCCGCTGGTGAACACGACGAGCGCGTCGTCGTCGAGCTCGCCCCGCGCGACCGGCGTCTCCTGCGCGCGCAGCAGCGCCGGGCCGAGTTCGAGCAGCTCGACGTCGCCCGCCGCCGCGCGCAGCTGCGGGCGCGGGTCGTCGGTGACGACGGCGCGCACGTCCTGGTCGAGGATGTGCGCGAGCTGCGCGGGGGTGAGCCCGGGGCGCAGCCCGATGACGCGGCAGCCGAGGACGTGCGCGGCGAGCTGGACGGCGAAGCCCTCGGGGGTGACGGCGGTGTCGACGGCGACGCCGTCCCGCGGGCCGAGCCCGGCCGCGCGCAGCCCGGCGGTGCACCGGCCGACGAGTTCCAGCAGTTCACCGCGGACCACGACGCGGTCGCCGTGCTCGAACGCGGGCGTGAGCGGGTCGGCGCCGAGCGCGTCGAGCACGGACTGCGGAAAAGGTTGTGCCCGGGACCGGTGTTCGTGGTCACCCGGGACTGTTTTCTCTCCCATTTTTACCGCTTTTCGTCAAATAGTCGTATGGATTCCGTCGCCCGGGGTACGTGCTTTTCCGCAGGCGCGGACAATGGGGATCACTACCATTGGGGAGGATCTTCAACCACGGATCGATCCTGTGATCTGCATCACGTGTACGCACCGGGCTGTTATGCTTTAAGGTTCAAGTAATCCGTTGTTTGTGCTGGTGGGAGGCGAATCAGCTAGTGTCCGAAGAGTACTCTCTTGATTATCTCGTGATCGGGGCCGGTCCGGCGGGGCTCCAAGCGGGCTATTACCTGGAGCGGGCTGGGCGCAATTACCTCATCGTCGAGTCGGGAGAGTCGCCCGGAACATTCTTCGCGGACTTCCCGCGGCACCGCAAGCTCATCTCCATCAACAAGGTGCACACCGGATGGGACGATCCGGAACTGAACCTGCGCACCGACTGGAACTCGCTGCTGTCCGAGGAGAACGCGCCGCTGCTCACCTCGTACACCCCGCGGTACTTCCCGGCCGCCGACGACCTGGTGGGCTACCTCGCCGACTACGCCGAGACCCACCGGCTGCGCATCCGCTACGGCACCCGCATCGTCGAGGTCGCCAAGCCCGGCGAGTTCGTCGCCCGCGACCAGGACGGCAACACCTACCGGGCCGCCCGCGTCATCGTCGCCACCGGGGTCACCCAGCCCCACATCCCCGACATCGACGGCGTCGAGCTCGCCGAGCCCTACACCGAGATGTCCGTCGACCCCGAGGACTACACCGGGCAGCGGGTGCTCATCATCGGCCGCGGCAACTCCGCGTTCGAGACCGCCGACGGGCTCATCGAGAACGCCGCGGTCATCCACGTCGCCGGGTCCGGCTCGCTGAAGCTCGCCTGGCAGACCCACTTCGTCGGGCACCTGCGCGCGGTGAACAACAACTTCCTGGACACCTACCAGCTGAAGTCGCAGAACGCGCTGCTGGACGGGAAGATCCTCGGCATCCGCGCGGACGGCGACTCCTACCTGGTGCGGGTCAGCTTCGAACGCGTCGACGAGGTCGTCAAGGAGATCCGCTACGACCGGGTGCTGCTGGCCACCGGATTCCGGTTCGACGCCTCGATGTTCGCGCCCGAGTGCCGGCCCGAGCTCACCATCGACGACCGGTTCCCCGACCAGACCGCGGCGTGGGAATCGGTGAACGTGCCCGGACTGCACTTCGCGGGCACCATCACCCAGGTCCGCGACTTCAAGAAGTCCACCAGCGGTTTCATCCACGGCTTCCGCTACGGGGTCCGCGCGCTGCACCGCATCCTCGAACGCCGCGACCACGGGATCACCTGGCCCGGGAAGGACCTCGCGGAGACGCCGGAAGCCGTCACCGACGCCATCATCGAGCGGGTCAACCGCAGCTCCGCGCTGTGGCAGCTGTTCGGGTTCCTCGCCGATGCGGTGCTGCTCGGCCCGGACGGTGCGCGCTACGCCGAAGAAGTGCCCCTGGACCACCTGCACGAGACCGCGCACACCGGCGAGTTCGGCGAGGTCGACTCCTACCTCACCATCACGTTGGAGTACGGCGCCGACCACGACCGGGTCAACCCGTTCGACGTCGAGCACAGCCGCACCTCCCAGCAGGACACCCGCGGGCTCGACGGCCGCTACCTGCACCCGGTGGTGCGGCACTTCCGCGCCGGTGCGCTGCTCGCCGAGCACCACATCACCGAGAACCTGGAGAACGAGTGGGACAGCGAGCAGGTGCACCGCGCGCCGCTGCGCGAATTCCTGCGGGGGCGGGTGGCGGCACCGGCGGGCGCCCGGTGAGCCTCTTCGCCGACTTGCACGACCGGGCGAAGGAGCTGCTGGAACCGGCGTTCTACGACTACTACGCCGGTGGGGCGGCGGACGAGTTCGCGTTGGCGGACAACGAGAACTCGTTCGCCCGGCTCGCGCTGCTGCCGCGGGTGCTGCGCGGCGGACCGGCGCCCGACCCGCGGGCGGACCTGCCGGGAGCGCCGGGTGCGGCACCGGTCGTGGTGGCGCCCACCGCGTTCCACCGCCTCGCGCACCCCGAGGGGGAACTGGCCACCGCGCGCGCCGCGGCGGCCGCCGGGAACGTGCTGATCTCCAGCATGGCCGCCACCGTCGCCATCGACGAGGTGGTGGCGGCCGCGCGGGAGGTGCGCGCCGACGCGGCCGTGTGGTTCCAGCTGTACCTGCAGCCCGACCCGGAGGTCACCGCCCGCTTGGTGGAGCGCGCCGAAACCGCGGGCTGCACCGCGCTGGTCCTCACCGTCGACTCGCCCGTGTTCGGCGACCACGTGCGCGACCGGCGCAACGGTTTCCACGACCTGCCGCCCGGGTACGAAGCGGCGAACATGCGCGACCTGCCCGGCGGCCCGCCGGACGGCACCCGCGACATCGAGATGTCCCCGGAGATCTCCTGGCGGCACCTGGAAGTGCTGCGGTCCACCACCGCGCTTCCCGTGCTGCTGAAGGGAATCCTGCACCCCGACGACGCGCACCTCGCCGTCGCGCAGGGCGTGGACGGGATCATCGTGTCCAACCACGGCGGCAGGCAGCTCGACGCGGCCCCGGCACCGATCGACGTGCTGCCGCGCATCACCCGCGCCATCGGCGGCACCCTCCCGCTGCTGCTGGACGGCGGGGTGCGGCGCGGCACCGACGCGGTCACCGCCCTCGCGCTCGGCGCCGACGCCGTCGGCATCGGACGACCCGTGCTGTGGGGGCTCGCCGCCGACGGGGAGAAGGGCGTCCGCGAGGTGCTGGACCGGATCGGCGCCGACCTCGCCCGCGCCATGATGCTGTGCGGGGCCCGGCGACCCGACGACCTGACCGCGGACCTCGTGGTGCCGCGCGGATTCGGAGGTGCCCGGTGAAGCCGGTGCGACTGCTGCCCTGGGTGGCCGCCGCGGCCGCGCTGACCGCACCGCGCTGGCTGCCGCGACGGGTCGTCGCGCTGCGCGGCAAGGTCTTCGAACTCGTCAACGGCGACAACGCGATCACCCTGCCGAGCGAGCGGTTCGGCCCGGACCGGTTCCGCGAGGTCTACTCGCACCCGGCCGCCGGTGGCCGCAGCGAGGGCGCCGGGCTCTCCGACCTGTTCTGGTACTGGTTGTCGCCGGGACCCGAGGTGCACCAGGAACACCTGGAGGCCGGGCCGCGCTACGACGACGTCGCCCGCACCACGCAGCGGTTCCTGGCCGGTTCCAGCGATGCGCTCTCCGCCACCGCGGCGCGCTGCGCGGCGAAGGTCCTCGACGAGCTGGTGCCCGGCGAGCTGGGCGTGCCGCGGCTGCGGGACCTGATGATGCCGATCTGGGCCGAGTTCAACTACGAGCTCGTCTTCGGCGAACCCTGCCCGCGGCGGGCCAGGGAGCTCATCGTCGGCAACGCCTCCGACGTGGTCGACGCGCTCAAGTGCACCAGCCTGCGGCACCCGCGCCGCCGCGCCCGGCTCACCCGCTACCTGCGGGCTCGGGTCGACGCGGGCGACGTGGTGCACGAGCTGCCCGGCACGCTGTCCACCGCGGAGCAGGTGCACTACCTGCAGGGGACGTTCTTCAACACCTCGGTGGTGCAGCTGTCCGAAGGCATGGCGCACCTGCTGCTGGTGCTCGCCCAGCACCAGGACGTGCAGCGGCGGCTCGCCGACGACCCCGGCGACGACCGCTACTTCGCGCACGTGCTGGACGAGACGATGCGGGTGTTCCCGCTGTTCGGCATCGCGCACCGCATCACCACCGACGACATCCGCGTCGACGCGGACACCACGCTGCCGCGCGGCTCGGTGCTGTGCTTCAGCTACCCCGACTACCACGCCACCGGGCACCGGGATCCGGAGCGGTTCGACCCGTCCCGCTGGGAAGAGCTGTCGGCGAAGGACGCCGCGCACATCCCGTTCGGGGTGGCCGCGAACCGGCCGTGCCCCGCGTGGCGGCTGTCGCCGCTGGCGATGCGCGCCGTCACCCGCGAAGTGCTGGCCCGGTTCCGGCTCGAATCCAGCGTGCGGCACACCCGCTCGCTGCCGTCCCGCGGACCGTGCGTGCTGCTGCGCCGCGGCGGCGCGCGGGACACCGGCACGGGGGACCCGGAGACGCTGGGCATCGGCGCGCTGGGCACCGGCAGGTGGGGCACCGGCACGGGGGACACCAGAGCGTTGCTGGCGTTCCTGCGGGTCCGCGACCGGTGGGAGGACGTCGAGCGCAGCGTGCGGCAGCTGGTGCTGGGCACCTGGATGGTGCTGGACGCGCGCAGGCAGCGGCTCGCCGGCCACCACTTCGAACGGCTGCGGCGGGAAGCGCCCCCGCCGGGCTGCCCGGCGCACCGCTGAGCCCGGCCGGGGCCTCCGCGACCGGGAGGCCCCGGCGACCGTGCGCCCGGCGACCACTTCACCCGCGAACCCTTCACCTCGCGAACCCGTTGCGCCGCAACCGGTTCGCCGCCGCACCACCGCCCCCGGAGGAACCCGCATGACCCCGACGGAGCTCGCCCCCACGTTCTTCCTCGCCGCCATCGTCATCCTGCTGGCCTGCCGCCTGGTCGGCCGCGTGCTGCGCGCCTTCGGCCAGCCGCCCGTGGTCGGCGAGATGGTCACCGGCGTCGTGCTCGGACCTTCGGTGCTGGGCCTGCTCGCGCCCGGCGTGGAGCAGGCGATCTTCCCGGACGAGCTGCGGCCGGTGCTGTACGTGGTCGGCCAGATCGGGCTCGTCGTGTTCATGTTCCAGGCGGGCTACGAGTTCCGGGTCGACCGGATGCGGCAGGTCGCGCGCCCGGCCTCGCTGGTGTCGGTTGCCGGGGTGCTGACCCCGATGCTGCTCGGCGTCCTGCTGGCCGTGCTCGCCGCCGGGCACGTGGACATGTACCCGCCGGGCGTGCCGCTGCTGGTCTCCGCGCTGTTCGTGGGCGTGACGCTGTCGATCACCGCGTTCCCGATGCTGGCGCGGATCATCACCGAGCGCGGGTTGACCGGCACCCGGTTCGGCTCGCTGTCGCTGGCCGCCGGGGCGCTCGACGACGCCGTCGCCTGGGTGCTGCTCGCCGGGGTGCTCAGCATCTCCGCGGCCAGCATCGGGCCGTTCGCCCTGGCCGCGGGCGGTAGCGCGGTGTTCGTGGTGCTGCTGGTCGCCGTCGTGCGCTCCGCGGGGCGGCTCGACCGGGCGGTGCGGCGGCTCACCCCGGAGAACCTGCTGATGGCGGTGGTCCTGGCGGTGTTCCTCGCCGCCTGGTACACGGACACCATCGGGCTGTACGCGGTGTTCGGGGCGTTCAGCCTCGGCGTGGTGCTGCCGCGCTCGGAGCAGGTGGACGCGGCGGTGCGGACGGTGAAACCGGTCGCCACCGTGTTCCTGCCGCTGTTCTTCACCTACTCCGGGTTGAACACGGACCTGGCGCTGCTGGTGGATTCCGGCGTGCTGCTGTTCGCCGTCGGTGCGCTGGTGGCCGCGATCGTCGGCAAGCTCGGTGCCTGCTGGGCCGCGGCTCGGCTGGTGGGTGAGCCGAACTCGGTGGCCGCCCGCGTGGGTGCGCTGATGAACGCGCGCGGGCTGATGCAGCTCATCGCGATCAACGTGGGGCTGGCGGCCGGGATCGTCACACCGCAGCTGTTCAGCGTGCTGGTGCTCGTCGCCCTGGTCACCACGATCATGGCGACCCCGCTGCTGACCTTCCTGGACCGCCGGGAGCGCCGCCGCACCCCCGACCCCGAACCGGAACCGGTCGCCTGACCAGGGGAGATCCGCCCGGTGCTCAGGCCGCGCCGAGCTCCTGGGAGATGCGGGCGGCGGCCCGGGCGGTGGCCCGGCCCGCCGCGTCCAGCCGATCGGCGAGGCGCTGCGCCGGCGCGGACAGGTTCAGCGCCGCCACCACCCGGCCGCGGAAGTCCCGGACCGGCGCGGACACCCCCACCAGCCCGGTCTCGAACTCCTCGCTGACCTGCGCGTAGCCCGTCCGCGCCGCCTCCCTGATCCGCGACCACAGCTCCGGCAGGGTGCGCACCGTGGACCCGGGCGGCGTCGCGCCGAGCTCGGTGCCGAAGCGCACGTACAGCTCGTCCGGCGTCACGTCCTGCAACAGCACCCGGCCGGCCGAGGTGCACGGCGCGGGCACCCCGCGGCCCTCCCAGTCGTGCACCCGGAACGAGTGGCCCGACACCGACAGCAACGTCAGTACCTCCTGCTCCCGCAGCACGCACAGGTGGCTGGTCTCCTCGACCTCCGCCGACAGCGCGCGCATCACCGGTTCCGCCGAACGCACCAGCCGATCCCCGGTGGTGCGCGCGACCAGCGAGAACAGCCGCCAGCCCAGCCGGTACGCCAAGGTGTCCGGCTGCCGCTCCACCACCCCGGCCTCGGCGAGCGCCTTGAGCGCCCGCGACACCTGGCTCTTGTCCCGCCCGGTCAGCACCGCCAGCCGCGCCACCCCGAGCCCGCCGGTGCGCTGCGCCTCCGCCGAACCCAGCGCCTCCAGCAACTCCAGATCGCGCCGCAAGCCACCCTGGATCTCACCCATGCCCCCTACGATGCCTCTCCCGCGGCTCGGCGTGCGTGCTGCTCGGGTGGCGGAACCGGGCATACATCGGACGATCTCGCAGCGAGGAAGCCGCTGAGGTTCCGCTACCCGAGCACTACGCGGCAGAAGTGGCGAGACGGGCAGTGAGCGGTTTCCTCCGCCGCTCCGCCGCCGACGAGGAACCGCGGTGCGTGCTCGCGGCGTCCGGTTGTCGCGTGCGCAACTCGGGTTTCGATCGGTCGTGGCGGGTTGTCCTCGGGCCGGGCGCTTTCCTAGCTTCGGTTCCGGGAGGTCAGATGAAGATCACCGACATCTCCGTGGACCGGCTGCGGCTGCCGCTGGACCCGCCGCTGCACGCCGCCTGGGACCCGCGGCCGCGGGAGCACTTCGACGCCACCGTGGTGCGGGTGCGCACCGACGAGGGCATCACCGGCATCGGCTCCGGCGACACCATGACCGGGTTCGAGGCGGTGCGGCACCTGTTCGTCGGCACCGATCCGCTGCGGATCGACCGGCACGTCAAGGCCATCGAGACGGCCAACTTCCACGGCGGCGCGTTCTGGCCGCTGGAGGCCGCGCTGTGGGACGTCATCGGCAAGGCCACCGGGGTGCCGGTGTCGGTGCTGTTCGGCGGGGCCACCGACGCGCTGCCCGCCTACGCGTCCACCGCCGAGCTGAAACCACCCGCCGAACGCGTCGAATCGGCGCTGGCCGCGCGGCAGGCCGGGTTCCGCGCCATGAAGATCCGCATCGCCCCGGACGGCGTCGAGGAGGGCGTCGCGACCGTCGCGGCCGTCCGGGACGCGCTCGGCCCGGACTTCGACATCATGGTGGACCTCAACCAGTCCTGGCGGATGGCGGGCGACACGGCCGACGCGGTGGACTTCGCGACCACCGCGCGCACCGTCCGGCGGCTCGCCGAGATCGGCGTGAGCTGGGTGGAGGAACCGCTGCCGTACCACGACATCGCCGGGTTCCGCGCCCTGCGCGCCCGGTACCCGGAGGTGCGCATCGCGGCGGGGGAGATGCAGCACTCGGTGCCCGACCTGCTGCGCTACCTGGAGCAGGACGTCCTGGACGTCTACCAGATGGACGTGGTGCTGGCCGTCGGCATGCACCGCGCCCGCACCATCGCCGAACTGGCCCGGCTCAAGCACCGCCACTTCACCCCGCACAGCTGGACCAACGGCATCGGCCTGCTGGCGAACCTGCACGTGGCCGCGGGCGTCGGTGGCGGACCGCACTTCGAGTTCCCCTACGACCCACCGGGGTGGACGCCGCAGCGCCGGGACTTCCCGCTGGCCCGTCCCGTCGAGATCCGCCCGGACGGCATGGTCGCCGTGCCGCAGGCCCCCGGGCTCGGCGTGGAGCTCGACGAGGACGTCATCGCCGCCACCACGATCGGAGGAACCTCGTGACCCCCGCCCTGGACGCGCCGAGCTCGGCGCTGATCGGCGAGCCGGAGACGCGGCCGTTCATCGACGGCGAGTTCGTCGCCACCGGCGCGACCTTCCCCAGCACCAGCCCCCGCGACGGCGCCGAGCTCGCCCGGGTCGCCGCCTGCACCGGCACCGAGGTGGACCGCGCGGTGCGCGCCGCCCGCGCCGCGTTCGACGACGGCCGCTGGCGGGGGCTGGATCCGGGGCGCCGCAAGGAGGTCCTGCTGCGCTGGGCGGAGCTGATCCGCGCGCACGCGGACGAGCTGGCGCTGCTGGACAGCCTGGAGATGGGCAAACCGCTCGCCGAAGCGCGCCGCGTCGACGTGGCGGGCGCCGCGCACACCCTCACCTGGTACGCGGAGGCCGTCGACAAGACCTCCGGCGAGGTCGCGCCCGCTCCGGAGAACGCGCTGGCGCTGGTCACCCGGGAACCGCTCGGCGTGATCGGCGCGGTGGTGCCGTGGAACTACGCGCTGCTGATCACCTCGTGGAAGATCGCGCCCGCGCTGGCCACCGGGAACTCGGTGGTGCTGAAACCGGCCGAGCAGACCTCGCTGGCCGCGCTGCTGCTCGCCCGGCTCGGCTCCGAAGCGGGCCTGCCCGACGGGGTGTTCAACGTGGTCCCGGGGCTCGGCGAGCAGGCCGGTCAGGCGCTGGGCAGGCACCCGGACGTGGACAAGATCGCGTTCACCGGTTCCGCCGAGATCGGCCGCCGATTCCAGGTGTACGCGGGCGAGTCCAACGGCAAGCAGGTCGCCGTCGAGGCGGGCGGCAAATCGCCGCAGCTGGTGCTGCCGGACGCGGACCTCACCGCGGCCGCCTCGGCGATCGCGTGGGGGATCTTCTACAACGCGGGGCAGACCTGCAACGCCGGATCGCGGCTGATCGTGCACCACGACGTCAAGGACCGGCTGCTGGCCGAGGTGGTGCGGCTGACCGAGGAGACGTTCCGCGTCGGCGACCCGCTCGACCCGGCCACCGTCGTCGGCCCGCTGGTCGACGAGGCGCAGCTGCGGCGGGTGTCGGGGTACGTGGCGCGCGGCCTCGCCGACGGCGCCACCGCGGTGCTCGGCGGCGAAGCGCTGCACGGCACCTTCTTCCCGCCGACGATCCTCGACGGCGTGCCGCCGGATTCGCCTGCGGCGCGGGAGGAGATCTTCGGGCCGGTCCTGACCGTGCTCGGCTACGAGGGCGACGCGGACGAGGGAGTCCGGCTCGCCAACGACACCGAGTACGGGCTGGTCGCCTCGGTGTGGACCCGGGACGTGACGACCGCGCACCGGGTGGCGCGGCGGCTGCGCGCGGGCACCGTGTGGGTCAACACCTTCGACGCCAGCGACGTGATCACCCCGTTCGGCGGGTTCGGCGCCAGCGGGGCCGGGCGGGACAAGTCCCTGCACGCGCTGGCCGAGTGCACCGCGCTCAAGACCACCTGGATCGACCTGTCCTGACCGGAGGTGCCACGTGCGCGACCACGAGCTGCCCGTCGACGGGCTCAGCATCGAACCGACCTGCCGCATCGAGTTCGGCCCGGGCCGCATCGCCGCGCTGCCCCGGCTGATCGACGAGCTCGGCCACCACCGGGCCTACCTGATCACCGACCGGGGCGTGCGCGCGGCCGGAATCCTGGACCGGGTGCTGGCGGTGCTGGCCGAGGCCGGGCTGGAGCACGCGGTCTTCGACGACGTCGCCGCCAACCCCACGTTGTCCACTGTGGAATCCGGTGCGGCGGGGCTGGAGCGGTTCGGCTCCGCCGCCGTGGTCGCGCTCGGCGGCGGATCACCGCTGGACGCGGCGAAGGCCATCGCGCTGCGCGCCCAGCCCGGGCTGCCCGGGCTGCCGCTGCTGGCGATCCCCACCACCGCCGGGACCGGTGCCGAGACCAACGGGTTCGGCGTCATCGAGGACCCGGCGACCCGCCGCAAGGTCTACCTGGGGCACGCCTCGGTGCGGCCGGCCGTCGCCGTGCTCGATCCGGAGCTCACCACGGGCCTGCCCGCGCGCATCACCGCCGCCACCGGGCTGGACGCGCTGGTGCACGGCATCGAATCGCTGTCCTCCCGCGGCGCGAACCCGATCTCCGCGGCCTACGCGGCGCAGGCCGTCGCGCTCGTCGCCCGCTGGCTGCCGGTCGCGCACCGGGACGGTACCGACTTGGAGGCGCGTTCCCGGGTGATGCTGGGCGCGCACCTGGCCGGGCAGGCGCTGACCCTGTCCGGGCTCGGGCTGGTGCACGGGCTCGGGCACGCGATCACCGGGCACACCGGGACTCCGCACGGCGTGGCGCTGGCGGCGGTGCTGGAGGTCGTCATGGAGTTCAACGCGGACACCGCGGGGGACGCCTACGCCGACGCGGCCCGCGCGATGGGCGCCGGCGAGGGTGCGGCCTCGGCGATCCGGTGCGCCCGCGACCTCGCCGACGGGCTGGAGATCCGGTCCCCGCTGCGGGACCTGGGCGTGCGCCGAGACATGCTGCCCTCGATCGCCGCAGCAGCGGCCGCCGACCCCGTCAGCCGCAACAACCCCACCCAAGCAGCGGAACCCCAGCTCCACGACCTCCTGCAGGCCACCTACTGACAGACCACCGGCCACCGGACCTCAGGGCGGCCCCCATAGTCCTTCCTGTCAGCGGCAAAGCCGCTGAGCAGCGACCACCAGAGCACCCGGCACCGCCGCGGGTTCTCAGCGGGATTCTCGCGAGGACAGCGTTTTCTCCTGTGGCGGAGCCACCGGTGAAAACGATCCCGCAGCGAGAATCCCGCTGAGGTTCCGCCACCCGCCCCCTGCGCAACAGGAGTCGAGCCGTCCCATCACCGTCGTTCCAGCACGCCGCGGATGAATGCTGCTTGTCCTGCGTGCTGCAACCCGTCGGCCAGCACGCTCACCAGCCGCACCCCGCGGGTGACCGGCGGCGTCCAGTCGGCGTCGATCACCTCGTCCAGGTCGGCGTCGGTGAGGGTGCGGACGTAGCGGACGGTCCGCTCGTGCACCGCGTCCTGGTAGCCGAGCAGCAGCGATGCGGGCGCGCGCACCTGCGCGACCTGGTCGGAGCTGTGCCCGTAGCCGATGTCCGCCGCGTCGAAGGGCAGCTCGAACCGGTCCCGCCAGCCGTCGGCGAGCCACGCCTGCTCGGTCCCGGCGGCTCCGGCGAGGTGGTCGTCCTGCACCCGGGTGAGGTGCCAGGTGAGCCAGGCGATGGTGTTGGCCTGCGGGTCGAGGCGGAACTCCAGCTGCTCCGGTTCGAGCCCGCGGACCGCCTCGTGCACCGAGCCCTGGATCCGGTCGTATCCGTCGACGAGCACGTCTGCGCTGGTCATCTCGTTGAGCGCCCCTTCCGCGGTGGTTCGGTCGTGCCGCGTCCCACGGTACGGGCAGGCACCGACGGGGGCACCCGGCGCGAGCCCGGTACGTCCGGTTCCGCGGCGACGTGAAGTCCACAGTGGACGATCGTGGAGTGATCGAACCGTCTCGGCGTCGACCTTGAAGCGCGGTGCCGGTGCGGGTAGACACCTCGGAGGGACGAGCCACCGCGCCTCCGGGCGCGCGACCGAACGTGAGGTGCCATGAGCGACGCGGAACCGACCTCGGTGGAACGAGCGCGGGGCCTGCTGGCGCGGCACCCCGTGCTGGACGGGCACAACGACCTGCCGTGGGCGCTGCGCGAGCACGGCGCCTACGACCTGGAGCGGCTGGACATCGCCCAGGACCAGTCGGCGGCGCTGCACACCGACCTCGCGCGGTTGCGCGCGGGCGGTGTCGGCGGCCAGTTCTGGTCGGTCTACGTCGAAGCCGAACTGCAGGGCGACCGGGCCGTCGCGGCCACCCTGGAGCAGATCGACTGCGTGCTGCGGCTCGTCGACCGGCACCCGGACCGGTTGCGCCTGGCCGGAACCGCGGCGGAGGTGCGGGCGGCGATGGCCGACGGCCGCATCGCCTCGCTGATGGGCGCCGAGGGCGGGCACAGCATCGCCTGCTCGCTGGCCACGCTGCGCGCCTTCCACGCCCGCGGCGTGCGGTACCTGACGCTCACGCACAACGACAACGTGCCGTGGGCGGACTCGGCGACCGACGAACCCGCCGCGCACGGCCTCACCCGCTTCGGGGAGGAGGTGGTGCGGGAGATGAACCGGATCGGGATGCTGGTGGACCTCTCGCACGTCTCCGCCGACACCATGCGGCACGCTCTGCGCGTGTCCCGAGCCCCGGTGATCTTCTCGCACTCGTCGTCGCGCGCGCTGTGCGACCACCCGCGCAACATCCCCGACGACGTGCTCGCCGCGCTCCCCGCCAACGGCGGCGTCGCGATGGCCACCTTCGTGCCCGCGTTCGTGCGGCAGGAGACCCGGAACTGGCTGCGCGACTACGAAGCCGCGCGCGCGGCCGCGGGCGTCGACGAGGACGACGAGGAGCGGGTGGCCGCGTTCCGCGCCGCCCACGAGGCCGAGCACCCGCGCCCGCCCGCCACCGCGGCCACCGTCGCCGACCACCTCGACCACATGCGCGAGCTGGCGGGCGTCGACCACCTGGGGATCGGCGGCGACTTCGACGGCGTCGCCAGCACCCCCGAGGACCTCGCCGACGTGGCGGGGTACCCGAACCTGTTCGCCGAACTGATCGATCGCGGCTGGTCCGAAGAGGACCTCGCGAAACTGGCCCACCGCAACGCGATCCGCGTGCTCGGTGACGCCGAACAGGTCGCGGACCGGCTGCGCGCCACCGAGCGCCCGTCGGTCGCCACCATCGAGGACCTGGACGGCTGATCCCGCCGCCCCCGCCGAATCGGGGGAGCATGCACCCATGCGAGCACCACCCGGCGAGGTGATGTTCGCCGAACCGGGAACACCCGCCGCGACGGCGGAGTTGTTCCCACGAGGCATCCGGAGCGAAAGAGGTATTCATGTCCAAGCTGGCGCAGGTCGGGGTCACCGGTCTCGCGGTCATGGGGCGCAACCTGGCCCGCAACTTCGCGCGCAACGGCTACACGGTGGCCGTGCACAACCGCTCCGTCGGACGCACCCACGAGTTCATGGAGCGCTTCGCCGAGGAGGGCGAGTTCGTCGCCGCCGAGTCCGCGGCCGACCTGGTGGCGTCGCTGGAACGCCCCCGCCGGGTCGTGATCATGGTCAAGGCGGGCGGCCCCACCGACGCGGTGATCGACGAGCTCGCCCCGCTGCTCGACGAGGGCGACGTGATCATCGACGGCGGCAACGCGCACTTCGAGGACACCCGCCGCCGCGACGAGGCGCTGCGCGGTCGCGGCCTGCACTTCGTCGGCACCGGCATCTCCGGTGGTGAGGAGGGTGCGCTGAACGGCCCGTCGATCATGCCGGGCGGTTCCGCGGAGGCCTACGAGTCGCTCGGGCCGATGCTGGAGAAGATCAGCGCCCACGTCGACGGCACCCCGTGTTGCACCCACGTCGGCCCCGGCGGCGCCGGGCACTTCGTGAAGATGGTGCACAACGGCATCGAGTACGCCGACATGCAGCTCATCGCCGAGTCCTACGACCTGCTGCGGCACGCGGGCGGGCTGGAGCCGGCCGCGATCGCCGACGTGTTCCGCGGCTGGAACGAGGGCAGGCTCGCCTCGTACCTGGTGGAGATCACCGCCGAGGTCCTCACCCACACCGACGCCCGCACCGGCGCCGCGTTCGTGGACGTCATCCAGGACCAGGCGGAGCAGAAGGGCACCGGCCGCTGGACGGTGCAGACCGCGCTCGAACTGGGCGTCCCGGTCTCCGGCATCGCCGAAGCGGTGTTCGCCCGCAGCCTGTCCGGGCACGGCGACCTGCGCGAAGCCGCGCGCGACCTGGCCGGCCCCCAGCCCGCGGCGCTGTCCGGCGAGGACGCGAAGCGGCTCGCCGAGGACGTGGAGCAGGCGCTGTACGCGTCGAAGGTCGTGTCCTACGCGCAGGGCTGGAACATGATCTCGGTGGGCAGCCGGGAGTACGGCTGGGACGTCGACCTGGGTTCGATGGCGACGATCTGGCGCGGGGGCTGCATCATCCGCGCCGCGTTCCTGGACCGGATCCGCAACGCCTACGCGGCGGACCCGGCGCTGCCGACGCTGCTGGCGGACGCCGAGTTCTCCCGGGAGCTGGCCGCAGCCCAGGACGCGTGGCGCCGCGTGGTGGCCACGGCCGCTGAACTGGGCATCCCCACGCCGGGCTTCTCGGCGGCGCTGTCGTACTACGACGCGCTGCGGGCGCAGCGGCTGCCCGCCGCGGTGACGCAGGCGCAGCGCGACTACTTCGGCGCGCACACCTACCGGCGCACCGACGTGGAGGGCTCCTTCCACACCCGCTGGGACACGAACCGGGCCGAGGAATCCGCCTGATCGGTTCCACCAGGGCCCGCGGTGCGCTCCGGCGTGCCGCGGGCCTTTCTGCGTTCGGGGCCTCGTTCGGCGGTGGATGTTCTCGGTCGGCTGCGGAGAGGTGGGGCTCATCGCTCGTCCGCGGGCGCCGTTAGGCCGACTGAGTGCATTCGGTAACGACCGTCCGTGTTCGGCGACATGTCCATCGAGCCTGGTGAACGGCACTGGGCCCGATGCGCCCTCCGGGGCGGAAAAGAGAAAACGGACATGGGTATGCGGACGTTCCCGCAGCTGCCGAACACGCCCTCCCTGCCGCGGCCGCACCAGCGCAAGTGGCCGTGGCTCACCGGTGGCGTCTTCCTGCTGCTGTTCGTCGTCGGCCTGGCGGCCTCCTGCGCCTCGCCGCCGCAGGCCGAGCGGGCGCCGGTCTTCCCGGTCACGACCACCCCGGTGGCGGTCGAACCCGCGGAACCCGAGGTGGTGCTGCCGGTCGTCGCGGGCCGGGGTGCCCGGGTGGTGCTCGACGAGCTGCGCGCGCTGGGGCTGACCGCGGTCACCGCGGTGTCCGACGACGCGACCTCGGCGGTGCCGGTGCCGGAGACCTGGGTGGTCAGCGCGATCGAACCGGCCGCGGGCACCGCGGTGCGGCTCTCGGCGCCGGTCGTGGTGAAGCTGATCGCGCCCGCGCCCGCGCCGTCACCGGAACCGGCACCGGCCCCGAGCCCGGTGCGGCTGCCCCGGACCGTCGACAGCACGCCCGAGGTTCCCGCCGCCCCGCACACCCCCGAGCCGGAGCCGTACGTCGCGAAGACCTACGACGACCCGGCGCCGTCGGTGTACTACGAGAACTGCGCCGCGGCCCGCGCGGCCGGGGCGGCACCGGTGTACCGCGGGGAACCGGGGTACAGCGCGAAGCTCGACCGGGACGGCGACGGGATCGGCTGCGAGAACTGACCCCGCTCAGGTGAACGGCCCGCCCACCCGATCCGCTCGGGTGGACGGGCCGTTCGCCGCAGGTCAGCCCTCCAGCTTGGCCCGCAGGAATTCGAGCGTGGCGCCCCAGGCCTTGGCGCCCTGCACCGGGTCGTAGGTGCCTATGGGGTTCTCGTCGTTGAAGAACGCGTGGCCGGCCGGGTAGATCCGGAAGTCGGGCCGGGTGCCGGATTCGTTCTCGATGCGGTCGGCGAGGGCTTCGACGGCGTCCGGCGGGGCCAGGGTGTCCTGCTCGGCGAAGTGCCCGAGCAGCGGTGCGGTCAGGTTCTCGAAGCTCGGGTAGTCCTCGCGGAGCACCCCGTAGAACGGCACCGCGGCGGCGATCTTGTCGCCCTGCTGCGCGGCGAGCACCAGGACGAACCCGCCGCCCATGCAGAATCCGACGGCGCCGATCTTCTCGCTGGTGACGGCGTCGTGGGCTAGCAGGTAGTCGACGGCCCCGCCGAGGTCACGGGCGGCGCCTTCGATCGGCAGCTCCTGCATGAGCTGCCCGGCTTCGTCCGAGTCGTGGGTGGTGCGGCCGCCGTAGAGGTCGGGGGCGAGCGCGACGAACCCTTCGGCGGCGAGCCGGTTGGTGACGTCGGCGATGTGGTCGGTGAGCCCCCACCACTCCTGGATCACCACGACGCCGGGCCCGCTACCGGATTCCGGCAGGGCGAGGTAGCCGTGCGCGGTATGCCCGTTGCTGGGGAAGGTCACGTTCTGCATGGGGTTGTCAGCCATGCCCGCATTGCACCACCTGCGGGTCCCGGTCGGCATCGGGTGGGGTGGGTGGCGTCAGAGTTCCCGCAACCGGGTCAGGACGGCCTCCAGCACGGCCAGGTCGGCGCTCGTGCGCGGCGGCGGCTCGGTGAGCTCGCCGCTGCACAGGTGGACCCAGCCGGTGCCGTGCCGGGCGCGATCCGGGGCGGGGATGGTGCCGCACCCGTCGACGGCGCTCACCGCGCCCGCCGGGCCAGGTCGAGCTCGCAGGCCGGGCAGCGGTTCCCGGTCCAGCCCGGCAGTACGGCCAGGACGTCGGGCGCGAAGCTCCCGCCGCACCGCGAGGTGAGCGCGCGACCGCGTTCGGCCGGATGCCGGACCTCGAACGCGTGGCTGAGCAGCCCGGACACGCCGAGCGCGGTGTCGCGGTAGCGGGCGAAGAAGATCATCGCGGCCGCCGCGGGGCCGGACGCCGGTGGGCGAGCGGCGGTGCGTGCCCGGCCCGCTCCCGGCAGTCCGGGCACACCCCGGAGGGCAGCAGGAACCCGGGCCAGGACGGGCGGACCTCGCGCCCGCACAACGCCCGCGCCACGCATCCGGGCGTCCACCGCCAGCCGGCGGGTACCGCGTGCGCCACCGCGCGGTACCGGCTCCCGACCCACTTCGCCGCATCTCGTCGATCACTCATGGTGACAGCTTCGTTGCGGAGGGTGCGTGGACGTCAGGTCAGCGGGGTGGTCATCATGGGTAACCGTGGGTCTGCCCAACGAAGCGCTGCGCGCCGCCCGGCTCCGGACCGCCTCCGGTCGCGCACCCGGTGAGCCGATGTCGCGGTCCGAGCTGGCGTCCGCGGTGTCGGCCTGGTTGTGGCGGGAGACCGGCAAGCGCCACGACCTCGATCCGCACCTGCTGGCGAAGTGGGAGCGGGGTGCGGTCCGGCGCCCGACCGCGCCGTACCGGGCGGCGTTGCGCGCGGTGCTGGGCGTCGCCTCGGACGCCGAGCTCGGTTTCGCCGCGGCGGTTCCCGCGTCGACCCCCGAACCGGTGGTCCCGCCGACCGCCGGACCGGATCCGCTGGAGCACGGTCCCCCGGCCGACGCGAGCTACGTCGAATCGCTGCGCGGCGCGGTCGGCCAGTTCGTGCGGATGGATTCGCTGTTGGGTTCGGGCGAGGTGGTGGACGCGGTGGTGCGGCGGTTTCGGGATGCCCAGCGGGTGTTGGCGTCGGGTCGTTTCCGGCCGGGTGTGGAGCGGGATCTGGAGGCGGTGACGGCGGAGTTGGGTGAGGTCGCGGGGTGGATGTTGATCGATGCGCAGCGGCATGGGGAGGCGCGGTTGGTCAACGCGGAGGCGTTGATGTTGGCGCAGATCGCGGGGGACACGTCGATGCAGTGGTTCATCCTGTCGAACCAGGCGTTGGCGTCGACCAACAGCGGGCGCCCGCGCGAGGCGCTGCGCATCGCCCGGCGCTTCGCGGAGGATGATCGGCTTCCCGGCCGGGTGCGGGCGTTGTTCGACGTGCGTGCGGCGCGAGCACTCGGGGCCTTGGGGGCGACCTCGGACGCGGAGCACGCGTTCGATCGAGCGCGGGTCACCGTCGACGACGGGATCGGTGGGCGTGACCCGGCGTGGACGTGGTGGGTGGACGAGCAGGTGGTCTCGGCGCACCGGGGGCTGATGCACGCCACCGCCGGGCGCCCGGGGCGGGCGCTGCCCTACTTGGCGAAGTCGGCTGAGGAGGCCGAGCAGGTGGTGGACTACCAGTGGGGGCTCTACATCCACCGCGCGAACCTGCTCGACGCACTGCTCGCGGCGGGCGACTTGCCGGAGGCGGAGCGGGCGGCGGCGCAGATCGCCCCGATGGTCGGCCAGATCGCGTCCATCGCCACCGAGCAGGTGCTGCACCGCGCCATCGGCCGCACGGCGGGAACACCGCTCCCGTCCACCCTCTCCGACGTCCTCGACCACCTCCGCCACCGCCTCCCGCAGCGCTGACATTCGCGGGGAGGTGGTGGCGGAACCCACCGGAGCAGAAACGTCAGGAGATCGTCATGGAACGGGTACCGGGCGGATCCGCCGACGCGGATTACGTCGAGTCCTTGCGCGCTGCGATAGAGGAGTTCGTGCGGATGGATTCGCTGTTGGGTTCCGGTGGGGTGGTGGACGCGGTGGTGCGGCGGTTTCGGGATGCGCAGCGGGTGTTGGCGTCGGGTCGTTTCCGGTCGGGTGTGGAGCGGGATCTGGAGGCGGTGACGGCGGAGTTGGGTGAGGTCGCGGGGTGGATGTTGATCGATGCGCAGCGGCATGGGGAGGCGCGGTTGGTCAACGCGGAGGCGTTGATGTTGGCGCAGATCGCGGGGGACACGTCGATGCAGTGGTTCATCCTGTCGAACCAGGCGTTGGGTGGCACGTACTCCGGGCGGCAGCGGGAAGCGCTGCGGATCGCCGAGCGCTTCGGCGAGGACGACCGGATTCCCACCCGGGTGCGGGCGTTGTTCCGGCTCCGCAAGGCTCGTGCGCTGGGGCACCTCGGGGACGGTCCGGCGGCGTTGCGGGCGTTCGACCGGGCGCGCGTGACGTTCGAGGACGGTGTGAGCGGCCGTGATCCGGAGTGGGCGTGGTGGTTCGACGAGCGGGAGCTCGACGGGCACGCCGGGAGCCTGCACGCCTCGCTGGGCAGGCACGCGGAGGCGCTGCCGCTGCTGAGCAGCGCGGTGGACCGGGCGGCAGGGAAGGATCGCCAGCGGTGGGCGCTCTACATCCACCGGGCGTGCCTGCTCGATTCGGCGCTGGCGGCCGGTGACGTCGTCGAGGCGGAGCGGGCCGCGATCGCGGTGGCACCGATGCTCGGCCAGATGAGCTCCGCCCGCACCGAGAACCGGTTGCGCCGCGCGGTCTCCCGCACCTCGCGCGCACCGCTGCCCACCACGCTCTCCGACGTCCTCGACCACCTCCGCCACCGCCTCCCGCAGCGCTGATCATCCACCGCGCCCCGGCTCACGTCAGGTGAGTGGCCCACCCGCCCGCGGAGGTGGGGCGAACGGGCCACTCACCTGGGGTGGTTCGCGTTAGAGCTGGTCGATGGCGTGCACGGCCGAGACCTCGTAGAGGTGCGGTTCGTAGGACTCGGCGACTTCGGCGGCGGCGGTCATGTGCGGCTGCGCGACCGGGTTCGCGAGCATCGCCCGGAACGCGTCGGCGTCGCTCCACTGCGCGTAGTTGACGACCTTGGTGCCGTCGGTGCTGGCGTGGATGTTCGCGGACACGAAACCCGGCAGCGTGATCATGACCTCTTCGGTCGCCTGGTTGAGCAGGTCGACGAGCTCGCGCTGGCGTTCCGGGCGGACGGTGAAGACGTTGATCAGGGTGGCCAGCGGCGCGCCCTGCTCGATGGTGCTCGGCATGGAGGTCTCGCAATCAACTCGATGTCAGGTTCCTGACATGCAGTGTGTCAGAAGCCTGACTCGCGTCAAATCGAGTGGCGTCGTCCGATTCGGTCCACGTGCGTCCGGCGCGGTCACGTGGACCTCGGCGAGGGCTCGCGAGCGGGCGGAGGGGACACTGTGCTGCGATGACCGAGTTCTCCAGCCTCCCCGACCTGCCGGTGAAGCCGGTGCTCGGCGAGGTCGCCGACGCGCTCGCCGAGCACGGCACCACCGTCCTGGTCGCCCCGCCCGGCACCGGGAAGACCACGCTGGTGCCGCTGGCCCTGGCCGAACGCGGGTTGCGCGTGGTCGTGGCCGAACCGAGGCGGCTCGCCACCCGCGCCGCCGCCCGCCGGATGGCGGAACTGCTCGGCGAGGACGTGGGCGGCACCGTCGGATACTCGGTGCGCGGTGAGCGCAGGCGCGGCCCGCGCACCCGCGTCGAAGTCGTGACCTCCGGCCTGCTGGTGCGCAGGCTGCAAGCCGACCCCGAACTGTCCGATGTGGACGTGGTGGTGCTGGACGAGTGCCACGAGCGGCACCTCGACGCGGACCTGCTGCTGGCGCTGCTGCTGGACGCCCGCGACGGGCTGCGCCCCGACCTGCGGCTGCTGGCCACCTCGGCGACCCTCGCCGCCACCCGCGCGTCCGAAGTCCTCGGCGGCGCGCCCGTGCTGCACGCCGAAGCCCGCACCTACCCGGTCGAACACCACTACCTGCCGCCGAACCGCCGGGAACGCATCGAGGCGTGCGTGGCGCGCGCGGTGCGGACCGCGCTCGACGAGCAGGACGGCGACGTGCTCGCCTTCCTCCCCGGTGCGGGGGAGATCCGCCGCGTCGCCGCCGCGCTCGCCGACCTGCCCGAAGTGGACGTGCTCCCGCTGCACGGCAGGTTGCCGCACGGACAGCAGGATTCCGCGCTGCGGCAGGGTGATCGGCGCAAGGTGGTGCTCGCCACCGCCGTCGCCGAGTCGAGCCTCACCGTGCCCGGCGTGCGCGCCGTCGTCGACTCCGGGCTGTCCCGGGTGTCCCGAGTGGACACGCGGCGCGGGCTGGCGGGGCTCGCCACGGCGCGGGTGTCGCGGGCCGCCGCCGACCAGCGCGCCGGCCGCGCCGGGCGGCAGGGGCCGGGTGTGGCGTACCGCTGCTGGCCCGAACACGAGCACAGCACGCTGCCCGCGTTCGCCGAACCCGAGATCCGCACCGCCGAGCTCACCCGGCTCGCGCTGGAACTGGCCTGCTGGGGAACGCCGGACGGTGCAGCGCTGACCTGGTGGGACGAGCCGCCCGCCGGACCGCTCGCCGCCGGGCAGCAGGTGCTGCGCGGGCTCGGCGCGCTCACCGCCGACGGCGCCGTCACCGGCCGGGGGGCGCGGCTCGCCGAGCTCGGGTTGCACCCGCGGCTGGCGCGGGCACTGCTCGACGGGGCCGAGCAGGCGGGTGCGCGGACCGCGAGCGAAGTCGTGGCGCTGCTCGACGACGACACCGTCACCGATGAGTCCGATGTGGACTCCGCGCTGGCTCGGCTGCGGCGCGGCGGACCCGGATCCGACCGGTGGCGGCGGGAATCCCGCAGGCTCGCCGACCGCGTCGACGGTTCCGGGCGAAGAGGTTCGGCGGCGGACGTCGTCGCGCTCGCCTACCCGGAACGCGTCGCGCGCCGCCGCGCCCCGGACTCGCCGGTCTACCTGATGGCCTCCGGGACCGCCGTCGAACTGCCCGCCGGATCACCGCTGCGGCACGCCGTATGGCTCGCCGTCGCCGTCGCCGACCGCGCACCCGGTGCCGCCCACGGCACGGTCCGGCTCGCCGCGCCCATCGACGAAGCGCTCGCGCGCCGGGTCGCGGCCGCCCTGCACAGCACCCGGGACGAGGTCGGCTGGACCGGCGGCGACGTGCGCGCGGTCCGGGCCGAACGCATCGGCGCGATCACCGTGGACAGCAGGCCGCTGCGCCGACCCGATCCGGCGCTGCTGCGGGCCGCGCTGCTCGACGGGCTGCGTCAGGACGGGCTCGACCTGCTCGCCTGGAGTCAGGACGCGGTGCGCCTGCGGCACCGCATCGGCTTCCTGCACGCGTCGATCGGCGAACCGTGGCCCGCCGTCGACGAGGAATCCCTGCTGTCCCAAGCCGATTCGTGGCTGGAACCGGAACTGTCCCGGGCGCGCGGGCGCGCCGACCTGGCGCGGATCTCCGCCGGGGGAGGGCTGCGGCGGCTGATCCCCTGGGACCAGGCCGCGCGGTTCGACGCACTCGCGCCGGAGACCGTGGAGGTGCCGTCCGGCTCTCGCATCAAGATCGATTACTCCGGGGAGCGGCCGGTGCTCCCGGTGAAGGTGCAGGAGGTCTTCGGCTGGCGACGAGTGCCGCTGCTCGCCGACGGGCGCGTGCCGCTCCTGCTGCACCTGCTGTCCCCCGCCGGGCGGCCCGCCGCCGTCACCGCCGACCTCGAATCGTTCTGGGCGACCGGATACCCGCAGGTCCGTGCCGACCTCCGCGGCCGCTACCCGAAGCACTCGTGGCCCGACGATCCCACCACGGCGACCCCCACCCGCCGAACCCGCCGCCCCAGCTGACCCGGATGCGGGGTGAACGGACCGTTCGTCCGGTCTAGTCGGTCGAACGGTCCGTTCACCGCGAAGGTCCGGCGAGGGGGCGCCGCCCCGTTCCCGCCCGCCGGTCAGCGTCGTGCGCTGCGCGAAACGAGGTGGCGCCGCCCGAAGTGCACCGCCGCCGCTGCGCCCACCGCGATGGCGACCCAGCAGAGGGCCCGCGTCCACACCGCCAGGTCTGCCGTGAGCGACAGCCCGGCCACCGCGGCCAGCGCCACCGCGAACCAGAACCGCTCCCCGTACCTCGGGTCGAGCTCATCGCCCGTCGCCCGCGAACCTCGCCGCATCCGGCACCCCCTCCGCACGATCATCCGCGACCCTACGCAGGCCCGGCCGGGCGTGGCACCGGTTCCGCGGGAACCGAGCCGACACGCCCGAGCGGCAGCGCGCCGGAGCGGAGTGAGCGGACCGTGCGCCCGGAACGGCTGGACCAGCGGTCCGTTCACCCCGCGAACCGGTCGGCGCGGGAGGGCGTCGTTCGGGACGGGTGAACGGACCATTCGTCCGGTCTCGTCGGACGAACGGTCCGTTCACTCGCTGATGGCGGCGGCCGACGCGCCCGGCCGGTCGTGTCGCGGGGTGGGTGCGCGGACCGTTCGTCCCAGCCGCCCAGCCGCTCGGCCGCCCAGCCGCTCGGCCGCCCAGCCGCTCGGCCGGACAGTCGCTCGGCCGGACAGTCGCTCGGCCGGACAGTCGTTCGGCCGGACAGTCCGCCCATCCCGCGATGCGGGTCAGCCGAAGGGGAGCAGGACCAGGTCGGCGGCGCGCACGTCCGCCAGGGTCCAGCCGGTGATGCCCGCCAGGAGGCAGCCGGTGCGGATCACCGCGTCCGGGTCCCGCTCACCCGGGTCCAGGTAGTCCTGCTCGACGATCCCGGCGGCCTCCACCGCCTCCCGCAACCGCCCGGTCAGGCCGGGCACGTCGAAGTCGATGTCGTCGGAGTTGGTGGACAGCACTTCGGCACCGTGCTCGGCGAAGTCGAGCGCGCAGCTGGGGCCGCTGAAGTTGTGCGCCAGGCCCAGCGCCGCGCCCCCGGTGCGGGACAGCGCGACCGCGGGGGACTCGAACCTGCCCTGCTCGTCCGACACCGCGCTGGTGTGCCCCGCGTCGTCGAACACGAACGTCCACCCGCCGATCCGCCCGGCCAGCAGCGCGGACGCGCAGTCGGTGTCGCCGAGCGCGGTGCGTGGCAGCGACGAGTGCTCATCGGCCCGTTCCGCGGGCAGCGTGCAGGGGCGTGCGTGCTTCAGCCGCCCGCCGAGCAACTCCAGCGCCTCGCGGGGCTGCAGGTCGCGAACCAGGTGCACGATCTGGTGCGGGTCCTCCGCGCCGAGTTCGGAGATCCAGGCGGGGCAGCCGCTGGAATCCAGTGCTGCGGCGGGGAATGCGGGTGCGGACATCGTCGTCTCCAGCTCGATCGGTTCGTCGGCGACACTGTGCACCACGGCACCGACAACCCGGTTCCGGATGCGTCCAGGTGGAGGTTCTCCCCCGGTTGAGCGGATTTCCGGCTCCGGAGGGTGCGGCGCGCGACCGGATCGGGGAACTCTGCGCCGGACCATCCTGATCTTCGAAGGGGCATCGGCATGACCGCACCGTCCACAGTGGAGGAGTGGCACGGCTTCCTGCGCGCGCACAGCGCGGCGCACCTCGCGTCGCGGATGCTGCGCGAGCTCGTCGCCGACGGGCGGATCGCGGTCTCCGAGCAGCAGCGCCGCACCGGCTGGCTCGGGCGCGAACCCGCCACCGAGGACGCCGTCCAGGCCGCGGAGGAACGCCTCGGATGCGCGCTGCCGCCGAGCTTCCGGAACTTCCTGCTGATCAGCGACGGCTGGAGCGAGTCGGGCGACGAGCTGCACGGCCTGTTCCGGCTCGACGGCATCGGCCGGTTCGAGGACCTGCGCGGCGAGCTGATGGACGCCTGGGCGGACCTGGACTTCTTCGCCGACGAACTCGCCGTGCTGCGCCGCTCGCTGCTCATCGCCGACCACGAGGACGGCGTGTACTGGGTGTTGAGCCCGGATTCCGGCGATGCGGACGGCGGCTGGACCGCCTGCGTCTGGGACACCGCCGACGGCGCCCCGGCGAAGTACCGCACCTTCGGCGACCTCGTCGCCGACGCGCTCGCCTGACCGGCCGACGGCGGACGTCCCGCCGCGCGAACCGAACTCGACCGAGGACCCGAACTCACCGGCGTCCCGCGGCGGCCCGGCGACACCACCCGAGCCGCGCGGCGGAACCGGACGTCGGTGATCAGACGAGCGCGACCGCGAGGAGCGGCGCGGCGCGCAGGTCGTCCATCGTCCACGTCACTCCCGCCAGCGCGCAGCCGATGCGGGTCACCGCCGCCTCGTCGGTCTCGCCCGGTTCCAGGTGGGGACGTTCGACGATGCCCGCGGCCGCCGCGGCCGCGCGCACCGCGGCGGGCGGCGGCTCGGTCTCGTGGTCGATGTCGTCGGAAGTCGTGCTGTAGACCCGGGAACCGTCCACCGCGTAGTCGATGCTGAGCAGCCCGCTGATGTTGGCGTGCAGCATCACCGCGGGCCCGCCGGACGCGGAGAGCGCCTCGGCGGGAGCCTGCGCGGCGGGCCGCGGCGGGGCCTCGTCCTGCAGCGCCGACCAGTCGCCGGTGCGCATCCCGCCGAGCAGTGCGCGCATCGTGTCCAGGCCGCCCACCTGGAACGTGCTGCCCGCGTCGTCGAACACCAGCGTCCAGCCACCGATGCGCGTCGCCAGCAGCACCGACAGGCACTGCGGGTCGCCGAGGGCCGCGCGCGGCAGCGAGGTGAACTCGTCCGGCCGCTGCTCGGGCAGCGTGCACGGAGCGGCCGACGCGGCATCCGCGCCGAGGATCTCCAGCGCCCGCACCGGTTCCAGGTCGCGCACCAGGTGCGCGGTGTGGTTCGGTCCCGGCACGTCCAGTTCGGACAGCCAGATCGGATACCCGGTGGCGTCCAGGGTTCCGGGTGGGAAACCGGGCGTGGGCATGGCGGCTCCTCGTCATCGTCGGCGGGTGCCGTGAGTCTGCCCGGTGCGGGCGCGGCCGCCGCCGTTCCGCGGGCCCTCCGCCGCCGAACGCGGGAATCCCCTCGACCGTCCAGCGGCCGAGCGGCGCCGCCGTTCTCCGGAAGGCGATCGCCGCTGCGGCCCGGCCGTCCGCGGGCGGTGGGCGATCGGGCCGCGACCCGCGGTGACGGGATGCCGGGCGATTCACACTTCCTTGACAAGGGACGACGCGGGCTGAAAAGTTGACGAGTCGTTCCAATGCGACGGTGTGCAGGAAACCGGTGTGAATCCGGTGCGGTCCCGCCACTGTGAACGGGGAGCCGCGTCCACCAGGGCCACTGTCGGGCAGCCGATGGGAAGGCCGGGCGCGACGTCGATCCGCGAGCCAGGAGACTGGCACCGTCGTACCGATTCGCACGGGGTCGCGGAGCCCCGGAGGAGGTACGCAGTGCACCCGGATTTCCCGCACACACCCGGTTTCGCGGTTCCCGAACCGTTCCGCGCCGCGTGAGCGGCGTGCTCGGCCGCAGGCGGCTGCTGGCGGGCGTGGCCGGCGCGATCGCCGCGGTTCCCCTCGTGTCCTGCGCGGGCGGTTCCGGGGCGGGCGCGGGCAGGCTGCGGCTGGCGTTCCCCGCCGGTGGCGCCACCGAATCGCTCGACCCGCACACCGGTTCGCTGTTCGTCGACCAGGCCCGCGCCAAAGCCCTGTTCGACACGCTCGTCGGGTACGCCGACGACATGAGCGTGGTGCCGCGGCTCGCCGAGAGCTGGCAGCCCGACCCGACCGGTACCCGGTGGCGGATCCGGTTGCGCCCGGCCGAATTCCACGACGGCAGACCGGTCACCGCCGAGGACGTGCTGTTCACCTACCGGCGCATCGCCGACGACGCCACCGCCGCGCAGGCCGCTTCGCACTTCGCCGACGTCGACTTCGGCGCCAGCAGGGCGATCTCGGCGACTGAACTGGAACTCGTGCTCGGCTCGCCGAACTTCGAATTCCCCTCCGCGTGGGGCGCCCCCGCCACCGAGATCGTGCCCGCGGGCACCACCGACTTCACCGCGCCCGTCGGCTCCGGGCCGTTCCGCTTCGTCTCGTTCGAACCGGGTGGGCCCGCCGTGTTCACCCGCTTCGACCGGCACTGGTCCGGACCCGCCACCCCGGCCGAGCTGGAATTCGTGCCGATGGAGCAGGAGAGCGCGCGGGTCAACGCGCTGCTGTCCGGGCAGGTCGACTACGCGCACGACGTGAGCGCCAACTCGGTGCGGCTGCTGGAGCAGGGCGGCCGGGCGCGGGTGCACTCGGCGCCGTTCGGCACCATGCAGGCGCTGCTGCTGAAGGTGGACCGGCCACCGTTCTCCGATCCGCGGCTGGTGCAGGCGGTGCGCGCCGGGCTGGACCGGCAGGCGCTGCTGGACATCGCGCTCAGCGGCCAGGGCAGGCTCGGCAACGACCTGTTCGGCGCCGGGTTGAAGTACTACCCGGCGGATCTGCCCGCACCCACGCGCGACCTCGGCCGGGCCCGGGCGCTGCTGCGCGAGGCCGGCGCCGACGGGCTGAGCTGGGAGTTGCAGACCAGCTCCGTCGACCCCTACTTCGAATCCGCCGCCAGCCTCATCGCCCAGCAGCTCGGCGAAGCCGGGATGCGGGTGTCACCGCGGATCGGGCCGTCCGAGACGTACTTCTCCGACATCAAGGAGCACGGGGTCGCCTCGCTGTCCCGGACCGCGGCGCTGCCGGTGCCGACGTTCCTCGGGCAGCGGATGACCTCCGACGCCGGGAGCAACAACTACACCGGCTACCGGTCCGCCGAGTTCGACGCGCTCTACGCCGAAGCGCTCGCCACCGCCGACGACGCGCGCCGCGCCGATCTGCTGGTGCGCGCGCAGCGGCTCGCCCGGGAGGGCAGCGGGAACGTGGTGTGGGGGTTCAGCGGCTGGAACGTCGCCACCTCCACCGCCGTCTCCGGAGTGCGGGGCGCACCGCCGAACTCGCTGGACTGGGCCAGGTTCGACCGGGTGAGCGTGGGTTGATCGCGCCCGCCGCGCGGGTCTCCGCCGCGGTGCTGCCCCGGCTCGGCGTCGCGCTCGTGCAGATCGCGGCGGTCGCCGTCGGCGTGTTCGCGCTCACCGCGCTGCTGCCCGGCGACACCGCGCAGGTCGTGCTCGGCGACCACGCCGACACCGGGCAGGTCCGGGTGCTGCGGGAACGGCTCGGGCTCGACCTGCCCTGGGGCACCCGGTTCGCGCAGTGGGCGGGCGGGGTGCTGCACGGCGACCTCGGCACCTCGCTGCGCACCGGCAGGCCCGTGCTCGACGAGATCACCCGCAACGCCGCCACCACCGGGCTGCTCACCGCGCTGACGCTGCTGATCGTGCTGCCGCTCGCCGGATGGCTCGGCGTGCGCAGCGGGCTGCGCGCCGGGAGCCGGTTCGACCGGACGGTGAACTCGGTGGTGGTGCTGCTGAACTCGGTGCCCGAGTTCGCCCTCGCGCTGCTGCTCGTCGGGGTGTTCGCGGTGCAGGCCGGTTGGCTGCCCGCCACCGCGGGCGGGCTGTCCGGGTGGTCGCTGATGACGCAGCCCGCGGTGCTGGTGCTGCCCGTCGGCGTGCTCGTCGCCAAGCAGCTCAGCTCGCTCGCCCGCCAGGTCCGCACCGGTGTGGTCACCGCGAACGGCGCCGAGTACGCCACCCACGTGCGCCGCGCCGGGCTCGGCGAGCGGCAGGTGGTGCTGCGGCACGTGCTGCCGAACACGCTCGGGCCGGTGCTGCAGCAGCTGGCGCGCACCGTGGACGGGCTGCTCGGCGGCGTCGTCGTGGTGGAGGCGCTGTTCGCGCTCGGCGGTCTCGGCTCCGGATTCGTCGAAGCCGTCAAGGCGCGCGACCTGCCGGTGGTGCAGGGCTACGCGCTGCTGTTCGCGGCGATCACCATCGGCCTGAACCTCGGCATCGACCTGGTGGCGCGGCGGTTCCGGGCGGGGACGCGATGAGCCGGGCCGCCGGATGGCTGCTGCTCGGGGTCCCGCTGCTGGCGGCGCTGGCCGGGCCGCTGCTCGCCGCGCTGCTGCCCGGCGGTGGATCGGTGCGGGCCGCGCACGTGCCGCTGCTGCCGCCCGGCGCGGACCACCCGCTGGGCACCGACGTGCTCGGGCGGGACGTGCTGGCCCTCGCGCTGCACGGCGGCGGTTCGGTGCTGGTGCTGGCGGGCGGCGCGCTGCTGCTGACCTACCTGGTGGGGGTGCCGCTGGCGCTGGCCGCCGTCGGACAGCCGCACCGGTGGATCGACCGGTGGCTGACCCGCGGGCTGGACCTGGTGCTGGCGCTGCCCGGACTGCTGGTGCTGATGGTGCTGGCCGCGACCGGCACCAGGACCGGGGCGGCGCTGCTCGTCGCGGTCGCGCTGCTGCAACTGCCCGCGGTGGTGCGGATCGTGCGCAGCGCCGCGCTCGGCACCCGGCGGCGCGGCGTGGTGGAAGCCATGGCGCTGCAAGGGGAATCGTGGTGGCGGGTGCACTTCGGCTACGTCGGGCTCGGCGTGCTCGGGCCCGTCGCGGTGGACGCGGGCGGACGGCTGAGCCTGGTGCTGTACCTGGTCGCCTCGGCGAACTTCCTCGGCCTGGGGCTCGACCCGGCGACCGCCGACTGGGCGGTGCTGGTGGAGCGCAACCAGGAGGCGCTGTTCCTGCAACCGTGCGCGGTGCTGGTGCCCGCCGGCCTGCTGGTGGCCCTGTGCACCGGCCTCAACCTGCTCGTGGACCGGTACCTGGTGACGGGCGGACCCGGCACCCGGCCCGCACCGGGTGAACGGACCGTTCGTCCAGGGCATCGGTCGGCGGAGCCGTCCACCCGGGTCGTGCGGGTGGAGTGAACGGACCGTTCGTCCACTAGAGCTGGACGGACGGTCCGTTCACCCCGCGACCGGGCGAGATCGTCTCTGCGCGGGGACCGAGTGAACGGACCGTTCGTCCCATCTGGTCGGACGAACGGTCCGTTCACCTCAGGATGGTCGGGGTGAGCGGACCGCCCGTCCCACGAGTTCGGACGAACGGTCCGTTCACTCGACGTGCTCGGGCCGGATCAGCGGCGGAGGTCGAGTTCGGTGACGAGCCGCGCCACCTCGGCCCGCTCCGCGGGCGGGAGGCCGCGCACCGGGCGCGGCAGGTTCGGGTGCGCGACGAGGCCGAGCTCCTCGGCGATCGCGGACACCACGCGCAGGCTGCCGCACCGCCCGAACAGCTCCCACAGCGGCGCCAACCGGGCCGATTCCGCCGTCGCCGCAGCGGAATCCCCGGCGAACGCGGGACGCGCGATCGCCGCCGCGACCTCCGGCACCGTCCCGGCCAGCACCGAGTACCACGCCCGGCACCCGGCGAGGATCCCCGCGGCGGCCAGCGGATCACCGGCGACGCCGAGCGTCACCGGCTCCGGCAGCAGGCCGCGCAACCGGGACACCCGGTCCACCGGCTCCGGTACCCCGGGGATCTTGACCGAGGCGACGTGCGGCAGCGCCGCGATCCGCGCGTGCAGCTCGTCGGTGAACGTGACGTGCGTGGTTCCCGGGTTGTCGTAGACCACCAGCGGGACCGACAGCGCCGCGGTGACGTCCGCGTAGAGCCCGAACACCTCTTCGTCCGTCAGCGCCTGGTACGACACCGGGGCGAGCAGCACGCCCGCCGCCCCGGCCCGCTGCGCGTCCTCGGCCAGCGCCAGCACCTCGCGGGTGCGCAGCGCGCCGATGCCGACGAGCACCGGGACGTCCCCGGCGTGCTGCACGGTCAACCGCGCGACCCGGGCGCGCTCCGCCCGGTCCAGGTACGGGTAGCTGCCGGTGGAGCCGAGCGCGGTGATCGAGTCGACCGGGGCGGTGGCGAGCCGTTCGACGAGCCCCGCGAACGCGGCCTCGTCGACGCCCCGGTCGGTGACGGGGGTCAGCGGGAACGCGCTGAGTCCGGTGAACATGCGTCCTCTTCGGAGGTCAGGCCGGCAGCGCGGCGTCGAGCGCGCCGCGCAGGTCGGCGATGAGGTCGTCGGCGTCTTCCAAGCCGACCGCGAGCCGCAGGTGGCCGTAGCGCCGGAACTGCTCGGGGTAGTGCTCGTCGCCGCCGCGCGCCCCGGCCGCGACGTGCACGATCAGCGTCTCGTCGTGCCCCAGCGACACCGCCGAGGTGATCACCCGCAGCGCCCCGACGAACCGGTTCTGCACCGCCGGGTCCCCGTCCAGCGCGAACGCCAGCACCGCCCCGGCGCCCCGGCCCCCGAACTGCCGGGTCGCGAGCTCGTGCTGCGGGTGCCCGGGCAGCCCGGGGTAGGCGACGAACGCGATCCGCGGCTCGGCGTCGAGGAATTCGGCGATGCGCTGCGCGTTCGCCAGGTGCTGGCGAAGCCGCAGCGGCAACGTCACCGAACCCCGCATGATCAGCCAGGCGTTGAACGGGGCGAGCACGCCGCCGACGTCGACGCCCGCGTCCGCCCGGATCTGCGCGACGAGCGCGCGGGAGCCGATGACCGCGCCGCCCATGGCGTCGCCGTGCCCGTTGATGAACTTCGTCAGCGAGTGCACCACCAGGTCGGCCCCGTCTTCGAGCGGCCGGTACAGCGGCGGCGGGGTGAACGTGCCGTCCACGCTCAGCAGCGCCCCCGACGCGTGCGCGATCTCGGCGACCGCGGCGATGTCGGTGACCGCGGTCGTCGGGTTGGCGATGGTCTCCACGTGCACCAGCCGCGTCGTGGGGCGCACCGCCGCGCGCACCGCGTCCAGGTCGGTGCTGTCGACGAACGTGGCCTCGATGCCGTAGCGGCGCGGCAGCAGCTCCGCGAACAACCGCCACACCGCCTCGTAGGTGACCGCCGAGACGACCACGTGGTCGCCCGCGCGCAGGTGCGTGAAGAACACGGCGTGCAGCGCGGCGACCCCGCTGGCGAACACCAGCGCCGACTCGCCACCGTCCAGCGCGGCGAGCTTCGCCTCCAGCGCGTGCTGGTTGACGTTGCCGTTGCGAGCGTAGATGCGGACGTCCGGGTCCGACCAGGACAGCTGCGACGGGTCCTCCGGCAGCAGGTAGGAATTCGCCAGCACCAGCGGGGTGCGCAGCGCCCCCGAGGCGTCGGTGGCGTTGCCGCCGTGCACCGCCCACGTCGCGTCGGAGACGGTGGCCGGATCGTGCTTGTCGGGCATCAGCTTCCCTTCGTCGTGCGCAGCAGCGCGCCGAGGTCGGCGGCGAACGCCGCCGCCCGCCGCGGGGTGATCGTCGAGGAGGTGACGCGCAGCGCCCCCGCACCGCGGCCGGCGACCGCGAACCCGGCGCCGCCGCGCACCGCCCAGCCGCGCGCGGCGAGCTCCCGCACGAGCCGTTCTTCCCGTCGCCCCACCGGAATCCACGCGTTGAGCCCGTCCCCGACGGGCAGCGCCACGCCCTGCTCGGCGAGCGCGCCGGTCAGCGAGTCCAGCCGCTGCGCGTACCGGTCGCGGGCGCGGCGCAGCAACCGCGCGGTGCCCGGGTCGTGCAGCAGCGCCGACACCAGGTGCTGCAGCACGTGGCTCACCCACCCGGCCGAGGAGCTCAGCCGGGTGCTCAGCTGCGCGGCGCTGCCCGGGTCGCACAGCACGAACGCGAGCCGCAGGTCCGGGCCGAGGAACTTCGACACCGACCGCACCAGGGCCCAGCGCGGCGCGTCCGCAGGCGTGATGCGGTGGTAGGCCCGGGAGGAGATCGCGGAGAAGTGGTCGTCCTCGACGACCAGCACCTCCGGCCGCCGGGCCAGCATCGCGCGCAGTTCCGCGGCCCGGCCGGCGGTGGTCCCGGCGCCGGTCGGGTTGTGCGCGCGGGGCGTGCACACCACCGCCCGCGCGCCCGCGTCCAGCGCGCGGGCCAGGCCGTCGGGGGTCATGCCGTCCGCGTCCACCGGCACCGGCGCGCTGCGGAACCCGTTGAGCCGCATGGTGCCGACGCCGGCGAGGAAGCACGGGTCCTCCACCGCGACCGCGTCCCCGCGGGCGAGGTGCGCCCCGAGCAGCCGCTCCACCGCGTCCACCGCGCCGTGCGCGAGCACCAGGTCGTGCGGGACGTCCCCGACGTCCGGGGCGAGCTCCGATTCCGCCCACGCCGCGAGGGAATCGTCGACCGGCGCGTTCCCGTAGAGCACCGGCGGGCGGCCGTCCCCGAAGGCGGCGCGCAGGTCGGGCAGCAGCGCGGGGTCCGGGTTGCCGTCGGCGAGGTTCACCAGTTCTCCCGCGACACCGCGGCCTTCGCCGTCCACCGCGGGCAGGCCGCGCACGACCGTGCCGCCGCGCCGCCGGGTCTCCACGATCCCGGCGGCGGCGAGCTGCGCGTAGGCCGCCGCGGCGGTGTTGCGGTTGACGCCCAGGTCGGCGGCGAGCCCCCGGATCGGCGGCAGCGCGCTGCCCGGGACCAGATCCCCGGTGGCGATCAGCCCGCGGACCGAGTCGGCGATCTCGGCGGCGGTGGTGCCGCGCACGAGTCCTGCTGGCATGTCGCAGACCATAAATGTCCTAGGACAAAAAGGGAAGGCGAAGTGGTCCTCGCGACTCCGGGAACGCGGCCGCCGCGACGCGGACCCGGACGGCCCCGCGGCGGCCGCCATCCATCGCAACGCCGTCGCGGCGGGCGGAGCAATTCCGCGCGGAGGGCTTTACCGGCCCGGTGTTAGCGCTAACACTGGCGGCTCGATCACGGCGGGCGACGGAGCGGATGCGGGCGATGAGCGAGGAAACCGGTGGTCCAGCGGTCAGCGGACCCGGCCAGCGGGCCTCGCTGAGCGACGTGGCCCGGCTCGCCGAGGTCTCGAAGATGACCGTCTCCCGCGTCGTCAACGGCACCGGACCGGTGCGGGCCGAGACGCGGCGGCGGGTGCTCGACGCGGTGGAGCGGCTCGGCTACCGGCCCAACCCGCACGCCAGGGGACTGGCCACCGGGCGGTCCCGGGTGCTGGGCGTGGTGGCGCTCGACTCGGTGCTGCACGGGCCCGCCAGCACCCTGTTCGGCATCGAGAACGCGGCTCGCGAATCCGGGTTCGGCGTGTCGGTGGCCAGCGTCCGCGAACCCGGCCGCGCCCGCGTCGGCGAAGCCGTCGATGCGCTGCGCGGGCAGGGCGTCGCCGGGATCGTCGTCATCGCGCCGCACGCCGAAACCGGGCGGTCCCTGGACGAACTGCCCGCGGGTGTGCCGGTCGTCGCCGTCGCCGACACCGAGCAGGCGCCCGTCCCGGTGGTGGCCGTGGACCAGCGCGACGGCGGCCGCCGCGCCACCGAACACCTGATCTCCCTCGGTCACGACGAGATCTGGCACATCTCCGGACCGTGCGGCTGGTTCGAGACCGAAGCCCGCGAGCAGGCCTGGCGGGACGCGCTCGCCGCGCACGGCGGCACCGCACCACCGGTGCTGCGCGGCGACTGGAGCCCGCGGTCCGGTTACGAGGCCGGGCTGGAACTGCTGCGGCACCCGACGGCCTCGGCCGTGTTCGCCGCCAACGACCAGATGGCGCTCGGCCTGCTGCGCGCGCTGTCCGAAGGCGGCCGGTCCGTGCCCGGCGACGTGCGGGTCGTCGGCTTCGACGACGTGCCCGAAGCCGCCTACTACTCACCACCGCTGACCACCGTGCGCCAGGACTTCCTCGCGCTGGGGCGCAAGACCTTCGACCAGCTGCTGCGGCTCGTCGAAGGGGAGGACGTACCGGACCGGGCGATCGTGCGCGCCGAACTCGTCGTGCGCGAGAGCACCGGCCCCATGCGGTGACCTGCCCGGCCACCGGATCGACTTCGACGACGAAGACGAGGGGACGAGGACCATGATCAGCGCCGATGGCCTGCGGCTGTCCATGAACTGGATGGACAACCTCATCCTGATCGTCTACTTCGCGGTGGTGCTCGGCATCGCGCTCGCCGCGCGGCGCAGCGTCCGCAACAGCCTGGACTTCTTCCTCTCCGGCCGGTCGCTGCCGGCCTGGGTGACCGGGCTGGCGTTCGTGTCCGCGAACCTCGGCGCCACCGAGATCCTCGGCATGGCCGCCAACGGCGCGCAGTACGGCGCTTACACCATCCACTGGTACCTGATCGGCGCGATCCCGGCGATGGTGTTCCTCGGCCTGGTGATGATGCCGTTCTACTACAACTCGAAGGTGCGCAGCGTCCCCGAGTTCCTGCTGCTGCGGTTCAGCAGCTCCTCGCACCTGCTCAGCGCCGCGCTGTTCGCCGTCGCGTCGGTGCTGATCGCGGGCGTGAACCTGTTCGCGCTGGCCATCGTGCTGCGCGCGCTGCTGGGCTGGCCGCTGCCGGTGTCCATCGGGGTCGCCGGGGTGTTCGTGCTCGCCTACATCATCATCGGCGGGCTGTCCTCGGCGATCTACAACGAGGTGCTGCAGTTCTTCGTGATCGTCGCCGCGCTGGTGCCGCTGACCGTGCTCGGGCTCGCCCGCGTCGGCGGCATCGACGGGTTCATCGACCAGGTCTTCGCCGGGCCGGGGCCGGAATTCCTCACCGCATGGGGCGGAACCGGCTTCGGACAGGAGAACCCGCTCGGCGCGAACTGGCTCACCATCACGCTCGGCCTCGGCTTCGCGGTGTCCTTCGGGTACTGGACGACGAACTTCGCCGAGGTGCAGCGTTCGCTGTCCGCGCGGAACCTCTCCGCGGCCCGGCGCACCCCGCTGATCGCCGCGTTCCCGAAGATGTTCATCCCGCTGATCGTGGTGCTGCCCGGCATCATCGCGCTGCTGGTGTACCCGCAGATCGGGCAGGGCGCCTACGACTACAACGACGCGATCCCGCTGCTGATGCGGGACCTGCTGCCGAACGGGGTGCTCGGGCTCGCCGTCACCGGGCTGATGGCCTCGTTCATGGCGGGCATGGCCGCGAACGTCTCCAGCTTCAACACCGTGTTCACCACCGACATCTGGCGGCCCTACCTGAAACCGGGGATGCCCGACGGGCACTACCTGCGGGTGGGTCGGGTGGTCACCGCGGTCGGGGTGCTGGCCGGGATGGGCACCGCGTTCATCGCGGCCTCGTTCAGCAACATCATGAACTACCTGCAAACGCTGTTCAGCTTCTTCAACGTGCCGCTGTTCGCCACCTTCATCCTCGCGCTGTTCTGGAAGCGGATGACCGCGAAGGCCGGTTTCTGGGGGCTGCTGGCGGGAACGGTGGCGCCGATCAGCTTCTACGTCGCCTACAAGACCGGGATGGTGCCGATCAGCACCGACCAGGGCGCCAACATGATCTCCTCGATGATCGCGTTCACGGTGGACGTCGCGGTCAGCGTGCCCGTGGCGCTGGCCACCGCGCCGAAACCGGACCACGAGCTGCGCGGCCTCGTCTACTCCCGCGCCGCGGCCCGCGACACCGGCGAGGTGCTGCCCGGGGACTCCGCCTGGTACCGCAGGCCCGCGCTGCTCGGCTGGGGCGCGATCGTGCTCGCCGCGCTCTGCTACCTCCCCTTCTCGTTCTGAGTTCTCCCTTGATGTGCAACGGAAAGGAGGCCGCCATGACCGAACCGGAACCGCACGGCACGCCCGACGAGCACGCCGCCGACGTGGCGGAGCTGGAACGCGGCTCCGGCACCGCGGCCCGGCTGTTCGACGTGCGCAGCGTGATCGGCGGGCTGTTCGTGTTCTACGGGCTGCTGATCGGCGGCGCCGGGCTGTTCGCCGGCGCGGACGCGATCGCCAAGGCGCAGGGCATCAACATCAACCTGTGGACCGGGTCGTCGATGCTGCTCGTCGGCGCGTTCTTCCTGCTGTGGCAGTGGATCCGGCCGCTGCGCCACGAACCACCCGCGGAATGAGCGGGTTCCTCCCTGGCCGAGAACGGATCGGAGCGGACGACGGATGAAGATCAGCCACCTGGACACCTTCGTGCTCGGCACCCCGTGGCGCGACCTCACCTACGTGCGGGTGCACACCGACGACGGGCTCGTCGGCGTCGGCGAGACCCGGATGCTCGGGCACACCCAGGCGCTGCTCGGGTACCTGCGCGAAGCCGAACCGCGCCACCTCGTCGGCACCGACCCGTTCGACCTGGAATCCCTGGTGTGGCGGATGAAGCACGGCGACTACGGGCGGGCCGGGGAGATCGCCATGTCCGGGATCGCCTGCGTCGAGATGGCCTGCTGGGACATCATCGGCAAGGCCCTCGGCCAGCCCGTGTGGCGGCTGCTCGGCGGCAAGGTCCGGGACCGCATCAAGGCCTACGCCAACGGCTGGTACACGGTGGAGCGGGAACCGGCGGAATTCCACGCCGCGGCAAGGGAAGTCGTCGACCGCGGCTACCGCGCGCTCAAGTTCGACCCGTTCGGACCTGGCCGATGGGAGCTGGAGGCCGACGAGCGCCGCCGGTCGGTGTCCCTCGTCGAAGCCGTCCGCGACGCCGTCGGTCCCGACGTGGAACTGCTCGTCGAGATGCACGGCCGGTTCACCCCCGCCGAAGCCGTCCGCATCGCGGGGGAGCTCGCGCCTTACCAGCCCAGCTGGATCGAAGAACCCGTGCCACCGGAGAACTTCGCTGCACTGTCCACAGTGGCCGAGAAGGTGGACGTGCCGGTCGCCACCGGGGAACGCGTGCACGACCGCATCGAGTACCGCGAACTGTTCGAGCGGCGCGCCGCCGACATCATCCAGCCCGACATCGGGCACCTCGGCGGCATCCAGGAGACCCGCAAGCTCGCCGCCACCGCCGAAACGCACTACGTGCTCGTCGCGCCGCACAACGTCGGCGGGCCCGTGCTCACCGCCGCGAACCTGCACCTCGCCGCGGCCACCACCAACTTCAAGATCCAGGAGCACTTCAACGACTTCGCCGACCGGCACGTGCAGCAGGCCGCGCCCGGGCTGCCCGACGTCGTCGACGGCCACTTCGCGCTGCCCACCGCACCCGGGCTCGGCGTGGAGCTCGACGTGGACTTCGTGCGCGAACACCCGCCGGAGAGCGCCCACTTCGACCTCTACGCGCAGGACTGGCAGTTCCGCGGCACCGGGAGCGGCCGGTGACCGCGCGCGCCGTCATCATCGACCGGCCCGGTGCACTCCGCGTCGCCCCCGCCGACCCCGTCGAACCCGGGCCGGGCGAGGCGCTGGTCCGCATCGCCTGGAGCGGCATCTGCGGGTCCGACCGGGAACTGTTCACCGGTGGGCGGCCCGACGGGTTCGTCCGCTACCCGGTGGTGCCCGGCCACGAGTGGTCCGGCACCGTGCTCGCCGTCGGACCCGACGTCCCCGCCGAGTACCTCGGGCACCCCGTCGTCGGCGAAGGGTTCCGCGGCTGCCAGTCCTGCGACGCGTGCCGTCGCGGCGAGAACAACCTGTGCAGCACCGGGTACGCCGAAACCGGGTTCACCTCGCCCGGCGCCTGGTGCGACCACCTGGTGCTGCCCGCGCGGCTGCTGCACGTGCTGCCGCCCGAAGCCGACCTGCGGGCCGCGGCCGTGCTCGAACCCGCGGCCTGCGTGGGTGAGGCGTGCCTGCGGCTCGGCGGGGTCGCCGGTGAACGGGTCGCGGTGGTCGGTGGTGGCAGCCTCGGGCTGCTCGGGGCGCAGCTGCTCGCCGCCGCCGGGCCCGCGGAGCTCGTCGTCGTCGAACCGCGCACCGGGCGGGAGGAGCTCGCGGAGTCGTGCGGCGCCACCGCGGTGCTCACCCCGCTCGAAGCGGTGCGCCGCTGCGGCCGGTTCGACGCGGTGCTGGAGACCGCCGGGACGCCCGGCGCCGCGCACCTGGCGACCCGGCTGGCCCGGCGCGGCGGGCGGGTCGCGCTCACCGGGCTGCCGCCCGAATCGGACTCGCTGGTGACCGCGCGGCTGGTGTCCGCGCAGCTCACCCTGCACACCGTGTTCGGCGCGCCGTCCCGGGCCTGGACGCACGTGGTGCGGCTGTTCACGGCCGGAGTCCTCGACCCGGGCCGGATCATCACCCACGAGTTCGACCTGGCCGATGCCGACGAGGCCCTGGAGACCCTCACCGACTCCGGCCCGCAGGTGGGCAAGATCCTCCTCACCCCAACGGCGGGGAGTGAACGGACCGTTCGTCCGATCTAGTTGGTCGAACGGTCCGTTCACTCAGAACCCGACCGAGATCGTCTCCCCGCTGGGTGGAGTGAACGGACCGTTCGTCCCATCTACTTGGGCGAACGGTCCGTTCACTCCAGTTCGAGGGGTGCGGGGGGCGGGTGAACGGGTCGTTGGTCCGGTCTTCGTTGGGCGAACGGTCCGTTCACTCCGGGGGTGGGCGGGGTCGTGGTGGTGGTCGGTGCGTGGGGTGTGCCCGTCGGAGCTCGTTTGGCGAACGGTCGTTCGCTCGGGTTCGGGGGGCGGGTGGCATCCGGGTGCGCGGACTGTTGGTCCGAGCTCGTTCGGCGAACGGTCGTTCCGTTCGCCCGGAGCGGAGGTGTGATGGGCGGGGTCGAGCGGTTCCGGGTCGAGCAGGTGACCGGTGCGTGCGCGGAGCACGGGGAAGGGCCGGTGTGGCACGACAGCTGGCCGGGGCTGCGGTGGGTGGACATGCTCGCCGGTGACGTGCTCACCCTGCTGCCGGACGGCGCGGTGCGGCGGTCGCACGTGGGTTCGGTCGCGGCGGCGTTGCGGCCGAAGGCGGGCGGTGGTGCGGTGCTGGCGCTGGAGCGCGGGTTCGCGTTCGCCGACGACGAGCTCGCCGACGTCCGGCCGTTGAGTCCGCTGTGGACGGACCCGGGCGTGCGGATGAACGAGGGCGGGTGCGACCCGGACGGCCGCTTCTACTGCGGCTCGATGGCCTACGGCGCGACGCCGGGCGCGGGTCGGCTGCACCGGCTGGACGGTGCCGGGAACGTCGAGCCGGTGCTGGACGGCGTGACGATCTCGAACGGCCTGGCGTGGAGCCCGGACGGCGGCACCGCCTACTACGTCGACACGCCGACGCAGCGGGTGGACGTCTTCGACTACCGGGGCGGCGAGCTCACCGGCCGTCGCGAGCTGGTGCGGATCTCCCCGGAGCTCGGCGCGCCGGACGGGCTGACCGTGGACGCGGCGGGCTGCCCGTGGGTGGCACTGTGGGGTGGGGGAGCGGTGCACCGGTACTCGCCGGACGGGGCGCTGCTGGCGGTGGTGGAGCTGCCGGTCCCGCGGGTCACGGCCTGCACCTTCGGTGGCCCGGACCTCGCGGACCTGTACGTCACGACGTCCCGGCAGGAGGTGGACGTGCGGGCGTACCCGGAGTCGGGGGCGCTGTTCGTGGTTCGCGGTGCGGGGCGCGGTCTCCCGGTGCGGCCGTACGGGTCCACATAGGACTACTGCGTGCGTTCGGCCGGTCACCGAGGAGTCCCTGGTCGGTCGCCGGGCCGCGTTCGGCCGATCACCGGGCGGCGCTCTGCGGGCGGACCGGCGGCCTTCAGCCGGTCGCCCGGAGCGCCTGGCCGGTCATCGGGCGGTGTTCGTCCGGCGATCGGGCGTGCCTCCGGAAAGCGGGCGGCGTTCGCACGGCGATCGGGCGGCGTCTCTCCCGGGGAGTGGCCAGTGCTCGTTCGGAAAGCGGGCGGCATTCGTCCGGCGATCGGGCGGCGTCCCTCTCGGGGAGCGGGCAGTGCTCGAAAGCGGGCGGCATTCGCCCGGGGAGCGGAGAGCATTCGCCGGGCGAACGGAGAGCGCTCGCCCGGTCACCGGAAGTGCTCCACCGATCGCCGGGCAGCCGTCGGCAAGCTTTCGGCAACTCGTTGACAAGCTTGCGCAACGTGCCGTTCGATGACTCGCACCCGCACCGATCACCGACGACGTGCGGCCCGAGGAGGAGACGTGGCGGCGACGCTCACCGACGTGGCGCGGCACGCGGAAGTGGCCCTGTCGACCGCTTCCCGCGCGTTCAGCGAACCCGGCAGGCTCGGCGCGGACACCCTGAGCAAGGTGCTCGCCGCCGCCCAGGCGGTCGGCTACGAACCGGGCCGCTCCCGCCGGCCCGCGCCCGACCGGGGCGGCACGGTCGCGGTCGTCGTGCCGGACATCGCGAACCCGGTGTTCGGCGCCTTCGTGAAGTCGGCCCAGGCCGAGGGCTGGCACCGGTCGCAGACGGTGCTGCTCGCGGACACGGCCTTCGACCCGGACCGGGAGCGCGACGTCCTCGCCCACCTGCGCGGTCGCGCGGACGGGATCGTGGTGTGCTCGCCGCGGCTGGACGCGGCGGAACTGCTGGCGCTGTGCGGGCGGACCCCGGCGGTGCTGGTGAACCGGGCCGCGACCGGCGTCGACTGCGTGCTGTCCGACGCCACCGACGGGCTGCGGCAGGCGGTGGACTACCTGTCCGCGCTGGGGCACCGCCACCTCGCCTACGTGCAGGGCTCGGCCCGGTCCTGGTCGAACGCGCACCGGCTCGGCCTGGTCACCGAGCTCGCCGAGCGGGCGGGCGTGCGGCTGGACGTGCTGGGCAACCAGGCGGAGACGGTGGCGGGCGGGACCGCCGCGGCGGCGGGGGTGCTCGCGGCCGGGGCGACCGCGGTGATCGCGCACAACGACCTGGTGGCGCTCGGCGTCGTCTCCGGCGCCCGCGCGCTGGGCGTGCACGCCCCGGACGGGCTCAGCGTGGTCGGCTTCGACGACATCCCGCTCGCCGAGATCACCCACCCGGCGCTGACCAGCATCGCGGCCCCGGTCGACCGGGCGGGCGCTGCGAGCCTGGAACTGCTGGGCCGGTCCCTAGCCGGGCAGCGGAGCCTGCCGCGCACCCTGCGCCTGCCCACCCAGCTCGTGGTGCGCGGCACCACGGGCCCCGTCCGCGAGGAGACCGCATGAGCCGGGACCGCATCGTCGCCGCCGAAGTGCTGCTCACCAGCCCGGGCCGCAACTTCACCACTCTCAAGATCACCACCGCGGACGGCGTGGTCGGCTGGGGCGACGCGACGCTCAACGGCCGGGAGCTGGCCGTCGCCGCCTACCTGCGGGATCACCTGGCGCCGCTGCTGATCGGCCGCGATCCGGCGCGCATCGAGGACACCTGGCAGTACCTGTACCGCGGCGCCTACTGGCGGCGCGGGCCGATCACGATGACCGCGATCGGCGCGGTGGACCTGGCGCTGTGGGACGTCAAGGGCAAGACCGCGGGGCTGCCGGTGTACCAGCTGCTGGGCGGTGCCGTCCGCGACCGGGTGCTGAGCTACGCCCACGCCACCGGCTGGGACGTGCCGGAACTGCTGGACTCGGTGGACGCGCGCCGCGCGGAGGGTTTCCTGGCGGTGCGGGCGCAATCCGGGGTGCCGGGGCTGGACACCGTCTACGGGGTGCACCGCGGTGGCGACGGCTACGAACCGGCCGGGCGCGGTGCCGTCCCGGTCGAGGAGGTGTGGGACACCGCCGCCTACCTGCGGCACGCCCCGCGGGTGCTGTCCGCGGTGCGCGAGCACGTCGGCCCGGAGCTGCACCTGCTGCACGACGCGCACCACCGGCTCACCCCGGGCGAGGCGGCGCGGCTGGCGCGGGCGCTGGAACCGGTGGACCTGTTCTGGCTGGAGGACGTCACCCCCGCCGAGAACCAGGAGGTGCTGCGCCACGTCCGCGCGCACACCACGGCACCGCTGGCGATCGGCGAGGTGTTCAACACCGTCTGGGACTGCCAATCGCTGATCACCGAGCAGCTCATCGACTTCGTGCGCACCTGCGTCACGCACGCCGGGGGCATCACGCACCTGCGGCGGATCGCGGCGCTCGCCGAGCTCTGGCAGGTGAAGCTCGGCCCGCACGGCCCGTCGGACGTGTCGCCGGTGGCGCTGGGCGCCTCGCTGCACGTGGGGCTGAGCACCCCGAACTTCGCGATCCAGGAGTACATGGGCTACCCCGAGCAGGTGCACGAGGTGTTCCCGCACGCCTGGAGCTTCGCCGACGGCCACCTGCACCCGGGCGAGGAACCGGGCCTGGGCGTCACCGTCGACGAGGCCGCCGCCGCGAAATTCCCCTACGAACCCGCCTACCTGCCCGTCGCGCGCCGCCGCGACGGTTCGATGACGGATTGGTGAGCAGATGACCACGCCCCGGCTCGGCGCCGACTCGGTCCCCGCGCACGCGCTGCTGCGCCCGGCTCCGCCGGAACGCACCGGCATCGTCCACTTGGGACTGGGCAACTTCCACCGCGCGCACCAGGCGGTGCACACCGCCCGCGCGCTCGCGCACACCGACGGGCCGTGGGGAATCCTCGGCGTGGCGGGGAATTCCACCTCCGTCGCCACCGCGATGCGGGAGCAGGACCAGCGCTACGCCGTCCTCGAATCCTCGCCCGCGGGCAGCACCGCCACCGTCCCCGGCGTGCACACCGGTGCGCTCGTCGCCGCCCACGAACCGGCGGCGGTGCTGGACGCGATCGCGGCCCCGGACACCCGGATCGTGACGATCACCGTCACCGAGCACGGCTACACCTACGCCCCGAGCACCCGCGCGCTGGACCTCGACGCCGAGCCGGTCCGCGCCGACCTGCGCGGCGACGCACCACCGCGCACCACCATCGGCCGCATCGTGCGCGGCCTGCAGCGCCGGATGCGCGCCGGTGCCGGCCCGATCACCGTGCTCAGCTGCGACAACCTCGGCGGCAACGGGCGGCAGACGGCGCGGCTGGTGCGGGAGTTCACCGCCGAACTGCCCGCCGCCGAACGCGAGGAGTTGCAGCACTGGACGGACACCGCGGTCACCTTCCCGAACAGCATGGTGGACCGCATCGTGCCCGCCACCACCGACGCGCACCGCGCCGAGGTGCGGGAGCTGCTCGGGGTGCGCGACGCGGTGCCGGTGCCCGCCGAACCGTTCAGCATGTGGGTGCTGGAGGACGACTTCGCCGCGGGCCGACCGGCCTGGGAGCACGCCGGGGCGCTGTTCACCGACGACGTCGAGGCCTACGAGCTGCTGAAGTTGCGGCTGCTCAACGGAACCCACTCGCTGATCGCCTACCTGGGTGCCCTCGACGGGTGCGACACGATCCCGGAGGCGATCGCCCGCCCGTTCATCGCCGACGCCGCCGACCGGGCGCTGCGCGCGGACTACCTGCCGACGCTGACCGTGCCCGCCGCCGTCGACGTCGAGGACTACCTCGCGAGCCTCTTCGAGCGGTGGGCGAACTCGGCGCTGGGCCACCGCACCCGCCAGGTCGGTTCGGACGGTTCGGTCAAGCTCGCCCAGCGCGTGCCGGACCCGGCGCTGGCGCACCTGCGCGCCGGGCGGGTGCCGCAGCAACTGGCGCTGACCGTCGCCGCCTACCTGCGCTGCCTGGGCGCCGAGACCGGCCCGCACGCGGCGGCGATGTCCGACCCCGCTCGCGAGTCCATCGTGGACTGGATGCGACGAGGTTCGTCCGATGTGGACCGGATCGTGGATCGCCTGTTCGGCGCCGAACTCGCCGGGCACACCGCGTTCACCGGCCGCGTCGCTGAACTCCTGGACCTGCTCGCCCGGCACGGGCCGAAGGCCGCCGCCGACGAGGCGGGCTCCTCCTGACCGCCCGTCGCTGAACCCGCCCGGCGGGTCGTGTCGGTTTCCCGTCAGCGGCGAAGCCGCTGAGCCGACGACCCAGCACGCACCCGGCACCGCCGCGGGTCCCAGTGACTTCCTCGCGAGGACAGCGTTTTCGCATGTGGCGGAGCCACCGGTGAAAACGATCTCGCAGCGAGGAAGCCGCTGAGGTTCCGCCACCCGAGCACCACGCAACAGAAGCAGCGAGACAGGCAGTCCGCACCCGCCCGTCGCCACCCGCGACCTGATCCATCCGAGGACGCATGGACAGCACCGCAGCAACCGGCACCGCCCCCGCCCCGCCGCGGCCCGATCAGCGCGCGGTCCGCCGCGCGGCCTGGGCCGGGCTGATCGGCACCGCCCTGGAGCAGTACGACTTCGTCATCTACGGCACCGCGTCCGCGCTGGTGTTCAGCGACCTGTTCTTCCCCGGGATCTCCCCGGCCGCCGGGCTGCTGGCCAGCTTCAGCACCTATGCGGTCGGGTTCGCGGCGCGCCCGCTCGGCGGCCTGATCTTCTCCCGGCTCGGCGACCGGCTCGGCCGCAAGTGGGTGCTGGTCGCGACGTTGCTGCTGATGGGCGGGTCGACGCTCGCCATCGGGCTGCTGCCCACCTTCGACCAGGTGGGGCTGCTCGCGCCGGTGCTGCTGGTGCTGTGCCGCTGCCTGCAGGGGCTCGGGGCCGGAGCCGAGCAGGCCGGGGGAGCGACGCTGCTCACCGAGACCGCCGCCCCGGGCCGCCGCGGCCGGCTCGCCGCGCTGGTGATGACCGGGGCCGCGCTGGGCACCGCCGTCGGTGCCGTCGCGTGGGTGCTGGCGCAGCTGCTGCCGGCGGACCAGCTGCTGAGCTGGGGCTGGCGGGTCGTGTTCGCCAGCAGCCTGCTCGTCACCGTCGCCGCCCTCGTGCTGCGGCGCAGGCTCGCCGAGAGCCCCGTGTTCCAGGAGCTGCGCGCCCACGACGCCGAGCCGCGCCGCCCCGTCGCCGAGGTGTTCCGGCACGGCAGGCGCCCGCTGCTGCTGGTGTTCCTGATGAACCTCGGCGTGAGCACGCAGTCCTACACGTACCAGGTGTTCATGGCCTCCTACCTGGTGTCCTCGGTCGGGATCGACGCCGACCTGGTGCCGAAGGTGCTGCTGATCGGAGCGCTGTGCGGCGGGATCGCCGCGTTCGGCTTCGGCCGCCTGTCCGACCGGTTCGGCCGCAGGCCGGTGTCCGGGGCGATCTTCGCCGCGCTGGTGCTGCTGCCCGGACCGAGCTTCCTCGCGCTGAACACCGGCTCCACCGCGGCGATCGTGGTGGTGGTCGTGCTCGGTTTCGTGCTGGCCTGCCACGGCCTGGTCGGGGTGCAGATGAGCTACTTCCCGGAGCTGTTCGGCAGCCGCTACCGCTACGCGGGCGTCACGCTGGGCCGCGAGTTCTCCTCGGTGCTGGGCGGCGGGATCGCGCCGCTGGTGTGCACCGCGCTGGTCGCCGCGTTCGCCGGGTCGTGGATCCCGGTCGCGGTGTACATGTCGCTGCTGGCACTGGTCAGCGGGGTCGCGACCTGGCTGGCGCCGGAGACCCGGGACCGCGACCTCACCACCGAGCGGGACGCCGAACGGTAAACGGGAGCGCGTTGCTCCGTTCGTGGCGTTGACCGGCCCGGTGCGGCGCGATCGAATGGTCCCCGCCAGTGCGCGGGCGAGGAAACGAGGAATGTCCGGATGAGTCTCCAGTTCCCGGTGCCGCACCGCGTCGGCGTCCTGCGCGCGTCGCTGATCGCGGCGACCGCGATCCTGCTGGCCGTGGTGCTCGCGCTGGTCGTGGAGGTGCGGCCGCGGGCCGACGCCGCGGGTGGCGAGCACGCCGCGATGTACTACCAGACCCAGTACGACGGCGACCGCTACGTCTCGCCCCGCGAGCTCACCGACCACGACGTGCCGGTCACCGACCTCATAGTCGGCGCGATCCACCTGAACTCGCCGACGGAGGTGCACCTCAACGACGATCCGCCGGACGACCCCAAGTTCGATCCGATGTGGACGGATCTGGCCGCGGTGCAGGGCGAGGGCGTGCGGGTGCTCGGCATGGTCGGCGGCGCCGGGCACGGCAGCTTCCAGCGGCTGGACGCCGAGTTCGACACCTACTACCCGCTGCTGCGGGACCTGATCACCGAGCACCGGCTCGACGGGATCGACCTCAACGTCGAAGAGGAGATGTCGCTGCCGGGGATCGAGCGCGTCATCACCGCGCTGCGCACCGACTTCGGCACCGACTTCGTGATCTCGATGGGACCGGTGGCCAGCGCGCTGTCCGGCGGCGGGAACCTGTCCGGCTTCGACTACGACCAGCTCTACCGCGACGTGGGCGACGAGATCGCCTTCTTCAACACCCAGTTCTACAACGGGTGGGGCGATGCCTCGTCCACGGCGGACTTCGACGCGATCGTGCAGCGCGGGGTGATCCCGCCCGGGCGGATCACGGTGACGGCGCTGACGAACCAGGGCAACGGCGGCTCCGGCTACGTGGACGCGGCGACGCTGCGCGGCGTGCTCGGCGAGCTGCGCGCGAAGTATCCCGAGTTCGGCGGGGTCACCGGCTGGGAGTACTTCAACGCCACCCCGGCCGGCGGCGGCGACCGCTGGCAGTGGCTGGCGGAACTCGTCCCCGGCGCCTGATCGCCAGGCGAGTGGCCCATTCGCCCGGTATCGCCGGGCAGGTGGGCCGTTCACCTGTGGGGACCGGGGATCAGCCGTCCTCCCAGGTCTGGGCGACGGCGTGCACCTGGACGCCGAGGGCCTGGGCCAGCGCGGTCTCGCCGGGCGGCGCCGCGTCGTCGGTGATCAGCGTGTCGTAGCCGGTGAGGTCCCCGTACGCGTAGGTGGCGGAGCGGCCGAACTTGCTGTTGTCCACCGCGAGCACCGCCCGGTCGGCGGCCGCGACGAACGCCGCCTTGTTGTCGGCGTACTCCCGGACCGGGTGCGAGAGCCGCCCCTCGTGCACGCAGGTCGCGGTGAGGAAGGCCACATCGATGTGGAACCGGTCGAGCTGGCGGAGCACTTCGAGACCCGCGCAGGACTCGAACTCCGGGTAGAACCGGTCGCCGAGCAGCGTCACCTGCGCGGTCGAATCGGCCAGCAGGTACGCGACCCGCAGCGAGTTCGTGATCACGTGGTTGTGCTCGCTCTGGCCGAGCAGCCGGGCGAGCGGGAACAGCGTGCTGCCGCAGTCGAGCAGCACGGTGCTGCCGGGGGAGACGTGGTTGCGCAGCTCGTCGCCGATGGCCGTCTTGGCCTCGCGGTGCATGTTCTCCCGGAACTGCAACGAACTCTCGATGTCCACGGTGGACAGTGCCATGGCGACGGCGCGGCGCTTGTGCAGCAGCTTGCGCTCGTGCAGGTCGTCGAGGTCGCGGTGCATCGTCATCAGGCTGACGCCGAGCCGGGCCGCGAGGTCGTCGATGCGCACCTCGCCGCCCTTGCTGACGTGGCGGAGCACCGCCTGGCGCCGCTGCTCGACCTCCGCCTTGGACTTCCGGATGGACATCGCTCTCCCCTCGGTCCCCTAGTTATCCCACATCCCGCGAACCCCGTGACCCCCTAGTTATCTCATATTTTGCGTGAAGATCTTGAAAAGATCTCAGATATCTAGCATCTTGTTCTCACACACCCGGCTGTCCGCCGCGACCACCGCGACCGGCCGGACGTGCCGAAGTCACCACCGCAAGGCGGTGACCAGGAAAAACATTCGGATCGTCGAGCTCAGGCGACGCGATCCGGCTCCACCTACCCGGGCACCGAAGCCCGCCAGGAGGTCAGCACCGTGGTATCTACCGACCACGAACCGCCCGCATCCGCGTCGTCCGGCGGCGGGACGACGTTCTTCGATCGCATCGGCATCCCGCGAGTCCTGCTCTGGGGCTACGTCGGCATGTTGCTGTTCATGATCGGCGACGGGGTGGAGACCAGTTACCTCTCCACCTTCTTCAAGGTCGACCTGGGCTTCGCCGAGTCCAGCGTCGGCATCGTCTTCACCGTCTACGGCCTGGCGGCGGCCGTCGGCGCCTTCCTCGCAGGCGGTCTGTCCGACCGCTGGGGGCCGCGCAAGGTCATGATGGTGGGCGCCGCGCTGTGGGCCGTCTGCCACGTCCTGATGCTGACCGTCGGCATCCCCACCAGCAACTACGTGCTGATCCTGCTGACCTACGGGATCCGCGGCCTCGGCTATCCGCTGTTCGCCTACGGCTTCCTCGTCTGGATCATGGTCGGGGCGCCGGAGAAGCAGATCAGCAAGGCGCTCGGCTGGTACTGGTTCTCGTTCACCATGGGCTACCCGGTGCTCGGGTCCGCCCTCGTCGCCGGGCTCAAGCCCGCGCTGGGCTTCTACCCGACGCTGTGGGTCTCGCTCGCCCTGATCGCCGCGGGCTCGATCATCGTGTTCACGATGCTCAAGGAGCGCTCCGGGTTCGTGCCGCTGGCGACCGAGGGCACCAGCATGGTCAAGACGCTCGTCGGCTGCGTGACGATCATGTTCGAGCGGCCGAAGGTCGGCCTGGGCGCGCTGACCCGGCTCATCAACACCACCTCGCAGTTCGGCGTGTGGGTCTTCACCCCGCTGTACCTGATCGAGCAGGTCGGGTTCAACTCCGAAGAGTGGTCCACGCTGCTGATGATCATGATGGGCTCGAACCTGGCCGGTGTGGTCGCGTTCGGCGTGCTCGGCGACCGCTGGAGCAGGCACAAGACCATCGTCTGGTTCGGCGGTGTGCTCGGCGCCGTGTCCTGCCTGGGCCTGTACTACGTGCCGAACGCGGTCGGCCACAGCTACATCCCGGTCGCGATCATCGTGGCCATCTTCGGCATCGGCCTCGCCGGCTACGTGCCGCTGCCCCCGCTGATGACCCAGCACGCCCCCGGCCGCAAGGGCCAGGTCATGTCGACCTACACCCTCGGCGCCGGTGCCAGCCAGGCCGTCGGCCCGGCCATCGGCACCGCGTTCATCGGCATCATCGGCATCCAGGGCGTCATGTGGATCTACGCCGTGCTGCACCTGGCCAGCAGCGTGCTCGCGCTGATCATCAGCACCCCCAGCGAGGAGGCCAAGCAGGAAGCGGCGGCGCTGCCCGAGGACAACACCGTCGTCGCGCACTGACCTCCCGCGCACCCGCCCGCCGCTGAGGCGGCGGTGCAGAACTCGGCGGCTTCCCGGCCGCGGGACCCTTCTCGATCAGGGCGCCACCTGACCCAGAAGCCCCGCCCGGGGAGCTGCCGAGTTTTTTGTCGTTCTGTGGTCCTGTTGCTTGGGTGTGGGATGGCGGAACCTCAGCGGGATTCTCGCTGCGGGATCGTTTTCACAGGTGGCTCCGCCACATGAGAAAACGCTGTCCTCGCGAGAATCCCGCTGAGAACCCGCTGCGGTGCCGGTGTCTTTGGTGGTCGCTGCTCAGCGGCTTCGCCGCTGACAGGGGGAAGAGGAGCTGGTCAGGGGGTGGGTTTCTTCTTCGGGGAGACGCGGAGGGTGATGTCCGCGGTGACGACCGGGGTGCCCGTCGTGTCGAGGATGCGCACCGGGACCACCCAGTCGGCCGGTTCCGCGCCGGGCTCGGGGACGGGGTCGAGCTCGGCGATGCCGAGCACGTCGGTGGCGGCCTTCGCCACGTAGTGCACCTGCATCCCCACCGGGATCCAGCGGTGCGTGGCGGGCACGCTCGCCTCCGCGAGCATCCCGGCGGCGACCTCGGCGACGTTGCACGCGGCGATCGCGTGGAAGGTGCCGATGTGGTTGTGCACCGCGCGCCGCTTCTTCGCGCGCACCTCGCAGCGGCCCGGTTCGAGCCGGACGACGTGCGGCCGCACCGTGCGGAAGTACGGGGCGCGCAGGCACACGCCCCAGGAGAACAGCCTGGTCCCGAGCGGGCGGGGCGAGAGCCTGCGCCACAGCTCCAGCGTCGAGGGCATCGGTGATCTCCTCCGGGTGTGCGGAACGCGGTCATATTACTCGTCGGTAACCTATGTGCCGGTGCGCGCTCCGGTCAACCCGCTGCACCGTCCACAGCGGACCGCGTCGCACGTGATCCTCGTCCGCATCCGACCGGAAATCCCCGCTGGACTGCGAAGATGGCCGCGCCGCCCGAGCAGCGGCACCGTCCTCGGTGCCAGTGAGGAGACCGCATGACCACCCCCGGCCTGACCGTCGTCATCGCCGACACCAACCTGCTGCCGCTGCGCGCCGAGATCGAAGCCGGACTCCCCGCGGGCACCACCGCGCGCTGGCCCGACCGGCAGGACGACGCCGCGGTGCGCGCCGCGATCGCCGACGCCGACGTGTACGTCTCCGGCAACCTGCCCGCCGAGCTCGCCGCGCTCGGCACCCGGCTGAAGCTGGTGCACGCCGCGGGCGCGGGCACCGACGGCATCGCCACCGGCGCGCTGCCCGCCGGGACGATCGTCGCGAACACCTTCCACCACGAGAAGTCCATCGCCGAGCACGTCGTCGCCGCCACCACCGTCGTCCGCCGCGAGCTGCGCGTGCAGGACGCCGCGCTGCGCGCAGGGCGCTGGGCCACCCCCGTCTACGACCCGCAGGCTCCGTGGCTCGACTCGCTCACCGGCGCCACCATCGGATTCGTCGGCTTCGGTCACATCGGACAGCTCACCTGGCAGCGGTTCCGGGCGTTCGAAGCCGCCGGGATCGCCGTCACCCGCCGCGGCGAAGTGGACGCCGCCGCCGAAGGGCTGGACTGGGCCGACACCACCGACCGGCTCGACGCGCTGCTCGACGCCTCCGACGTCGTGGTGCTCTCCGTCCCGCTGACCGCGGACACCACCGGGCTGATCGGTGCCGCCGAACTCGCCCGGATGCGGGAGCACGCGGTGCTCGTCAACGTCGGCCGCGGCCCCGTCGTCGAGGAAGGGGCGCTGTACGCGGCGCTGCGCGACGGCGTGATCGGCGGCGCCGCCATCGACGTCTGGTACGACTACCCGGCGCCCGGCGAGGTGCGGCACCCGAGCTCGCTGCCGTTCCACGAACTCGGCAACGTGCTGATGACCCCGCACTCCTCCGGGCTCACCCGGCAGACCTTCGCCGGGCGGGCGCAGGACATCATCGCCAACATCGGGCGGCTGGCCGCGGGGGAACCGCTGCGCAACGTGGTGACCACGGTCTGACGTGTGACCGCGTTCATCTACGGCGGCGCTGATCAGGAAGTTAGGGTAGGCGAAGTTAAGTTCAGAGGAGTAGCTCATGCCTGCCCGTACCCGCGGCGCCGCACTGGTGACCACCCTGCTCAGCGCGCTCCTGATCGTCGCGGGCTGCTCGCCCGCCCCGACCGCACCCGGCGGGACCGACGGCGACGACGGGTGGGCCCCGGTCACCGTGTCCACCGCCTTCGGCGAGGTCACCATCCCGAAGCGGCCGCAGCGGGTCGTCACCCTCGGCTGGGGTGACGCGGAGGTCGCGCTCGCCCTCGGCGTGCAGCCCGTCGGCACCGCCGACTGGCTCGGCGTCGGCGGCGACGGCCTGGGGGAGTGGGTGCAGCGCCGCTACGAACCCGCGCCGCCGCCGATGCTCGGCACCCTCGAGGTGAACATGGAGCGGCTCGCCGGACTCGCCCCCGACCTCATCCTGGACACCAGGGCCAGCGGTGCGCGGGACCGCTACGACCAGCTCTCCGGGCTCGGCGTGCCCGTGGTCAGCATCCCCGAAGGCGCCGAGCAGTACACCACCTCCTGGCAACAGCAGCTCGACCTGATCGGCACCGCCCTCGGCAAGCAGCAGGAGGCGCAGCGGCTGCGCGACGACCTCGACGCCAAGTTCGCCAGGGCCGCGCAGGAGCACCCCGAATTCGTCGGCGCCAGCACCGTCGTCGGCGCGCGCACCGTCCGCGGCTTCGGCGCCTACCGGGCGGGCACCAGCCGCGTCGACTTCATGCAGGCCCTCGGCTTCCGCAACTCGCCGCGCGTGCAGGAACTCGCCACCAGCGCGTTCTCGGTACCGATCTCCCAGGAGCGGCTCGACCTGCTCGACGCCGACCTGACCGTGATGACCACCATCGGCTACGACCCGCAGGACCTCATCGACGATCCGCTGTACCGGTCGGTGCCCTCGGCGCGGGCCGGGCGGGACGTGGTGTTCACCGACCAGGTGATGTCGCAGTCCTTCGCCAGCGCCACCGTCGTCGGCACCTCCTACGCGCTCGACCGCGTCGTGCCGCTGTTCGCGGCAGCCATGAACCGCTGACCGGTGCCGGGCCGCGCAGGCCCGGCTGGTGTACTGCTCCGGGCGCCGCGGACGGGCGCGCGGCGGTGACCGCGCTCCGGACCCCGGCCGAACGGACGGGATCGGGGTCGGCGCGGGCGCGGCCCGCGCAGGAGTGTCGAACTGATGATGACGGTGGTCGCCGGGCTGATCTTCGTGCTGACCCTGGCGCTGGTGATCCGGCGTCCCGGCGGGCTCGGCATCGGGTGGAGCGCCCTGCTCGGCGCGGCGGCCGCGCTGCTCACCGGAGTCGTCGCGCTGCACGACGTGCCCACCGTGGTCGGTCTGGTGTGGAACGCGACGCTCGCGTTCGTGGCCATCGTGCTCGTGTCGCTGCTGCTCGACGAGTCCGGGTTCTTCGAATGGGCCGCGCTGCACGTGGCGCGCTGGGGCGGCGGGCACGGGCGGCGGCTGTTCGTGCTCGTGGTGCTGCTCGGCGCGGCGATCTCCGCGGTGTTCGCCAACGACGGCGCCGCGCTCATCCTCACGCCCATCGTCCTGCAGATCGTGCTGGCGCTGCGGTTCAGCCCGGCCGCCGCCCTCGGGTTCGCGCTCGCCACCGGATTCGTCGCCGACACCGGCAGCCTGCCGCTGGTGGTGTCCAACCTGGTCAACATCGTGTCGGCCGACTTCTTCGGCATCGGGTTCGCCCGCTACGCGGTGGTGATGGTGCCCGTCGGGCTGGTCTCCGTGGCGGCGAGCCTCGCGGTGCTGCTGTGGTACTTCCGCCGCGACATCCCGCGCGAGTACGAGCTCGACTCGCTCGCCGAACCCGCCACCGCCATCCGCGACCGGCTCACCTTCCGCGCCGGATGGGTGGTGCTGGGACTGCTGCTGATCGGCTACTTCACCGCCGAACCGCTGGGCATCCCGCTGTCCGGCGTGCTCGGCGGCGGCGCGGTGGTGCTGCTGTCCGTCGCGGGCCGGTGGCCCCGCTTCCTCTACCGCGGGGCCGCGGCGGCCCGCGAGCGGCGGATCCCCGTCGGCAAGGTGCTGCGCGAGGCGCCGTGGCAGATCGTGCTGTTCAGCATCGGCATGTACCTGGTCGTCTACGGGCTGCGCAACCAAGGGCTGACCCGGGAGCTCGCCGCGCTGTTCGGCTGGTTCGGCGCGCACGGGACGCTCAGCGCCGCCGTCGGCACCGGAGTCGTCGTCGCCGTGCTCGCCTCGATCATGAACAACCTGCCGACCGTGCTCATCGCCGCGCTGGCCATCGCGGGCGCGGGCGCGACCGGGCTCGCGCACGAGGCCATGGTGTACGCCAACGTGATCGGCTCCGACCTGGGGCCGAAGATCACGCCGATCGGGAGCCTCGCCACGCTGCTGTGGCTGCACGTGCTCGACCGGCGGGGACTGCACGTCGGGTGGGGGCGCTACTTCCGCACCGGGGTGGTGCTGACGATCCCCGTACTCCTCATCACCCTGCTGGCACTCGCGGCGTGGTTGTGGGTGGTGGGGTGAGCTTCTGCTGCTCGGGGGTGAGGTGGCGGAACCTCAGCGGGATTCTCGCTGCGGGATCGTTTTCACCGGTGGCTCCGCCACAGGAGAAAACGCTGTCCTCGCGAGAATCCCGCTGAGAACCCGCTGCGGTGCCGGTTGTGTGCTGGGTCGCTGCTCAGCGGCTTCGCCGCTGACAGGAAGGACGATGGGCCGCTTCGGTCCGGGCGATCAGGCTGTTTTGGTCAGGCTGAGTCGCCGGGGAGGAGGCGGTTCTCCACCGGGCGGTCGCCGTCCGCGGCGGTCCAGCGGCGCCGGTAGTTCGCCACGGCGTTGCCCAGCCGATCCCGCGCCGCCCGCGCCACCGCGTCGTCCGCCCCGATGCCCACGTGCGCGCACACCGCGATCGACGGAGCTTCCAGCCGGGGGCGCGCGTTCTTCACCGTCTCCACACCCCCAGTGTGCAGGGCGCCCCGGCGGCGCTTCGACGCGGGCGCCCTTCCGCACCGAGGTGGACGGTCCGGTGGGCCGGGCACCTCGGTGCGGGGCGGGTTCAGCGCGGGGCGGAGTTCGCCTCGTCCGCCCACCGCTCCAGCTGCTCCAGCGACAGCGGGACACCGGGGAAGCGGGTGATCCGATCCGCGGGGAACGGGCGCAGCATCATCGCGTGCTGCGGATCGGCGGCCAGCTCGGCCATCGGGCTCGCCGCCAGCGCCTCCCGCAGCAGGCCGCCCGCCACCGGGTGGTCCAGCCACGCGCCCAGCTCGGACCGCGGGGTCAGCGGGTCGACCACCGGCTCCCCGGCCAGCCGCACCGTCGAGACCAGCCGCACGTCCCGCGAGGACGCCGCCGCCCGCAGCTCGAACTCGCCGCCTTCGACCACCCAGCGGCCGAGTGCGGTGTGCCAGAACGCGAACGCGCGCCGGTCCAGCTCCAGCACCACCCGGGTCTGCTCGCCGGGTTCCAGCGCGACCTTGGTGAACGCCTTGAGCTCCTGCTCCGGCCGGAACACCGTGCTGCGCGGATCGGCCACGTAGAGCTGCACGACCTCCTGCCCCGCGCGGGAACCGGTGTTGGTGACGGTGAGCGAGACCACCACCCGCGGGTCCGGGCCGTCCGCCCGCACCTCCACCGACATCCCGGACTGCTCGAACGTCGTGTAGGACAGGCCCGCGCCGAACTCGTGGCTCACCGGCAGCTCATGCGCGTCGTACCAGCGGTAGCCGATCAGCAGACCCTCGCCGTAGCGCACCGACCCGTGCTCGCCGGGGAACGACCCGGTCGCCGGGCCGTGCGCGAGCCGTACCGGAATCGTCTCCGCCAGCCTGCCGGACGGGTTCGCCGCACCGGTGAGCAGCGCGGCCAGCGCGCGGCCGCCCGCCTGCCCGGGCAGCCAGCCGTGCAGCACCGCCTTCGCGTGCCGCTCCCACTCGGCGACGGTGACCACCGAGCCGCCGGCCAGCACCACCACCACGTGCTCGTTCACCGCCGCGACCTCGCGCAGCAGCCGCAGCTGCGGTTCCGGCAGCGACAGGTGCTCGCGGTCGTAGCCCTCGGACTCGGCGGACGGCGGCAGGCCCAGGAACAGCACCGCGACCTCGGCGGCCGCGGCCCGCCGCACCGCCTCGGCGATCAGCTCGGGGTCCGCGGCCGCGGCCTCCACCTCGTAGCCGGGCGCGAAGTCCAGCGCGGCGAAGCCGGCTCCGCGCAGCGCGCCCAGCGCGTCGTCCAGCCGCGTCGGCACCACCTGCGAACTGCCCGCGCCCTGGTAGCGGGGCGTGCGGGCGAGCTCGCCGAGCACCGCCACCCGGGTCCGCGCCGGGTCCAGCGGCAGGACCTCGTCCTCGTTCTTGAGCAGCACCGCGCTCTCCACCGCGGCCCGCTCCGCCAGCGCACTGTGCTCGGCGGCGTCGAAGCCGTCCGCGGCGGGCAGGCCGGAGGTGGCCCGTTCCGCCAGCCGCAGCACCCGCTCGGCCGCCGCGTCCACGTCCCGCTCGTCGAGCTCCCCGGCCCGCAGCGCCGCCAGGACGACCGCGCCTCCAGCACCACCGGAGGACGGCATCTCCAGGTCGAGGCCCGCGCGCAGGCTCGCGGCCCGGTCACCGACCGCGCCCCAGTCCGAGACGACCAGCCCGTCGAAACCCCACTCCTCGCGCAGCACCTCGGTCAGCAGCCACCGGTTCTCCGCCGCGTACACCCCGTTGATCCGGTTGTACGAGCACATCACCGTCCACGGCCGGGCCTCCCGGACCACGTGCTCGAACGCGGGCAGGTAGATCTCGCGCAGGGTCCGCTCGTCCACCTCGGCGGAGACGGTGAGCCGGTCGGTCTCCTGGTTGTTCACCGCGAAGTGCTTCACCGAGGTCCCCACGCCGCGGGACTGCACGCCCCGCACCAGCGCCGCCGCCAGCCGCCCGGCCAGCAGCGGGTCCTCCGCGAAGTACTCGAAGTTCCGGCCGCACAGCGGGCTGCGCTTCATGTTCACGCCAGGGCCCAGCAGCACCGCCACGTCCTCCGCGCGGCATTCGGCGCCCAGCGCCGCCCCGACCTCGTGCAGCAGCGGCTCGTTCCAGGTGCTCGCCAGTCCGGCCGCGGTGGGGAAGCAGGTCGCGGGCACGCTGTCGGTCAGGCCGAGGTGGTCCCCGCCGGTGCGCTGCTTGCGGAGCCCGTGCGGGCCGTCGGTGAGCATGATCGACGGCACGCCCGCGGCCGAGATCCCCTCGGTGCGCCAGAAGTCGGCACCGTCCAGCAGCGCGACCTTCTGCTCCAGCGTCAGCGAGCGCAGCAGCCCCGGGACGTCCCGGCCCCCGGTCTCCGACGTTGCGGCCATGACGACTCCCCTCGACGGTTGCGGTACTGCCGAGATCGTCCCATCGGGTGAGCGGGGTGCGACGGCCCGTCCGGCGGTTCCCAGCGGATTCCCAGGTTCCTCAACGGGAACGGACGCACTGCTCACCTAGCGTCGACAACGGTCGGATCGGGAGGTGAGCGGTGTTCGGGGAGCGAGGTCCGTCGGGGGTGCCGCACGGCGGCGCGATCGGTCAGGCCGTGCTGTTCACCGCGGTCGGCGGGGCGACGACGGCGGTGAACGCGGTGCTCTACCTGCTGCTGCGCGGCACCTTCCCGACGGGGCTCGCGAACGTGCTGGCGCTGCTGCTGACCACGGTGGGGTCGAGCGCGCTGCACCGGCGGCTGGTGTTCACCGGGCTGCCGGAGCGGCGGCTGCGGATGCACCTGCAGACGGCGGCGACGTTCCTGTTCTACTGCGTGTCCAGCAGCGCGGCGCTGGCCCTGCTGCGGCTGGTCGACGCCGACGCGGGCAGCGTCGCCGAGGCGGTCGCGGTCGCGGTGATGAGCGTCGCGGGCGGCATCGCCCGCTTCACCGCGCTCCGGTTGTGGGTGTTCCACCGGCACCGGTCTCCCGGCGCGCACCCGCTCCCGGTCCCGGCGGCCTGAGCGCGGCCCGTTCGCCGATCAGGGCTGCGCGGCGGGCACGGCGTGCAGGGCCCCCGACTCGTCGGCCACGCAGGCGGCTCGCTCCGCGGTGCCCGCCAGGAAGTCGCTCAGGCACCCGGCCAGCGCCCGGTGCCCGGCCGCGTTGGCGTGGAACGACTCCTGCATCGCGTGCGGCGCGCGGTAGTCGTCCCGCAGGCCGTCCCAGTCCACGGTGAGCCGGGTGAACCACTCCTCGTGGCCGTCCCGCGGCGGCGGGACCTGCCCGGCCGGGGCGTCGGGCGCGTCCGCGGTGCAGGCCTCGTGGCCGATCCCGGCGCGGGAGAGGTCCAGGAAGCGCGCCCCCACCTCGTCGGCGGCCGCGCGCAGCCCCTCGGCCAGCTGCGGGACCCCGGTGTCGCGGATCCACTCCAGGTCACCGGCCTGGAACGGGCAGCCCGCGAGGTTGTTCAGCCGCGGGTTCACGTCCGGCCCCACCGGCGACGCGTAGGACTGCACCACCAGCGAGTAGGCGTCGGGCGCGTACCCGGAGCGCTCCATCGCGGCCCGCACCTCGCGCAGCGCGGCCACGACCTTCGGGCGCATCGCCTCGACCCGCTGCGGCCACAGGCCCCGCATCTCCTCGGCGCACCCGCCGGGAACCCGCGTCGCCCACGCGCCCACGCAGCGGTTGACCACGTCGGTGAACGCGGGATCGTCGTTCGCGCCGACCTGCACCACGACGTCCGTGATCCGGAACCGGCCGGTCAGCTCCGCCAGCCGCGCGGCCTGCGAGATCTCCGCGTCGCCGTCGGCGCCGATCGCCGCCGCCTTCGCGCCGGAGCACGCCAGGTTGATCCGCGTCACGTCGCCCGGCAGCCGCAGCTGGTGCACCGGGGCCGCCGGAGAGCGGTGGCACCAGTTGCCGTGCTCGCCGTTGGTGCCTGCCTCGTAGCCGCCGCCGCCCTCTCCGGACAGCGTGCTGTCACCCAGCGTCACCACCGCGGCGGGCAGCTGCGGGGGCTGCTGCGGTCGGTCCGGCGGGAACTGATCGCTGACCAGGATCGCGAGCGACAGGACGCCGCAGACCGCCAGTAGCGCGAGGAACCTCGACTTGTGCGCCTGCATCGCCGATCAGTCTATGAGCACCGGGTGGCGATCACGGTCGGTGGCCGGTCGTGGTGAGGGCAACACCACGTGCGAACCGGTCCGGGCGATCGGGAGAAAATCGGGCATCCCGTGCGTTGAACGGGGTGAGGCGGATTTGTCCCGGAGGTCGTTGTGCCCATTCTCCTGCTGCTCCTGGCCATCGGTGTCGTGGAGATCAGCGTGCTGGTGCTGGTCGGCAGCACCATCGGCGTGCTGCCCACGATCGCGCTGCTGTTCGGTGGTGCGTTCCTGGGCAGCTGGTTGCTGCGGCGGGAAGGACGCCGGTCCCTGCAGGCGTTCAACGAGGCCGCGACGCAGCGCAAGGCACCCGATCGGGAGGTCGCGGACGGCGTGCTGGTCGTGGCCGGTGGGCTGCTGATCGCGCTGCCCGGGTTCGTCAGCGACGTGGTGGGCCTGGTGCTGCTGCTGCCGATGACCCGGTCGCTGGTGCGCCGCAGGTTGCAGCGGCGTGCCGAACGCCACGCCGAGCAGGTGCAGCAGCGGTTCTGGGCGCACGCCGGTGCCCAGGGGTTCCCCGCGGGCTTCGCGGGAGCCGGTTTCCCCGGCTCCGGGAGCGGTGGCGCGGGCACCGGTTCGGGGGATGTCATCGACGGCGAAGTGGTGTCGGTCAGTGAGGACGACATCCCGCGCCAGAACCCGTCACTGGGGTCGTCTTCGCAGGCAGAACGTCCGGACGGCGGTTCGTCGCGGTGAACCGCCCGGCGTGGCGCCGATCGCGCGAGCACTGCGGGTAAGCTTCGGCGAACGATCGTGGCCGGAGTCGGGAGCGGCGCTCCCGACTCCGGCCACGGTGGCGCATGGCGAGGTTCACCTCGGCGCGGGCCTCGATCCACCGGGGTCGCGGAGCTCCGCGTAAGGTGATCCACCCGGCTCCGGACGGAGCGGGCGGATGGGGACCGGGCGGCCGAGCCGCCCGATGCGGTCCGCCGCCGACCGGACAGGTCGGTGCGACCCGGAGCGGAGGGGCTCGTGCCGACGCGGGGGCCGGGCGGAACAGTTGCTCGTCACGCCTTGCGCCGCCAGCAAGCCGAAGCCGGGGGAGATCCCCAGGACAGGGAACACAGGACATGTCCGAGACCACGTTGCTGCTCGGCGGCCGGATCCATTCGCCCGCCGATGCCGACGCCACCGCGATGGCCGTCATCGATGGCACCATCGCCTGGGTCGGTTCCGACAGGGTCGGCCGTGCACTGCATCCCGAAGCGGAGATCGTCGAGCTCGGCGGGGCGTTCGTCGCCCCCGCGTTCGTCGACGCGCACGTGCACGCCACCTCGTCCGGTCTGCTGATCAACGGCCTGGACCTGACCGGTTGCGCTTCGCTGACCGAATTCCTGCACGCGCTGCGCGACCACGTCGAAGAGCACCCGGGCGCGCTGGTGTGGGGTCACGGCTGGGACGAGACCTGGTGGCCGGAGCGCCGCCCGCCGTCCCGCGCGGAGATCGACAACGCCTGCGGCGGAGCGCCCGTCTACCTGTCCCGGATCGACGTGCACTCGGCGCTGGTCTCCAGCGCGCTGATCGAGCGCGCCCCGCTGGCCAGGGACACCGAGGGCTGGAGCCCGGACGGCCCGTTGACCCGGGTCTCGCACCACCACGCGCGCAGCGCCGCCCGCGAATCGCTGGGCCTGGCGCAGCGCCGGGAGGCGCAGCTGGCGTTCCTGCGGCACGCGGCGTCCTGCGGCGTCGCGGCCGTGCACGAGTGCGCGGGACCGGACATCTCCGGAGCGGAGGACCTGCGGGACCTGCTGGCGCTGTCGGCTCGCGGGGACGTGCCGGAGGTCGTCGGTTACTGGGGCGAGCTGGGCGCGTTGGAGACCGCGCGGGAGCTGGGCGTGCGCGGGCTCGGCGGTGATCTGTTCGTGGACGGCGCGGTCGGTTCGCGCACGGCGGCGCTCGGCGCGCCCTACGCGGACGACCCGACGACCTCCGGCGTGCTGTACCTGGACGCCGAAGCGGTCGCCGAGCACCTGATCGACTGCACCCGCAACGGCTTGCAGGCCGGGTTCCACGTGATAGGGGACGCCGGGGTCGCCGAGGCCTGCGAGGGGTTCCGCCGCGCGGCGAAGGTGCTCGGCGTGCCCGCGCTGGCGAGCATGCGGCACCGGCTGGAGCACCTGGAGATGGTGACCACCGAGCAGGCCGCGGAGCTCGGCTCGTTCGGCGTGGTCGCCTCGGTGCAGCCGCAGTTCGACGCGGCCTGGGGCGGGCCGTCGGACATGTACGCGCGCCGGCTCGGCGTGCCGCGCGGCACCCGGTTGAACCCGTTCTCGGCACTGGCCGCGAACGGCGTCGTGCTCGCGTTCGGCTCGGACGCGCCGGTCACCCCGGTGGACCCGTGGGCGGCGGTGCGGGCCGCGGTGCACCACCGCACGGACGGTTTCGGCGTCTCGCCGCGCGCCGCGTTCACCGCGCACACCCGGGGCGGCTGGCGGGCCGCCGGGGTGGATGACGGGGTGACGGGCGCGCTGGTGCCGGGCGCTCCGGCGACGTACGCGGTGTGGGAGACGGGAGATCTCGTCGTCACCGCACCGGATTCGCGGGTGCAGCGCTGGTCGACCGATCCGCGCGCGGGCGTGCCGCCGCTGCCGGACCTGAGCCCGGGTGCGCCGTTGCCGCGCTGCCTGCGCACCGTGCTGCGGGGGAGGACGCTGTACGTCCGGGATCCGGACGAGGAGGACTGAGCTCCGTCGCGCCGGCGCGCGCCGGCGAACGACGTGATCGAGCGCCGGGGTGGTGCCCGGCCGGTCGAGGACCGGGGGCACCGCCCCGGCGTTCGCACGTCCGGGGGCGGGGCCGTCTCGTGCGGGCTCACCCGATCAGCGTGCCACGGTGTTCGGTCGACAATGGAATTGGAATATGCCGATGGCCGCATTAATTCGATCGGGTGTACTTCGCGATTCCGCTGCGTGCTGCGGCAAATTCTTCGATGAATGAGACCCGCCATTCGAGGCCGCTGCGACCAGTGGTTTTCCCGAAAAAACGGACGCAATTCCACCGGCGCGGTGAATAGGATCACAGCACGTTGCGGAGCGTGATCAATCGGCGCTAGCGTGTGCGCATCCACTGCGAGAGGCCGCATCGTCCGCGGCTCCGGTGGACCCCGTTCGGGGAACTGGGGATGGCGCTCCGCGGAGCGCGCACGACGGCCGATCGATGCGACGGGGAACGCGCGTCGGCCGCGGGGGAAAGAAGAACAGCACGCACCGCGAAGCGGGGCGACGCCGTGCATTCCGGCGTCGGCCGCCCGGAACGCGTGCGTTCTCCCGGCCGGTCCGCCGGTCGAAACGGAATGCAGGAGTACCGCCGCCGGCCCGGGGTGCCGGCGACGAACTGAGGGGAACGTTGTGACGAATACTCCCGTGCACGAAGGTGCCTGCCCGGAGCTCGGCTTCGAGCACACGGTCGCGCGCAGCCTGGTGCACCGGCGGAACCTGTCGGAGTTGTTCCTGACCGACGGCGTGCGGCTGGACAGCGCGCACTTCGCCGCGGCCGCCCAGCTGCCGATGATCCACTACTACTACACCGACCACCTGACCGACGAACGCGTCGACCCGCTGCTACTGCTGGAGTGCTGCAGGCAGGCCGAGACGCACGCCATGCACGCGCACTTCGGCGCGCCGCTGGACACCAAGTTCGTGCTGCGCTCCTGGTCGCTGCGGCTCGACGACGCGCACGGCGACCGCGGGGCGGCACCGCACGAGTTCACCGCCACCGCCGAGACCTCGCTCGCCCGGTGGCGCGGCGGGGAACTGCGCGGGCAGCGCTACGACATGGCGCTGTTCCTGGACCAGGCGCCCATCGGGCAGGTGCGGATGGACGTCGGCTACCTGCGCGGCGCGGTGTACGCGGCGATGCGGGAGCGCAAGCGCGGCGGACTGCCGCCGAGCTCCGCGGAATTCACCGCGGACGCCGCCGCGGATCTGGTGAAACCGCACCTGGTGGGCCGGTCGAACGCGGACAACGTGCTGCTGCTCGCGCCCCGGTTCACCGCGGACCGGATCGTGGCCCGATTGCGGGTGCACGGATCGCATCCGAGCCTGTTCGACCACCCGCAGGACCACGTTCCCGGAATGGTGCTGATGGAAGGCGCCCGCCAACTCGGGGTGCTCGCCGCGAAGCATTTCGCCGGGATTCCGGCGCACGAACTCGGCATCGTCGGGATGGCGGCGGAATTCGACGCCTACGCCGAATTGGACGCGCCGGTGGAACTGCTGTGCTCCGAGCCGGTAGCCGGTGCGGACGGCGAATCCCGCATTTCCATCCGATTCGTGCAGCACGGTTCGGTCATCGCCCGCGCTACGTTCGACGTGCGCTGCGGGGCAGTGCGGGAGGCGGCGTGAGCGCCCCCGCCCGGACCTGGCTCAGCGGATTGTCCGAATGGTTGCCGCCGACGAGCGTGCCCGTCGCGCAAGCGGTCGCCGAAGCTCGCCTGGAGCCCGCCGAGGCCGCGGCCACCGGGTACGCCGCGCTGCCGGTGTCGCACGACCTGGCGGCACCGGAGATGGCGGTCCGCGCGGCCTGCGACGGGCTGGCGCGGGCCGGGGTCGCGGCCGCGGACGTCGGGTTCCTCGCGCACGCCTGGACCTATCACCAGGGCCACGACTTCTGGTCCCCGGCGCACTACATCGCGGCCCGGATCGGCGCGAACGGCGCGAACCCGGTCGGGGTGCAGCAGATGTGCAACGGCGGGGCGGCGGCCCTGGAGCTCGCCACCCGCTGGGTCGGCGCGGCGGAGGCGGGCACCGCGCTGGTCACCACCGCCGACCGGTTCGCCGAACCCGGGTTCGACCGCTGGCGCGGGGATTACGGGCTCTGGTACGGCGACGGGGCGGCCGCGGTGCTGGTCGGGCGCGGGACGGACGGCTCCAGCGCCGACCTGGAACTGCTGGCGCTGGCCAGCCGCGCCGAACCGGCGGCGGAGGAGATGCACCGCGGCGCCGACCCGTTCAGCGCCGCACCGCTGGGCCGGGTCGACGTCCGCCGCACCAAGAAGGCGTACCTGAGCAGGCACGGCCGCACCCGCTTCGCCGAGATCACCGCGGTCCGGGTGCCGGAGGTGGTGCGGGCGGCGCTGCTGGCGGCCGAGGTGGACGCGGGCGATCCGCGGCTGCGCTGCGTGCTGCTGCCGCGGCTCGGCGAACGCGCCCTCGGCGAGGCCTACCACCCGGCGCTGCGCGCGGTCTTCACCGATCTGCCCGCACTCGACCTGGGTGCCGACACCGGCCACCTCGGCGCCGGTGACCTGCTGTCCAACCTGGTCGCGCTGGCCCGCCCCGGAGCGCTCGCCGCGGGCGAGCTCGCGGCGGTGCTCAGCGCGGGCGGCGGGTTCACCTGGTCCTGCGCGATCGTGCGCAAACCCGCCCCGGCCGACCACGAACGGGAGAACCACCATGTCCGCTGACTCCTCCGGGAACGACCCGGTCCTCGTCGTCGGCGCGGGCCCGGTCGGGATGGTGCTGGCCGCGTTCCTGCTCCGCCAGGACGTGCCGGTGCGGATCGTCGACCGCGAGCCGCGCAGCACGCTGCACTCGCGGGCGGTGATCCTGTGGCCGCGCAGCCTGGAACTGCTGCGGCCGCTCGGCGCCGCCGACGAGCTGACGGGCATCGGCGAGCACATCGAACGCGTCTCGTACTACTCCGGCAGCCGCCGCCTCGGCGACATCGACATGACCCGGCTGCGCGAGACGCCTTACCCGTTCGGGCTGTGCACCCCGCAGCACCGCACCGAGGACGTGCTGCGCGCCTGCGTGGAATCCGCGGGCGCCGCGGTGGAATCCGAGGTCGAGCTGGTCGACCTGGACGGCTCCGGCGAGCGGCCGGAGGCGACGCTGCGGCACGCCGACGGCACCCGGGAACGGGTGCGGGCCCGCTGGGTGATCGGCGCGGACGGCGCGCACAGCGCGGTGCGCCGGCTGCTGGACATCCCGTTCGAGGGGGCCGGGGCCGACGTGCTGTTCGCGATCTGCGACGCACCGCTGGACGCCGAGCTGCCGCGCAACGAGATGCTGTACTGCTACGACCGCGGCGGTGCGATGGGGTTGGCGCCGTTCCGCGGCACCGACTTCCGCGTCGCGTGCAGCGTGCCGGTGTGGAACGACGACGAGCCGCCGCCGCACGAGCTGTTCCAGCGGAACCTGGACGCGGTGGTGCCGTTCCCGGCGCGCCTCGGTGAGCTGAAGTGGACCACGGTGTTCCGGGCCCGCAGGCGCACCGCGGGCCGGTTCCGCGCCGGGCGGTGCTTCCTGGTCGGCGATGCCGCGCACATCTTCAGCGCGGCGGGATCGCAGGGCATGAACACCGGCATCCAGGACGCGGTGAACCTCGCCTGGAAGCTCGCCGCGGTGGAGCACGGCACGATGCGCCCCGAGGTGCTGGACGGGTACGACCCGGAACGGCGCCACTCGGCGAAGCGGGTGTCGCGGCTGACCGCGAAGCAGACCAGCTGGGGCCTGATCTCCCGGCGGGACAAGGTGGTGGTGCGCGACGCGCTGGTCGGCGCGGCCCGGAAGTCGGGCGTGCTGCAGCACGTGGTGACGCCGATGATGAGCCAGCTCAGCGTGCGCTACCGGCCGGACGCCCCGGAACGGGCCTCCGACCTGCGGTTGCGGAAGCTGGTGCGGGAGCCGGGCGGCCGGATCCCGGTGTTCACCACCGGTTCCGCGCCGGGCCCGTGGCCGGAGGTGGCCGGAGATCGGTTGACCGTGCTGCTGTGGGCGGGCGAGACCCGGGACGCGGCGTGGCGGGCGCGGTGCGCGGCGATCCGCGCGGAGGTGCCCGCGGGTACCCCGGTGCAGGACGTGTCGTCCTGGGCGGTGCTGCGCGAGTTCCTGGGCCGCGACCGCTGCGCGGTGGTGGTGCGCCCGGACGGGCACGTCGCGGCGATCGAGCGCGGCGCGGTGGACCCGGGCGCGGTCCGGTCGGCGCTGCGCCGCAGCGGAGCGCTGGACGCGGTCGGCGCGCCCGCCGAAGGAGCCGTCCGATGAGCCCGGCGGCCGTGCTCGCGGGCCTCGGCGGCTGGACGCCGCCGCGGGTGGTCACCAACGACATGCTGGCCGCCGAGCTGGACACCTCCGACGAGTGGATCCGCACGCGCACCGGCATCCACCGGCGGTGCGTGGTCCCGCCGGGCATGAGCACCGGGGACCTCGCCGTGGAGGCGGGCAGCCGAGCGCTGGACTCGGCGGGCGGTGGCGCGGTGGACGCGGTGGTGCTCGCGACGAGCACTCCGGACCGGCCGTGCCCGGCAACCGCGCCGTCGGTGGCGCACCGGCTCGGGCTGGGCGAGGTGCCCGCCTTCGACGTGGCCGCGGTGTGCACCGGGTTCCTGTACGCGCTGGCCACGGCGCGCGGGCTGATCGGCGCGGGCATCGCCGGATCGGTGCTGGTGATCGGCGCGGACGCGTTCTCCACCATCCTCGATCCGGCGGACCGCACCACCCGGGTGATCTTCGGGGACGGTGCGGGCGCGGTGGTGCTGCGCGCGGGGGAGGCGGCGGAACCGGGAGCGCTGCTGGGGTTCGACCTCGGCAGCGACGGCGCGGACGCGGAGCTGATCACGGTGCCCGCGGGTGGTTCGCAGCAGCGCAGCCGCGGCGCGCCCGCCGCGGTCGCGGACCACTACTTCCAGATGGACGGCAAGCCCGTGTTCAGCCGCGCGGTGCGGCGGATGAGCGGTTCCGCGCGCCGGGTGGTGGCCGACGCGGGCTGGGAGATGTCCGATGTGGACGTTCTGGTCGCGCACCAGGCGAACGCGCGGATCCTCAAGGCCTGCGCGGCGGAACTGGGCATCGCGCCCGAGCGCGCGGTGCAGAACCTGGACCGCGTGGGCAACACGGTCGCCGCCTCGGTGCCGCTGGCGATGGCCGACGCGGCGGCGAGCGGCGAACTGGCTCCCGGTGATCGCGTGGTGCTCACCGGGTTCGGCGGTGGACTCACCTGGGGGGCCACCGCCTTGAGATGGCCGGGCATTCCGGTGAACGACGAGCCGGACGCGGTGCGTCCGGGGACTGAGGGGACATCATGAACGAGATCGAGGAACGCCTCTGCGGCATCGCGGGCAGCAGTCTCGGGGTGGAGTCGCAGCGGTTGCGCGACGGGCAGACCTTCGAAGACCTGGGCCTGGACTCGCTGGCGCTGATCGAATTCGGGATCGAGGTGCAGCGCGAGTGGGGCGTGCGGCTCGAGGACGACGAGATCAAGCCGGAGTTCACCCTCGGGGACCTGCTGGACCTGATGGCGGCCAAGGGCGTGTCCGCGTGACCGCACCCTTCGACGCGGCCGTGACCGGGCTCGGCCTGGTCACGCCCGCGGGCGTCGGAGTCGCGGAGAACTGGCGACGGGTCTGCGCGGGCCGGTCGACGGCGCGCACCGACGAGCGGCTCGCCGGCGACCAGGTGGACATCTCCTGCCGGGTGCCGGACTTCGACGCGGAACGGCTGCTGGGGGCGGCGACCGCGCGGCGGGTGGACCGGTTCGTGCAGCTCGCGCTGGTCGCGGCTCGGGAGGCCGTCGCCGACGCGGGACTGGACCCGGCGAGCTGGGACGGCGACCGGGTCGCGGTGGTGATCGGCAACTCGCTCGGCGGCACCGGGACGGTGGAGCGCCAGCACCGGCGGCACCACGAGGAGGGCGATCGGGTGGTGTCGCCGCTGACGATCCCCGCGTCGATGTCGAACATGGTCGCCGGGCACGTCGCCATCGACTGCGCCGCCCGCGGCCCGAGCCTGGTCACCGCCACCGCGTGCGCATCCGGGACGACGGCGGTGGGGCTGGGCCGGGCGCTGCTGCGGGCCGGGCAGTGCGACCTGGTGCTCGCGGGCGGTGCGGAGTCGGCGCTGTCGCCGACGGCGATGGCGGCGCTGAACCGGATGGGCGCGCTGTCCCGCCACGGCGATCCGGGTTCGGCGTGCCGCCCGTTCGACGCGGACCGGGACGGGTTCGTGGCCGCCGAGGCCGCCGGTTTCCTGGTGCTGGAGCGGCCGGAGTCCGCGGCCGCGCGCGGTGCGCGGGTGCGGGCGCGGGTCAGCGGCTACGGCTCGGCCACCGACGCGCACCACCCGACGACGCCGCACCCGCGCGGGGCCGGGCTGGAGCGCAGCATCCGGGAGGCGCTGCGCGACGCGGACGTCCCCGGGTCGGCGGTGGAGCACGTGAACGCGCACGGCACCGGCACGAAGCTCAACGACGTCACCGAGGCGGCGGTGCTGCTGCGCAGCCTCGGCGACTCGGCGGCGGTGACCTCCACGAAGGGCGTCACCGGGCACGCGCTCGCCGCCGCGGGCGCCATCGAGGCCGCCTACGCGGTGCTGGCGCTGGAGACCGGCACCGTGCCGCCGACGGCGAACCTGGCCCGGCTGGACCCGGAGATCGGCGTGGACGTCGTCGCCGGGGAACCGCGGCAGCGGCGGCTGCGCACCGCGCTGAGCACCTCGCTCGGCTTCGGCGGGCACAACGCGGCGCTGCTGCTCACCGCCGCGTGACCGCGGGGCGGGACGTGAAGGGGAACGACGAGAGGAGAACGCGTGCGACAGCGCGAACTGGGCGCCACCGGCCACGAGGTCGGGGCGATCGGCCTGGGCTGCATGGGCATGAGCTGGGGCTACGACGAGGGCAAGCGCGATGACGCGGTGTCCGCGGCGGTGATCCGCGAGGCGATCGACTCCGGTGTCACGTTCCTGGACACCGCCGACGTCTACGGCGACGGGCACAACGAGCGGCTGGTCGGCGGCGCGCTCGCCGGGCGCCGCGACGAGGTGGTGCTGGCCACCAAGTGCGGCCTGGTGGTGGACGACCTGGCGACCCGGTCGATGCACCGCGACGGTTCCCCGGAACGCATCCGGGCCGCGGTGGAGGCGAGCCTGCGCAGGCTGGGCACCGAGCACATCGACCTGTACTACCTGCACCGCGTCGACCCGGAGGTGCCGCTGGCCGACACCTGGGGCGCGCTGGCGGAACTGGTCGAGCAGGGCAAGGTCCGCTGGCTCGGATTGTCCGAAGTGGACACCGAGCAGGCCGCGGCGGCGCACGCCCAGCACCCGGTGACCGCGATCCAGTCCGAGCTGTCGCTGTGGACCGCCGACGCCGTCGAGAACGGCGTGCTCGACTGGTGCTTCGCGAACGGGGCGGCGTTCGTGCCGTTCGCCCCGCTGGGCCGCGGATTCCTCGCCGGCGCCGTCGGCGGGCCGGGCGACTTCGAGAGCTCCGACTTCCGCAGCACCAACTCGCGGTTCGCCGCCGAGGCCTGGGAGCACAACCGCCGCATCGTGGACGTGATCGAGCGGGTCGCCGCCCGGCACGGCGCCACCGGGGCGCAGATCGCCATCGCCTGGACCGCCTCGCGCGGCCCGCACGTGCTGCCGATCCCCGGCACCAAGCGCAGCACCTACCTGCGGGACAACGTCGGCGCCGCCGACGTCGAGCTCACCGCCGTCGACCTCGCCGAGCTGGACGCGGTCCCCGCGCCGGTGGGCACCCGCTACTGACCGACCACCTCCGACGGGAGAACGAGGACAGCCATGACCACCACGCCGCCCGGCACGACCGCGGCGTTCTTCGACGTGGACGAGACGCTGGTGACCTGCAAGTCGATGCTGTCGTTCCTGGCGCACCACCACCGGGAACGGGGTTTCGCCCGCGACGAGCACGAGCAGGCCCTGGCGCTGCTCGCCGACCTCGTCCGGCTCCGCGGGTCCCGCGCCGAGTCCAACCGCGCCTACTACCGGCTGTTCGCCGGGCAGCGCATCGACCAGGTCATCGCGGCCGGTCGGCGCTGGTTCGGCGAGCAGGTCCGCGACGGGCTCTTCCACGAACCGGTGCTGAGCCGGCTGCGGGCGCACCGCGAGGCGGGCGAGCTGATCGTGCTCGTCTCCGGATCGTTCCGCGCCTGCCTGGACCCGATCGCCGCGCACGTGGGCGCGCACGTCGTGCTCGGCAGCGAACCGGACGTGCTCAACGGCCGCTACACCGGTGACGTGCGGGACGTGCGCATCGGCGAGGGCAAGGCCGTCGCGGTGCGCCGGCTCTGCGCCGACCGCGGCATCCGGGCCGAGGACAGCCACGCCTACGCCGACCACGCCACCGACCTGGAACTCCTCGAAGCGGTGGGGAATCCGGTGGTGGTGGGCACCGATCCGGTGCTGCGCGAGCGGGCCCGGCTGGACGAATGGCAGTGCGTGGAAGGGATCGGGACGTGACCGCATCGACGACGGCGGGCCGGACGACGACGCTGCTGGTCTCGCTGGTGGCGGTGTTCCTGGTGCCGCTGACGCTGACCGGGGCTTCGGTGGCGTTGACCGACATCCAGCGGGACTTGGGCGCGGGGCTGGCCGGGGCGCAGTGGGTGGTGAACGCCTACAGCGCCACGTTCGCCGGGTTCTTGCTGGTGACCGGGTCGCTGGCGGACAAGTTCGGGCGGCGCCGCACCTTCGCGGCCGGGGTCGGCCTGTTCGCCGGGTGCGCGGTGGTGAGCGCGGTGGCGCCGGGCATCGTGCTGCTGGACGTGGCGCGGCTGCTGGCCGGGATCGGCGCGGCGGCGACCACGACCGGGGCGAGCGCGATGCTGGCCGAGGTGTTCCAGGGCCCGGCGCGGGCGAAGGTGTTCGGGTTGTTCGGCACCACGATCGGCGTGGGGCTGGCGTTCGGGCCGACGATCGCGGGGCTGCTGCAGTCCGAGCTGGGCTGGCGAGCGGTGTTCGCGGTGCCCGGGATCGTGGGGCTGGTGCTGCTGGCGTTCTTCCCGGTGCTGCCCGCGACGAGCGAGCGGGACTCGACGAAGCTGGACGTGGCGGGGGCCGCGCTGTTCACCACGGCGCTGCTGCTGCTGATCTTCGCGCTGGTGGAGGGGCCCGAGCTGGGCTGGGGCCACGGCCTGGTGCTGGGCGCGTTCGCGGTGGCCGTGCTGCTGTTCGCGGTGTTCGTGCTGGTGGAGCGGCGGGTCGAGAATCCCGTGCTGCGGCTGGAGGTGTTCGCGACGCCGCGGTTCGCCGCGCTGTGCGGGGCGATCACGGCGATCGTCGGCGTGTTCGGGCCGCTGCTGGTGTACCTGCCGTCCTACTTCCAGGGCGTGCTGGGCATGAGCACCCGCGAGGCCGGGCTGAGCATCGTGCTGCTGACCGGGCCGACGCTGGTGGTGCCGGTGCTGTGCGGCTGGCTGGTGAAGTGGGTGCCGGGGCTGCGGCAGGTGGTGTTCGCGCTGCTGCTCGTCGGCGCCGGGGCGGCGTGGCTGGCCGGGACGGGCAGCTGGGTCGGCCCGCTGCTGGTGATGGGCGTGGGCATCGCGATCGCGCAGGGCCTGCTGGACGGGCTCGCGGTCGGCAGCGTGCAGGCCCGGTTCGCGGGCATCGCGGCGGGCGCGTTCAACACGGCGAAGGTGACCGCGGAGACCGTGGGCATCGCCGCGGTCGGTGCCGCGGTGGCGGGCGCGACCGGCGGCGAGCTCGCCGGGCCCGCGTACGAGGAATCGCTGCGCGGCGCGCTGTGGGTGTTCGCCGCGCTGGCGTTCGCGGTGGCGCTGCTGGTGATCGCGCTCGACCGGCGCGCCGCGCCGGACCGCACGACGACGGAGCACTCCGAGCGGGAAGGAACCCGACAGTGACCAGAGCAGTGACCATCCCCGAGTTCGGCGGCCCCGACGTGCTGCGGCACGCCGAAGTGGAACCGCCCCGCCCCGGGCCGGGGGAGATCGCCCTGGACGTGGAGTGCTCCGGCGTGAACTACGCCGAAGTGCTGTTCCGGCAGGGGCTGGTGGACGTGCCGCTGCCGTACGTGCCCGGCATCGAAGCCGCCGGGCGGGTCCGCGAGCTCGGCCCCGGCGTGACCGGTGTCGAGGTGGGGCAGCGCGTCGCGGCGCTCACCATGACCCACGGCGGCGGCTACGGCGAGGTCGCCGTCACCGACGCGAACCTGGTGGTGCCGGTGCCGGAGAACCTGAGCACCGCGGAAGCGGCCGTGATCCCGTCCAACACCACCACCGCGCTGCTGGTGCTCGACGCGGTGGCGCGGCTGCGGGAGGGCGAGTCGGTGCTGGTGCACGCCGCCGCGGGCGGGGTCGGCACCCAGCTCGGCCAGGTGGCCCGGCTGCTCGGCGCGGGCCGCGTGGTGGGCACCGTCGGGTCGGCGGCGAAGATCGAGGTGGCGCGCCGCTCCGGCTACCACGAGGTGCTGGTGCGGGAGGACTTCCTGCGCACCGCCCCGCGGGACGAGTTCGACGTGGTCGTCGACCCGGTCGGGGGCGCCGTGCGCAGGCCCGGCCTGGACGCGCTGCGGATGGGCGGGCGGCTGATCGCGATGGGCAACGTCTCCGGCGGCGCCGACGTCGCGTTCGACGCGAACGAGCTGTGGTTCAGCGGCAAGGGAGTGCTGGGCTTCAACCTGGGCGGGCTCAGCGCGAGCCGGCCGCAGGAGGTGGGTCCCGCGCTGCGCCGGGCCGTCGCCGAGGTCGCGGCGGGCCGCATCCGCGTGGAGCTCACCGGCGAGTTCCCCGCCGCGCAGGCCGCGCAGGCGCACCGCGAGCTCGAATCCGGTGCCAGCACCGGGAAGTTCGTGCTGCACCACTGATCACTTCTTGGCTCGCTTCTTCTGTTGCGTAGTGGTCGGGTGGCGGAACCTCAGCTGCCCCCTCGCTGCGGGATCGATTTCACAGGTGGCTCCGCCACATGCGAAATCGCTGTCCTCGCGAGGGACCAGCTGAGAACCCGCGGCGGTGCCGGTTGATGAGGTGGCCGCTGCTCAGCGGCTGCGCCGCTGACAGGGCACCGACACGACCGCCGGGCGGGTTCGGCGACGGGCGGTCATGGTTCCCTCGCCGCGGGAGCGATCTCCGACGCGGGTGGAGTCGCCGTCCGCGCGGGGGAACCGCTGGGCACCTGATGGTCGCCTGCGTGGTCGGCGGCGCATCGGCTTCGCCGCTGACGGACGGCGGCACGATCGGCCGCGCCGCTTCGACGCGGCCGGTGACCCGGCGGATCGAGCGCCCCGCTCGCGCGGAAATCGCGGGCGGGGCGTTCCGGCGTCCGGGGTCAGCGCAGCAGCGTGCCGAGCCGGTGCGCGGCATCGAGGACGATGCCGCCGAGCTCCGGCACGTCGTCCACTTCGAACAGCGACAGCCCGAGGCTGACCGGCCGTTCGGTGCCGGGCACGAGCGCCGAGATGCCGGTGACCGAGGGCGCGATCTCCCCGTGCGACACGGCGAATCCGCGTGCGCGGGTCTCCCGCACCGCCTCCCGTTCGCCCGCACGTGGGGGCGCGGCGGCCAGCAGGGCGAGGCCCGCCGAGCCGCGGTCGATCGGGTCGACCTGCCCGGGCCGGAACGACACGTGCATCCGCGCTCGCCGGGGTTCGACGATCATCAGCATCCGCACCCGGTGCTCGTCCTCCTGCACCACCAGGTGCGCGGTGGCCTGGGTGCGTTCGGTGAGCTCGTCGAGCACCGGGCGGGCCAGCGTCCGCAGGTCCTGCTCGACCGGTTCGCTCAGCTGCACCAGGCCGGTCCCCAGCGAGATGCGCTTGACCTCGTCGCGGCGGCACAGCCGGTGCGCTTCGAGGGTGCGCACCAGGCGGTGCGCGACGGTGCGGTGCACGCCGACGCGTTCGGCCAGCTCGCCGAGGGTGAGCCCGCGCGGGTGTTCGGTGAGGACTTCGAGGATGCGCAACCCGTTGTGCAGCGTCTTCGACATCCCGGAGTCGAGCTCGACCGCGCCGGTCTCGGACATGGCGTTCCTCCTGCGCAGTGTTGACGGCCTGCGTGAGCCCGCTTACAGTACCAATTAATCGCACGCTTTGTGCGATAATAGCACATGGTTCGGGCTACGAGGAGGTGACCCGTGCAGCCGATCGGCGCCGACGTGCTCGCGCACGTCCACCAGCTCTACGGGGCGCAGAGCGCGCACATCGACGAGGGCCGCGCCGCCGACTGGGCCGCCACGTTCACCGCCGACGGCGAGTTCCACTCGCCCAGCTACCCGGAACCCGCCACCGGCACCGCCGCGCTCGTCGAGTTCGCCGAACGCCTCGCCGCCGCCGACCGCGACGAGGGCGCCCGCACCCGGCACGTCATCACCAACCTGGTCGCCGAGCCGGCGGGTCCCGGCGCGCTCACCGTGCGCGGCTACCTGCAGATCGTGCGCACCGCCGACGGCGAGTCCCGGCTGCTGCGGATGACCACGTTCACCGACGAGCTCGTCGCCGACGGCGGAGCGTGGCGGGTGCGCCGCCGCGTGGTGCGCCGCGACGATGCGCGCTGAACCCCGAATCCCCAGCCGAAACAGGAGAAACACCATGTCCACTTCGGACGGAACCGGACCGGGCGGCGCGCTGCACCGGCCGATCGGCGCGCACTACCCGGACCTGCCCGGCAAGGTCGCCGTGATCACCGGCGCGGCGCGCGGCATGGGCGCGGTCTTCGCGCGCGGCCTCGCCGCCCGCGGGGTGCACGTCGTCGGCGGCGACCTCGACGGCGAGCGGATGTCCGCCACCGCCGCCGAGATCAACGACGCGGTGAAGTCCGAAGTGGACGAACCGGGGCGGGTCGTCAGCACCGTGGTGGACGTGACGTCGGCCGAACAGCACGACCGGCTCGCCGCCACCGCCCTCGCCGAGTTCGGCAGGCTCGACCACTGGGTCAACAACGCCGGGATCTTCCCGTTCGCCCCCGCCGCGGAGATCAGCCCCGACCAGCTCGGCGACGTGCTGCGCGTCAACGTCGAAGGCGTGCTCTACGGCGCGCAGGCCGCGGCCCGGCACCTCGGCCCCGGCGGAGCGATCGTGAACATGTCCTCGGTGTCGGCGACCCGGGTCCGGCGCGGGCGCGGCGCCTACTGCACCTCGAAGGCCGCGGTCGCGCACCTGACCGAATCGCTCGCCGTCGAGTTCGGCGACCACGGCATCCGGGTCAACGCCATCGCACCCGGCTACATCGACACCGACATGACCCGCTGGGTCAAGGAGGACCCGGTGGCGCTGCGGCACGCCGTGGACACCGTGCCGCTGCACCGGATCGGCTCCCCCGAGGAGGTGTTCGGCGCGCTGCTGTTCCTGCTCTCCGACAGCGCCCGCTACATCACCGGGCACAGCATCGCCGTCGACGGCGGGTCCCGGCATGTCTGAGGCCGTCGAGCGCGTCCGCTACCCCGGAGTCGTGCTCATCACCGGCGCCGCCGGGGGCATGGGCGCCGCGCACGCGCGGGCGCTGGGCCGCCGGGGCGTGCACGTGTGCCTCGCCGACGTGGCCGACCCGGGCGAGGTCACCGCCGAGATCACCGCCGCGGGCGGCTCGGCCTCCGCGCACGAGCTCGACGTCACCGACCCGGCGGCCTGGGCGCGCGTCGTCGCCGAGATCCGCGACGGCCGCGGTGAACTCGGCGGGCTGGTGAACAACGCGGGCATCTCGCGGCGGCTGCGGTTCACCGAGACCACCGCCGAGGTGTGGGAGCAGGTGCTGCGGGTCAACCTGCACGGCCCGTTCCACGGGATGCAGGCCGTCGCCGAGCTGATGCGCGATTCCGGCGGCGGGTCGATCGTGAACATCTCCTCGATCTCCGGGCAGATCGGCTACTTCTCCCCGTCGTACTCGGCGAGCAAGTGGGGCCTGACCGGGCTGTCGAAGTCGGCGGCCGGGGACTTCGCCCGCTGGGGCATCCGGGTCAACTCGGTGCACCCGGGCCTGGTCGGCACCGCGCTGCTGGACGGTGCCGACGCGTTCGTGGCGTCCGCGGTCGCCAGCATCCCCGCCGGGCGCACCGGGACCCCCGAGGAGATCACCGAATCGGTGCTGTTCCTGCTCTCGGACCGCTCCGCGTACCTGACCGGCAGCGAGGTGACCGTGGACGGCGGGCTGGTGTCCAACGGGCTGTACCACCGCATCCTCGCCGACACCGGGGGAGACCTGCGATGACCGAGCACTACGACGTGATCGTCGTCGGCGGGGGCGGGGCCGGGCTGGCCGCGGCCGTGTCGGCGGCCGAACGCGGCGCCGCGGTGCTGCTGTTCGAATCGGAACGGGAGCTCGGCGGTTCCACGCAGCTCTCGGCGGGCATGTTCACCGCCGCCGGGACGTCCGTGCAGCGCGGGCTCGGCGTCGAGGACTCGCCGCAGGCGTTCTTCCAGCACTACATGGACCTCAACCAGTGGCTGCTGCGGCCCGGCCTGATCCGCGAGTTCTGCGACCGGGCGGGCGCTGCGCTGGAGTGGCTGATCGGGCTCGGTGTGGAGGTCCCCGCGGCGATCTCCGGCGACGCGCACACCCCCGGCCTGTGCCGGGCGGGAGTGGAGGACGTGTGGCGCGGGCACGTGCCGAAGGACCAGGGCTACGGACTGGTGCAGGTGCTGGACAAGGCCCGCCGCGCGCACCGGGTGGAAGCGGTGCTCGGCACCCGGGTGCAGCGGCTGCGCACCACCGGCGACCGGGTGTCCGGCGTCGTCGCCGACGACGTCGAGGTCGACGCGGACGCGGTCGTGATCGCCAGCGGCGGCTTCGCCCGCGACCCGGAGCTGCTGGCCCGGCACTACCCGGCCGCGGCCCGCGCCGGCGAGGACCTGTTCGTCGTCGCCGCCGAGGGAAGCCGCGGCGACCACCTCCGGTTCGGCGCGCAGGTCGGCGCCGCGCTCGCCGGGGACGGCTGGGGGCTGATGCTGCCCACCGCCTACTTCCAGCGGCTGCACCACTGGCAGTCCGGCTTCCCGCCGAAGTCCCGCATCCACGTCAACGCCCGCGGCCGCCGCTTCATGGACGAGGACGCCTCCTACGCGGTGTCCACCGGCATCATCGACGCCCAGCCCGGACCGGTGTGGGCGGTGTTCGACGAGCGGGCCCGCCGCGCGCTGCCACCCGGCTACGCGCACTGGGACGCGGCGGTGGTGCTGCGCGAGGCCGAGGCCGGTCGCACCGCGCGCGCCGCGACGCTGCCCGAGCTCGCCGCCGAGATCGGGGTGCCCGCCGCGGCGCTCACCGCCGAAGTGGCGCGCTGGAACGACCAGCTGCCGCACGGCGCCGACGCCGACTTCGGCCGGCACGAGACCTTGCGCGCCAAGGGATCCACCGCCGCACCCGACCCCATCGGCGAGGGCCCGTTCTACGCGGTGCGCACCCTGCCCGCCGAGCTGGTCTGCACCCACGCCGGGCTGGAGATCGACGCCACCGCCGCCGTGCTCGACGAGCGCGGCGGCCGGGTGCCGGGCCTGTTCGCCGCCGGGGAGGCCGGGGCCGGGGTGCTCGGCGCCCGCTACGTCGGTGGCGGCAACGCCGTCGCCAACGCCATCACCATGGGCCGCGCCGCCGGGCTGTCCGCCGCGCGCCGCGCCGCCTGACTCTGCTCAACGTCGAGGAGAAACGCCATGTCCGACGCCGCCGACGGCGAACTCGGCAGGAGGACGGTCCGGAAGGTCTCGTCCCGCATCCTGCCGATCGTGGGCCTGCTGTACGTGTTCAACTACATGGACCGGGCCAACATCAGCTACGCGCAGCTCGGGATGCAGCACGAGCTCGCCATCACCACCGCGACCTTCGGCATCGCCGCGTCGATCTTCTTCCTGGTGTACGTGCTGTTCGAGATCCCCAGCAACATGATCATGAAGCGGGTGGGGGCCCGGCTGTGGCTGGCGCGCATCGCCCTCACCTGGGGCCTGGTCACCGTGCTCACCGGGTTCGTGCAGAACGTGCCGCAGCTCTACGGCGCCCGCATCCTGCTCGGCATCGCCGAAGCCGGCCTGTTCCCCGGGCTGCTGCTGTACATGACCATGTGGTTCCGCACCGGGGAGCGCGGCCGAGCCATCGCCGCGCTCGCCCTGGCGCAGCCGATCGCGATGGTGCTGGGCAGCCTCACCGGCGGGCTGATCCTGGACCACGTGCAGTGGTTCGGGCTCAGCGGCTGGCGCTGGGTGTTCATCCTGCAGGGCGCCCCGGCGCTGCTGCTCGGCGTGCTCACCCTGCTGTACCTGCCGAACGTGCCCAGCCAGGCGCGGTTCCTCAGCAAGGACGAGTCCGCGTGGCTGGAACGCGAGATCCGCGGCGAGTATCGGGCCGAGGAACCCGAGACGTTCCTCGGCCAGCTGCGCATCCTCAAGGACCGCAAGGTGCTGTACCTGGCGGTGGCGAACCTGTTCGCGGCCTGCGGGCTCTACGGCTTCACCTTCTTCCTGCCGCAGATCATCAGCCAGCTCGACCCGTCCTACTCGGCCACCAACATCGGGGTGCTCGGCGCGGTGCCGTTCCTGGTCGGCGCGGTCGGGATGCTCCTGGTGGCCCGCAACTCCGACCGCACCGGCGAGCGGCGCGGGCACGTGGTGGCGCTGATGCTGCTGGCCGCGGCCGGGCTGGCGGGCACCATCTGGTTCCGGCACGATCCGGTGCCCGCGCTGGTGTGCCTGTCGATGGTGGCGGTCGGGGTGCTCGGCTACATGGCCCCGTACTGGGCGATGGCGGCGCGGGTGCTGTCCCGCGAGCACACCGCGGTCGGGCTCGCCGCGATCAACTCGATCGCCGCGCTCGGCGGGTTCCTCGGCCCGTACGTCATCGGCATCAACGCGGGCGAGGGCGACGTGTCGCTCGGGCTCTACTTCCCGATCGGCTGCCTGGTGGTGTGCGCGGTGATGCTGCTGGCGGTGCGCGCGCCCCGGGACGAGCCCGCGCGCAAGGTGGTACCCGCGGGAGCGGCCGAATGAGCCGGTCGCGCTTTCGGCGGTGGCGCGCGGCGGGGCGGGTCGGTGCAATGACCCCGCCCCCGTTCGCCACCGCGGACGGGATGGCAGCAGGCGGCGGTGCCCGACCGGCACCGCGGACAGGAGGCGAGAACGATGGCGCACTACCGGCGACTCGGTGACGTCCCGCCGAAGCGGCACACCCAGCACCGCGACGAGGAAGGCGCACTGTACTTCGAGGAGCTGATGGGGGAGGAGGGCTTCTCCGCGGACTCCTCGCTGCTCTACCACCGCAACCTGCCCTCGGCGATCGTCGACTCGCAGGTGTGGGAGCTCCCGGACCAGGCGACCACCCCGAACCACCCGCTCACGCCGCGGCACCTGAAGCTGCACGACCTGTTCACCGCGGAGGCCGCGGCCGCCGTCGACGTGGTCACCGGGCGCAGGCTGGTGCTCGGCAACGCGGACGTGCGGATCTCCTACGTGGTCGCCGAACGGGAATCCCCGCTGTACCGCAACGGGATCGGCGACGAGATCGTCTACGTCGAATCGGGTGCGGCGACCGTGGAGACCGTGTTCGGCGCGCTGGAGGCGACCTCCGGCGACTACGTGCTCATCCCGCGCGCCACCACGCATCGCTGGGTGCCGCACGGCGAGGAGCCGCTGCGCGCCTACGCCATCGAGGGCGGCGGGCACATCGTCCCGCCGAAGCGCTACCTGTCCCGGTTCGGGCAGCTGGTGGAGAACGCGCCCTACTGCGAGCGGGACCTGCACGGGCCCGCCGAGCCGCTGCTGCGCGAGGGCACCGACGTGGAGGTGCTGCTCAAGCACCGCGGCTCCACCGGCATCGTCGGCACCCGGCTCGTCTACCCGCAGCACCCGTTCGACGTGGTCGGCTGGGACGGCTGCCTGTACCCGTTCACCTTCAGCGTGCACGACTTCGAACCGATCACCGGGCGGGTGCACCAGCCGCCGCCGGTGCACCAGGCGTTCGAGGGCGAGAACTTCGTGATCTGCAACTTCGTCCCGCGCAAGGTGGACTACCACCCGCTGTCCATCCCGGTGCCGTACTACCACTCGAACGTCGACAGCGACGAGATCATGTTCTACTGCGGCGGGAACTACGAGGCCCGCAAGGGCTCCGGCATCGGGCAGGGCTCGGTGTCGGTGCACCCCGGCGGGCACTCGCACGGGCCGCAGCCCGGTGCCTACGAGCGCAGCATCGGCGTGGAGTTCTTCGACGAGCTCGCCGTCATGGTCGACACCTTCCGGCCGCTGGAACTCGGCGAAGGCGGGCTGGCCTGCGACGACGGCGAGTACGCGTGGACCTGGGCGGGACGGGGGCCGCGGTCGTGACGCCGCCGCTGGTCGCCGGGCTGCTCGACGACGCGGCGATGTTCCCGCCCGGCCTGCTGCCGCTGCCGCAGGCCGTGCGGGCGCACGCCGCGCACCGCACCGCCGCGCACTCGGCCGCGGTGGGACCGCTGGTGGTGGCCGCGCCCGCGCTCGCCGAACTGCGCGAAGTCGAGGCGGGCCGGGTCGAGCCGAGCCGAGCCGTTCCAGACCGGGGGGTTCCGGGCCGGGCCGATGCCGGCCGGGCGGCTCCGGACGGTCCCGCGCCGCTGGCGGTGACGGTGCCCGCCGGGCCCGCCGCCGTGCCCGCCGCGCTCGCCGAACTGGGCGGATTCCCGTTGCGGGCGCTGGAGATCCCGGTCCCCGACCTCGATCCCGCCGACCTCCCGGACGCGCTGCGCCGGGTGCGGGAGAACACCGACGCCGAGGTGTACGTGGAGGTGCCGCGGGACGACCGCCGCGCCGCGGTGCTGGCGCTGCTCGGGCCGCTCGGCTGCCGGGCGAAGTTCCGCACCGGCGGGGTGCGCGCCGACCTGCACCCCGGCGAGGCCGAGCTGGCCGCCGCGGTGCACGAGGTGGTGCGCCTCGACGTCCTGTTCAAGGCCACCGCCGGGCTGCACCACGCGGTGCGCAACAGCGACGGGTTCGAGCAGCACGGGTTCCTGAACATCCTGCTCGCCGTGGACGCCGCGCTGCGCGGTGGCGCGGTCGCCGACCTCGCCGCCGTGCTCGCCGACCGGGACGCCCCCGGCATCGCCGCCCGCGTCGCCGCGCTGGGGGAGGAGCGGACCCGGGAGCTGCGCACCCGGTTCACCTCCTTCGGCACCTGCAGCGTCGCCGAACCGCTCGCCGAACTGGCCGCGCTCGGCCTGCTGCCCGGACACCTCGCCACCGACCTGCCCGCGATCCACCCAGGAGCCGACTCGTGATCATCGACGTGCCCGCCGATTCCGGCTACGGCCGGGAGAACCTGCCCTACGGCGTGTTCAGCACGCCCGGCACCACACCCCGCGTCGGCGTCCGGCTCGCCGACCGGGTGATCGACCTGGCGGTGGCGCTGGACGACCCGCTGTTCGCGGTGCCCTCGCTGAACCCGTTCCTGGCGCGCGGCAAGCGGAGCTGGGACGAGGTGCGCGCCCGGATCACCGCGCTCGTCGACGGCGACGTGCCCGACGCGGCCGTGCACCCGGTGGCGGAGGTGACGATGCACCTGCCATTCGACGTGGGCGACTACGTGGACTTCTACGCCTCCGAGCACCACGCCTCCAACCTCGGCAGGCTGTTCCGGCCGGACGCGGCACCGCTGCTGCCGAACTGGAAGCACCTGCCCGTCGGCTACCACGGCCGCGCGGGCACCGTCGTGCCCTCCGGCACGCCGATCGTGCGGCCCAGCGGGCAGCGCAAGAGCCCGGACGAGGCCGCCCCGAGCTACGGGCCCAGCAGGCGGCTGGACATCGAAGCCGAGTTCGGGTTCGTCGTCGGCGCCGGGTCGGAATTGGGCGAACGCGTTCCGGTGTCCGCCTTCGAGGAGCACGTGTTCGGCGCGGTGCTCGTCAACGACTGGTCCGCCCGCGACCTGCAGGCCTGGGAGTACGTGCCGCTCGGCCCGTTCCTCGGCAAGAGCTTCGCCACCTCGATCTCGCCGTGGGTGGTGCCGCTGGCCGCGCTGCGCGCCGCCCGGGTGCCGACCCCGGTGCAGGACCCGGAACCGCTGCCGTACCTGCGGGAGGACGATCCGTGGGGCCTGGACGTCGAGTTCAGCGTGCGGTGGAACGGCGCGGAGGTCAGCCGCCCGCCGTACCGCGAGATGTACTGGTCTCCGGCGCAGATGCTCGCGCACCTCACCGTCAACGGCGCGAGCTGCCGACCCGGCGACCTGTTCGCCTCCGGCACCATCTCCGGACCCGGCAAGCACGAGCGGGGCGCGTTCATCGAACTCACCTGGGGCGGCGCGGAACCCGTGCAGGTCGGCGGCGAGCAGCGGACGTTCCTGGAGGACGGCGACGAGGTCGTCCTCACCGCCACCGCCCCCACCGCGTCCGGCGCCCGCCTCGCCTTCGGCGAGGTCGCCGGCCGAATCCACCCCGCGCGGCCCTGACGAACGAACGCCCCGTTCGACCTGTGCGATCGGTCGAACGGGGCGTTCCGGAGGGCTTTCGGCGTCAGCGGAGATCCAGTCCGTCCAGCAGTTGCGAGAAGCCGTGCTCGGTGACGATCGGGATGCCGTACTTCCGGGCCGTTTCGGCTTTGCGGGACTGCGAATCCGCGTCAGCGGCCACCAGCAGCCGGGGCTTCTCGGTGACGTATTCCTGCACGGTGAGTCCGGCTCGTTCGGCGCGGTCGATCCACTGCGCGCGAGGTGAGGTCGTCTCGCCGGTGAACACGACGGAATCTCGCGGTGCCAAGCGGAGGTCGACGGTCAGCGGAGGTACCGGCATCGCGTTCGCGGCCGCCGCTGATCGGTGTACCGGTACCGCCGCGGGGCAGAACAGCCGGGACAACTCCGGCGCGATCTCCGCGAACGCCGGCGCGTTCCTGGCATCGGCCGCACTGATGCCGTGCACGTGCTGCGGGCCCGGATCGCGCTGCGGGTCGATCAGCGTGCACCACTCCTCCTGCACGGCTCCGGACGGATCGAGCAGGATGACGGCGATCTCCGCGATGCGATGCCGCGAACGGAGTCGGAGGCCGGTCGTCTCGACGTCGATCACCGCAAAACCCCAGGACATGGCGGTTTGCCTCGCCTCCTGCCGCGACTTCGAGCCGGGCCGGTTCTCCCATGGCGCAGCCGCATCGCGTTCGTGTCGATCTTCACGTTGCAGGTGGCTCGAAGCGGGAGACGGGAGAAGACGTTGCGTGCCGGGGAAAACGTCGCCGGGACCCGGTTCGGCGGATCCCGGCGACCGGTCAGCCCTGGCGGCCCTTCCAGCGGGGGTTGCGCTTGTTGACCACGTAGAGCTTGCCGCGCCTGCGCACGACCTGGGACCCGTCCTTGTCCTTGAGTGACTTGAGCGATGCGCGGACCTTCATCCGTCCTCCTCTGCGGAACCTCGCTGACCCGCCCAGCCTAGACGATAGTGATAATCGTTTTCATCGACACCCGATCGGGTTGAAGATCACCACCGGTGGATCTCCGCGTCCTACGCTCCGGACCGGAGGTGCCGCCATGCCGCAGACCGCGCTCCCGCTCATCGACCTCGCCCGCTTCCGCGACCCCCGCGAACGGGATTCCCTGCTGGCCGAACTGCGCCGCGCCGCGCGCGAGGTCGGGTTCTTCCACCTCGGCGGCCACGGCGTGCCCGACGAGCTGATGACCGGGATCTTCGAGGTCACCCGCCGGTTCTTCGCGCTGCCCGTCGAACGGCGCCGGGAGATCGAGAACGTGCGCTCCCCGCAGTTCCGCGGCTACACCGCCACCGGTCACGAGCTCACCGGCGGCACCCCGGACCGGCGCGAACAGCTCGACATCGGGCCCGAGCGCGACCCGGTGCCGACCGGCCCGGACGACCCGCCGTGGCAGCGGCTGATCGGGCCGAACCAGTGGCCCGCCGCGCTGCCCGAACTGCGGGAGGTCGTCCTCGCCTGGCAGGGCGAGATGCTGCGCGTGGGCCGCGAAGTGCTGCGCGCGCTCGCCGCCTCGCTCGGGCAGGCCGACGACCACTTCGAGGCCTGGTTCGACGCCGACGCCAGCACCCACCTCAAGCTCGTGCACTACCCGGGCGCCGCCGACCGCGGCCAGGGAGTCGGCGCGCACAAGGACTACGGCTACCTGGCGCTGCTGCACCAGGACTCGATCGCGGGGTTGCAGGTGCAGGACGAATCCGGCGGCTGGATCGACGCCGATCCGGTGCCAGGGGCGTTCGTGGTGAACATCGGCGAACTGCTCGAAGTCGCCACCGGCGGCTACCTCACCGCCACCCGGCACCGGGTGCGCAGCCCCGAACCGGGGGTGGACCGCTACTCGGTGCCGTTCTTCCTCGCGCCCCGGCTGGACGCGGTGGTGGAACCCCTCGCGCTGCCCGCCGACCTCGCCGCCGAAGCCCGCGGGGTCAGCACCGACCCGGACAACCCGCTGCTGGCCGCGTACGGGGAGAAGGCGCTGCTGGGCTGGCTGCGCTCGCACCCGGAGGTCGCGCGGCGCTGGTGGTCCGACGTGCTGGAGGCGCGATCATGACGGAACCGCGCTGGGCGTTCGAGACCCGCCAAGTGCACGCCGGAGCCCGCCCGGACCCGACGACCGGGGCGCGCGCCACCCCGATCTACCAGACCACCTCGTTCGTCTTCGACGACGCCGAGCACGCCGCCGCCGCGTTCGCCCTGCAAGATCTGGACACGCACGCCTACAGCAGGCTGTCCAACCCGACGAACTCGGTCGTGGAGCAGCGCATCGCCGACCTGGAGAACGGCGTCGGCGGGGTCGCGGTCGCCAGCGGGCAGGCGGCGTCCGCGCTGGCGCTGCTCGCGATCGCCCGCGCCGGTGATCACGTGGTCGCGTCCTCGGCGCTCTACGGCGGGACGCACAACCTGTTCGCGCACACCTTCGCGGACCTGGGGATCACCGTCGACTTCGTCGAGGACCCGGACGACCTCGGCCGGTGGCGGGACGCGCTGCGGCCCGAGACCAGGGCGCTGTACGGGGAGACGATCGCGAACCCGAGCGGCGCCGTGCTCGACGTCGAGGGCGTCGCCTCCGTCGCGCACACCGCCGGGGTACCGCTGATCGTGGACAACACGGTGGCGACGCCGTACCTGTGCCGCCCGCTCGACCACGGCGCGGACGTGGTGGTGCACTCCACCACCAAGTTCCTCTCCGGGCACGGCACCGGCATCGGCGGGATCATCGTCGACTCCGGCCGGTTCGACCACTTCGCCGAACCGGAGCGCTGGCCGCAGCTGACCGCACCCGACCCGAGCTACCACGGGCTGGTGTTCGGCACCGAGTTCGGCGAGCTCGGCTACCTGATGCGGGTGCGCACCCGGCTGGTCCGCGACCTCGGGCCCGCCGTGTCGCCGTTCAACGGATTCCTGCTGCTGCACGGCGTGGAAACGCTGTCGCTGCGGATGGAACGGCACGTCGCGAACGCCCGCGCCATCGCCGGATGGCTCGAAGACCAGCCGGGGGTGACGGGGGTGCACTACGCCGGACTTCCGTCCAGCCCGTGGCACGGCGCGGCGAAGCGGTACCTCGCCGACGGCGCCGGGGCGGTGCTCGCGTTCGAACTCGCCGGTGGGATCGCGGCCGGGAAGCGGTTCGTGAGCGCGCTGCGGTTGTTCAGCCACCTGGCCAACATCGGCGACGTGCGCAGCCTCGCGATCCACCCGGCGTCCACCACGCACGCCCAGCTCGACGAGGCCCGGCAGCGCGCCGCCGGCGTCACCCCCGGCCTCGTCCGGCTCTCCGTCGGCCTCGAAGCCGTCCCCGACCTCATCGCCGACCTCGCCACCGCACTGGCCGCCGCCGAGGGCTAGCCCGCCACCGGTGCCTCCGGGCCGAGGAGCTCGGGGGCGTAGGCGAGGAGGATCCGCAGGGCGCTCACCGGGGCGGCGACCGGGTCGGGCAGCGCCACGTCGCGGGCTACGTGCGCGCCGCGGTAGGCCGGTTCCGGGATGGTGACGTCGGTGAACCAGCGCAGGAAATCGGCCGGGGCCAACGGAATCCCCGTCGTCCCGGCCATCGCCTCGTTCAGCGCGAACAGCGCGGCGGGCGGGTTGCGCAACATCCACCGGTACAGCTCGGAGAACTCGAAGATCCGCTGGTCCACGCGGCTCGCGACCGCTCTGCGGCGCTCGGCGAGCCGCACCCCGTGCTCGGTGGAGGCCTGTTCGGCCTCGCTCCACGCCGGGTCGTGCGCCTGCCGCTCGTCCAGCTCGCCGCGGTGCATCCGGCGCAGGTAGTCCGCCCACAGCCGCGCACCCGGGTTGCCGAAGTCGTCCGCGGAACGGCCCAGCGCGATCGCGGCCCCGCGCTCCACGCCCTCCAGGATTCCCGCGTCCACGTAGGACACCCAGCTGCCCGGTGCGCCGAAGCCGTTCTCCGCGAAGAACCGGATGATCCCCTCGATGTTGCGCCAGTGCCGGAACCCCGGCACGTACTCGACGGCGATCTCGTCCTGCACCGCGCGGACGAACACCAGCCGCTCCGGCAGCGGCAGCCGGTCCAGCTCCAGCGCCGAGCAGTCCAGGGTCCGCGCGCACTCGGCCCCGTCGCGCGGTGGCGCGGCCGAAGCCGCCGGGACGCCGAGCGCGAGCAGCGCCGGGACCAGCAGGGGCAGGACGATGTCGCGGCAGCGGGGGAGTCGCACCAGGGCCTCCGGGAATCGGGACTCGATCACCGGACAGTGCAGCAGCCGCGGCCACCGATCCGCTGCTCCTCGCCCCCGGAGTCACCCGCACGGATGATCTCGGCCGGTGGCGGCGGGGCGTCGGCCCGAGGTCGTAGAGTCGGGGGCATGGTCCAGCACGGCGACCGCTCGGTGATCGCGACGAATCGCCGGGCACGACACCACTTCACGATCCTCGACACCTACGAGGCCGGGCTCGTCCTGGTCGGCACCGAGGTGAAGAGCCTCCGGCTCGGCCGCGCCTCCCTCGCCGAGGCGTTCGCGACCGTCGACGACGGTGAGGTGTGGCTGCGCAACCTGCACATCGCCGAGTACTGGCACGGCAGCTGGACGAACCACACCCCGCGCCGCACCCGCAAGATGTTGTTGCACGCCAAGGAGATCCGCACCCTCACCGGCAAGTCCAAGGAGACCGGGCACGCGCTGGTCCCGCTGTCGATGTACTTCAGCGACGGCTGGGTGAAGGTCGAGCTGGCGCTGGCCCGCGGCAAGAAGAACTGGGACAAGCGCCGCGACATCGCCGCGAGGGACGCGGAACGCGAGATGGCCCGCGGCATCGGCTGGCGGCTCAAGGGCCACCCCGGCCGCGGCGCGAAGGACCGCCGCCGCCCGCCGGACGACCCGGTGCTCGACTACAGCCCGTGAACCGGCCGAGCACGGGAGTCCGGGTGGACGCCCGTGCTCGGCCGCCGCTCAGTCCTGGTCCGGCTTGGCGTGGTCCGCCACACCGGGGTTGGGGTCGCGGGAGAGGTCGATCAGCGGGTCCACTCCGGCGCCCTCGGGGGCGGCGTGGTCGCCGACGCCCGGGTTCGGGTCCCGGGCCAGGTCGATCAACGGGTCGGGTTCGGTCATGCCGTGCCTCCTCGGCGTTCTCGGGGCTGGCCGCCTGGGCGGCGGCTCCACCACCCAGGATGCCTGGTCGGCGGCGGGTGCCGACCGCGGGGAGGCGGGTTCCGGGTGCGCCCGCGGGAACGGGCGGATGAGATCATGAGCACGGTCCGCTAAGGGAGGAGCACCCGGTGTCATCCGAGGACGAACTGCCTGCGCTGGAGGAGGAGGTGCGCGCGCTGATGCGCCGCAGCAGGCTGCGCACCCGCGAACTCGCGCGCGCCGTGCACCCGAAGCTGGACCCGACCGCGTATCCGCTGGTGGTGCTGCTGGCGAAGGAGGGCGCGCAGCGGATGTCGGCGATCGCGGCCGCGTTGTCGCTGGACAAGTCGACGGTGAGCAGGCAGGTCGACGCGGTGGTGCGGATCGGGCTCGCCGAGCGGGTCGCCGATCCGGTCGACGCGCGCGCCAAGCTGGTGGTGCTCACCGAGGACGGGAACGCGCAGGTCACCGAGCAGCTCGCGGAGCAGCGGCGGCGGTGGCGGGAGGTGCTGGGCGGCTGGGATCCGGCGGACATCGCGGAGCTGGCCCGGCTGCTGCACCGGCTGGGCGCGACCGACCTGCTCTGAGGCGTCGTGCACCGTCCGGGCCCCTCGGCGGTGACCGGGGCGTCGCTCACCTGACGGGGCTCCCGGTGAGGTTCGTTACGCGCCGGGCGGGATTACCCAGTTCAACCCCTGATCGGATGAAAACTTCCGGCGGGCGAGAACTTGTCGCCGACCCACCATGATCACTACTTTGGGTGAATGGCTGGTGATCAGGACAGGTGGCGGGCGCTCGGGGTCGACGTGGAGCTGCCCAGCGCGGCCCGCGTGTACGACGCCTACCTCGGCGGCGCGCACAACTTCGCGGCGGACCGGGCGTTCTTCGCCAGGGCGAAGGAGAAGTTGCCGCACATCGCCGACGTGGCCCGCTGGAACCGCACCTTCCTGCGCCGCGCCGTGCAGACGATGGCGGAAGCGGGCATCGACCAGTTCCTGGACATCGGCTCCGGCCTGCCCACCGCGGGCAACACGCACGAGATCGCGCACCGCATCAACCCGGACGCCCGCGTCGTGTACGCCGACAACGAACCGGTCGCGGTCGTGCAGACCCAGGAACTGCTCAAGGACGTGCCGGGAACGGCCGTCGTGCGGGGAGATTTCCTGGCGCCCGACGAGATCCTCGGCGCGGCCGCCACCCGCGAACTGCTCGACCTGGACAAGCCGGTCGGGGTGCTCGCCGTGGCCCTGCTGCACTTCATCCCCCGCGAGCAGCACCCGGAGGCCGCGCTAGAGCGGTACAAGGAGGCGCTGCCCGCGGGCAGCGAGCTCGCCATCAGCCACGCCACCGTCGACGGCGTCGCCGAACCGGTCCGCTCGCAGACCCTCGACTTCATCGACTCGTACAAGGACACCCAGAACCCGGGCTTCACCGCTCGCGACGAGCTGGAGTTCCGCCGGTTCTTCACCGGCTGGGAACTGCTGGACCCGGGCGTCGCGTTCACCTCGGAATGGCGGTCCGACCTCACCGACGTCGACGAATTCGCCGCCACGAACCCGAAGAACGCGGTCTGCTTCGCCGCGGTCGCCCGCAAGCCGTAGGCCGCGGAGAGCCCCCTCGAACCCTCCGCGGCCGGGGCTCGGATCAGCCGATCTCGACGCGGGTGGCGTCGGCGTGCTCGCCGTTCGCCACGCCGGAGACGGTGACCTGGTCGCCTTCGCGCAGCTCGTCGGCGCCGACCGGCTGGCCGTCCTTCAGCACCTCGGTGTCCGCGCCGACGACCCACAGGAGGCCGTCGGCGTTGGCCTTGAACACGACGAACCGGCCTTCGGGCGTCTCCACGTCGCCGCGCTCCTGCACGACGCCCCGCTCGGCGATGATGTCGCGCGGCGCCTGCTCGGACACCGCGGAGCGCTCGATCCCGGTGGGCTGGGCGGCGTCGGTGGCGGTCGCGGCGTGGGCGGCGGCGCCGATGGCCAGGGCGGGCGCCAAGGCCAGCGCGGCGATGGCGGCGGTGCGTCGGAAGTTGTTGATCCGCATGGGTTTTCCTCTCTCGTGAACTTGCTGACCGGTTCAGCTTGACCGCCCGATCTCGGCGAATCCGGTGCGGTTCTGGGAGGTTCCTGAGAACCGCGGACCGTTCCCGCAGTTCGTGATCACCGGGGCGGTCCGGGGCTCGTGGATCTCCCGGAGAATTCCCAGGAATCCGATCCGGTCGGAGACCACCCCGCGCCGCGGCGGCCGCAGGCGGTCCCGCTCGGCGAGCCCGAGGTCGGCCAGCGGCGGTTCGGAACCACTTCCGCCCGGGGGCGTGCGGTCCGGAACCACCACCTGCCAGGGGGCATCCCGCTCGGCGGTCCGGAACCTCCTGCCAGGGGCGTCCTGTTCGGCGGCGTTCCGAAGTCCCTTGCCGGGAACGTCCCGTTCGACAGCGGAACGGAACCACCGCCAGGGGTATCCCGCTCGACGGCGGTCCGCCGCCCGCCCGAGGCCTTCCCGTTCGACGGCGGCGGAATCGCCCCGGTCAGGGACGCCCCGCTCGACGCCGGTTGCCCGCTCGGCGGGCCGAGGTCAGCCCGCGTCGGCCGCCCGGGCGAGCTCCGCGTCGGCGCGGCCGAGCACGACCCGGAAGCAGGTGCCTTCCCCGGGCGCGGTCGTCAGCTCGACCCGCCCCCCGTGCGCCGCCACCAGCGAACGCACGATGGCCAGCCCCAGCCCGGCTCCGCCGCTGGCCCGGCTGCGGGATTCGTCGGCGCGGTAGAACCGCTGGAACACCCGCTCGGCCTGCTCGGGAGCGAGCCCGGGGCCCTGGTCGGCGACCTCCAGCACCGCGCACCCGTCGACCGAACCGACGCCGATGCGCACCGGCGTGCCCTCCGGGGTGTGCCGAACGGCGTTGCCGACGAGGTTGGTGACCACCTGGCGCAGCCGCTCCTCGTCGGCCAGCGCGGGAGCGGCCGCGGGCGGGCCGACCCCGGACCCGGTGAGCCGGCCCGACCCGGTGAGCTGGGCGGGACCGGTCAGCTGGGCGGGCCGGGACGGGTCGAGGGCGTGCACGTCGTGCAGCGCGTCGGCGGCGAGGGTCCGCAGGTCCATCGGGGCGAGCTGCAGCGGCAGCCGCTCGTCGAGCCGCGCCAGCAGCAGCAGGTCGTCCACCAACCGCTCCAGCCGGTCCGATTCCCGCTCGATGCGGGCCATCGCGTCCACCCCAGCGGGCACCGCGCCCATCCGGTGCAGCTTGCTGAAACCCTTGATCCCGGCCAGCGGGGTGCGCAGCTCGTGCCCGGCGTCGGCGACGAAGCGGCGCATCTGCGCCTCCGATTCGGCGCGGGCGGCGAACGCGGTCTCGTTGCGGTCGAGCATCGCGTTCAACGCCCGCGAAAGCCTGCCGACCTCGGTTTCCGGCCCGGCCGATTCGGGGACGCGGCTGGCGAGGTCGCCCGCCGCGATGGCCGCCGAGGTCCGTTCGATCCGGCGCAGCGGCCGCAGCCCGGCGCGCACCGCGAACCACCCGGCCAGCGCGAGGACCGCCAGCAGGACCGCCGCGGTGCCCGCGGAGATCGCCAGCATCCCGGCGACGGTGTCGTCCACTTCGGCCCGCGAGATCGCGGTGACCACCAGCCCGTCCGGGCCGGAGTGCGCGAGCAACCGCCAGTGCTGGGTGCCGTCGCGGCTCGGCACGTCCACGGGGGCTGCGGTGGCGGTGAGCCCCGCGAGGTCCGGGCCCGGCACCCGCGGCCCGCCGGCCCACTCCTCGCCGGTGACCGCGCCGTCCGCGCCCAGTCGCGCCGAGTAGGTGGTGGAACCGGGCAGCGCGAAGTTGTCCTGCACCACCACCGTGCCCGGCCCGGGCAGCCCGGTGTCCGGCACCTGGAAGACCCTCGCGCCCGCGCCCGCCGTCGCCTCCAGCTGCGCGTCGAGCTTGCCGACGAGGTTGCGCTCCAGCGCACCGGTCACCACGGCGCTGCCGATCGCCAGGCCCGCCGCGAGCAGCCCCACCGCGATCAGCAGCACCCGGGTGCGCAACGACATCCGGGCGATCACGCGCGGGCCCCGCGCAGCACGTAGCCCACCCCGTGCACGGTGTGGATCAGCTTCGGTTCGCCGCGGTCCACCTTGCGCCGCAGGTAGCTGATGTAGGTGTCCACGATGCTCGGGTCGCCGCCGAAGTCGTACTGCCACACCTCGTCGAGGATCTGCCGCTTCGACACCACCTGCCCCGCGTTGCGCACCAGGTAGGTGAGCAGCCGGAATTCGGTGGGGGACAACCGGATCGGCTGTCCGGCGCGCAGCACCTGGTGGCTGTCCGGGTCGACCTCCAGGTCGGCGACGGTCATCGCGCGGGAGGTCGCGCCGTGCCCGGAGCGGCGCAGCACCGCGTGGATGCGGGCGATCAGCTCCTCCGGGTCGAAGGGCTTCGTCACGTAGTCGTCGCCGCCCAGCGTCAGGCCGCGCACCTTGTCCCGCGGGGCGTCGCGGGCGGTGAGGAACAGCACCGGCACCTGCCCGCCGCGTTCCTCGCGTAGCCGCCGCAGCACGTCGAATCCGTCCGCGTCCGGCAGCATCACGTCCAGCAGCACCAGGTCCGGCCGCTCGTCCACCGCCGCCCGCAGCGCCTCCGCCGCGGTCGCGGCGGCCGTCACCTGGAAGCCCGCGAAGCGCAACGTCGCGGCCAGCAGTTCCCGCACGGTCGGCTCGTCGTCGACCACCAGCAGGCTTCCCGATCCCATCCGCACCCCGCCCCTAGATCCGATCTTCCCGGTTCAGGTTAGGCCCGACCGCGCGCTCCGCCGCCGAGAGCGGCGCGACGCGGCCCGGCCCGCAGGTGACCGGGCTGACCGGTCCGGTCCGGGGGTTCCGGCGGCGACGCCGCCGACCGGGTGGCGGGGCGCGGCTCGTGATCACCCGCGGGGAGCATTCCGTTGCCCTGACAGGAGGAACTCGCACCGGTCGGCGCCGCGGAATGCCGATGGAGAGGGGGACGGCCGAGCACGTCCCGGCCGTCCCCGTCCGCCGCGGTCCCCGATCCGGGCGGGCGAACGAGGTTCCGCGCGACCGCGCGGATTCCTACCGTGAACGAGCGGAGGAGTCTCATGGGCACGGAGAAGAAGGACACCGGCGCCACCGACGGCGGGCAGCACGACGTGGGCCGCGACGGGCAGACCGGCAAGACCGCGGACGACATCGACCCGAAGGACTACGAACAGGGATTCCGGTGACCGAGGTCGCCGCACCGGACGGGCCCGGCGGTCTCGTCGCCCGGCTGGACGCGGCGGGCGCGCTGCCCGCCGCGTTCGGTCCGGCCTTCCGCGCCGCCGCGCGGGAGTGGTTCGTGCCCGAGCGGATCTGGTACCGGTCGGCCGAGGCGGTCGAGGACGTGGCGCTGGACCGGGACGACGCCCCGGAGCGCTGGCTGGCGGCGGTGTACGCGGACCGTCCGCTGGTGACGCAGTTCGACGCCGGGGCGACGGCGTGGCCGGAGCTCGGCCACCGGCCCACCAGTTCCGCGTCCGCGCCGTCGGTGGTGGCGGGGATGCTGCGGGCCCTGGGACCCCAGCCGGGGGATTCGGTGCTGGAGATCGGCACCGGCACCGGGTGGAACGCGGCGCTGCTCGCGGAGGTCGTGGGCCCGGCCGGCGGGGTGACGACCGTGGAGATCGACCCGGCGGTCGCCGCCGGTGCGCGGGCGAGGCTGCGCGCGGCGGGCTACGGCCGCGTGGAGGTGGTCGAGGGCGACGCCGTGAGCGCGGTCGCCGGTGCCGGCCGCTTCGATCGGATCATCGTGACCGCCGGTGTCCACATCGGACGGTTTCCGCACTCCTGGGTGCGCAGCGCCGTTCCGGGCGGAGTACTCGTCGCGCCGATGCGGGCGGACCTGGCGACCGGCCCGCTGGTGCGGTTCGTCGTCGGCGCGGACGGCACGGCGCGCGGGAACGCGGTGGCGGACCTCGGGGTGTCCTTCATGGACCTGCGATCGGCGCGGGAGATCCCGGCGGAGCTCGACCGGCCGCGGTGGGACGACGCGGCGGCCGACCTGTCGTGGACCGACCTGGCGCCGTGGGTGCCGCTGCTGGCCGACGAGCACCGCTGGCCGATCGCGGTCGCGCTGCCCGGCTGCCGCTACGAGGTGCGGCAGCGCACCGCCGACCGGCCGGGGGAGGCGTGGCTGGTCGACCCGCTCTCCGGATCGTGGGCCGCCGTCGTCCCGGCGGACGGCCGGTACGCGGTGCGCCAGTCCGGGCCGCGCCGGTTGTGGGACGCGGCCGAGGCGGCCTACCGGTGGTGGACCGACCGCGGCCGCCCGCCGCTGTCCGCGTGGGAGTGGACCGTCGCCCCGGACCGCCAGCGCGTCACCCTGCCGCCCGCCACCTGAGGTGAATGGCCCATCCGCCCAGGCTGAGTGGGCGAATGGGCCATTCACCTTGGCCGGCGACCTAGGTGATCTGGTCGTCGCCGTGCGGCGCGGGCGCGAGGTCGGTCGGGTGCTGCCGTGCGAGCACGCCGCGGACGTGCTCGCGGAACCACCGGTGCGCGCGATCGGCGTCGTTGCGCGGGTGCCAGGCCATGCCGATCTCGATCGGCGGGATGTCCAGCGGCACGGGGAAGGTGCGCAGCCCGAGCGCGTCGAGCCAGTCGGCCGCGGGAGCCCCGGGCAGGGCGAGGCAGACGAGGTCGGTCGTCCTGGCCAGGAGCATCGCGCTGGTGTGACCGGGCACGGTGATCGGGACCCGGCGACGCAGCCCCTGCTCGGCGAGTGCCGCGTCGATGGGGCCGTGGCGCTTGCCGGTGCGGGACGTGCCGATGTGGTCGGCTTCGGCGAACCGGCGGGCGTCGATGGGGCCGTCGAACAGCGGATGGCCCTGCCGGGCCACGCCCACGAGTGCGGTGGTGATCAGTCGTTCGGAGCACGTCTCCGGGTCGAGGTGGCCGAGCACGCCCAGTTCCAGGTCCACCACGCCCTGCCGGAGCGCGGGAGTGCCCTCGAAGGACTCCGGCAGGAAGACGACGTTCACGTCCGGGGCCTGCGACCGGATCGTGGAGATCAACGGCGCGGCGAGCCCGGCGAGCAGGAAGTCGCCTGCCTGCACGGTGAACACCCGGTGCAGCGTCGCCGGATCCGGGACGTCCGCGGCGGTGAGCACCGACTCGGACCGCTCGATGAGCGCCCGCACCTCGCCGCGGAGTTCGAGGGCTCGCGCGGTGGGCTGCAGCGCCTGACCGGCGCGGACGAGCAGCGGATCGCCCACGATCCGCCGGAGGCTCGCGAGCTTGCGGCTGACCGCGGCCGGTGAGGTGCCGAGCCGGTCGGCCGCCCTGGTCACGCTGTTGTCCGCGAGCAGGGCGTCGAGCACCAGCAGCAGGTTCAGGTCCACGCGCGCCTCCCCATCTTTGCGCTGGGAGCAATGATTCCGTGCTGATCTTTGCATTGCTGACCTGGGTCGGCCCGGCCAGGCTCGGGGGTGTTCGCACGGCGCGGATCGCCGATCGCGCCGTCACCGGAAACGTCCTGAGAAGGAGCCGACCATGCACGATCCCGCCAAGGCCGGGAGGTCCGGCGACGTGCTCGCCGTGGTGAGCCAGAGCGGTTCCACCGTGTCGTTCTTCGACGCCGGGTCCGACCGGGGCGTCGGCGTCGTCGAGGTGCTGCCGGAACCGCACGAGCTGCTGTTCGACCCGACCCGGCGCGTGCTGTGGTGCACGCACGCCTACCGATCGGGCTACTACCACGCGAACACGGGCCGGCGCAGCGAGATCACCGCGATCGACCCGGACGGCAAGCGGATCATCGACGTGGTCGACCTCGCCCCCGAGCACGCTCCGCACGGCCTGGCCCTCGACGCCGACCGCGGTCGGCTGTACGTGAGCGTCGAGGGCGCGCCGGGCCGGTCCGGCGGTGTGGTCGTCGTCGACACCGGCTCGCGCAAACCCCTCGGCCGGATCGACACCGGAGCGCCCGGCCCGCACTGGTTCGCGATCGGCCCGGACGGCACCACGGGGTACGCCACCAACAAGGAGGCGCCGTTCGTCTCCGTCGTCGATCTCGTCGCGGGCGAGCTCGTGGACCAGGTCGAGGTCCCGGGCAGCGAAGGACTGGCGGTATCGGCGGACGGCGCCCGCGTGTACGTCGGGGGACCGTACGTCTCGTTCACCGCGGACGGCTCCGCGAGCGCCAACGGCGTCCGGGTCATCGACGCGGGGACCCGAACCGTCGCCGAGGTGCTGCCGACCGAGAACCGGGTGATGCCGGTGCACCTCACCGCGGGTGGGAAGTTGCTGGCCGGGGAGCTCCGGACGCGTCCGGACGCGGCCTCCGGCGTGACCGGGCAGGATCCCGGCCGGCTGGTGGTGTTCGCGGCGGACGGCCACGAGCGGCTGGGGGAGCTGGAGATCGGCCGGAGTCCGCTCACCATCGCCTCCTCGCCGGACGGCGCCCTCGGTTACGCGTCCTGCGTCGTCGACTCCGCGGTGGACGTGGTCGACCTGGATTCGCTGCGAGTGCTCTCCCGGATCCGGGTCGCGAAGGCCGGGGACGCCGGCGCGCACGGCCTCGCCTACGTCCCGCGCGCCGGGTGAGACGGCGACCGCCGACCGGTTCGCGCGGCGGTGTCGCACGTCCCGGAACGCGCCGGTGCCCGGGTGCGGATCGCGCACCCGGGCACCGGTCGGAGGGGGCGGGAGATCAGCCGCCGTACTCCGGGACGTAGCTGATCTGGTTGTCACCGTTGGCGGTGTCGCCCTGATCGTTGATGACCTTGTCGATCGTGCCCGTGCCGCCCAGCGAGACGGACACGAGGTCGTGCATCTTGACGCCCGGGTTCACCGGAACCTCGAACGAACGCGCGGCCGTGACCTCGGGGTTCGTGTCGAAGAAGCAGTAGCTACCCAGGCCCCACGCCTCGTGGTCGGTGACGCCGTCGGCGACCTTGTAGGCCGCCCAGCCGCCGTCGCCGCCCCACGCAGCTTGGTCCGGCGGGTCGTAGGGGAACTCGTTCTGGAAGAAGTAGGTGCGGCCGCCGTTGCCGTTCCACACCACGTTGTTCTTCTGGTAGTGCTCCACGAACAGGCCGTGCGCGGTGACGTTGTCCCCGTTCACGATGAGCCCGGTCTCGGCGGTGTTGACGTCCCAGCCGACACCGTCGCCGTGGTCGGCGCGCCACATCCACGAGTGGTCGAGCAGCACGTCGTTGCTGTTGATGGTGAGGGTGTTGGTCGCCTTGCCCACGCCGGGGCCGCCGATCCGGAAGAACACGTCCGAGAGCTGCGTCGGGTTCTCCGCGTGGCTCTTGTCCGCGCCTTCCTCGCCGAGGGTCATCAGCGACGGCGAGTTCTGCTCACCGGCGTCGATGAACAGCCCGGCCAGCTTCACACCGTCCACATCGGCCACCGACACCGCGGGCTTGCCGGTGTCGGGGACGAGCGAGGCCATGCCGATGCCGAGCACCACGGTGTCCGGGTTGTCGACCTTGATGGTGTCGTCGAGGTGGTAGACGCCGGGGGTGAACAGCAGGTTCTTGCCCTCGGCCAGCGCCGCGTTGATCGTCGCGGCGTTGTCGCCCTCCTTGGCGACGTAGAAGTCCGCCAGCGAGATCTGCTCACCTTCCGGTGCGCCGTTCGCCCAGCTGACCCCTTGGGTGTTCTCCCGCAGCGCGGGCACGAACACGTTGTAGTTGCCGTCCTCGCCGATGTTCAGGAACGGCTTCTCCCGCAGCTTCGGGGTTTCCGGCACGTTGGTGTGCGACGGGTCCGGGAAGTGCTGCTCGGGAGCGCCGACGGTGCCGGTGAACATCATGTTCCACACCGAACCGTCCCAGCCACCGGCCAGTTCGCTGTTGCGGGTGAGGAACTGCTGCTGCGAACCGGACTCGACCAGGCCGTCGATCTTGGAGTCGGCGATGTAGCCGCCGCTGGCCCAGCCGTCGTACCCGTTCCACAGCTGCATCTGACCGCGCATGTGCATCCGGCGGTACGGAGCGGCCTGGGACACGGCCCAGCGCTCGATCTCGCCGTCGGGCGGCGTGACCGAGAGGTTCTCCGCGGTGCGCCAGAAGTTCTGCGTGGCGTTGCCCTCGCCCAGCCAGTCCGCCTCGACCCGGACGTGACCGTTCAGGTTCACGTCGTCGGGCGACATGCCCAGACCGGCGACCTGGGTGTTGAAGCCCAGGTTCACATCGGCCGAGTAGTCGCCGGGCTGGAACAGGACGGCGTCGCGTTCCGGGCCGAACTGGTTGGTGTGCTGGCGCTCGGCGATCTCGTCGAGCTTGCCCTGCAACTCGCCCGCGGGAGTGGACGGGGTGGCGATGTAGGTGTTGGGCCCGAGGTCCGGGTTCTTCGGGTCGGTGTCGCGCACCGCCTGCGCCGGTTGCGGCGCCGGAGCCTGCGGCTCTGCCCCCGCGGCGGTGACGGTGACGAGCCCGGCGGCCACGGCCGACGCCGTCGCCAGCGCCAACACCGCCTGCCGCGGGCGGGTCTCGGTTCTACCGAAGATCTTCATGCTGCTGCCTGTCTGACGTGGCGGGGGTCTGCGACCCCTCGCGGGTTGAATCCTTGGTGCGCGGAGATGTGCGGTGTCGTCGGCTCCTTCCTCCGGTGGCGGGGTGCGCCCGCGGCCCGAATGGGCGGCGGGAGATCGGGGGACGTCAGCGCGGCGGGGCCTGCGCGGCGGGGAGCGGCATGGCGAGCCTTTCCGACGAGGGCGTGTCCAACGGGTTCGGCGGTCGCCGCCTGGTGGCGGTCCGCGCGGGACTCGTCCGGCTCGTCGTCGCTCGCGGGTGGCCCGTGGGGTGGCCGCTCCCGGGAGAACGCTCCCATGATTCTGCGGTCCGGCGTCCGAAAGTCAAGACCGGAGATCGATCCGGGAATTCCCGGAGATGTGAATGGGAAAAGGAGTTCCGCCCGGATCGTCGGATCGGAACTTGACCCCGGGATTGCCGTGTTGTTAACTCACCGGTGCTCGTCGTCGGAATCGGTTCCGAAGGGCTCTCCCGGTCTCCCGGGCGATGCCGGCGGAGAGCGGTGATGCGATCGGCCGCGGTCCACCCACCGGCTCGGGTGGACCTGTGGTCGCCACGCTCACCAGCAGGTCACAGCGGTGCGGAGCGGGATGCGCGTGGGGCGCTCCCCGGTCCGGCGCCGCAGCGGGCGGACGTCGTCGGGCGGCCGCGCGACCCGCTTGGCGAGAAATCGACAGCGGAATTGACAAAAGGCGCTCGCGCGCGCTCGGAAATGGTGAATCGGCGAGACCGGGCGAGACCGTTCGTGGTCCGTCGTCCGGTCGCAGTCGGCGTTCTCGCGCGATCCGCGACCCGTGTTCTCCGGATGTCCCGTGCGGTCGGGAAACCCGCCGGTCGTTCCGGAACACCCCGGGCGGAGGGCCCGGCGATTCCGCGTTCCCCGACGCCCCGACGCCCCGACACCCCGACACCTCGATACCTCGATACCTCGGATACCCCGGGACACCCCGGACACATGCAGGACACCCCGGAACGAACGACGGGGCCGACCGCGCGTGCGCGACCGGCCCCGTCCGGAGCTCGCTCAGCTCAGGATAGGCAGCGACCGGCGCACCGCAGGCGTCACCCCGTCGCTGGCCGCGGCCGCCGCGACGCGCTCCGCGTCCGGCCTGCCGTACAGGCTGGTGCGCTGCCGCAGCGGACGCCCGGTCGGCGCCACCAGCTCCGCCAGGTCGCTGATCGTCTTGAAGGAACCGTTGTCGGCACCGGCCATCCTGCTGATCGTCTCCTCCATCAGCGTGCCGCCCAGGTCGTTCACGCCGCCCGCGAGCACGTCCCGGCAGCCGTCCACGCCGAGCTTCACCCACGAGCACTGGATGTTGTCGATCAGCCCGTGCAGCAGGATGCGCGCCACCGCGTGCACCGCCCGGTTCTCCCGCGGCGTGGTGCCCGCCCGTGCCAGCCCCGCCAGGTAGATCGGCGAGTTCTGGTGGATGAACGGCAGCAGCACGAACTCGGTGAACCCGCGCTTCCCGGTCTTCTCCAGGGTTTTCCGCTGCAACTCGCCGATGAGCTTGATGTGCCCGACCCAGTGCTCCGGGGTGTCCACGTGCCCGTACATCATCGTGGAGGTGGTGGGGATGCCGAGCTCGTGCGCGGTGCCGACCACTTCGATCCAGCTGGAGGTGGGCAGCTTGCCCTTGGTGAGCACCCAGCGCACGTCGTCGTCGAGGATCTCCGCGGCGGTGCCCGGCAACGAGTCCACACCGGACTCGTGCGCGCGGGTCAGCCAGTCCCGGATGGACAGGTTCGTGCGGGACGCCCCGTTGACGACCTCCATCGGGCTGTAGGAGTGCAGGTGGATGCCGGGCTGCCGCCGCTTCACCTCGGCGGCCAGGTCGAAGTAGGCGGTGCCGGGCAGGTCCGGGTGGATGCCGCCCTGCATGCAGATCTCCGTCGCGCCCGCCTCCCACGCCTGGTCCACCCGGTCGCCGACCTGGGACAGCGACAGCGTGTAGGCGTCCGCGTCGGTGCGCCGCTGCGCGAACGCGCAGAACCGGCAGCCGGTGTAGCAGACGTTGGTGAAGTTGATGTTCCTGGTGACCACGAACGTCACGTCGTCACCGACCGCGTCCCGGCGCAGCCCGTCGGCGAGCGCCGTCACCGCGTCCAGGTCGGCGCCGTCGGCGTGCAGCAGCGCCAGCGCGTCCTCGGTCGGCAGGTTCGCCGGGTCCTGCTCGGCGCGCTGCAGCGCGGCCCGCACGTCGGAGTCCATCCGGCGCGGCGCGGTCGGCACCCGCTCGGCCAGTTCGCCCCAGTCGCCGTAGACCGAGTCGAAGTCGCTGCGCCGGTCGCCGGTGCGCCCGACCGTGTCCACCTCCACGTGCAGGTCGGTGCGCCCGCTGCCCGCGAGGTTCTGCCAGCCGCCGTCCGGTTCCTGCCAGGTGATGCCGGTCGGCTGCGCGCCTTCCTTGGCGAGGCCGGTGTCCGGGTCGGCGAGCGCGGCGACGTGCGCGTTCAGCCGCGGGTCGAGCCACGGCTCGCCTGCCTGCACGTACTCGGGGTAGATGGTGAGGCGCTCGCGCAGCCGGAACCCGGCCTGCTCGGTGAGCCGCGCCAGCTCGTCGATCTGCGGCCACTCGCGCTCCGGGTTCACGTGGTCCGGGGTCAGCGGCGACACCCCGCCCCAGTCGTCGATGCCGGCGCGGATCATCAGCGCGTACTCGTCGCCGATGAGGTTCGGCGGCGCCTGCACCCGCATCTTCGGGCCGAGCACGATCCTGGTGACCGCGATGGTGGCGGCCAGTTCTTGCAGGTCGGCGTCGGGGGTGGCGCGCATCTTCGTGTCCGGCTTGGCGCGGAAGTTCTGCACGATCACCTCCTGGATGCCGCCGTAGGCGCGGGCCGCCTTGCGGATCGCGAAGATCGCGTCGGCGCGCTCGCCGTGGTCCTCGCCGATGCCGATGAGGATGCCGGTGGTGAACGGCACGGTGGTGCGACCGGCGTCCTCCAGGACGCGCAGCCGCACCTCGGGATCCTTGTCGGGGGAGCCGAAGTGCGGGCCGCCCTTCTCGGTGAACAACCGGGCGGCGGTGGTCTCCAGCATCATGCCCATGGACGGCGCCACCGGCTTGAGCCGCTGCAGCTCCTGCCAGCTCATCACGCCCGGGTTCAGGTGCGGCAGCAGGCCGGTCTCCTCCAGCACCCGGATCGCCATCGCCCGCACGTAGGACAGCGTGTCGTCGTAGCCGTGCGCGTCGAGCCAGTCGCGCGCCGCCGTCCACCGGTCCTCCGGGCGGTCGCCGAGGGTGAACAGCGCTTCCTTGCAGCCCATCGCCGCGCCCTTGCGGGCGATGTCGAGGACCTCGTCGGGGGACAGGTAGGGCGATTCGACGCGACCCGGCACGGTGACGAACGTGCAGTACCCGCAGCGGTCCCGGCACAACCGGGTCAGCGGGATGAACACCTTGCGGCTGTAGGTGATGACGCCCTCGCGGCCCACGTCGCGCAGCCCGGCGTCGCGGGTGCGGGCCGCGTACTCGGCCAGCCGGTCCAGGTCGGCGTCCCGCGCCTGCAGCAGCACGGTGACCTCGTCGTGGTCGAGCGCCTTGCCGTCCCGCGCGCGGGCGAGGGCGCGGCGCATCGCGGAGGCGTTCGGAGCGGCCGCGGTGGTGGGAACGTCATCGGAAGCCATGCGGAGAACGCTAAGCGGCGCGCGCCGGGGCTCGCCAGTACACGAACGCGGCCACCGGTCACCGCGCCGTCACCGGGGGTGTCGTGCCTGATCAGCGGCTCACATCCGGTTGTGGGAGGCCGTGGCCGCGTGTATTACCTAAAGCATGGCTTCGATCGTCGGCAAGCGGATCGGGGGCCGCACCTACTACTACGCGGTGGAGTCCGCGCGGGTGGGCGGGAAGCCGCGGGTCGTGTCCCAGCGCTACCTCGGGACCGCCGAGGACGTGGCGGCCGCGGTGGACCGGGTCGCCGCCGAACCCGAGCACACCCGGCACCTCGCGTTCGGCGAGGTCGCCGCGGTGTGGGGCGCGATCCGGCGGCTGGACCTGGCCGGGATCGTGGACGCGGCCGTCGGCAGGCAGCGCGCCGCGGTCTCCGCGGGCACCGTGGTGGCGCTGGCGGTGCTGCACCGGGCCACCGCGGACCGGGAACCGGCGCGGTGGTGGCCCGAGGTGTCCCGGCTGATCCGCCCCGAGCCGCCCGCGCAGCTGTGGGAACCGGGCCGGATGCGCCGCGCGCTGCGCAAGATCGGCCCGGAGCAGCGCCGCGAGGTGGAGTTCGGGGTGGCCGCCGCGGTGCGCGACCAGCTCGGCGCCCCGGACGTGCTGCCCGCGCTGGTCGTGGACGTCCCGCACCTGAGCTCGCCGACCGCGCCGGACCGCGGCGAACCGGCCGGGATGGGCGTGCTGGTCAGCAGGGACGGCACCATCCCGCTGCTCACCCAGGACCACCTGTGCGGCCGGGCCGACCGCGCGCCGTACGGGGAGCTGGCGCAGCGTCTCGCCGAACGGCACCGGGAGCGGGCGGGCACCGGCGAGATCACCGTGGTGCACGACGCGGGCACCCATCCGCACGCGCACCCGGACGCGGAGCTGGGCTTCGTCGGCGGCCTGCTGCCCGGCGACCACCCGGAGCTGCTGGGGCACCCGCCGACGGCGCGGCGCCCGGTCGATCCGCGGCGGCTGCCGGGGTTGACGGTGCTGGACACCCGGGCGGTGGTGGACGGGGTGAGCAGGCGGGTGCTGCTGACCCACTCGGAGACGCTGCACGCGGCGCAGGCCCGCGGGTTCACCGAGGCGCTCGGCCAAGCGGCGCGGCGGCTCGACGGGCTCGCCGAGGCGCTCGCCGCGGGGGACAACCGGCGGTCCCGGGACCACGTGCTCGCGGAGATCTCCCGGATCACCCGGGTGCGCTGGCTGGACCGGGTGCTGGTGACCTCGTTGCAGGGGTCGGCGCCGGGGGAGCTGGGGCTGCGCTGGCACATCGACGCGGCGGCGCGCAGGCGGGTGGCCGCGGAGTTCTTCGGCAAGCAGCTGCTCGTCACCGACCGGGACTCGTGGTCCGCCGCCGAGGTGATCACCGCCTACCGCGCCCGCTACCACCTGGACTCCACGTTCGGCAGGCTCCGCGGCCCGCAGGCGCGCGGGCGGGCGGACGCGGAGCGGATCGCGGTGGACCGGATGATCTCGGTGCTGGCCGTGTCGGTGCTGCACCTGATGCGGCAGGAGGCCAACCAGGCCGGGCTGGACCTGTCGGTGCGGGAGATGTTCGAGCAGCTCGCGGGTATCCAGGAGACGGTGCTGCGCTACCCGTCGACCGGGGGCAGGCCGCGCACCCGCCGGGTGATCACCGACCGCACCGAGGTGCAGCAGCGCCTCTACGACCTGTTCGACCTGGACCGCGCCGCGCCGCGCAGGCGGTGAGCGGCCGGAATCCGGCGGAACATGGCCGTTTTCCCGCGGTCCCGGGAAGTCGATCACTCCTAGCGTGAGGTCATCGGACCGGACTACGGAGGACTGATGACCGAGAACCCGGGCGCACCCGCCCCCACCGCCGCGATGCTGGTGTTCGACGGGATGACGCTGCTCGACCTGGTCGGCCCGCAGGCGGTGTTCACCGCGGCGGGCATGCAGGTGTCGCTGGTCGGGGCGACGCCGGACCCGGTGCGCTGCGACAGCGGGGCGCGCATCGAGCCGACGGCCACCTTCGCGGACTGCCCGGCCGAGGTGGACGTGCTGTTCGTGCCGGGCGGGGACGTCGGCGCCCTGCTGTCCGACGCGGCGGTGCTGGAGTTCCTCGCCGACCGCGGCCGCACCGCGGGGTACGTCTGCTCGGTCTGCACCGGGTCGCTGGTGCTGGCCGCGGCCGGGCTGCTCGACGGGTACCGGGCGGCGACGCACTGGGCGACGCGGGAGCTGCTGGCCGGGCTCGGCGTCGAGGTCTCCGCCGAGCGGGTGTGCGTGGACGGCGACCGGATCACCGGCGGCGGCGTCACCGCGGGCATCGACTTCGGGCTCACCCTGGTGGCCCGCCTGCTCGGCGCGGAGACCGCCGAGTTCGCGCAGCTCGTCCTGGAGTACGACCCGGCGCCGCCGTTCGACGCGGGTACGCCGGAGCGCGCGCGGCCGGAGCAGGTCGCCCGGCTCCGCGAATTCCTGACCGGACCGGGCGCCGCGCTGGTCGCCGCGGTCGAACGCGTCGGCCGCCGCGCGGGCTGACCGCAGGTCCGGATGGAGGAATCCCGCGCGGGGCAACGGGATTCCTCCTTGCGCGCGCCCGCGCCGTCTGGTGGGTTCGAAGCGGAGCCGCCGCAGCGAGGAGCCGCCGATGACCGCCCGCATCCTGGACTTCGAGACCGTGGACCTGCGGTTCCCCACCTCGCGGGAGCTCGACGGCTCCGACGCGATGAACCCGGCTCCGGACTACTCGGCGGCCTACCTGGTGCTGCGCACCGACCACCCGCAGGCCCCCGAAGGCCACGGGTTCACCTTCACCATCGGCCGCGGCAACGACCTCGTCGTCGCCGCCGTGGAGGCCGTCGCCCGCCGGACCCGCGGGCTACCGGTGGAGGAGATCGCCGCGGACCTCGGCGGGTTCGCCCGGCACCTGGCCGCCGACAGCCAGCTGCGCTGGCTCGGCCCCGACAAGGGGGTGCTGCACCTGGCGACGGCCGCCGTGGTCAACGCGGTGTGGGACCTGGCGGCGAAGCTCGCGGGCAAGCCGGTGTGGAAGCTGCTGGCCGACCTGCCGCCGGAACGCATCGTGGACCTGGTGGACTGGCGCTACCTGCGCGACGAGCTGAGCCCGGCGGCGGCCCTGGACCTGCTGCGCCGCGCCGAACCCGGCCGCGCCGAACGGGAACGGCGCATCCGGGAGCACGGCTACCCGGCCTACACCACCAGCGCGGGCTGGCTCGGCTACGACGACGAGAAGCTGCGGCGGCTGTGCCGGGACGCGGTCGCCGCGGGCTGGGACTCGGTGAAGCTGAAGGTCGGCGCGGACCTGGACGACGACCGGCGGCGCTGCCGCATCGCCCGCGAGGAGCTCGGGCCGCACCGCCGCCTCATGATCGACGCGAACCAGACCCTCGGGGTGGCGGACGCGATCCGCTGGCACCGCGGCCTCGCCGAGCACGACATCCACTGGTTCGAGGAACCCACCAGCCCCGACGACGTGCTCGGGCACGCCGCGATCCAGCGCGCCATCGCCCCCACCCGCGTCGCGACCGGCGAGCACGCGCACAACGCGGTCATGTTCAAGCAGTTCCTGCAAGCGGAGGCGATCGGCGTCTGCCAGCTCGACGCGTGCCGGCTCGCCGGGGTCAACGAGGCCGTCGCGGTGCTGCTGCTGGCCGCGGCGCGCGGGGTGCCGGTGTGCCCGCACGCAGGCGGTGTGGGGTTGTGCGAGCTGGTGCAACACCTGTCGATCTTCGACTTCGTGGCGGTGAGCGGCTCGCTGGACGGCCGGGTGGTGGAGTACGTGGACCACCTGCACGAGCACTTCGCCGACCCGGTGCGGCTGCGCGGCGACCGCTACCTGCCGCCGGAGGAACCGGGCTACAGCGCGCGCGTCCTGCCCGAGTCGCTGCACCGCTTCCGGTTCCCCGACGGCCCGGCGTGGGCGGACGGGTGAGCCCGCGGCCGCCACGGTCGGCGGCTACCGCGAACCGCCCGGAACGGGCAGACTTCCCCTGATCATCGACGCGGGCTGGGCGGAAGGGGAACCGATGCGGCGTGCGAGACCTGGGATGTCGATGCTGTGCGGAGCGCTGGTGGCGATGGTGCTGCCCGCCACGGCGGCGGGGGAGGGCGCGGAACCGGCGGCGACCGGGACCCCGCTGTCCGCGGATGTGGCCTACTACCCGACCACCGTCCGGTTGGCGCACGCCGGCGAGGAGAACGGGGCGGTGCTGACGGCGACGGTCAGCTTCGGCTCCGGCGGCGGTTCGGTGCCGATCTACGAGAGCACCGACGACGGCGCCACCTTCGACGAGGTCGGCCGCATCACCGACGACGGCTTCGGCGAAGGCCTGTGCTGCGGTTCCCTGCTGGAACTGCCCGGCGCAGTGGGAGATCTGCCGGAAGGCACCCTGCTGTGGACGGGCAGCGCGGGCGCCGACCAGGAGACCGACCGGCGGATGCGGCTGCCGGTGTTCGAGAGCCGGGACCGCGGCCGCAGCTGGACGCAGCTGTCGACCTGCGCGACCGGTACCGGCACCGGCGGCATGTGGGAACCCGAGCTGGCCGTGGACGCCGCCGGAACCCTCGGCTGCTACTACGCCGACGAGAACCAGCCCGGGCACAGCCAGGTGCTGCACCGCACCACCTCCACCGACGGCGTGAACTGGAGCGCGCCGGAACCCGTGGTGCAGGTCCCGGAAGGCGACCTGCGGCCCGGGATGGCGGTGGTGCGACCGCTGCCGGACGGGCGCTACTACCTGTCCTACGAGATCTGCGGTGGTGGCGACCCCTACCACTGCGCCGCCTACTTCCGGCTCTCCGACGACGGCTCGGACTGGGGCGACCCGGCCGCGCACGGCACGCTGCTCGCGACCGAGGACGGGCGGTTCTTCGCGCACGCGCCGAAGATCACCGTGACGCCGGACGGGAAGGTCGTCACCGTCGGGCAGGAGCTCAAGCACGCCGACGGGACCGTCGCCGAGGGAAACGGGGCGACGCTGTTCGTCACCGACCGGCCGGGATCGAGCACGCCCACCGCGATCCCCGCACCCGTCGAGGTTCCGGCGGCGCGCGACGACCCGTGCCCGAACTACAGCTCCTCGCTGCTGCCGGTCGGCGAGGACCGGATCCTGGAGATCGCCACCGACTACGACGACGGGGGTGCCTGCAAGGCCTACTTCGCGACCGGAGACCTCTGACCGGCGAGGACCGGAGGACCACGTCGTCGGCAGGTCCGCCGCCCGCTCCGCGAACACCGCCGCGCAGCGCGCCGGTTCGGTTCGGTGCGGGTCGGAGGGTCGGTGCTCCGGGCCCTGCTCCAGCCGGACGCGGTAGTCCACGCGGATCCCGGCGGCCTGCGCGACCTCCTCCCGCCGCAACCCAGGAACCCGGTGGCGCCCGCGGAGCGCACGCCCGGTTCGGCGGGGCCGAGCCGCGTGCGGCGGGAGCTGACGAACGCGGTAGGGGAACGACCGGCCCGGGGCGCTGATCGGCGCGCGCCGGGACCTGCGGCACCCGGGCGGTGCGCGTCAGGGGATGTCGGGTTCGGCGGGGAGGCGGCCTTCGCGGCGGAGGATGGACAGCGCCAGCAGGATCTGCGGCCACACCGTCACGTCGCTGAGGTCCAGGTGGGTCAGCGACTCCATCCGCCGCAGCCGGTTGAGCACCGTGTTCCGGTGGCAGTACAGCGATTTCGCCGCCCGCAGCGTCGAGCCGAGCGACCGGATCCACACCGACACCGTGTGCAGCAGCTCCTCCCGCTCGGCGGTGGGCAGCGCGAGCACCGGGCCGAACGTCACCAGCACCATCCGGTCCGCCAGCTCGGGCGAGCTCAGCGCCAGCGCGTCGGGCAGGCATTCGTCCAGCGACACCGCGCCCGGCCGGTGCGCGGGCAGCGTCGTCATCGCCAGCATCGCCATCCGGTACCCGGCACCGACCTCCATCAGCGCCGACAGCGATTGGGACACCCCGATGCGCGCCACCGCGCGTTCGCGCAGCGCGGTCGCGATCTCGGCGGGCTGGCCGTCGCCGATGGCGATGATCCCGACCTGGCAGCCGGTGCGCAGCCGCCACGTGGAGTCCAGGCTGCGGCGCCGCAACCCGTCGGCGAGCTCGCGCGGCGAGGCGGGACGTTCCCCGGACGTCTCGGCGACGGCCACCACGAACCGCTTGCCGCGCCCCAGCCCGAGCAGGTGCTCGGCCTCGCCGCGCACCTCGGCGGCCCGGCCGTCCAGCAACGCGTCCATGATCATCGTGGTGCGCAGTTCCGCGCCGCCCTGCAGCTCCTGCTCCGCGGAGTGGTAGCTCAGCGCCATCTCGATGGAGAACCGCTCGGTGACGCCCCACAGCTCCCCGGCCGAGCCGACCAGCTCCTGCAACCGCCGCGGGTCGTGCGCGCCCGCGTGCTCGGCCATGTCCGCCCACAGCACCTGGCCGCTGAGCCGCCACGCGTGCAGCACCCAGTCCAGCGGGCAGTGCTGCTGCGCCCGGCGCATCCCGGTGCTGCGCGCCGGTCCCAGCAGGTCGGGCAACGCGGGCCCGGTACCGGTCAGCGTGGTCAGCATGCCGTGGATGTTGTCCCGGCAGGAGCGCCACAGGTCGTCCTTGGCGACCGGCCCGTCCGGGGTGTACACCGAACCCCACGTCTGGTCCACGAGCGCGTCGGCGAGGCAAGGAACCCGCGTCAGCGAGGTCCGCGCCAGCCCCGCGAGCATCCGCAGTTCCCCGTCGCCGAAGTCCTGACCTGGCTGTTCCGCGGTGGATTCGTCGGCCATGAGCTCCGCTCCTTTGCGGCTGCCGGGAGCACCGTTCGAGGCAGGGTAGTTTCCGGATCACGGCAAGTCCACCGGTCGTGCGAGCACTCGTTGCGCCATCCGGCGGCGTGCGTGATGGCAATCCGCACAAGATCCGGTGGAGATCGATGGGCGGAACGCCCTCGATCCGCGGGCCGACGCTGATCAGGATGGGACTCCGATCCCACCACCGATCAACGTCGATCGATCGCCGTCCCCGCCGCACGGGGAGGCGGCGGAAGGAACGCGATGGAACAGCGCACACCGCAGCCGGGCCGCACGCCTCGGCTGGAAAGCCCGGATCCCGGGGCCACGGGTCTCGACCGCCGCCGGTTCCTCGGCCTGCTGCTGGCGGCTCCCACGGTGGCCGCCGCCGCGCAGCTCGGGCAGCTCGCCGACCCGGCGACCGCGCAGGCCGCGCTGCCGGAACCCTCCGACATCCTCGACCTCAACGACCTGCTCACCGAGTCGGCGCTGCCCACCTCGAACCTCATCTCGGTGCAGGTGCACGAGGACGGCACCGCCTCCTTCGAGATGCCGCGCACCGAGAGCGGGCAGGGCATCACCACCATGGCCGCGATGATCATCGCGGAGGAGCTGGACCTGCCGGTGGAGAAGGTCCGGGTGTCCCTGGCCGACGCCCGCCCCGAGCTGCTGTTCAACCAGTTCACCGCCGGTTCCAACACGGCGATCTCCATGTTCACCCCGATCCGGGTCGCCGCCGCCATCGCGCGCGGCAGGCTGCTGCAGGCCGCCGCGAACGAGCTCGGCGAACCCGTCGGGCTGCTCACCAGCAAGCTCGGCCTGATCACCTCGGTCGCGGGCACCCAGCTGCCCTACGGCGAGCTCGCGGAGAAGGCCGCCAGCGACGTCACCCGGCAGGTCGAGGCCGTGCTCAAGCCCGAGAGCGAGTTCCGCGTCCTCGGCAAACCGCACAACCGGGTCGACGCCCGCGAGGCCGTCACCGGCCGCAAGAAGTTCAGCATGGACCTGGACATCCCCGACGCGCTGCCGACGATGGTGTGCCGCCCGCCGACGGTCAAGGGCGGGCCCGAATCGGTGGTGAACCTCGACGCGGTGCGCGGCATGCCCGGCGTCACCGACGTCGTGATGATCTCCACCGGGGTCGCGGTGCGCGCCCGCACCTTCGGCCAGTGCATCGACGCGGTCCGCGCGTTGCAGGTGAACTGGGAACCCGGCAGCGTCGACGGCGAATCCGACGAGACGGTCCTGGAGAAGATCAAGGCCTCCGAGATCCCGCTCGTCGTGCCGGACACCGGGTCCACTGTGGAGGGCGAATTCACCTTCCACTTCCGCAACAACGCCGCGCTGGAACCGAACACCGCCGTCGCTGACGTGCGGCCCGGCAGCGCCGAGGTCTGGTCCTGCCTGCAATCGCCGATCCTGTGCAAGCAGGAGGTCGCCGCCAAGCTCGGCCTGCCGCAGGAAGCGGTCAGCGTGCACGTCCAGCAGGGCGGCGGTGCGTTCGGCAGGCGCATGTTCAACGACGTCGTGCTCGAAGCCGTGGAGATCTCCCGCGAGCTCGGCAAGCCCGTCAAGCTCATGTGGCACCGCACCGACGAATGCCGCCAAGGCCGCACCCACCCGATGTGCACCTCCCGCATCCGCGCCAGCTACGTCGGGGACAAGGTGCTCACCTTCGAGCAGCGGCACACCAGCATCGCCACCGACTACACGATGGGCTTCGCCGAGGCCATCACCTCCGTCGCCGCCCGGCTGCCCCCGCTGGGACTCGGCAACTTCGCCGCGTTCTCGGTGCCGGTGTTCGAGCTGACCGTCGGCGTGCCATACAAGTTCGGCGTCACCACCCAGCTGCTCAACGAGATCATGCAGTACGACACGTTCCCCACCGGCTCCAACCGGAACCTGTTCAACCCGGACGTGCGCACCGCGCAGGAACTCATCGTCGACCAGCTGGCCGCGAAGATGGGCAAGGACCGCTACGAGTTCCGCCGCTCCTTCCTCGACGACGAACGCCTCATCGCGGTGCTCGACAAGGTCGCCGACGAAGGGGAGTGGGGCCGCTCGCTGCCCGACGGCTGCGCGCAGGGCATCGCGGTGCACAAGGAGTACAAGGGCGCCGTCGCGGTCCTCGTGGAGATCGACTGCCGACCAGAGACGGTGAACCGGCAGATCCGCAACGCCGTCACCGGGCCGCGCGTGACGAAGGTGGTGCTCGCCGTCGACACCGGCCTCGCGCTCAACCCGCGCGGGCTGGAAGCGCAGATGCAGGGCGGCATCTCCGACGGCATCGCGCAGGCGCTCACCTCCAGCCTGCACCTCAAGGACGGCACCTTCCTCGAAGGCAGCTGGGACGACTACTTCTACACCCGGCAGTGGAACGCGCCGCCCGACGTGCGGGTCATCATCATGCCGCCCACCACCGGAAAACCGGGCGGTGCAGGGGAATTCGGGGTGCCCGCGTCGATGGCCGCGACGGCCTGCGCCTACGGGGCGGCGACCGGCACGGTGCCGACGAGCTTCCCGATCAACCACGGCACGCTCAGCTTCGAGCCGAAGCCGGTGGTGCCGCCCATCCCGCAATCCCCCACCAACGGCCTGGACTTCGCTTACTGAGTCCGTCTGGTCCGGTTGCTCGGGGGTGAGGTGGCGGAACCTCAGCGGCTTCCTCGCTGCGGGATCGTTTTCACCGGTGGCTCCGCCACAGGAGAAGGCGCTGTCCTCGCGAGAATTCCGCTGAGAACCCGCGGCGGTGCCGGTGTCTTGGGTGGTCGTCTGCTCAGCGGCTTCGCCGCTGACGGGGCGACGGCGTGAACGCCGGGGGATTCGGTCGAGTTTTTCGAGGACTTGGTTCGTGCGGGTGGGTGGGCGCTCGGTTCGGCTGCGCACGGCGCTACGAGGGAGGAGCTTTCGGCATGGGACAGCACACTTTTCGGCTCAACGGCGAGACCGTGACCGTGGACATCGAGGACGACGTGCGGCTGCTGTGGGTGCTGCGCGAAGTGCTCGGGTTCTACGGGCCGAAGTACGGCTGCGGCATCAACGTGTGCAAGGCGTGCACCTCGCACATCAACGGCAAGGCGTTCAACCCGTGCTCGGTGCGGGTCGGCGACATCGGACCCGACGACGAGGTCACCACGATCGAAGGGCTGCCCGGCACCGTCGGCAGCGACCTGCATCCGATGCAGGAGGCGTGGCTCGACGAGGACGTCGCCCAGTGCGGCTACTGCCAGCCCGGCCAGATCATGGCCGCGGTCGCGAAGGTCCGGCAGGTCACCGAGGAAGGCCGCGACATCACCGACGCGGACCTCGACGAGATTCGGAACATCTGCCGCTGCGGCACCTACACCCGCATCCGCAAGGCCATCAAGGCGGGCGCGCAGAACATGTGACCCGGCGCGGGGTGCGGGCGCCCCGTCCGGCCGATCCGGTCGGGCGGGGCACTCGTGCGACCGGACGGCCGCGCGCCGGGCGGCCGGGCGCCGGGGCCGCCGACCAGTCCGGGACCGCGTCGGCTACGAATGGACCTCGTGCGACTGATCTCGGGAAGTGCCCGCCTGCGCGACGCGGTCCGGCTCGGGCGGCGATTCCCCCGCCGCGGCCGGGGACGCTGGTTCGGGCTGGCCATCGACCTGGTGTGGCCGGTGCTGGCGCTGAGCTCCCGGCTGCGGCTGCGCGGCACCCTGCCCGCGGGCGGAGTGCTGGTGGCCACCAACCACCTGTCGTTCGCCGACCCCGTCACCGCCACCGCGTTCTGCCTCGCCGCCGGCCGCGTCCCGCGCTACCTGGCGCGCGCCGACCTGTGGCGGATTCCGCTGGTGGGGCGGGTGATGCGCTCCGGAGGGCACATCCCGGTGCACCGCGGCACGGCCCGCGCCCAGGACGCCTACCGGGACGCGGTGCGGGCGGCCGCGGACGGCGAGTGCGTGGTGTTCTTCCCCGAGGGCACGTTCTCCGACGATCCCGCGCACTGGCCCGCGCGCGGGCGCACCGGCATCGCCCGCGTCGCGCTGGCCACCGGGGTGCCGGTGGTGCCGCTGGCGAACTGGGGCACCCACCGGTTGCTGCCGCGCCGTCGTCCGCCCCGGCTGTTCCGGCGCACCCCGGTCGAACTGACCGCCGGACCGCCGGTGCCGCTGGACGACCTGATCGGCCTGCCGCTCACCGCGGCCGTTCTGCGGGAGGCCACCGACCGCATCATGGCCGCGATCACCGGGCAGCTCGCCGAGATCAGGTCGGTGGCAGCGACCTAGGGGATCAGGAAGGACCGCTCCGGCAATGAGGACGGTGCGAACCGGCCCCGGCGCCTGCCCACCAGCTCACCGTAGAGATCCTGGCGCGCGCGGAGGCCGTCACCCGTCTCGAACAGCCGGTCCTGCCAGTCCTCCTTCACCTCGTCCAGGAACCGCTTCCAGCCGAAGGGCAGTTCGGCCAGCGGCACGTAGCGCTGGTTGTCCTTCAGCTTCCCGCCCCCGATCTTGTCCTTCTTGTGGCCGTAGAAGCTGGATTCCGGGTTCGCGGTGGCCTCCGTGGACAGTGGGGTGTGCCGGTAGCCGACGGGGCTCTTGCTGCCGGGCCCGACCGTTTCGATGCCGACCTGCAGGGCGCCGTCCTGGTCCGGGCCCGGCGGGGTGAAGATCAGCAGCAGGTGGCCGTGCGAGTCGTCCGGGAGGATCACGTCACCGTTGAAGTCGTGCCCGCCCATCCCGTCGGCGGCGAGGGGCAGTCCCCACATGCGGACCTGCTCGTCGCTGAAGCGGGAGAGCACGTTGGCGGCCGATGCGCCCATGCCGCCGCGTTCCGCGAACTCGTCGGTTCCGCTGATGTCCATGTGGTGGGTGGCGTAGTCGCGCTTCTCCTCCTTCTCCCGCTCGTTCACACCGTTCGTCGTGACACCGAGCCAGTCCAGCAGGGCGGTGGGCGGTGGCCCGTCCGCGCCCAGCGCCGGGATGCGGATGTTGACGCGGCCCCCGTGCGCCAACGCCCTGGCCACATCGCCCTCGACGTAGTCGACGTGGTCCGCCGCTTCGTCGTCGTACACCTTCAAGCCGTTCTGCAGGATCAGGAAGATCCGGGTGAGGATCGTGTTCGCGCGGGCGTTCGTCTTCTCGGCTCCGGCGGGGACCTGCGGTGAGTCCTCGAACGGGGAGGTCAGGGTCCGGACGAACGCGCCCTTGATCTGTGCGTCGCGTTCCGCGACGACCTGTTCGCGGTCCGCCGCCGGTACCCCGCCGCCGCGCAGGTCCAGGTGCCTGCCCAAGGTGAAGGCGGGGCTGTTCTCGGTGCGGCCACGGCGTTCCCGCCATTCGACGGTGGCGATGAGCAGCCGCTCGCCGGGTTTGCGCTGCAGCCAGTCGTAGTACTTCCCCTGCGCCGAGTAGGCCACGGCGTCCTGGTACGTGCCGGTGCCGATCGCCCGCAGCCACGTCGCGTCCTGCCGCCGGAGCTCCTCGACCTCGGCCCGGTCGAAGACGGGCCCGTTGATCAGCCGGTCCAGGAGCATGGCCTCGGTGCGGCGGGCTGCTCTGAAACGGGCGCCGGGGACGCGGGAGTCCGGTCTGCTCAGCGAGGCGGCGTGCTCGTCCTCCTGCTCCTGCTCCGGCGCTCGTTGCAACGAGCGGGCCACGGCCCGGTTTCCGGCGGTGCGTTGCAGGTGCAGGACGTCGGTCGGGGACGGCACCGGGTGCGGAGGCCCGGGTTCCCGGGCTCGGTCGGTCGTTCGGCCGGGTCGCTCCGGGCCGGGCCCGCCGCGTTCTCGTCGCACTCGCATGATCGTCCTCCGTTCGGCCCTGACCGGCACCCTCCGTGATCGTCCGTGCCCGGCGGAAGGGCCGATCGGGCAGAGACCGGGGCAATCCCGGCGCGAACGGCCCAGCCGCCGGGTGTGACCTGCGTTCCGGTGCGACCACGGCTGTTGCACATCGGTTGCGACAACGCCCAGGGTGGGTGGAACCGGCGAAAGGACTCCGCTCGTGACCGACCGCGCCATCGAAGCCGTCCGCGACAACTGGACCCAGCGGGCCGCGGCCTACAACGACTTCTACGAGCGCTACGCGCAGGACAAGCGCGAGGCGTGGCGCGCGGTGTGCGACAAGGCGGTGCACGCGGCGTTCCCGGAGCGCTCCGCGCCGCTGCGGGTGCTGGACGTGGGCACCGGCACCGGTTTTCTGAGCACGCTGCTGGCCGAGCTCGGCCACGAGGTCACCGCCGTCGATCCGTCCCCGGCGATGCTCGGCTACGCCCGGGAGGAGGCGCGGCGCCGCGGGGTCGAGGTGCGGTTCGCCGAGTGCGGCGGGCACGACGTCCGCGAGGTCGCGGGCGACGACGGGTTCGACCTGGTCAGCGCCCGCTACGTGCTGTGGACGTTGCCGGAGCCGGTGCGGGCGCTGCGAGCCTGGCGGCAGGTGCTGAACCCGGGCGGCGCGCTGCTGCTCGCGGACGGCGTGTGGCACGGGTGGCGGCACGACGCGCGCCGGGTGCTGGCCTCGCTGCGGCCGGGCGCGGACCACGGCTACCTGCTCAAGGTGGCCCGGGACTACCGGAAGATCGGACGGGCCACGCCGAACTGGAGCGGCCTCACCGCCGCGAAGACCGCGGATCTGCTGCGGGCGGCGGGTTTCGCGGCGGGGGAGCGGCTGGACCACCTGCTGCCGGAGTACGCGCACCCGTCCAGCGCCGCCTTCCACCTGCGCACCGCGCGTCCTCGGACGGGGGACTGAACCCGCGCGGGTGCGGGATTCCCCGGCGGCCCGTGACTGGGATCGTCTCAGTTGTGCGCTGTCGGGGTGCCATCTCCGGAAATTCGACCGGATCGGGCCGGTGATCTTCTAAGATCTGCGGCGATCTGCGCGGATTCGGCTGGAGAGGGCGGCATGGCGGACGGCTCGACGGTCTTCTGGATCAGGGTCGCGGGCGGCGGCGATCCGCACCGCGAAGGACGTCTGGTGCGGTCGCTGCGCGACGAGCTGCGCACCGCGCTGGGACTCCAGGTCTCGCTGTCCGCGGAGCAGGACGCCGCCGGTCCGCTGCTGTGGGCGTCGCTCGGCGGCTCCGCGGCGCGGACCGCACCCGCCCTGCTCGCCACGATCAGCGAGTGGTGCGCCCGCGACGCCTCGCACGAAGTGGAGCTGGTGCTCGGCGGGCGGTCGATGTGGCTGTCCGGCCGGCCGAACGAATGCCCCGAACTGGTGCGGACGCTGCCGCGCGACCTGCGGGCCGACGCGTGACCCGCCCGCGGCGCGGCCGCGCGCTGCTGATCGGGGTCGGCCGGGAGCAGGCGGACCTGCTGCGGCGGCTGGCCGACGACGGGTACCGGCCGGTGGAACTGGTGCGGGACCCGACGGCGGCCCGGCTGCGCGCCGAGATCGCCGAATTCCTCGACGGCTGCGGGCCGGACGAGCTCGCGCTGCTGCACCTGGCCGCGCCCGGCGCGACCGGACCCGGCGGGGAGCACGTGTTCCTCGCCGCCGACACCGACCTCGACGACCTCGCGGGCACCGGGGTGAGCGCGGGATTCGTCGACGAGCAGCTCGAAGCCTGCCGCGCCGCGCACACCGTCGCCATCGTGGATTCGACGCCGCAGCGCGGGCGGACGCGCACCGGGCGGCGCTGCCCGCTGACCGCGCGCGGCACCTACGTGTTCGCCACCACCGGGACCGACGCGTTCGGCGAGCGGCTGTCCGAGGCGTGGCGCGCCGCCGGGCACGACGGTGGCGCGCTCACCGCCGCCGGGCTGTTCGAGCACCTCGACCGGCGGCTGCGCGACGCGGGCGAGGAACCACCGCTGCGGTCCGCGATCGACGTGGACGACGTGATCCCGCTGTCCTTCCGCGCGCGGCGGGCGGCGAGACCCGCACCGGAACCCGCGCCGGAGCGGAGCGCGCCGGACCTCGCGGCGGTCCTCGGCTACTACCGGCGCTGCCTGCTGGCCGAGGACCCGCACCCCGGGCTGATACCGGTGCGCGCCGCGGGCGAGCGCTACGTGGTGCTGCCCGGCCGGGAGCGGTTGCTGTCCGGCGATCTGGACGACGACGGCTGCGCGCCGGTGCCGCCCACCGCGGCCGCGTTCCTCGACGAGGCGGAACGACGCGGACATCCGCTGTGGGCGGGCTACCCGGCGGTGGTGCTGCCCGGGCGCGCGGGTGCCGGCGCCGAGTTCGCGCCGCTGCTGGTGCGCCGCGTCGAACCGGTCGGATCCGGCGCGGGCCGCAGGCTCCGCCCCATCGGGCCGGTGCTGGCGCACCGCGGGCTGGCGCGGCGGCGGCTCGGCGTGGAAGGCACCGACGCCTTCGCCGCCTGGTTCGCGCCGGGCTGGCGCGGCGGGCGGCGGGAGCGGATGGCCGCCGAGGTGCTCGACCTGCTGCACGGCACCTTCCGGCTCACCGGCGGCGCGGAACCCGATCCGGACGCGTTGGCCGCCACCCTCGACGGGCGCGGCGACGGCGCCCGCAACGCGGCCGTGCTGTTCGCCGAACAGCCGCGGCTGGCCAGCCCCGGCGCGTTCGACGACCTGGCGGGCATCGCCGAACAACCCGGCCGGGTCGCGGGCACCGCGCTCGGCGCGCTGCTCGACGGCGACACCGGCGAGATCGACGAGATGCCGCGGCCGGTGCTGCCGTGGCCCGCCGACGAGTCGCAGCGGCAGGCGGTGCGCGCGGCGATGACCAGGCGGCTCAGTGCCGTCACCGGCCCGCCCGGAAGCGGCAAGACCACGCTGGTCGCGAACCTGGTCGCGACCGCGATCGGTGCCGGGCAGCGGGTGCTGGTGACCGCCGCCGACGACCGCGCGGTGCACGAGGTGTGGCGCCGCTGCGCGGGAGTGCCCGGCGCGCTGGTGCGCACCGGCGCCGAACGGGCGGTGGACGCGGACCCGGCACCGGACCTGGCGGAGGCGCTGGCCGAACTCACCGCAGCCGAGGGACGCGCCGTGCGGGCTCGCCTGGACCTCGCCGCCGTCGGCCGCATCGACGAAGCGCTGCGCACCGCGGGAGTCCGGCGGCACGCCGCGGCGGTCGCCCTCGGCCGCACCGAGGCCGAGCTCGCCGGACTGGTCGGCTCGCACCCGCGCCGGTGGGTGCGGCGGGCCCGGAAGGCCGCCGACGGCTGGATCTTCACCCGCTGGCGGCGCGCCCGCGTGCAGCGCGCCCTCGGCGTCGACCCGGGGGACTGCGCGGACCGGGACCCGCGGGCGATCTGCCGCGCCATCGCCGACTTCGCCGCCGCCGAGCACGCGTGGCGCGAACAGCGGGCGCTGCTGCGGGAACGCCCCGACGACCGGCGGCTCGCCGAATCGCTGCGCAGCGCGCAGGACGCGGCCCGCACCGCGGCCGACGAAGTGCTGCTCGCCTCGGTGCGGCGGCCGGACGAGCACGACCCGGAGCCGCCCGGCCGCGCCGCCACCTGCGAGGAAGCGGCGCGGCTGCCGCTGGCGCCGGCCCTGTTCGACCTGGTCGTCGTCGACGAGGGCGCGCACTGCGGCATCGCCGGGCTGCTGCCGCTGCTGTTCCGCGCACGCCGCGCCGTCGTCCTCGGCGACGCCGGGCAGCTCGCGCACGTCACCCACCTCGACCCGGCGGCCGAATCGCGGGTGCGCCGGGACCTGCGGATTCCGGCCGATTGGCTGGAGGAACGGGCGCTGAGCTCCCGGCGGCACACCGCCTGGCACGCGGTCGAACGCGCCACCGGCGGCGCGATCCGCCTCGACGAGCACCACCGCTGCCACCCGCGGATCGCCGACACCGCAGCCGAACTGTTCCCGGACTCGGCGCAGATCGTGCTCACCGACATCCGCGGCAGGCCCGCGATGGAGCGGCCCGCGCTGGAGTGGCGGGACGTGCCCGGCCGCGCGTGCGCCCCGGAGAGCGGCGGCAGCTGGCACAACCCGGAGGAGGCGGCCGTGGTGGCGCGGGTGGTGGCGGCGCTGCGCCGGTCCCTGCCCGAGCACGCCACGATCGGCGTGATCACGCTGTTCCGCCCGCAGTGCCGGTTGCTGGAGCAGCGGCTGGCCGGAGATCCGCGGGTGCGCATCGGCACCGTGCACGACTTCCAGGGCGGGGAGTGCGATGCGGTGGTGCTCTCGCCGGTCGCGGCGCCTGGCATCGCGGCGGACGCGGCGCGCTGGCTGGACCGGCGCTGCGACCTGTGGCACGTGGCGATCACCCGGGCGCGGTCGCAGCTGGTGGTGGCCGGGGACGCGGCGTTCTGGGAAGGGCGCCCCGGCATCGGCGCCGACCTGCTCGCGGCCGCGCGCCGCGGGCACCGCGCGCCCGAACCGGACGACCACCAGCGGCGGTTGCACGAGCTGCTGCCGGGGATGTCGGTGCAGCTGGACCAGGTGCTCAACGGGCACCGGGTGGACGCGTCGATCTCCGACGGCGGGGTCCCGCTCTCGGTCCTGCTGGACCGCGGTCCGGCGGGCGGGGTCGATCCGGCCGAGCACCTGCACCGGATGCTGCGCCGTCGCGAACTGCTCGACCCCGAACCGGGGGTGCGCTCGGCGGTGCGGGTCCCGGTGTGGCGGCTGCACGACTTGAGCGACACCGACGACCTGCTCGGCCTGCACGCGGCCGATCCTCGGGCTCCGGTGCCCTGACATCCCGGATTCCCGGCCGTGGCGCGGACATCGGCACCGCGCCACGGCCCGGGAGTCACTTCGGCAGGTCGTCGCCGATGTGGGTGGCGGCCTTGAACGCCACCTTCAGCGGGGACCAGCCGTTCTCGGTGGTGTGCGGGCCGCCGCCGGCGCCGTGGTGCCAGTACCGCAGGCAGAACCCGCCCGCTCCCTTGATGGAGCGCAGCCCGCCGTGGCCGATCTCCTGGTCGGAGCACTCGTCCGACCCGTCACCGTCGAGGTCTTCGTCGAAACCGTACTTCTGGTGCGCGAAGTGGCCCTTGTCGATCGCGGAGTGGTACGAGACGGTTCCGTCCTCAGTGGACCCGGCGAGGCTCCAGTCGATGCCCTTCGCCCACGGGTCGTCCAGGCCGCGGTCGTCCTTGCCCTTCGCGGATTCGTGCAGCTTGTCGATGAACCCGGAGCCGCCGTCCTTCGTCGGCGTCATCTGGTTCCACTGCGTGCTGCACTTCCCGGCGTCGTGCTCCTGTTCGGTGCACCCGTTCTTCAGGCCCTGGTGCGGAGTGCCGAGGGTGACGACGTTGCGCACGTCCACCTCCGACGGGAACCCGCTCCAGCCCTCCCGGGTGCCGAGGATCGCGACGCGGGTGATCAGGCCGCCCATCGAGTGCGCGACGATGTCGACCTGCTTCCCCTTCGCCGTGTACGTGTCGTGGATGTGGTTGGCGAAGTCCTTCGCGATGTCCTGGATGGGCCGGTTCTTGGTGGCCTTCCCATCGCCGATCACGTCGTCGCAGTGCGCGGAATCGCCCGCGTAGTAGCCGATCGTCCGCATCGAGCCGCGGTCCCGGCCGCCCGCGTCCTGGTAGTAGTCCAGCGCGGTCTTCCAGGTCGAGGTGTTGCAGGACGTCGGCGGATCGGTGTTGAACCCGTGCACCAGCAGCATCGTCGGCTGCTCGGCCGCGGGTGCCGCGTCGCCGGCCGCCTGCGCGGTGGCCGGGATGCTCAGGACCAGTCCGGCGGCGAGTGCCGCGGCCGCTCCGCGCCATCGTCGGCTGATCATGGTGGATGCTCCTTCCGATCGAGGTCGACGCGGGCCCCAGGTGTTCCCCCGCGTCGCTCCCGACCTCGCAGGCCGCCCGCTCCGGCGGGCGTCGCGCCCCCACGGCGATCGGCCGCGAGGTCGGACCCGGCACGCTAACTCCCGCACCCGCGCCGGTGTGGCCGAACGCGCGCGGTTGGGCCACTCGGAGCAGCGGTGGTTCGCGAGCGCGGCCGACCGCCGGTGCTCGTGAGCTCGTCGTCGGTGCACCGCATCGGCCGGTCCGCCGGTCGCGGTGCCGCAGTCGGTCCGGACCTGGTCGCAGCAGCAGTCGTGCACGTCCACGGAGGACGGTCCGGCGCCCGCCGTGACCACCATCTCGGCGCTCGTTGCGGCGTCCGGCGCTACCGTGGCCGGATGGAGCTGCGGCAGCTGGAGCACTTCCTCGCGGTCGCGCGGCACGGCAGCTTCACCGGGGCCGCGCGCGAGGTGCACGTCGTGCAGTCCGCGCTGAGCGCGTCGATCCGCAAGCTCGAAGTGGAACTGGGCTCCGCGCTGTTCGAGCGCACCAGCCGCAAGGTGCTGCTCACCGAGTCGGGCCGCGCGCTGCTGCCCACGGCGCGGCGGATCACCGCCGACGTGATCGCGGCCCGCGGCGACGTGGCCGCGGTGCAGGGGCTCTCGCGGGGACGGGTGTCGATCGGCACCATCCAGACGCTGACGGTGCTCGACCTGCCCGCCGAGCTCGGCGAATTCCGGCTGCGCTACCCGGGCGTGCGCATCCACGTGCGCGAAGGGATCATGCCGGACCTGGCGAACGCGGTCGTCGCCGGTGAACTGGACCTGGCCTACGTGGCGGGGGAGGGGCCGTTCGACGCGGAGCTCGCCCGCTTCGGCGAGTGGACGCAGCGCATGGTGCTGGTCTGCCACCCGGGGCACCGGCTGGCCGGCCGGGAGCGGGTGCGGCTGGCCGAGTGCGGGGACGAACCGTTCGTCGAGTTCCTCGGCAGCAGCCTGCAGGCGATGATCGCGCGCGGTTTCGCCGACGCCGGGGTCCGGTTGAACCGGGCCTGCGAAGCGACGCACGTCCCGCTGCTGATCGACCTGGTCGCGGCGGGGCTCGGGGTGAGCATCGTGCCGGACGCCGTCGCCGAGCGCTCCGGGCTGCCGCACGCCCGGCTGGAGGAACCGGCCCTGACCCGGCCGATCCGCCTGGTGGGGCGGTCCGCGCAGCTCACCAACCCGGCGGCTCGGGCGCTGCTGGCGCACCTCGGCGGCTGACCGCGGGGGCACCGGACCAGGCGAGCAGGCCGGTCGCGGCGAGCAGCGCCAGCAGGGCGAGCAGCTGCGCGCCCGCGAGCCCCAGCGCGAGCGCCAGCAGCAGCGCCCGCGCGGCGAAGCAGCGCATCAACCGGGCCAGATCGTTCGAGGGCATGGCGGGATTCCTCTCGAAGTTCCCGGAATGCGTCCGGGGTGCGTGCTCCGAGTATTCGGCGGATCCGCGGCGCGGTCCAACGACCATCGTCGATGGCGGCCAGCTGCGGAATGGATGGGTGCCGAGCCGTTCCCGCCTCAGATTCGAACTGCGAATTTCCCGTGGTGCGGCGGGAATCGTCGGATTCGCTCGCATCCGCTCGTTCGGGGAATCGAGATCCGGCGGGTAGCGGCCGATCATGCTAAGGGCGGGCCGTCCGGGTTCGCCGTTCCACGGGAAAGGTGTGCCATGCAACGTGTTCTCGGTCGTTTCGCCGTCCTCGCGGTCGTTCTGGTGACCGCGCTGTCCGGAATGCTCTCCGGAGTGGCCGGTGCGGCCTCCTCGGAATTGCGCATCATCAACCAGGTCACCGACGGCAGCCTGCTGCCCCAGAACTACGGGAACAACTCGAACGACGGAATCTGGATGTACGCGTGGAATTCGGCGAGCACCGCCGACGGCGACCGGTGGTCGATCGAGAACTCCGCCGGGTACTACCTGATCCGCAACGACAGGACCGGGAAGTGCCTCAAGCCGGGCGGCCAGTACTACGGGAAGACCGCGCTGACCCAGGGCGAGTGCCGGCACGTCCCCGAATTCCAGTGGTCCCTGCCGGCCAGGTCGTTCGGCAGCGCCGAGTACAAGATCGTCTCCCGGTCGACCGAGCAGGTCGTGGCGCCGTACTACGGCGACGGGATGAACGAGGTCGTCGTCCTGGAGGCGAACGGCGACCAGGACAAGAACTGGTGGCGCATCGACGCTTCCTGACGTGCGTAGCGCCCGGCTCGGTGCGAGCGCGGACGGTCTCCTGCCAGCGGCGAACCCGCTGGCAGGAGACGGGACCGGACCGGGCGCGCGGGCGGGGAGCCGCGGCTCCCCGCCGGCAGGCGCGCGGGCCCGGCTCAGGTCAGCAGGTCGAGGGCGGCCCGGACGATGGTGTCGGTGTCCAGGCCGTGGTGGCGGTAGACGTCCTCCGGAGAGCCCGACTGACCGAAGTCGGTGACGCCGAGGGTCGTGCTCGGGACCCGGTTCACCGTCGCCAGGAAGGCGAGGGTGTGCGGATGCCCGTCGCCGATCGTCACCAGCGGCGCCGCCCGGTGCGCGGGGAACGCCTGGTCCAAGATCCAGCTCGGTCCGTCCTGGCGCCCCTGCCGCGCCCGCAGCGCGCGGAACAGCAGATCGGGGCTGGTCACGCACACCACGTCGGCGTCCACTCCGGCCTGGCCGAGGCGGTCGGCGGCGCCCAGCGCCTCCGGCACCGTCACGCCCATCGCGGCGATGGTGACCTTCGGGTCCGGGGTGCTGCGCAGCGGGTACGCCCCGGCGACGACCTGCCGCCTGCGGCGTTCCCGCGCGGCCGGGTCGGCCGGGACCGCGGCGAGGGTCTGGTCCAGCGGCCGGGTGGACAGCCGCAGGTAGGCGGAGGTGCCGCCGGGCTTGCCCAGCTGCGCCAGCGATGCCAGCAGCGTCCACTCCACGTCCTGCGCGAACGCCGGTTCGTAGCTGGTGCACCCGGGTTGTTCGAGCCCGATCGACGGGGTCTTCACCGACTGGTGCGCGCCGCCCTCCGGCGCGAGACTCACCCCGGACGGCGTGCCGACCAGGATGGACTGCCCGCCGCTGTAGATGCCGAACGCCCACGGCTCCAGCGCCCGCTCCACGAACGGGTCGTAGAGCACGCCGATCGGCAGCAGCGGCTCGCCCCAGCGGCTCCAGGTCGAGCCGAGCTCGCCCAGCATCCCCACCAGGTTCGTCTCGGCGATGCCCAGTTCCACGTGCTGCCCGGTCGGTTGCTCGCGCCAGTGCAGGATGGTCTCGGCGTCGTCGGCGAACCAGTCCCGGCGCTGCCGCGAGGACCACACGCCGACCTTGTTCACCCAGCCGCCGAGGTTCGTGGTGGAGCTGACGTCCGGGCACACGGTCACGACGCGCCGCGCCGCCTCCGGGGACTGCCGGGTGAGGTCGAGCAACACCCGTCCCAGCGCGGCCTGCGTGGTGGCGGTGCCGGTGGGGGTGCGGCCGATGTCGAGCGGCAGCGCGGGCGGCGCGGTGGCGGGCACCGGTTCGCGGCGCAGCCGGTTCCCGGTCTCGGCGCACAGCCGGCCGGCGGCGGTGTCGGCGTCGAACCGCTGCCACGGCCGGTCCACCTCGGCGCCCAGCCGGGGCGCGAGCTCGGCGAACTGCTCGTGGGTGAGCAGCGAGGAGTGGTTCTGCGGGTGCCCCTCGGTCGGCAGCCCGTGCCCCTTCACGGTGTACGCGAAGATCACCGTGGGCCGGGTGTCGTCGATCTCGCCGAACACCTCGCCGAGCGCGCCCAGGTCGTGGCCGCCGAGGTTGCGGATCGCGGCCAGCAGCGTCGGGTCGTCGAGCCCCGCGATGAGCGCGCCGACGGCCTCCCGCCCCGGGCCGTCGCCGGGCAGCCGGTCCCGCAGCTGCCCGGCGTCGCAGCGCAGCAGCCGCTGGTACTCGGGGTTCGTCATGGTGTCGATGCGGTCCCGCAGCGCGGCTCCGCCGGGGCGGGCGAACAGCTCTTCCAGCAGCCGCCCGTACTTGAGCTCCAGCGTCTGCCAGCCCGCGGCGGCGAACATGCCGCGCAGCCGCCCGGCGGCGATGTTCGGCACCACCCGGTCCAGGGACTGCCGGTTGAGGTCGACGACCCACACGAGTTCGCCGAGCTCGGCGACGGCCGGGTCCAGCAGCGCCTCCCACACCGCGCCCTCGTCCAGTTCGGCGTCTCCGACCAGGGAGAACTGCCGTCCGGTGCCGCCGCCCCCGGTGGTGGAGCGGACGTAGCGGCGGGCCAGCGCACCCCAGATCGGGGCGGTGGCGCCGATGCCGACGGACCCGGTGGAGTAGTCGACCGGATCGGGGTCCTTGGAGCGGCTCGGGTAGCTCTGCAGGCCGCCGAACTCGCGCAGCGTCGGCAGGTAGCGCTCGTCGAGCTCCCCGATGAGGTAGTTGATGGCGTGCAGCACGGGGGAGGCGTGCGGCTTCACCGACACCCGGTCGTCGGGCCCGAGCTCGTGGAACCACAGCGCCGTCATGATCGACACCATCGAGGCGCAGGACGCCTGGTGCCCGCCGACCTTCAGCCCGGACGGGTTGGGCCGGTTCCGGTTCGCCTCGTGGATGATCGCGGTGGACAGCCACAGCACCCGCCGCTCGATCTCGGCGAGCGCGGCGTCCTCACGCGTCGCGCGGTGCTGGGCGACTGCGTCGTCGGCCATCGGTCGAACTCCTCGTGAACCGGGTGGCTCGGCGGCCACCGCTGGGCATGAATGGTGGGAACTCCACCAACACTTCGTTTTCTGCACAAGTCAGCGCGGTGCGATGCAGCAGAATGCTCAAGTCCGCCCGTGATAGTCCGGAAGGGGCTGAGCAAGGTGCCAAGTCAGGACCAGGTCGACGCCGTGGACGCCCGGCTGCTGCTGGCGCTGGCCCGCACGCCGCGCGCCACGATCAGCGCGCTCGCCGCGGACACCGGCCTGTCCCGCAACACCGTGCAGAGCAGGGTGAACCGGCTGGAGGAGCGGGGCGTGCTCGGCTCGTTCGAGCGTCGCGTCGATCCCCGCGCCCTCGGCTACCCGCTGCGCGCGCTGATGACGGTGCAGGTCACCCAGAGCGTGCTGGGCCCGGTGGCCGCGGAGCTGCGGGCCATCCCCGAAGTGCTGGAGGTGGCCGGGATCAGCGGCCCCGCCGACCTGTTCGTGCAGGTCGTCGCCCGTGACACCGACGATCTGTACCGGATCGCCGGGCAGGTGCTGGCGATCCCCGGCGTGGAGCGCACCGATACCGCGCTGGTGATGCGCGACCTCGTGGACCACCGGCTCACCCCGCTGCTGGAACGTCGCGCCTACCCGTGATCCGGGGCGGCGGCCAGTTCGAGGACGCGCCGCGCGCGGCGCACCACCGGTGCGTCGATCATGCGGCCGTCCACCACGAGCACGGCCTGCCCGTCCTGCTCGGCGGCGTCGGCGGCCTGCACCACCCGCCGCGCCCGGTCCACCTCGTCGGCGGCGGGGCGCAGCGCGGCGTGCACCTGCGCCACCTGCTTCGGGTGGATGCACATCCGGCCGAAGAAGCCGAACCGCTGCAGCCGCGCGGTGCCCGCGAGGTACGCGTCGGGGTCGGCGAGTTCCGCGGACACGGGTGCGGGCGGCGGGTCGAGACCGGCGGCGGCCGCGGCGGCCACGACGCGGGACCGCGCCCACTGCAGCGGTTCCGCGTCCACCTCCGGTGAGCAGGTGCCGAGCTCGTCGGCCAGGTCGTACTCGCCGAGGGTGAGCGCCTGCACTCGCGGCACCGCCGCCGATTCCCACGCCCGCCACAGCCCTTGCGCGGTCTCGACCAGCGCGAGCAGTGGGACGGTGGCGCGCGCGGAGACGGCCCGCAGCACCTCCGGTTCGGCCTTGGGCACCACGATCCCCGCGACGGGCGCGTCGGCCAGCGCGGCGAGGTCGGCGTCCAGGTGCTCGTCGTTGTTGATCCGCACCCAGATCCGGCCGGCCCGCGCCGGGTCCTCGCGCAGCACCGCGACGAGCTGTTCGCGGGCGGCGGCCTTGCCGTCGACGTGCACCGCGTCCTCCAGGTCGGCGACGGCCGCGTCGGCGGCGTCGACGGCCTTGCGCAGCCGGTCGGGGCGGTCGGCGGGGCAGAACAGCCAGCTGCGCGTGCTCACCATCCGACCTTCCCCTTCCCGGCGGAGAGGGATTTCGCGATGACGGTGCGCATGATGTCGCTGGTGCCCTCACCGATGGTCATCAGGATCGAGTCGCGGTAGAGCCGTTCGATCTCGAACTCCGCCGAGTAGCCGTAGCCGCCGTGCACCCGCATCGAGTCCTGCGCGGCCTGCAGCGCGACTTCGGAGGCGAACAGCTTCGCCATCCCGGTCTCCAGGTCGGCGCGTTCGCCGCGGTCGAGCTTGCTGGCCGACCAGTAGGACAGCAGCCGCGCGGCCTGCAACTGGGTGGCCATCTCGGCGATGCGGATCTGGATGGCCTGGAACTCGGCGATGGGTTTCCCGAAGGCCTTGCGCTCACCCGCGTAGGACAGCGCCTCGTCGTAGGAGCGCTGCGCGATGCCGAGGCTGCGCCCGGCGATGTTGAGCCGCCCGGTCTCCAGCGCCGAGAGCACCTGCTGCATCCCGCGCCCTTCGACGCCGCCGAGCAGGTTCGCCGCCGGTACCCGCACGTCCTCGAACACGACCTCGCAGGATTCGGTGCCCTTGTAGCCGAGCTTCGGGATGTCCTTGGTGACGGTGAACCCGGGCGTGTCCGCGTCGACGAGCAGCACGCTCATGCCCTTGTGCGCGGGCGAGGCGGTGCGGTCGGTCTTCACCAGCACCGGCAGCGGATCGGCGTACCGCGCGTTGGTGATCCACATCTTGCTGCCGTTGATGACGTAGTGGTCGCCGTCGCGCTCGGCGGTGGTGCGGATGCCCTGCAGGTCGGTGCCCGCGTCCGGTTCGGTGAGCGCGATGCCGGTGCGGCGGGCGCCGGTGGCCAGGTCCGGCAGGTACTGCCGCTTCTGCTCCTCGGTGCCGTGCCGGTTGATCATCCAGGTGGACACCGAGTGGCTGCCGAGGATGCCGGCGACGCCCATCCACCCGCGCGCGATCTCCTCGAACACGAGGGTGAAGGTGACGAAGTCCGCGTCCACCCCGCCGTACTCCTCGGGGATGAGCAGGCCGAACAGGCCGAGTTCGGCCATCTTCGCCACGATCTCGGTGGGGTAGCGGCCCGCGTGCTCCCACTCCTGCGCGACCGGCACGATCTCCGAGTCCACGAAGTCCCGCAGGACCTGCTGGAACTGGGCCTGATCCTCGTTCAGCTCGAAATCCACGGCGCGTCTCCTCCCGCTCCGAAAGCGCCTTCTCCGGCCAGCCGCCGGAATTCGTCCGCGTCCAGGCCGAGCAGTTCGTCCAATGTGGACGACGTGTGCTCGCCGAGGAACGGGGCGCGCTGGTGGTCCGTTCTGGGTTCGCCCGCGCGCACCGGGGAGGCGACCTGCTTGACCTCGCCGAACCGCGGGTGCTCGGTGGTGACCACCATGCCGCGGGCCGCGGTGTGCTCCTCGCGCAGCGCCTGCGGGATCGAGTTGATCGGGGCGCACGGGACTCCGGCGGCCTCCAGCAGTTCCAGCCACTCGGCCGTGCCGCGGCGCGCCAGCTCCTGCTCGATGAGCCGCACGCAGTCCGCGGAGTTCTCGTAGCGGTCCGAGGTGGTGGCGAACCGCGCCTCGGCCGCCCACGCGGGGGAACCGAGCACGTCGACGAACTTCTCCCAGAACTTCTGCTTCGCGCAGCCGATCACGATCCACGAGTCGGCGGTGGGGAAGTTCTGGAACGGCACCAGGCTCGGGTGCGCCGAGTGGTGCGTGCGCTTCGGTTCGAACTCGGCGTTGAGGTGCCAGGTCGCGAGGTAGGTGAGCATGCCGATCGCCGTGTCGTACAGGCTCACGTCGCAGTCCGAGCCGACGCCGTCGCGGCGCGCGCCGTGGATCGCCGACAGCAGCGAGATCGCCGCCACCAGGCCGCCCGAGTAGTCCACCATGGACAGTCCGGACTTGGTGGGCGGGCCGTCCGGTTCGCCGGTCACCGACATCCAGCCGGCCAGGCCCTGCAGCATGTAGTCGTAGCCGGGCTGCTTCGCGCGCGGGCCGGTCATGCCGTAGCCGGACAGCGAGCAGCACACGATCTGCGGGTTGAGGTGCTTGAGGTCCTCGTAGCGGATGCCCATCTTCGCGGGGACGTCGCCGCGCAGGTTCGAGTACACCGCGTCGCTGACGCCCACCAGCTTCTCGAAGACCTCGCGGCCCGCGGGGCTGGTGAGGTCGAGCACCACGGAGCGCTTGTTCCGGTTGAACGCCTCGAAGAACAGCGAGTCGCCGTCCTCCGCGTACGGCGGGGTGAGCCTGCCGACGTCGCCGCCGAACCGCGGGTCCTCGATCTTGATGACCTCCGCGCCCAGGTCCGCCAGGTGCACCGAGCCGAACGGCCCCGCGCCGTACTGCTCGACGGCGAGGATGCGCACGTCGGCCAGCGGCAGCCGGTTCATCGCGCACCTCCGTCGTCGTCCAGCGACAGCGGGCCGTTCTTGGCGGTGGGGAAGGAGTCGATGGCCTCGGCCTGGTCCCGCTTGTAGATCAGCACGGTGCGGTCGAACGACAGGCATTCGTCGCCGTCGGCGTTGAGCGCGCGGGTGTGCACGTTGACCAGGCCCGCGTACGGGCGCGACTTCGATTCCCGCTTGCCGGTGCAGATCGACTCCCCGTAGAGGGTGTCGCCGACGTAGACGGGGTGGGTGAGCTGGATGTTGTTCATCGCCAGGTTCGCCACCGCTCGCTGGCTGATGTCGCTGACGCTCTGGCCCAGCAGCATCGCGATGGTGAGCCCCGAGTTGACCAGCACCTTCTCGAACGGCGTCTTCGAGGCGTAGTGCGCGTCGAAGTGCGCCGGGTGCGTGTTCATCGTGAGCAGGGTGAACCAGGTGTTGTCCGCCTCGCTGATGGTGCGCCCCAGCGGGTGCCGGTAGATGTCTCCGACGACGAAGTCCTCGAAGTAGCGCCCTTGCTGACCTCCGTGCACGGCCACCGCCGCACCTCCTGTTCGTGCCTGTCGCGGACGCGGTCCGGCGGTCGGCCGCCGCGCCGGGAACGCCTCGGAGTATGCGGTCGCCGAGCAGTCCCGCGCAATACGTCAGACAATTGAGTTCCGAGTGTTCTCGCCGGTCCGGTGCCGTCCCGTACGCTGACCGTGAGCGGTCCGGGGAACTCGGTCCGGCGCGACGAGGAGCGAGGCATCATGGCGGCCACCCGGTCAGGAGGCGGCGAATCCGCGAAGCTGCGGGTGCGCCCGGTGCAGGCGGCGTACCGGCAGGTCGCCGAGCAGCTGCGCGACCAGATCGTCAGCGGCGCGCTGCCCTCCGGTTCGCGCCTGCCCAGCGAGACCGAGCTCGGGAGCATGTTCGGCGTCAGCCGCAGCACCGTGCGCGAAGCGCTGCGCCAGCTCGCCAGCCAGCATCTGATCGACACCACCCGCGGCGTCACCGGCGGCAGCTTCGTGGCCGCCCCCGACGCCGGGCTCATCGCCGACAACCTCGGCGGCAGCCTGGGATTGCTGGTCAACTCGCGCGGCATGACGGTGGACAACCTCATCGAGGCGCGGCTGCTGCTGGAGCCGCACGCCGCGCGCCTGGCCGCCGAGCGCGCGGACGAGGACGGCCTCGCGGAGCTGCGCCGGACCGTCGAAGGCACCGGGCACCTCGATCCGGACGAGGGCTTCACCGTGCACTGGGACTTCCACACCACGCTGGTGTCGATCAGCGGGAACCCGCTGCTGCACGTGATGTGCAGCCCGATCAACGCGGTGCTGCGCGGCCGGATGCACCGGGACCGGATCTCCCGTCCCGCCTGGGACGGCATCGACGAGGACCACGTGAAGATCTACGAGGCCGTCGCGGGCGGCGAGGCCGACATCGCCGAAACCCTGGTGCGCGAACACCTCCTGGGCCTCAAGCCGCTCTACGAGCGCATGGAGGACTAGTCCTCCGAGGACTCCGCGGACCGTCTCGGCGAAAACGTCAGACTTTTGTCTTGTGGTGGCGCGTGGTGTGGTTGCACACTGTGCGGGCCGGATGCGGTCGCGCATCCGCCGGGTCATCAATGACGAGGCCGAGGAGGCGCTCATGCCTGCCATCGCGGACGTGCTCGGGGAATTCGCCGCGCGCACCACGCTGCGGGACGTACCCGACGAAGTGCTGCGCCGCGCACGGCACCTCGCACTGGACTCCGTCGGCGTCGCCTTCGCCGCCGTGGACGAGGAATTCACCCGGCGCGCCCGGCGCGCCGCCGCCGAACTCGGCCCCGGCGACCAGCCGGTCATCGGGCTGCCGGACCGGCTCGCCCCGCGCGAAGCCGCCCTGCTCAACGCGGTCCTGGTGCACGGCCTCGACTTCGACGACACGCACCTGCCCGCGGTCACCCACGTCTCGGCCAGCGCGCTGCCGGTGAGCATCGCCGCCGCCATCAAGCACCAGCGCTCCGCCGAAGACCTGCTGCTGGCCTACGTGCTGGGCATCGAGATCTCCGCCCGGGTGGGCACCGTCGCGCACGGCGGCTTCCACGCGGGCGGCTTCCACCCCACCGGACTCGCCGGGGCGTTCGGCTCCGCGGTGGCCGCGGCGAAACTCGCCGGACTGCCCGCCGACGGCATCGCCGAATCGCAGCGCATCGTCGGCTCGATGGCCTCGGGCATCCTGGAATTCCTCGCCGACGGCGCGTGGACCAAGCGGCTGCACCCCGGCTGGGCGGCGACCAGCGCGCTCACCGCCGCCACCTTCGCCTCGGTCGGCTGGCCCGGGCCGGAGCAGGTCTACGAAGGCCGCTACGGGCTCTACGCCACGCACCTCGGCAAGGACGGCTGGGACGCCACCGAAGCGCTCGACGGGCTCGGTGAACGCTGGGAACTGCTGGCCACCGCGGTGAAGCCGTACCCGAGCTGCCACTTCACGCACGCGTTCGCCGACGCGATCCTGCACCTGAAGCAGGCCGAGGGGTTCGCCGCCGCCGACGTCGACGTGGTGCGCTGCTTCATCCACGGCACGCCCGGTGCCGTGGTGTGCGAACCGATCGAGCGCAAGCGCGCCCCGCAGGACGACTACGACGCGAAGTTCAGCCTGCCGTTCATCGCGGGCGCCTGCCTGGCCCGCGACCGCCTCACGCTCGCCGAGTTCACCGACGACGCGTTGGGGGACCCGGAGATCCTGCGCCTCGCGCAACGCGTCGAAATCGCCGACGACCCGAACAGCCGCTTCCCGCAGGCGTATTCGGCCGAAGTGGAGATCGTGCTCACCGACGGCCGGACCCTGCACCGCCGCGAGGACGTCAACCGCGGTCACACCGAACGTCCGCTGTCCGATGAGGACATCCGCGCGAAGTTCACCGCCAACGCGGGCGACCGCGCACCGTCCACGATGGACCACGTGCTGGCGCTCGGGACGGGCAGCGCCGCCGACTTCGCCGAAGCCCTGCGCGCGGCCTGACCCTCCCCACCCCTCACCCCTAGGCGGTACCCCATGTCCGGAACGACCGCGGAACCGGCGCGCGCGAACAGACCCGCCACCGCAGGACGGCCGTTGTCGGCGGCCCGCATCGCCGGGTCCTCGCTGCTCGGCACGCTCATCGAGATCTTCGACTTCATCATCTACTCGTTCATGGCCGCGCTCGTGTTCGGCCCGCTGTTCTTCCCCGGCGCCTCGCCGTGGATGGGCACGCTCGCCGCGCTCGCCACGCACGCCGTCGCGTTCGGGATGCGGCCGCTGGGCGCGCTGCTGTTCGGCAAGCTCGGTGACAGCCGCGGCAGGCGCACCGCGCTGCTGACCTCGATGCTCGTGATGGGCGGCTCGACCGTCGCCATCGGGCTGCTGCCGCCGTTCGGCGTCGCCGGGTTCTGGGCGCCGGTGCTGCTGGTGGTCTGCCGCCTGCTGCAGGGCCTCGCCGTCGGCGGCGAGTGGGGCGGGGCGGTGCTCGTCGCCGTCGAACACGCCCCGGCGAAGCGGAAATCGCTCTACGGCGCGTTCGTGCAGCTCGGCACCGTGCTCGGCATCGGGCTGGCCAGCTCGGTCATCCTCGTGGTGAACCTGTGGGTCAGCGAAGAGGCGTTCCTGTCCTGGGCGTGGCGGCTGCCGTTCCTGGCCAGCGCCCTGCTCATCGCCCTCGGGCTGGTGCTGCGCAGGCGCCTGGAGGAGACGCCCGCTTTCCTCGCCGAACTCGCCGAACGCGAGAGCGGGCAGCGCAGCGCCCGGCCCACCGTGCGCGCGGTGTTCCGCGACCACGGGCTCGCGCTGCTCGCCGGTTCGCTGATGTGGTCGGCGTCCTGCTCCTTCCTGTACGTGCTGATGACCGGGCTGGTGGCCTACACGAAGCAGTACGTGCCCGCGCTCAGCGCCGTCGACGTGCAGATCGGACTGGTGCTCGCCTCGCTGCTGCTGGTGGTGCTGACCATCCTGTTCGCGGTGTACGCGGACCGGTGGGGCCGGGAACGGCTGACCGTCTGGTCCGGGATCGTGCTGGTGCTGTGGGCGTTCCCCGCGTTCTGGCTGATCGACGGCGGCGGGTTCGGCGCGATGCTGCTGGCGATGCTCGTCGGCACCCTCTGCTACGCGGCCTTCAACGGGGCGGTGCCGTCGCTGCTGTCCGAGCTGTTCCCGGTGGACGCCCGCTACACCGGCACCGGGCTGTGCATCTCGTTCGGCACCGCCGTGGCGGGCGGGCTGCTGCCCATCGGCGCGCTGGCCCTCGTCGGTTCGCTCGGCGGATCCTCCGTCCCGCTGTCGGCGACCCTGGTGCTGTGCGGGCTGCTCACCGTGCTGGGGATCGTGCTGGCCCGGCGGGTTCCCCGGTACCGCTGAGCCCGTCGGCTCGGTTCGTCCCCGCGCCAGGGGGCGGACCGGGGATCTCGGCGGCTCCTCCGGTGCCTCGCGCCGGTACGACCGCGGCGCCCGGGCGCGCACCGGGCGCCGCGGCCCTCGCGGGGGAGCCGCCGAGCACCCGCTCGCGGAGCGGATCCGGTCCGCTGCAACGGGTATCGCCTGCCCACCCGACGTCGCCGCACGATCGCGGACGGTGATCTCCACCCGTCCGCTGTGATCGGTTCCACAGCGCGCGCCCGTGCGCGCGCGGCCGCGCGTGACACCCTGTGACACTGTCCGGGCACGCGCACCCGGCGCCGCTGAAAGGCCACCATGACCCGGTTCCCGCCCGCCGATCGCACCGCGGCACGCCCGCGCGCCGCCCGGCAGGCCCGCGTCCCGGTGGCCGCGATGCCCGGACCCGCGCGGAATAGGGTGCGCGGCGAAGTGGTTGCGGAGTGATGAGGTCGGTGCCGTGCCGCACCGGCCGGTCCGCGCCGGAGGTCCGCCGCAGCGGACCGGCCGGCGCCGGTTCCACCGCGTTCGAGGTCGTCGCGCCCGCACGGCGCAGCGAGGACCCGCGCGGCGGCGCTCCGGCCCGCGGCGTTCAACGACGAGTGCCACGACGTTCCCGTGACCGTGGCGATGGGTGAGGTAAGCGAACCAGCATGAGCATCAAGATCGGGTACAAGGCCTCCGCCGAGCAGTTCGCCCCGCGCGATCTGGTGGAGTTCGCGGTGCAGGCCGAGGAGAACGGCCTGGACAGCGTGATGGTCTCCGACCACTTCCAGCCGTGGCGGCACAACCAGGGCCACGCACCGTTCGCGCTGTCCTGGATGAGCGCGGTCGGCGAACGCACCTCCCGCGTCCAGCTGGGCACCAGCGTGCTCACCCCGACGTTCCGCTACGAACCCGCGGTGGTGGCGCAGGCGTTCGGCACCCTCGGATCGCTGTACCCGGGCCGCGTCATGCTCGGCGTCGGCACCGGTGAGGCGCTGAACGAGACCGCGGTGACCGCCCGCGAATGGCCCGAGTTCAAGGAGCGGTTCCGCCGCTTCCGCGAGGCCATCGACCTCATCCGCACCCTGTGGCGGGAAGAGCGGGTGAGCTACGAAGGCGAGTACTACCGCACCTCCAACGCCACCATCTACGACCGCCCCGAAGGCGGCGTGCCGATCTACGTGGCCGCGGGCGGGCCGATGGTCGCCAAGTACGCGGGCCGCGTCGGCGACGGCTTCATCTGCACCAGCGGCAAGGGCATGGAGCTCTACACCGACAAGCTGCTGCCCGCGGTCGAAGCCGGTGCGGAGGCCGGCGGCAAGAACGCCGCCGACATGGAGAAGATGATCGAGATCAAGCTCTCCTACGACCCGGACCGCGAACGCGCCCTGCAGAACACCCGGTTCTGGGCGCCGCTGTCGCTGCCCGCCGAGGTCAAGCACAGCCTGGCCGACCCGGCGCAGATGGAGAAGGCGGGCGAGGAACTGCCGATCGAGCAGGTCGCGACCCGCTGGATCGTGGCCTCCGATCCGGAAGAAGTGCTCGCCGAGGTGAAGGCCTACCTGGACGCCGGTTTCGACCACCTGGTGTTCCACGCGCCGGGATCGGACCAGACGCGGTTCTTGGAGACCTTCGGAGCGGACGTGGCACCGCGCCTGCGCGAACTCGCCGGCTGAGGTTTTCCAGGCTCCTTCATCGAGAGGGGCGGGTGGCGGAACCTCAGCGCTTTCCTCGCTGCGGGATCGATTTCACAGGTGGCTCCGCCACATGAGAAATCGCTGTCCTCGCGAGGAAAGCGCTGAGAACCCGCGGCGGTGCGAGTTGCTCGGGTGGTCGTCTGCTCAGCGGCTTCGCCGCTGACAGGAAGGACGACGGGATCCTGGTAGCGGCTGGTTTCTTTGGGATTGGCGAACGCTCCCTCCGCCTGGTGGCGGGGGGGAGCGTTCTGCTGCATTCGTCCACTTCGGACTTTGTCAGCCCAGGGCGTTCACGGCGATCTTGGTGGCTTCCGCGATCAGGGCGTCGTCGTAGTCGGCGTCCACCGCCGCGCGGTCCGACAGCACCGACAGCATGATCGGCGCCCGGTTCGGAGGGTGGACCACCGCGATGTCGTTGCGGGTGCCGTGGTCGGCCGCGCCGGACTTGTCGCCGACGCGCCAGCCTTCGGGCACCCCGGCCGGGATGAGGTCGGCGGTGAGCGTGTTGGCGCCCATCATCCCGTTGAGCAGCGCCCGCTGCTCCGGCGCCAGCACGTCCCCGGTGGTGTAAGCGCGCAGGCTCGCGGCGAGCGCGCGCGGCGTGCTGGTGTCCCGCGGGTCGCCGGGGGAGGTCCGGTTCAGGTCGGTCTCGGTCCGGTCCGAGCGGGTCGTGGTGTCGCCCAGCCCGCGCAGCGCGGCGGTGAGCTCGGCCGGTCCGCCGAGCTCGCGGAACAGCAGGTTCGCCGCGGTGTTGTCGCTGTACCGGATCGCGGCGTCGATCACCTCGCGCAAGGTGAGGCCGTCGGCCACGTGCTGCTCGGTGACCGGCGAGTTCTCCACCAGGTCCGCCTGCGAGTAGGTGATGCGGCGGTCCAGGTCGGCGGGCGAGGTGCGCCGCAGCACCTCGCCGGAGGACAGCGCCTTGTGCGTCGAGGCGAACGCGAACCGCTCGTCGGCGCGGTGCACGACCTCCCGTCCGGTCCCGGTGTCCAGCGCGTACACCCCGAGGCGCGCGTCGAACCGCCGCTCCAGCTCGCCGAACTCGGCCTGCCGCTCGATCACCGCGGAAGCGGCGGTAGCCGCGTTCGCCGCGGCCGGGGGTGCGGAGGAGGGCGCGCCGCCCGAGCACCCCGCGAGGGTGAGCGCGGCCAGCGCGGCGATCGCGACCTGGTGGAAACGCTGCTTGAGCACGGAACTTCCCTTCCATCGCTGCTCGACGGGCCGGAGCGGCCCGCGGCGCGCCCAGTCTCACCGCACCCCGCCCATGCTGTCCAAGACGGGAACCGTGGTTTCCATGCGGAATCGGCATACACTGCGGTCGTGGACTTGGTGGGCGGGTGCCGGGCGTTCGTCAGCGTCAGCGAAGCGGGCAGCTTCACCGGCGGATCGGCCGCCGCGGGCATCCCGCAGCCGGTGGCGAGCCGCCGCATCGCCGCGCTCGAACGGCACCTCGGGGAGCGGCTGTTCGACCGTTCCGCGCGGCGCGCGCTGCTGACCCCGTTCGGCCGGGACGTGCTGCCGCGCGCCCGGCAGCTGGTGCGCCTCGCCGACGCCCTGGAGCACGACGCGAAGCGGGCCCGGCTGCGGCCGGTGCGGCTCGCGGTTCCCGCCACCAGCACCACCCGAGCCCTGGCGGAACTGGACGCGGCGGCCCGCGACCACGAGCTGTTCCTGGAGTTCCGGCGCGCCGACCCCGCCGAGCGCGTGGACCTGGTGCGCACCCACGACGTGCGGGCCGCGCTGGTCGCCGTGCCCGCGGACGAGGCGGAGTGGTCGGTGCCGCTCGGCGTCGGGAACACCACCGAACGCCACCGCGGCCCGATCCACCTGGATTCGCTGCGCGCCGGCCGCGCCGAACGCTCCCCGCGGCGCCGGGTGTGGATCCAGCCGGAGGACGACGTCCCGCACGTGCGGGACCGGGTGCTGCGGATGCGGGACGCGGTGGGGCTCCGACCCGCGCAGGTCGCTGTGGCAGAGTCGCTGAGCGCGGGCGCCGCCGAGGTGCTCGGGTCGGCGGACCTGCTGCTCTGCTCGGCCGAGCAGGCCGCCGAATTCGGATTCCGGTGGCACCCGGTCGCGGAGCTGCCGCTGGCGCGCGGCTACGCGATCATCGCGGAGACCGGCTACGACGCGGACCCGCTGCGCACCGCGCTGCACGAGGAGGTCGCCCGCTGCCTCGGCGCGGTGGACGACGGGGGACGGGAGCACGGGTGAACGCCGAAGCACTGATCAGCGAGCTGCTCGCCGAGCTCGACGAGGGCGGGCTGCGCGGCTCGTTCCTGGTGCGCGACCTCGATTCCGGGCAGGAGATCGGCATCGAAGCCGACCTCGCGCACCCCGTCGCCTCGCTGATCAAGATCCCGCTGGCCGCCGCCACCGCCGACCGCATCCACCGCGGCGAACTGGACGGTGCCGCCGAAGTGCTGGTGCGGCCCGGCGCCATCAGCACCACCGGGCCGAACGGCCTGAGCCGGTTCCGCCATCCGGCGCGGGTGGCGGTGGACGACCTGATGTACCTGGCGGTGGCGCTCAGCGACAACGTGGCGGCCGACGTGCTGTTCGCGCTCACCTCTCCTGCCGAGGTCACCCGGGTGCTGCGGGGCTGGGGGCTGCGCGGCATCACCGCCCGGCACCTGGTCGGCGCCCTGTCCGAGACGCCCGCGGAGCGCTTCGCCGCCGCCGACGTGCACCTGGCGCACGCGCTCGCCATCGGCGCCCGCACCGCGGACCGCGGGCACCCGCTCGCGCAGCTCGACGTGTCGCGCGCGAATTCCGGTTCGGCGCGGGACTTCGTGGACCTGCTGCAGGAGTTGTGGCGGCCCGCCCGGATCGCCGAACCGGTCGCCGAGCGGGTGCGGGAACTGCTCGGCGCGAACCTGCTGCGGCACCGGATGGCCCCGGACTTCAGCTCGGACGCGACGACCTGGTCGTCGAAGACGGGCACGCTGCTGAACCTGCGGCACGAGGTGGGCGTCGTCGAGCACGACGACGGGCGCCGGTTCGCGATCGCCGCGCTCACCGAGTCCCGGGTGCCCGCCGCGACCCAACCGGAGGCCGAGTACCTGATGGCCCGCACGGCCCGCAGGCTCCGCGACCACCTCCGCCGCCACTAGCGCGGTCCGCAGTGGACGGTCGCGCGCGGTGATTCCCCGGGCGGCCAACGGCGATCCGAGTATCGGTCGTCGCGGGCGGGGACGTGGACACCCGTTGCGCACCCTCCTGTCGTGCGGCGCACCGGTTCCGGAGCCGCTTGGCGTGGCCGGGTAGTGGTTCCGGGCGGCGGACGGGTCAGCCGGGCAGCGCTCCGATCTCCGGGCTTTCCCCGGCGAAGGTGCGCCGCAGATCTCGGTCGGCGAACCGGTCCCCGGCGCGTTCCAGGTAGCGGCGACCGCGGCGGCTGCGGGCGAGCAGCCCCGATTTCACCAGGTTCGCCGCCCAGATCGGCGGGATCGCCCAGCTCGGCGTCACCGGCAGCTCCAGGTCGCGCATGTCCTGCTTGCCGAGGAAGAACCGCAGCATGCTCAGCAACCGCAGCCGCGCGTACCGTCCCGCGAGCCGGCCGCGGCCCAGCGTCGGCTGGCCCGCCACCAGCGCGCCGGACAGCGCCGCGCCCGCCGGTGTCACGTCGTCCTGCACGCGCAGCACGTGGTAGTTGAACCGGTTCTGCTCGCGTTCGGTGTCGAACAGGAAGTCCTCGTCCACGCCCAGCAGCCAGCCCACGTACTTCCAGGCGTGCATGATCGCCCGCGACTCCTCCGGGGTGACCAGCCAGCCGAGCGCCCGCACCCCCAGCAGCAGCGTGCCGTTGAACAGCCCGAGCGTCGCCGCCTGGTCGGCCTGGTTGATCGGCAGGCCCCAGCGCTGCACGTCCCACCGGCCGTTGCTCTCGAACCGGTGGTTGATCAGCGCGTGCATGGCGCGCACGTGCACCGTCAGCCGGAATCCCTCGCCGTCGCGGCGCATCCCGCCGGGGCGGCTGATGGCCAGCGCCCACTTCTTCGTCTCGCCGAGCCTGCGCATCGCGGTCGCCCCGGTGAGCCCGCCGGTCGCCACCAGCAGGTCCGGCGGCCCGCCGAACCGGTAGCCGCCGATCAGCGACAGCTGCAGCAGCACGTCGTCCACGTTGCGGCCCATCCGGCGGATGGCGCGCGCCCCGCGCTCCACCAGGTCGGGATCGACCCAGTCGGGAGTCCGCTCCACCACGGCGAAGAACTCGCGCAACGCCTCCGGCGCGTCCGGCGGCACCCCGTCGTCCAGGGCGCGGGCGAACTGCCCCATCGTCACCCGCTGCTCGGCGGGCACGTCCCGGCCCATGGCGCGCACCAGCCGCGCCCCGGGCTCGTCGCGGGTGAACATCCGCCGCCCGATGCGGTCCACCAGTTCCTCGTCGAGCTCGTCGACCCGGGCGGCCAGCCGCAGCACCCGCCCGATCCGCCGGGAACGCTCGGGCGCGCCGAAGAACCGGTCCGGATACACCGCACCGGGAGTGCGTTGCGTCACAGGTGAGGTCATGCCGATGATGCTGACACGAAGATTCATTCGCGTTCAATTCGCGTTTCGGAGGTGCCCGTGTCCGCTCGCGCCCGGCGTCCGATGCGGCGCGAACCCAGCCAGGAGCGGTCCCGCGCGATGGTGCGGCGCATCCTCGATGCCGGGTACGACGTGCTGCTGGCGCACGGCTACGACCGGGCGAGCACCGGGCGCATCGCCGCGGCGGCCGGGATCAGCCCCGGGTCGCTGTACCAGTACTTCCCGGACAAGCACGTGCTGCTCGGCGAGGTCGTGGACCGCTGCGCCGATCGGTTGCGCGCTCGCATTTCGCGCGCGTTCGTCGCGAACCTCGCCGGTGGTTCGCTGCCGGACGCGGTGCGCGGCAACGTGCTCGCGCTGATCACCGCGTTCGAGGAGAACGCGGGGCTGCTGCGGGTGCTCTACGAGCAGCTGCCGCCGAACGCCGACACCCGCCGCGCCGACTTCAAGCACCGCATCGACGAGCTCGCCACCACCGCCCTGCTGGGGTACCTCCCCGGCGGTGCCCGGGCGGACGCGGTGGCGTGGGTGCTGGTGCGGACCGTGGAGAACCTCGCGATCAGCTACGTGCTGGACCCGCCCGCGGTCGACCGGGAGGACGCGGTGGAGGAGATCACCGCACTCCTCACCGGCTACCTCACCCGGCTCGATCCGGAGCGGTGCTGACCGCGGAGCCGGTCCCGTTCGGCGGCGGCTGGACGGGCACCGGACGTGGCGCGATCAACGGCGCCGGGTCACCCGGTGATCGTGCGGTGGAACGTTCCCCGGTGCGGCGCTCGACGTCCTCGGAGCGCCGCCCGCGGGGTCTCCGGATCGGGGTGGGGGGATCTTCCGGGATCGCCCGGTCGCGTGCCGTCGTTCAGCGCGATGATCGCGTGGACGGGCGCGTTTCCTCCTCCGCTGCACGTGCGGTTCGCACTGCGGCAGCGGCGAATCCGCGAACGTCCCGGTGCCGATCAGCCCGAGGGCGACGCAGCGGTCGGGGAACCGGCGCACGCCTGGGGGACCAGCGGCGGGACGGTCAGCAGGGGGTGGAACGAGTCGATGCTCGCGTTCTCGCCGACGGCGATGCCCTCGGCCTCCACCCAGGCGTGCGCGCCGAACGGGTCGGTGCGCGCCCCCACCCGCCAGGTCGGCCACTGCCCGCGGCAGCGGCACAGCAGGGCGATGGCGATCGACCGCGGCAGGCAGCCCTTGCCGGCGCAGGTCAGGCTCACCGCCACCACGGCCTGCCGGATCGCGAGCGCCCGGTCGTGCTCGGCGGGCCGGGCCCGGCCGCGGATCGCCGCGAGCACCGCGCGAATCCGGCGCGGCGGCAACCGGGACAGGCCCAGCGCGACGGCTACGGCGAGCCGTGCCGTCAGTCGGGCCCGCAGCGGCGGGCGGGTGGCGCTGCGGAACAGCGCTTCGGGGGTGCTCACGAGCGCACCGCCAACCGGGCCGCGGTCAGCTGTTCGGTCAGCTCCCGCACGTCGCGCAACGCTTCGTCCAGGCCGACGTCACCGGGCGGGCCGTCGGCGATCAGCGCCGCCGCGACCTCGTGCTCCCCGGCGCCGTCGAGCAGCATCCGCAGCGCGGTCGCCGCGGATCCGTTGAGCTGCCAGTACTCCCCGGACCGCTGGTCCAGCAGCACCGAACCTCCGTCGGTGCCCGCCAGCGACACCTCGTGGTGCAACCGCACTCCCATCAGGACACCTCCTGCTCGGCGAGCTCCGGTGCGGTCTCCGCTTCGAGATCGCGCAGCCAGCGCTCGCAGCCGAACGTCGTGGACATCGCGTACGGGGTGAACAGCCGCAGCTGCAGGCCGGTGCACACCGACCGCAGCCGGTCGGCATCGATCAGGCCGAGGGCGGCCAGCCGGGAGTCCTCGCACAGGGCGGCGAGCGCGGCGACGTTCCGCCGGATGCCGCTGTGTTCCAGGTTGGAGCCCTCCGCCTTCGTGGACCGCCGCAGCGATCGTTCCGGGACGAGCCCGCGCATCGCCTCCACCAGCAGCGGCTTGTACCGCCACGGCGAGCGGCGTTCGTGCGGCCGGGCCGCGGCGCAGGCGGCGATCACGGCGTCGTCCAGGTACGGCGAGGACAACCGGACGCCTTCGGCGGCGTAGACGGGCACGGTGCCGCGCACCAGCCCGGCGCACTGCCGGATGCCCCAGGTCGTGTGGTGTTCGGTCCACGGCACGTCCCGCGCCGACTCTGCTTCGGCGATCAGCAGGTCCCGCACCGCGTCCACCGCGTCCGGCGTCGCCCACGGCGGCAGCTGCAGCAGCGCCGAGGCCCCTTCGTCGTCCAGCGGGGACGCGATCACGGTGCGCGCCCGGTCCGCCAGCCACGCCGGGTAGGTGCGCCGTTGCTCCCACGCCATCCGCGCGATGTCGGCCCACGTCCAGTGCTCCAGCGCGCGGTAGCCGCGCAGCTGGGCGAACGCGGTCCACGGGTGGCGGAGCAGGAAGTCGAACACCCCGGCCGATCCGCCGGGCAGCACTTCGTCCCCGCCGTCGCCGCTGAGGTGCAGTTCCGATCCGGCCGCACCGAGCTCCGCCGCCAGCGCCCGGTAGGTCCGGCGGTCCTCGATGCCGGGGAACGGTTCGTCCCACGGCAGCCCGGGTTCCAGCAGGTCTTCGTAGTGCGTGGGCAGTTCGCCGAACTCGTACTGCAGCCGGTTGATGCGGGGCAGTGATTCGGCGGCCAGGTCGGCCCATTCCGGGTCGTCGTCGCCGAGGTCGGCGGCCAGCGTCGTCAGCGTGGTCAGCGGCCGGTCTTCGCGGGCGGCGAGGAAGCACAGCGTCGTGGAGTCCAGCCCGCCGGAGAGGTCGCTGCTGAGCACCAGCCCCGATCCGGTGCGCGCCCGCACTGCCCGGTCCAGCGCGTCGCGCAGCCCGACGGCGGCCTCGGCCAGCGGGAGTTCGGCCGGTGGCGGCGTCCAGCGGCGGTGCACCCGGGGGCGGCCGCGTTCGTCGAGCACCAGGCAGTCGTCCTCGTCGACCGCCTGCACCCCGGACCACAGCGGCGCGTGGACGGTGTGCAGCGCGACCTCCGACAGCAGCAGCCGCAGCAGCAGCCGCCGCGGGTCCACTGCGGCCCCGGCGAGCGGGCCGAGCACGTCGGCCCTGGTGGCGGCGGCGGTGACCCCGCCGATCCGGGTGTGCATCAGCTTGCGCAGCCCGGACAGGGTGCCCTGCGCGCGGACCTTGCCGCGGACGGAGGCGAACAGGTGGTAGCAGCCGGGGACGTCGAACGTGGTCCGGTCCAGGTCGGTGACCGAGCCGGCGCGCCGCGCGATCCGGTCCAGCTCCGCGGTGTCGGCCGCGCACACGCCGAGCGCCGCGACCTTGCTGCCGCCGGCCGAGCCGACCCGCAGGTCCGCGGGATTCCAGTCGCCGACCAGCCAGGGCAGCCCCGAGTGGTGGTGCACCCGGCGCGCCGGGTGCAGGGAGTCGGCTATCGAGGCGGATTCGGGGTGGTCGGGCAGGACCACGAGCCATTCGCCGTTCATGGGTTGCCGCCGTTCATGGGATGCGCGCCTCCAGCCGGGTCGACGAGGGGTGGCGCGAGCCGCAGTGCGCACGGCTCGCGCCCGCTGCTCAGAGCAGGATGTGCCGCGGGCGGCGGCGGTGTCCCTTGTCCTTGCGCACCGGACGGCTGTGCTGGGTCAGCTTCTGGAACTCGCCGACCTTGAGGATGGTGGGCTTGGAATACATGGCCACTCCTGGGAATCGGTGTTGCCCGGATTCGGTGTGGTGCACGCTGATCAACGCATTCCGATGTTATCCGCGGGGTGGGGTGGAAAACCATGTCGCGGACCGGGAAAAGGCTGCCGAGGAACCGTCGTGCGCTGCCGTCGGGAATGGGTGTTCCGGCTGGTCGGTGTCGCGGCGTGGTCGTGTTGCTCTCGTTCGGGTGGATTTTCGCCATTCGCCGCATCCGATTCTCGCCCGGCGCGCGAAAAGCCTCGCCGGACTGGTCCGGCGAGGCTGGTGGATCGAGCGGGTCGGGGATCGAGCGGATCGGGTCGATCGCGGAGATCGGGTGGATCGAGCAGATTCGGTTCGCGGAGATCGGCGGATCACCCGGGTCGCCCGGGTCGCACGGCGCCGTTCGCCGCGATCTCGCCCGATTCCAGCGCCACCACCGAATCCGCGGACCGGATGGTGGACGGCCGGTGCGCGATGACGAGCAGCGTGCACTCGGCGGAGACCTTCGCGATGGTCTCGGTCAGCGCCGCCTCGTTCGCGCTGTCGAGCTGCGAGGTCGGTTCGTCCAGCAGCAGCAACCGGGGCCGGGGCAGCAGCGCCCTGGCGAGCGCGACGCGCTGCCGTTCCCCGCCGGAGAGCAGGTCGCCGTGGTCGCCGACGGGGGTGTCGAGCCCGTGCGGCAGCCGTCGCACCAGCGGTTCCAGCGCGGCCAGCGCCACGACCCGCTCCACCTCCGCCGGGCTCGCGTCCGGGCGGCCGTAGGCGATGTTCTCGCCGAGCGTGCCGTGCATGATCGGGCAGTGCTGCTCGACGAGGCTGAGCTGCGCGCGGCATGCGGTGCGGCTCAGCTCCCGGGTGTCGTGGCCGTCGAGCAGGATCTCCCCGCGGTCCTGGTCGTAGAACCGGGCCAGCAGCGCGAAGATCGTGGACTTGCCGGCGCCGGACGGCCCGACCAGCGCGGTGTGCGTGTGGCGTGGCACCGCGAACGAGACGCCGCGCAGCACCGGCCAGTCCGGTTCGTAGCCGAACCACACGTCGCGCAGTTCCACCGCGGGCACCTCGGCGGCGACCGGTTCGCGCGGCACCGCGGTGATCGGCGCGTGGTCCTCCTCGACTGGCATCCGGGTGACGTCGTCGACCCGTTGCAGTGCGGCCATCCCGCGTTGCAGGGTGGCGAGCACGTCGAAGATGTTCGCCATCGGCGCGGCGATGTAGGTGACGTACAGCAGGAATCCGACGAGGTCGGCGAGCGAGGACGCGCCGCTGACCACGCGGATGCCGCCGACGACGAGCACCGCGATCAGCGAGGCGTGCATGGCCAGCGTCATCGCCGGGTTCACCACCGCGTCCCGCTTGGCCGCGCCGAGGTTCTGCCGGTACACCTGCCGCGCCAGGCCGCCGATGCGGTCCTGCTCGCGGTCTTCGGCGCGCAGCACCCGCACGGTGCGGATCGCGGAGAGCGCCCGCTCCAGTTCCGCGGTCATGCCGCCGAGGCTGTCCTGCGCGTCCTCCACGGACCGGCGGATCCCGGTGAGCAGCAACGTGGTCAGCGCCCCGATGGTGCCGATGATGGCCAGCACGATGAGGAACATGGCGGCGTCCAGCCAGATCATCATGGCGGTGCCGCCGAGCACCACGAACACGCCGACGACGACCTCGGACAGGTCGTAGGCGAGGGTGTCGCGCAGCAGGGTGGTGTCGCTGGTGGTGCGGGAGAGCAGGTCGCCGAGGCGGCGCTGCTCGTAGCCGCGCATCGGCAGCCGCAGCAGGGTGCGCACCACGCGCTGCCGCAGCCCCAGCACGATGCCCTCGCCGGAGCGCTCCAGCGCGTAGGCGGCGAGCGCGGTGATCACCGCTTCGCTGAGGAACACCACGGCCAGCAGCCCGATCAGCGGCAGGTACGGCTGCTGCCGGGAGAACGAGTCGATGGCGTGCCCGGCCAGCAGCGGCTGCACCAGGCCGAGCGCGGCGCCCAGCAGGGAGAGCACCAGGGCGAGCGCGATCGCGCGCTGGTGCCCGCGCGCGACCTGGACGAGGTCGCGGACGCCGACGCGACGTCCCGGTGCGGCCGCCTGATCCGGTTCGGGGATCTCGTCGTCGTCCGCGTCGTCGCTGCGCCGGGTGGATCGGAATGCTTGTAGCACGGGGCTCCTTCGTCGCTCGCGGGGTTCGTGCCGTGCGGGTCGTTCCGCACGGGATTCGTTCCTCGCGGGTCGGGTTCTTCTCGGGTCGTTCTGCGCAGGGGGTGGGCGACCTCAGCGGCGTTCTCGCTGCGGGGATCGTTGTCACCGGTGGTTCCGCCACGGGAGAGGACTCTTCGCAGGTCGCTCCGCTGCGCGGGAAACACTGTCCGCGCGGGAATCCCGCTGAGCACTCGCGCCGGTGCCGGGTGGTCCGGTGATCGGTGCTCAGCGGCTGCGCCGCGGACGGGACGAGACGGCGGCGCTCGGGACGTCGGGCGGATCGGGCTCGGGGTGTCGAGACCGCGTGGGGCCGGCTCGCTCGGCGGTGGTCAGCGCCGGCTGCCGCACGGTGGCGGCCGGGGGGTGGGTTCCGGATCGGCGTCCTCGCCGGTGATCAGGCCCCACCGGGTGGCGGTGGCGATGGCTTCGCTGCGGTTCCGGGACCCGAGCCGGTGGTAGATCTCCCGCACCAGCCGGTACATCTGCCGTTCGGAGTAGCCGGTGGACTTGGCGATGTCGGCGACGGGGTTGCCCATCGCGAGCCGGGTGAGCAGGTCGCGGTCGACGCCGGTGAGCTGCACCGCGCCGGGTGGCCGGCTCGGCCCGGTGCAGAGGGCGCGGGCGACGCCGCGGGGCAGCAGCACGTCGCCGCGCAGCGCCAGCCGCAGCACCGAGATGATCTCGTCGAGGTCGGCGTCCTGGGCGGCGGCGCCGTCCGCGCCGAGGCGCAGCACGGCCCGGTAGTCGTCCGGTCCGGCCGCGTCGAGCAGCGCGATCAGCACGCCGTCCGGCCGGGCGCGGCGGAGCGCGGCGAGGGCGGAGAGGTCGCGGCACGGCACTTCGACGAGGCAGGCGTCCCAGCCGGTGCGCTCGGCCGCGTCCGCCGGGGTCGATTCGCGCACCTCGAACGCGTCGGGCGCGGAGTTCCGCAATCCGAGGGCGAGGCCGCACCGGTAGGCGGGGACGCCGTGCGCGATGAGCACGATCGGATTCCGCGTGGTTTCGTCGCCGGAAACGCTGGTCCGCACCTTTCCTCCTCCGAATCGGCATGGCGCATCGAATTCGCACGATGCGGCCGAACAGTGCAACGAGCACTCCGTGGTATTCCCCGCCGGACGGGATCCGCTTTCGCGGGGGTGTTCTCGTCGCGATTCGGAGCGGCCGGGGTGTGGCCGGTCAAGTGCGTCGTGCTCCGCGATTCCGGGCAGCGCGCATCTCCCCATCGATGCGTCCGGAATTCGCCGGTTTCCCAGTTATGTCCACGTTACGCGAACCGGCGATACCCGGGTACGCCCCAACGGGTAATGAAATTCCTGCTCCGGAGTGACCTCCGCGCGGGTGGCGCGGTGTTTTCCCGCTCCGCTTCGCTTTCCACATTCCAGCGGGACATTTCCACCGCGCCTCCGGGCGCTGCGGGTCAGCTCCCGCCGGTGTCGCGCAGTTCGCCACCGGACAGGTGCAGCCGCCGCGGCACGTGGATGTCGGCGAGGAAGCGCTCGTCGTGGCTGACCACCACCAGCGCCCCTTCGTAGGCGGTGAGGGCTTCGACGAGCTGCCCGGTGCTGACCAGGTCGAGGTTGTTGGTGGGTTCGTCGAGCAGCAGCAGTTGCGGCGCCGGTTCCGCGCACAGCACGCACGCCAGGGTGGCGCGCAGCCGTTCCCCGCCGGAGAGCGCGCCGACGGGCAGGTGCATCCGGTCGCCGGCGAACAGGAATCGCGCGAGCACGTGCATGAACCGGGTCCGCGGCAGTTCCGGGGCGGCGTCCCGCAGGTTCTCGGCGGTGGAGCGGTCCAGGTCGAGCAGGTCGAGCCGCTGCGACAGGGACGCGATCCGCCCGTCGAACCGGGTGATCTCCCCGCCGTCCGGCACGAGGTCGCCGCTGATCAGCCGCAGCAGCGTCGACTTCCCGGAGCCGTTGCCACCGGTGAGCGCGATGCGCTCGGGACCGCGGATGGCGAGGTCGATCCCGTCGCCGAACAGCGCGCGGCCGCCGAGGTCCAGCCGGATTCCGGTGCCGTGGAACAGGGTTCGCCCGGCGGGCACGCGCGTGTCGGGCAGCGACAGCGCGAGCACGTCGTCCTCGCGCACCGCCCGGTTCGCCTCGTCGAGCCTGCGGCGGGCGTCGTCGACGCGCTGCCCGTGGGTGTCGTCGGCGCGGCCCGCGGATTCCTGCGCGCGGCGCTTGCGCGCCCCGGCGAGGATCTTCGGCAGCCCGGCGGAGTCGGCGTTGCGGGCCGCGTTGCTCGCCCGCCGGTCGGCGCGTTCGCGGGCCTGCTGCCGTTCCCGCTTCTCGCGCTTCAGCTCCTGTTCGGCGTTGCGCACGTTGCGCTCGGCCACATCGCGTTCGGCGAGCCGTGCCTGCTCGTAGGCGGTGAAGTTCCCGCCGTACCACCGGATCTCGCCGCGGTCGAGCTCGGCGATGCGATCCATCCGGTCCAGCAGCTCCCGGTCGTGGCTGACCAGCAGCAGGCAGCCGCCGAACTCGGCGAGCACCCGGTGCAGCCGGTCGCGCGCGTCCCGGTCCAGGTTGTTCGTCGGCTCGTCCAGCAGCAGCACGTCCGGTCGCTTGAGCAGCTGCGCGGCGAGCCCGATCGCCACCGCCTGCCCGCCGCTGCACGTGCGCAGCGTCCGGTCCAGCGCGATGTCATCGAGCCCGAGGCGCCCCAGCTCGGCGCGGGCGCGTTCCTCGACGTCCCAGTCCGAGCCGACGGCCGCGAAGTGCGCCTCGTCCACGTCGCCTGCTTCGATGGCCCGCAGCGCGCGCAGCACCGGCGCGATCTCCAGCACCTCCGCGACCGTGCGATCACCGCGCAACGGCAGGGTTTGCGGCAGGTAGCCGACCACGCCGTGCGCGGTGGCGGTCCCGGAGCGAGGGGTCAGCTCCCCGGCGATCAGCCGCAGCAACGTGCTCTTGCCCGCACCGTTCGGCGCGACCAACCCGGTGCGGCCCGGACCCGCCGTGCACGACAGGTCGTCGAACACCGGCGTGTCGTCCGGCCAGGAGAAGGTGAGGTGGGAACAGGTGATCAACGCATCGGCCATGGCGAGCTCTCCCGCGTCAGGCGGGCGCACCGCAACCGTGCTTCCGGCCTCGCGAACACCGGCGAGCCATGGGAAACCGGTGAGTCGGTGCAAACCGGTGAGCCAGGGCGGACTGGTGAGTCGGGGGAGCACGGGGCAGCGCCCGAGGAACGAACAGTGGTGGGGTACGACGACAAGCCCTCCGAACCGCCCGACCAGGGCAGGGGAGGTGCAGAGCACTCCGGCTCCGACCAGTTCTCGACCGGGCTTCCGCCCAGGGCCTCGAACCACGGTTCAACCGGGTCTCGAACCGGGCCTCACCCGGAGATGTCGTCCTCGCCCAGCACGTCGACCACTCCTCACCACGGGCCGCGATCCGGCCACCGACCAGCACCGTAACAGCGCCCACCCACCCGCGAAACCGAATTTCCCGCCACCGCTTCCGAGCGCCCCACCCCAGGTGAACGGCCCACCCGCCCGGCCACCTTGGCCCAACGGGCCACTCACCCGACCGGTTCCCGCGGTCGTTTCCGAGCCAGTCGCTTCAAGTGAGTGGCCCACTTGCCCAATCCCGTTGGTCCAACGGGCCACTCACCTGACAGAGTCCCGCGAAACCGGCTCCATGTAAGGCGAATGGAGATCCGTCCCTGCGTGCGCGGGGCTTACTCCGTGCGCCCGCACACCGGGCAAGTCACCGTCGGTACATCCCCGCGTGCGCGGGGCTTACTCGTCAGCAGTCGCACGGCGGTCCACGTGCCACGGTCCATCCCCGCGTGCGCGGGGCTTACTCGTCATGGGGACCGCTCCCCTTCAAGCGTTCGGGGTCCATCCCCGCGTGCGCGGGGCTTACGGACCGAAGAACTCCACTGGCTCCACCCCGAACGGTCCATCCCCGCATGCGCGGGGCTTACCCTTTTTGAACTGGGGTTTTATGTGGAGGTGTGCGTGTTTTCGTTCGGTGGGTGGTGCATGGGTGGGTGCCGGCTGGGGTGTGGTCAGCGGTCGTAGGTGCCGGTTTTGAGATCGGCTAGGAACGTGGTCCAGGCGTGCGTGGGGAAGGGGAGTACCGGGCTGCGGGCGCCGAGTTTGCTGTCCCGGATGGCGGTGCGGCCGGGAAGGTTCGCTACTTCGACGCACTGGCCGTTCGGGGTGCTGTAGGAGCTCTTGCGCCACACCGCGTCCGCTGAGCCGTGGTCGTCCGAAGCACGCGTGTTCAGCTGGGTCACGTGAACTCCTCTGGTCGCAGGACTCTCGGGTGTTCTGCGGCGTCCCCAGGCGTGCCGAGTTCTGGGTTGGCGAGGCCCACCCGGGACATTCCGGATGGGCCTGCCCGAAGCGATCAGCGGTCGAAGGCGCCGCTCTTGACCGAATCGAGGAACGTCGACCAGGTGCCGTCGCCGAAGGGCAGTACCGGACCGGTCTCGCCGAGTTTGCTGTCTCGGACACCGGTCAGACCCGGGATCGAGGCGATCTCGACGCAGGCTCCGCCCCCACCGTTGCTCCTCGTGCTCTTGCGCCACGTCGCCTGGCTGAAGTCCGGGGCGTTCATGCTCCGCTCCCTATCGTGCTCGCAGCTCCCCGGCGATCGACTCGATGAACTCCCTCGAAGCCGCCGGGGACAGCGCTTTGTCCTGTAGAGCGCCGAAGTTCAGGCTATACGACTCCACCGCGTCCGGGTCCTCCACATAGACGCATCCGGTCAGGTGCTCGGAGAAGGCGACATCCGGGTCTTCCGCCGCGGCGAAGCCCAAGATGATGAAAGGCGATCCCATCGCCGGGGTTGCTCCTGCTGCGAAGGGCAGCGCCTGAATCTCGATGTTAGGCAGCTTCGACATCTCGACGAGATGCCCGAGCTGTTCCTGCATGACCTCGGCGCTCCCCACCTGCTGGCGCAATGCGGCTTCATTGATCACTGTCCGCACCGAGACGGGTTCGTCGCCGAGGAGCCCCTTCTGGCGTTCTGCGCGGAGATTTGCGCGATCGCGGGTTACCGAGTCGTCCGCGCGAGGAACCCAAGCCTGGACGAGCGCGCTGGCGTACCCGTCGGTCTGGAGCAACCCCGGGATCAGATCGATGGCGAACTCGTGTACGTGGTCGGCTTCCGCTTCGAGTCCGACGTATTCGCTGAAGTTGTTCGCCAGGCTGTCGCCGTAGCTCTGCCACCAGCCGCGCTGACGGGCTTGCAGCGCCAAGGCGACGTACTGATCCCGTTCGGCGTCGTTGACGCCGTAGATCGCGGCGAGCGCGAGCACTTCGGCCGGGCCGGGGATCTGGTCGGCGTTCTCGAAGCGGCTGACCTTCGCCTTGGACCAGTGCAACGCGGCGGCGACGTCGTCCTGGCGCATCCCGGCGGCCTCGCGCCACGCCAGCAGGCGGCGAACCACCTTGCGCAGCCGCACTGTCGGGCTCACACGCTCCACCACGAACTCCTCGACCTCGGTTGCCACGTCGACCAGCAGCGTACGGGGCGGTTCTTCCACGACTGCACCCTCCTTGGATGAAACGGACGTCCCACTATCGGGTCGTTGCGTGAATGAGAGTTTCACTTCACTATGGTTCCAAGCTTCGAGGTGATCGAACTCCGAGGCAAGACCCCGATCCGGGCACAGGCGATTCCTTCAGCCGTCCGGGTACCGATCACCCGTCCGAACCCCATTGGTGCGAGGAGATAACCGCGATGAACACGCATCGCAGGCTCAAGGTGAATGGCCCACCCGCCCAGTCTCGTTGGGCGAATGGGCCACTCACCTGGTCGACATTTCCGCTTGATCGGCTGCTGCTGAGTCGTTGAGAGTCCCGGCCGGGTGTGCCCCGACCCCGGCCGGGTGGACCGGTGCTCGCTAGTGCCCCTCGGCGGGTGCCGGTCGCGGGCCGGACGGCGTGCTTCCCCGAGCGCCGCCCGGACACGCCCGGCCGCACGATCCACCCCTTCCCCCGAGATCGTGCGGCCGGTTCCCTCGCTTTCCCTTCGCCTGCTGAGGAAATCCCATGATGCTCAGGTCCTACGGGCTGCCCTGCGCCTGGCACTACCTCCCGGAACGGGACATCACCGTGCGGTGGGGTCGGCCCGATCCGGTGTTCACCGTGCACCGGGGCGACCGACGTGGCGAACGCGGCGACCACGCGCTCATCGACACCGTCGCCGTCACCCAGCCCTGGATCGACGACAACGACGTAGCCCGAAAAGCCCGCCACTGGGCCAGAACCCACCCACGATCCCGGGAACCCGGATGAAAGAACCACCACGAGCCGCACCGAACCGGCCGCGCCCGGGAGACCTCGCGAAACCAGGCCGCACCGGCTACACCCGCCACCTGACCGGCCACCTCCAGCACGACACAACCCCGGCGACGACCCTCTACGCCCGAGTACTGGAAGGCCTCCGAAAACTCTGATCGGCCATCAACACGCCCCGCATGCGCGGGGCTTACGTCAACGTCGCCATCCACCGCTTCCGGGTCGCCGGCCCATCCCCGCATGCGCGGGGCTTACCTTATGCCCGCCGAGGGATTCGAACCCCCAACCGGCCCATCCCCGCGTGCGCGGGGCTTACTGGGTTGGTCAGTTCTCGTTGGTGTCGCTGGACGGCCCATCCCCGCGTGCGCGGGGCTTACCCTTTGCGAGCTGGGTTTTTGTTAGGGGTGTTGGCCAAAAATCGGACACTGGGTCGGTGTCATGCCGTGGGTCGGGTCGGGGCGAGGGTGAGGAGGCCGCAGCCGTAGGCCTTGGCTCGGCCGATGCCGTCGTGCAGGGCCGCGGTGAAGGCTTCCGGGTCGACCACGTCGAGGTGGCCGTCGAAGCGGACCGGGGAGATCGTGATCTTCCGGCGCCCGTCACCCCCGTCGGCGGCCTTCTTGCGGCCGACCAGTTGCGGGCTCGGCGTGGGCGCCACATCCGGGCCGTGCGAGGTGCCGGGGATGCGGAAGCCGTGCCGTTCTCCTTGCGCGGCGAGCCAATCCAGCTGCCGCTCGGGAGTGCGCACCGGCACCCGCTTGCCGCGGCCGCGGTGTCCGGGGACTCCGCCGTCGGGGTGGATGCTGCGGGTCGGGCTCGCTACCAGCCGGAACGCGAACCTGCGGCCTGCGCGGATCGCGTCCGACACGGGTTGCAGGCAGCGCACCTGGGCGCGGGCGCGCAGGTAGCCGTCCGGCAGCACCGCCCAGTCGGGGTGAGTGCGGCTCTGCACGTACAGCACGTACCCGCGCCCGGCGTTGTCCAGCCGCCACAGCACCCCGTGTTCCTCCCGCGCCTGCAATTCCGCCGGCAGCGCGGGAAAAGCGGACAGCACCGTGCGGTGCATGTCGTGCACGTCGGCGTAGTCGCGGCGGAACGCCCGCGAGGTGACGTCGACCTCGAGCCTGCTCAGGAACACGCCTCGGCCCCTTTCATCGCTTCGGTGAGCACCACGTGCCCGACGCGGACCGTGCGCGACTCGAACCGCCGGTCGTCGTTCGCGAACGACAGCGGGTGATCGTGGCGCAGCTCGGCCTCCGGGTCGGATGCGGGCACGTCGACGACGGTGCGCAGCAGCTCCGCGCCGTCGGCAGGGGACACCTGGTGGCGCTGCTCGAACCGGTTCTCCAGCCACGGGTGGGTTTCCAGCACCTCCAGCAGCGGCTGCTCGACGATGCCGGTGCCGCGGCGCGTGCTGTGCCCGTCGGTGCCGATGAGCGGGCTGGCGGGCACGAAAGCCTTGCGGCCGAAGAACAACGGCCACCGCGGACGCCGCACCGCCTCGGCCAGGTCCGCGATCAGGTCCGTCTTCCCGTGCAGCGCCACCAGGAACAGCGCGTCCGCCAAGTAGTAGCGCTCGCTCAGCACCGTCCGCGGCGACGTGCCGTCCGACACCGGGACGTTCGACGCGGTGTGGAAGTCCCGCTCCACCAAGCCTTCCCGGTCCACCCGGACACCCATCCGCAGCGCCGCCAGCTCCGCGATCCGCGCGGTGTCCTCGCGCGCCACCCCGCGGGCCGACGCCAGCAGGCCCACGATGCCGGACTTGGTGGGCTCCGCGGCCGTGTCCCGGCTGGTGAACCGGGACCGCACACCCCAGGACTGCATCGGCGCGTCGATGCGCAGCGCCAAAGTCGCCTCGGTCACCGGATCACCCCAGCGCCCCGGCGAGCGTGCGGCGGACCAGCTCGCCGACCGACGCCGCCTGCTCCGACTCGGCCAGGTCCAGCGAACCGGTGACCGCCGCACCGGTGACGGTGCGGATCGGCTCCTCGTCGTAGAAACCGCGCAGCCGGTTGAAGTGCTCGATCATCCGATCCGTCGACTTCACCAGCACGTCCTCGCCGCGCACCGGGTTCAGGAACGCGTTCGCCAGGTTCCACGCGCCGTGGTCGCGCACCACCGTCAGCAAGGTCTCCGGGGTGGTGCGGGCCGCGGTCGAGTTCTGCTTGCCGCTCGGCGTGGCCGAGATGAACGCCCGCAGCCAGGCGTTCGCCGCGCGCTCGGCGAGTTCCGCGTCCCCGCCGAGGTTCTCGGTCAGCTTCGCCACGTCCAGGTTCGCGTAGCGGTAGTAGCAGGCCGCGTTGAAGTCGACCGTGCCGATCATGTCGGCGCCCGACTCGTCGTCCGGCTGAAGATCGTCGACCGCGGTGTAGTAGTCGAACTCGGTGACCACCGGATGGGTGGACAACGCGTGCGCCACTTGGGAAGCGGCGTCCACGTTGAAGTCCTTGTTGTCGGCGATCAACCGGCCGAACAGCGCCACGTCGGCGACCCGGCGCGCGTTCAGGATGTCCCGCGCCCGCTCCGTACTCTCTTTGCTGGGCTTGATCTTCGGCAGCTTCTCCTGTGCCTTCTCGCGCTGAGCTGCGCGGTCTGCGAACGCCTCCCTGTGTTCCGCACAGAACTCAGCGAGCTCCGCGCCCGCCTCCTGACCCACGAACAGCAGGTACTCGGTCAGGTCCCGCTTCGCGACGCCGAACCCGAGCTCGTACAGCGCCTCCCGTACCACGTCCGCGGTCCCCGGATCGGGGTCGGCATCGCCGTCCAGCCCGTCCAGCTTCCGCGCCGCATCCGCCAGCAGGCGCTTCGTGCGCAACCCGGTCTCCGACACGTCCAGGCCGTACTTGGGGAACTCGCCGCGCGCCGACCGCTTCAAGCACTGGCTGGAGATCCGTCCACGTTGGACACCGCCGAAGGTGACCGACTTCGGCTGGCCGACGTCGTCGCGGTTCAGGTTGCTGACCGGGAACGACTGGAGCAGGTGCAACTCGATGATCACTGATCTGTCCCTTCGAGGGAGGTCGTGGTGACGTACCTACCGCGGTGGAAATCGCGCGCCCACCGCATGCGGACCTGGAAAGCGCCCTGGCTGTGCAGGCGGGCGTGCTGGACCATGATCAAATCAGTGAGGAGAGGGTGGAGGTCCACCGCGAGGTCGTGCGCGCCGACGAGCTGCACGGCCTGGCGGGCGTAGTGCACCAGCCCTTCCGCGGAGGTCGACAGCAGCTGGCGCAGCCGAGCCTCCGCGGAGTCCTTGCTCTCCAGCCGCCCCAACGCCTCTCCGATGGGGTAGCGCCTGGCCGGGTTCACCGGGTTGATCGCGTAGAGCCCCGCCGTCAGCAGCCAGAACTGCTCTTCCCGCTCCGGCGGCTCGTGCCGGTGCACCAGTTCCAGCGCCGCCGGACGCAGGTCCCCGGCCAAGGCCCGGCGCAGCTCTGCGAGCGTCGCCCGTGCCCCCGCGACGTCGTTCGCGAGGTCGTCGCCGAGCCGGTACACGTCCCGGATGAACGCCCGGCGGGCGTCCTGCACGTCATCACTCATCGTGCTCCTGTCCCGAGTCCCAGGTGGCGTCGAGGTCGGTCCGGTATTCGCGGTGCAATCGCTCCGAGTGGAAGTGGAACCACGACTCCGGTTCGGCCAGCGCGAGCAGCTGCCGGCCCGACTCCCGCGGCAGGTTCCACACCCAGGTCCGCACCGCCTGCTCCGAGATCCGCCGCACGCACTGCGCCCACTGCTCGAACGGGTCGAACAACGCCCGCTGCGCGGCGGCGGGACTCGGGTGCTCGGCGGCGAGAGCGGCACCGACATCGCGCAGCACCACCCCGAACGGCGCCGACAGCTCCGGCCAGTACCACTGAGCGAGGGCGCTGCGGCGTTCGGCATGCTCCATGGCGAGCGCGAACGCCGCCTCGTACTTCTTCTCCATCCGCTCCAGCGCCCAGCCGATGTTGTCCGCCAGGTCCACGGCCAGCCCCAGCAGCGGTCCGACGCGGTCGTCGGATTCGTCCGCTCGCAGCAGCGAGACCGGTGCCGGAATGGACTCCTGCAGCCAGGTGTGCACCACCGCGGCCTTATTGCCGAGAGCCTGCCCATAGATTCGCAGCGTGTAGACGGCGTCATCCGGCGCGTTCGCCGCCACGTGGTCCAGCACGCGCGGCCGGTGCCGCGGGCTCTCCGGTGTCGCTGCCAGTAGCAATTCCCTGCAGTACCGCCACGACCCGCGCAGCTCTTCGAGTCGGATTGGCCGCAGCCCACCAGTAGGGCGCCACTCCTTCTTCCTGTTCTGCTTCATCGGCTGCCGGAACGCGGCCTGATGCTCCGCTTCGTGCAACTCCTCGGTGAACCGGTCGCCGGGGGTGATCACCGCGCCGTCCACGTACGGCTCGCCGCCCCGGTCCACGGCGCGCAGCAGGACCCGGCGGGACGGCCAGGTGAGCAGGTCGGTCCAGCCGCGCGGAATCCGGCTCTTGATCGGCTCGGGGCTCGGCGGCTCGTCGAGTTCCCACTGTGGGCGGTCGTGCTCGGTGGTCCCGGCCGGTTTGCCGCGTCCGGGCGCGTAGACCTGCAGGTTCAGCAGCAAGGTCTCCTTGAGCGTGGCGCCCTCGACTACGACGGCGCCGAAATGGTTACACAGACCGCGTTCGGACGACTTGTCCTTGTGGAACGGGGTCTTCAAACCGCCGGTGTCGTAGGCCTGCAAGGCCACCATCCAGCGGGCCGCCGCGGCCGCCGGAACCTCCACATGATCTCGCGAGGTGCTGTGGTGGAACAACGTCGCATTGCTGCCGGAGGACGTCGGCATCAGCAGCTGCTTCGCCGAACCCATCGCCTTCTCGGCGAGACCCGGGCATTGCAGGAACGGGCGCGGCCCGAACAGGTCGAAGCGGTCGCCGAAATCCTGCTGGTACTTCTCCAGCTCGTCGCGCGGCAACTCCCGCGCAGACCACAACGATTCCCATCGCCGCGTGTTCGGAGGTCCGTACACGCGGTGCGCCAGTGCTAACAGCAGACGGTGCAGCGCAGCCGTCATTACCGGGGCCTCAGTCTCGATCCACCGCAGCTTGTGTGCTTGCCGTAGAACGTCGGCCAAACCGAGGGTTGCGGAGCGTCCGTCAGGGCGGACTACCGGAACCCACGGCTCCACCAGGAGGTTGAAAGTCACTGAGGCCCCTTCGAAAACCAAGGTTCCGACTCGGTTGACATTGGTGTTAGCGCGAGACCGGCCGTTCACCGGTCCCGCGCTGGCAACGTGCACCGTCCCTGCGTGCGCAGGGCTGGGTCCCCTACTTCGCACTAGAAAGGGCCATCCCCTGTGCCAGGGGCACGGACGACGTTAGCAAGCAGCCTGATCGCCAAGCATGCCTGGATGAGACGCCCCCTACATCGGAGTAGAACTTCGTGTGGTTCACTGATCGTGATGGAAGCCGATACTAGGGGGCACGATGTCAGGGCGCGCCGAGTCGTTTGCGTTCGGGTTTCAACGCGGAGAGCGTTGGTGGGCGTGGCTCAAGATCGAGAACCGGGATGTGACGCTCAGCCTGCGGGTCCCACCACGCTTCTGGCGCCGGGTGCTTGCGTGGGGCGCAGGTGTCGGCCTTGTAGTGGTCGAGTGGGCCGTGATCGAAGGGTTTCTGCTGACGATTTAGTGGAGCTCTCGCACCAGCAACCCGTGCTCCGGATCGTGCTCGAACCGCCACCCGGCGACCACCGCGATCCCGTCCTGGAGCAGCAGCGGGCGGTGCTCGGTGAGCCAGCCGCTGAACGCGAAGCAGTCCGGGACCGGCAGCTCCTCCAGCGCCGCGAACGCCGCCGGTTCCAGGTCCTCCGGCACGGCCAGCCGGACCGTCGAGCCCGCCAGCTCCGCGACGAGCTCCACCGCGAGCTCGGCGGATTCGAGGTCCACCGGTGTGCCGCGTCCCGTCACCGGCCCGGCCGCCGTCGTCCACAGCGGGACCAGCGCGATCTCCGGCAGGAACGGGGAGAACTCGTGGTCGGGATTCATCGCTCCTCCGGTCGCCGGTTCTTGCTGCGGGTCCGGGTTCGGCTGCCGGGGCGTTCGGTGAGGTCGTGGAGGGCGTCGTCCTCGTCGCTGCGCGGCACGCACACCACCTCGCCGTGGTAGTGCGCCTTGGTCTCGGTGTGCTCGTGCTTCGCCAGCGCCGTCGTTTCCCGGCTGCTCTCGTAGACGGCGCGGACCAGTTCGCCGACATCGGTCGGCAGCGCGATGCCCGTGCGCCCCGCCAGGACGCCCGCGGTCAGCTGCAGCAGGTGCGGCGCATGGGGGTGCGTGGTGGCGCGGGGCAGGCGGATCTCCTGCCGACCGGCGGTTCGTGCGCTCGCGAGCTCCGTGATGCCGACCTTCGCCGTGCCCCGCGGCTTCCGACGGTGCAACCGGCCCAAGCGCTGGACGAGCAGGTCGATCGGGCACAGATCGGTGACCAGCACGTCCACGTCCAGGTCCAGGTTCTCCAGCACCGAGGTACCCACGACGATCACCCGGCCGGTGGACGACCCGTCGGGGCCCAGGAGTTCGTGCAGGCGCCGCTCGGTCTCGGCGCGGCGTTCGTCCGGGCCGGTCAACGTGATCACCTCGGCGTCGGGGTCGAAGCTCCGCAGTTCGTCGGCGGTGGCCGTGACCTGGGATACGACGCTGTGCACGATCATCGCGGCGCCCCGCTCGCCGAGCTCGTCGAGCACCCAGCGGCAGTGGTCGCCGCGCTCCAGCTCGACGACCTGCACGTGCCGCGGCTGCTGGCCGGACTCCACCGGCACCGGTTCGGCGCGCTCCACCGCATCCACCCAGTTCAACTGCCAGCCGTCGCCCGCCGCCACCGGTTCGGGCTCGGCGACGGGCTCGACGCGCGCTCCCGCCCGCCACTCGGCGAGCAGCCGTTCCCGCCGCCGCGCCGTCAACGTCGCCGACATCAGCACCACCGGGATCTCCAGCCGACCGCACCACCACAGCAGCCGCTCCAGCAGCCGCGAGGTGTAGGTGGTGAACGAGTGCACCTCGTCGACCAGCAGGACCTTGCCGGACATGGCCGTCAGCTGCACGAACGTGTGCCGGGAGCGGACCACCGCCTGCAACGCCTGGTCGAGGGTGCCGACGCCGACGGGAGCCAGCACGCCGTGCTTCCGGGCGAACCACTCCCGGGCGTCGGCGCGGAGTTCCCACGACTCCTCGTGGTCCACACCGATGTCGAACGGCTCGCACCGGTGCTCGGCGCGCACCTGCTGGTAGCCGTCCCCGTGCGCGGGCACCGCGCGCAACGGGGAACCCGTGCGGGCCAGCACCTCGTTGAACTCGTCGTAGCAGGACTTGATGGTGGCGCGGGTCGGCATCGCCGCGTACACGCCCGACAGATCCAACCGCCGCACCAGCGCGGCCGCCGCCTGGATGCCCGCTTTCGTCTTGCCCTCACCGGTGGGCGCCTCGATCACCAGCACGCCCGGCCGGGTGCGGGAGGCGACGAGCTGCGCCACGGCCCGCTGCAACCCGCGCGGCCGCACGCCGAACATCTCGGTGAACCCGATCCGCTCGGGGCGCCACCGGGTCCAGCCGAAACCGTCGACGAGCTCCCGGGCGATCCGCCGCGATTCCCGGTGGTAGGCGTCCAGGTCCGGCACCTCCGGCCGCCACGGGAACCGCTTGCGGTCCGAGGCGATCCAGTCGCTGACCGTCGTGAGACCGGCCAAGCCGATCTGCGCGGGCAAGGTCCAGCTCGTCTCCCGCCACGGGGCCTCCGCGAGCGGCGGCAGGCCCCACAGCTCCGCGAGCCGGTCCGCCGTCGCGTCCCGCAACCGCCACCACTGCGCGCTCCCGACGTGCGCGCGCATTCTGGTGGACTCCTTGCGCGTGTCGGAGTCCGGCACCCAACCGTGGTGCCCGCCCAACACTTCGGCGAGCACGTCGCCCGCTGCCGCCGCGCCCCACTCGGCCAACCGGGTTCCCAGGTGCACCGCGGTGACCCGGTCGTGCGTGAGCTCCCGGCGCCTGCCCGGGACGGTCGCTTCGACCACCCGATCCAGATCGGGCACCGCCGCCGGTCCCAGCCGTCCGACGGCGATGTCGTAGCACCGCACCTGGAAGCTCGGCGAGATCTTCCCCAGGTCGTGCAGCCCGCACAGCACCGCCGCCCACGCCACCGGATCACCGAGCGGTGCCAGCGCGCGCTCCAGATCCGTCCGCGCCCGCGGCCCCAGCAGCACCGGGAACAGCAGCTCGGCGACCGCCGCCGTGTCGATCAGGTGGCAGATCACCGGATGCGGCTTCCCCGTGTGGCCCTCCTTGCCCCACGCCGCGGTGAGCGTCGCGAGCAGCCCGTCCGCCATGTCCCCTCCGATGCCGAGTCGCACCGGATCATGCCGCACCGCTCCGGCGCGCGTGGCGGACTTCGGGTCGCGGGTCGCGGTCAGATCCAGAACGGCGGGTCGCCGGGCTTCGCGCCCTTCGACAGGAACTGCATGTCGTCGTGGACCGTCCTGCGCGCTTCCAGCCACGCCTCGTAGCGCGGGGCCAGCCCGTCGCCACCTTCGCCGCGCCTGACCTGGTCCCGGTAGACGTGCAGCTCCCGCTTCGGCATCTCGGCGACGCGGCGGATGTAGTCGGCGACCGGCACGCCCTCGGTCTCGGCCGCAAGGGTCAGGACTCGCAGTGCGTCCGGATGTATCTCGGAGATCCGGTCCAGGCGGATCCGGTAGCGGATCGGCGATCCGTCCTGGAGTTCGTCCTCGAACCAACCGTCGTCGTGCGTGCGCCGCGACATCGTTCCCCCCGCCGTGCGACCGCCGCGGTCGGGCCGGTCCCGACGTCCAGCAGTGCCGCTCGAATGATGGTCGGCGGCAGGCACGGCACGACAGGGCCGACCGGGTGCGCTGCCGACGGCGCCGGGCGAGCCGGTGGGAGACCGTCCGCACCCGGCGTGATCTCGGCCCGGGCAAGGCCGCGCGCGTGCGGGGCGGGGCCGTCGGCAGGGTGATGTGCCCGGGTCAGGACAGCTTCCGGTACCACCGTCCCGGCGCCTTCAGCGCGAGCGGATCAGCCTCCGACCCGCGGAGCTCACCGTGGCATGCGTCTCCCCGTGCGGGTTCGCACCCCGAGCCGGGGCGGCGATTGGCAAGATCGACCGGGTTCCGAACGACCGGTGGGTGTGGTGTTGGGCGAGATGATGGACGCGCGCGCGAATGTTCTCGAAGTGGACCGCTGGCTGCGAGTGGGCGCGGTGCCACCGGAAGCTGCCGGGTACGTGCCGATGGTCGCGGTGGACGAGCCGGGACTCCTGGCCGCGGGGACGACGCTGTTCCACGGCGACGGATTCGGGAAGACCGCCACCGTCGTCGATCAGGTGGAGCGAGCCTGGATAACCGGCAAGGTGGACCTGCTGGTGTGGGTGGAGGCCGGATCGCGCGAATCGATCCTGTCCACCTACGCGATGGCGGCGGCGAAACTGGGGCTGCGCTCCGGTCGTGGCCCGGAGCGGGATGCCGTGCGCTTCCTGGAGCACCTGGCGGCATCCGCTTGCTGCTGGGTGGTGGTGTTGCACGACATCGCGAGCCCGGAGGTCCTCGAAGGACTGGTCCCGCCTGCGGGTGGTCGAGTGTTCGCCACGTCGCGGATCGGGCCGGACGAGATCGCCGAGGTGCTGCCCGACGTCACGGCGATCGAGCTGCCCGGGCCGATCGATCCGGAGCGACACCTGACGGCGAGGGGAACCGGCGGTACGAGCGACGACATGTCGGCCGTCTCCCGGACGTGGGGCGACGACCCGCTCGCCCTCGCGATGATCGCCGCCTACCTCCGGCAGAACCCGATCGGCCACCAGGAGTACTTCGAGCGGTTCCAGGCCGAAGGCGGCTCGCCGAGCGCCTTCCCCACGCGCAGCGCGCTCGCGCTCGCGAGCCGCACGGATCCGCTCGCGAGCCGGCTGGCGGACCTCCTGTCCGCCACCGACGACCACGGGGTCCCGGTCGAACTCATCACCAGCGAGCCCGTGCTGCGCTACCTGCGCCAGGACTCCGATGTGGACCCGAGCCCGAACGACGTGTCGGCGGCACTCCGCGTCCTGCGCGACCTGGAGCTGCTCACCGAGAAGCAAGACATCATCCGGTGCTACCGGGGTACGCGCCGCGTCCGGTGGGAGGACCTGCCGGAGGCGGAGCGAGGCCCGGTCGTCACCACGATCGCCGACGGCCTCGTCGAGATCGTCGCCGACGCGGACGCCGCCGGGCATCGGATGTTCCGGGCCAACATCGCGTTCCTGCTCGGTCTCGGCGACCACCTGATCCGGCCCGAGGTGCACGACGCCGTCGGGGAAGTGGTGCAGAGCCTCGGGGACCACGGGCTCGGCGCCGCTCAGGCGGACTTCCTCCGCCGGATGGCGACGCGGTGCACCGACCTGCGCGGCCCCGACGACCTCTCGGCGAAGCTGCTCCGCACCATGGCGGACGCGGAACGAGATCGTGATCCGGAAGCCACTCGTGCCGCCCTGGAATCGGCGTTGACCGCAGCGAACATCGAACCCGGACCGGACCACGACCAGACCGTCGAATGCCGGGAGGCGCTGCTCGACGTCCTCGACGGACTCGGTGCCGCCGCCGCAGCGGTGGAGGTCGCCGCGCACGCCCGCGACTCCCGGTCACGTCGGCTCGGGCCCGGGCATCCGGACACCGTCGCGGCTTCCCTGGACGTGGCGAGGCGTCGGCACGAGCTGGGCGATGCCGCGGCGGCGCAGGGCGAATGGGACGCGCTGCTGAGCGAACGAGCACCGGAATCCGATGATCCGGGCGCGACCGAAATTCAGGTGCACCGCCACCGGATCGGCGTGCTCACCCACGGGGACCCGGACCGGGCGCGGGCGGAGCTCAGCGAGCTGATCAGCCGGGCGGAAGCGGCACTCGGCGCGGAACATCCGGTCACTGCGGACTGCCGCGAAGACCTCGCGGGCGTGCCGGGAGGAGATCCGGCGGAGAACCTGGAGCTGCTGGCGCGGGTGGTCGTCGACCGCACCCGCGCGCTCGGCCACTCGGCCCCCGACACGCTGCGAGCTCGGCTGCACGCCGCCCGGCTCCGGGAGGTGTTCGACACCACCGGCGCGCTGGTGGAGTTCGACGGCCTGCTGCCGGTGCTGCGCGGCGCGCTGGGCGCGGCGCACGCCGATTCGGTGTTCGCGGCCCAGGAGATCGCGGGGTTGCGGTGCGCGTCGGGTGACCACGCGGGCTCGCTCGCCGCGCAGCAGGAGCTGATCCGGGAGCTGGAGCGCGAATGCGGCACGGAACACCACCAGACGTTCGCGGCCCGCGACTACGCGGCGGATCTCCGAGGCTGGTGCGGCGATCCGGTGGGAGGGCAGCAGGAACTCGACCAGCTGGCGTTCGACCTCACCCGCACCGTCGGCCCCGCGCACGTGCAGACCGTGCACGTCGAGCGGAAGGCGGCCGTGCGGCTCGGGGAGAACGGCGACCCGCACGCCGCGGCGGACCGGTTGACCGCGCTGGCCGAGCGGCTCGCCGCCGAGGCCGACTGGGCGGGGACGGCCTCGTTCGAACTCCGCGGCGAGCTGGCCTGGTGGCAGTCCGCCGCGGGCCGATCCGAGGAGGCGGTGCGGACCAGCGCCGCACTGTTCGACGACGTCTGCGCCGCGTACGACGAACACGATCCGCGGCGGACGCCGTACCACCAGAGCATCGCGCAGTTCCGCGGTTGGGGCGGAGATCCGGCGGCGGCCGCGGCGGAGTACCGGCGCGTGCGGGACGCACAGCTCGCCTTCCAGGCGGTGGATCACCCGGACGTGCTACGCACCCGCTACGCACTGGTGGACTGGACCGGCTGGGCCGGGGATGCCGCGGGCGCGGTGGAACTCGCCGAGGAGCTCGCCGTGGACTGCGCGCGCGCACTCGACGCCGACGATCCGACGAAGCTGGGCGTGGACGGGGCGCTGGCGACGTGGCGCCGCGCGAACGGAGATGCGGTCGGCGCAGCGGAGCAGTACGCGGCGCTCGCGGCCGACCACGCGCGGGTTTACGGCCCGATCGCGTCCAGCACGATCTGGGCCGCGGACTCGGCCGCGCAATCGTGGGCCGCCGCGGGTGACTTCGCCGCGGCCCGGCGCACGTACGACGAACTGGTGATCAGGCTCAACAGCATCGCGGGCCCGGACCACCCGGAGACAGTGGACGTCCGGCACCTGCGGGCGATCTGCGGCGCGGCATCGGACCCCGCGGCGGCGGTGGCGGACCTCAAATTGCTCGAACGGGACGCGACACGGGTGCTCGGCGCGGCGCACCCGGACACGCTGCGCGTGCGCCGGGACCTGGCGGAGATGTGGGCCGCGGCCGGCGATCCGCGCCGTGCGATTGCAGAATTCGACGAACTCGCGGTGGTCCGGGTGGACGCGTTCGGTCCGGACCACCCGGACCTCGACGAGCCCGCGCCGGGAACCCGCGGGACCCCTGGCAGCGCTGCCGCTGCGGCCGCCACGCTCGACGGGGTCGTCGCCGCACTGGAGGTCGATCGCGGCCCGGGCAACGCCGTGGTCGCCCGAGGCGTCGCGGCCGAATGGCACGGATTGGCCGGGGATCCCGCCGGAGCGGCGTCGGCTCTCCTGGAAGCGACCGCAGTGGCGGAGGACTTGCTCGGCGCCCGTAACCGGAACGTGATCCGGTTGCTCGACCGGCTCGCGTACTGGCACGCCCGCAACGGGAACCACGCCGCGGCAGCCGAGGTGCACCGCCGAGTCCTCGACTCGAAGGGGCGGAGCAGCTTCCCTGATCGGAACGAGATCGCGCACCACAGCCTGTCCATCGCGATCAACCTCGATGCTGCCGGTGACCGAGCCGAGGCGGTGCAGGCGTTCGAAGACTGGGCGGAGCGGAGCACCGCGTTGTTCGGAGCGACGCACCTGCGGGCGCTCGACGCCTGGTCCGTCGTCGTGGAGCACCGAGGCAACAGCGGCGACGTGGCAGGCGCTGCGTCGCTGGCCGCCGCGCGGGGAATCCCGGTCCAGACGTACCCGCGCCCGCGCCCGCGTCCGCGCACCGCGCAGGAGCTCGCCGCGCACGAGCGGCTCGCCTACTGGTGCGCTCGAGGTGGGGAGGCGGCGGCCGCAGCACAGCTGTACCGCGAGACCGCGCTCGGCTGGGCCGCGACCGCCGGACCCGACGATCCCGACGCGCTGCGCACCAGGGAACTGGCCGCCCTCTCGCTCGGGGACAGCGGCGATGTGGCGGGCGCCGCCGCACTGCTCGACTGGGTGCTGGCCGACCACGAGCGCGTCTACGGCGCGCGCCATCCCGTCACCGAAGCCGTGCGCGAACGCCGGATGCTCCGAGCCGACTAGCGGAGCGGCCCACCCGCCCCGGGTGGGCCGCTCCTCGCATCAGTAGAGCTTCCGGTAGCCCTCCTGGAGTTCGTGCTCCAGGTGGGCGGGGTCGATGTCGAGGCCGGATTGGGCGGCGGCGATCTCGCCGGGGGAGGGGATTTCCGCCGCGAGGGATTGGCTTTCCGGGTTCCAGAGCCGGGAGCGCAGCAGGGCCCGGCCGCAGTGGAAGAACACCTGCTCCACCTCGACGATGATCGCGAACATCGCCTCCTTGCCCTCCACGCGCATCCGGGCGAGCACGTCCGGATCATCGGTGGGGTAGCCGCTCCCGTTGATGCGCAGCACCTCCACCACGCCGGGCACCAGGAACAGCAGGCCGATCCCGTCGTTCTCGGCGAGGTTCCGGAACGAGTCCGCGATCTTGTTGCCGGGCCGGTCCGGGATGGCGAGCGTGCGGTCGTCGAGGACCTTCACGAAACCGGGGTAGTCGCCGCGCGGGGAGCAGTCGGCGCGCCCCTGCGCGTCCGAAGTGGACATCGACAGGTACGGGGAGTGCGCGATGAACCGGTGCGCGTGCGCGTCGACCCGGTCGCCGCCCTTGAGGGCCTTCACCACGTCGTCGGGTTCGCCGAGCCGAGCGCGCAGCTCCGCCATCGGTACTCGTCGTGGCCGGGTGCCGGCGAGCGTCATCCGGGGCTCCTTCCGCAGCGGTGGTGGCGATGTCTTCGCAGGTCGTGCCATGATTATGAGCAATTGTTCGGTTCGCGCGCCACTCGCTTTCGCGCCGGCCCAGGGAGGTTCCGTGAGCTCCGGAGAACGACGTCTGCGACCTCGGAAGACGCCGCGCCAGGTGCGCGCGGAGCTCACCAGGGAACGCATCCTCACCGCGGCTGCTCATGTTTTCACCGAGCACGGCTACGCGGCGGGCACCACGAACCGGATCGCGGAGCGGGCGCGGATCTCGATCGGCTCGCTGTACCAGTACTTCCCGAACAAGGACGCGATCCTGGTGGAACTGCTGACCAAGCACCTCGACGACGGCATCGCGGCGACCCGCGCCCACCTGGCCGCGCAGCAGCCCGCCACGGTGGAAGAGGCGGTGCGCGGGTTCGTGCGGGCCGCCATCGAGAACCACCTGGACGATCCGAAGCTGCTGCGCGTCATGTTCGAGCAGGCGCCGCGTTCGCAGGCCCTGCTGGAGAAGATCGAGCGGCTGGAGCGGGAACACGTCGCTCGCGCTCGCGAGCTGATCGAACGGCACCCGGAGGTGCGGGTCGGCGATCCGCGGACCGCGGCCCGGCTCGTTGTGTCCACAGTGGAACTCGTGGTGCACCAGCTGATCTCTTCGGCCGACCCGATCGACGTCCCCCGCTTCGAGGACGAGCTGACCACGATGCTCACCCGCTACCTCACCGGCGGACCGCTGCGGTGAGGGGCCGGGGTCGGTTCGGCGCTGTGGTGAGGGGTCGCCGGGGTAGCCCGGCGCGGTGGAGGGACCTGGTGCCGCGTTGAGCCGCCGTCGGGGTCAGCCCTCTCCCGCGGATCAGCCCCGCGCTGCGGTGCGGCGCCGTCGGGGTCAGCCCGAGCCCACGGATCAGCCCCGTGCCGCAGTGCGGGCCCCCGGAATCAGCCCAGCGCCGCGGTGACCGCTCGGGCGGTGAGCTCGTCGAGGGTGGTGGGCTGCTGGCCGCGCTCCAGGGGGAGTTCGCCGGTGACCGAGGCGCCGAGCACCTCGCGGATCTCGCCGGTGCCGTAGAAGGCGCGGACCTGGCCGAAGTACTCCACCAGCCGCCGGGCCGAGCCGGTCACCGGGTCGGCGCCGGTGATCGGGTCCAGGAACGCGTTGATCAGGTTCCACGAGCCGTGCTCGCGCACCACGGCCAGCACCACTTCCGGCAGGGTGCGAGCCGCGGTCGGATTCGGCCGCGCGTCGGGGACGGCGTGCACCAGCGCCCGCAGCCAGGCGTTCGCAGCGCGGTCGGCCTGCTCGCGGTTCCCGCCGAGGTTGGCGGTGAGCTTCGCCAGGTCCAGGCGCGCGTAGCGGTAGTAGCAGGCCGCGGCGAGTTCGGTGGCCCGGCCGGGTTCGGCGGCGGTGTCGGCGGAGTGCGTGGACAGCGCGTCCGCGATCTCGCAGGCCGGTTCGGCGGTGAAGTCCTCCGCGGTGGACGGATCGCCGCCGAACAGCGCGACGTCGATCGCCTGCCGGGGCGCGAGCACCCGCGCTGCGGCCTCCCGCTGCTGGGCGGCGGTCTTCACGTTGGCCAGCAGCAGTTCGTCCTGCCGCGCCTGCTCGGGGCTCTCCGCGTTGGCGATGATCTTCTTGCGGCGGGTCGCGCGGTCGGCGTACTCCTCCCGGTTCTCCAGGCAGAACCGGGCGAGGCGCTCGCCGGCGCGTTCGGCGGTGAACACCACCGAGCGGGTCAGGTCGCCGCCGTCGAGGCCGAGGCCGAGCTCGTAGAACGCCTCCCGCACCAGCTCCTCGGTGTCCGCGCCGGGTTCGTCGGCGCAGCTCGCCGCGTCGATCCAGCGGCCCGCCTCGGCGATCAGCTCCCGGGTGGAGATCCCGGCGTCGGCGAGGGGCAGGTCCTGCTCGGCCAGCAGGTCGCGGACCGACCGGCGCAGGTAGCGGGCGGGGAGCTGCTCCCGGGTGACGTTGCCGAAGGTGGCGTGCCGGGGGCGGTCCGCCTCGTCCCCGCCGAGCTCGGTGGCCGGGACGGAGTGGAGCAGGTGCAATTCCACGATCATGGGACGTTCCTCCGGGAGTGGGCTCGCGGGAGCGCGGCAGGCGTCGCGAACCACCGCGCGGGTCGGACGGGCGCACCGATCGTGCGCGGGGACGGGCAGTTCGTGGGTCCGGACCCGTGCCGCGGTGGTGCCGGGGAGCGTTGCGGGCGGGCCGTGCGGCGGCTCGTCCAGCAGGCCGGAACTCACTGGCTTTCCTCCGGGCAGGAAGGGGTGCGACGGGGAGTCGGGGACCATCGGCTGGCGGAGTGCTGCGGGTCGCGTCGCTCCTGCGGCCGGTGGGGTCATCGGTTCTTCCGCTCGGCGAAGCGGCGAACCTGGTGCACTCCTCGCTGAGTGCGTTCCGGAATGCGACCTCGATCGACGGTAGCAAGCCCGGCTCGCGCTGCCAACGGGCCCCTCGCAGCGCCGTGACCTGCGGGAATCATGGCTCACTGGTGCCGGGAACATCGGATGACCGAGCGTCGCGGGGAGCGCGTCCTGCGACGATGGCCGGTGGCGGCAATTACCGGAACGGAATGGTCTCGCTGCCGGAACTCCTTGTGATCTTCATTTCCCGTTCGCCAGGTCCGTTCGGCCGAGCCCGGGACGACTCCATTCGGCCCGCTGGTCTCGTCCGCACGTTCTTCTGGTCCCGGGATCGAAAGTAATTGCGGCCGATAAATGTGCGATGTCAGCACTGGTGCGGGTTCGGAACGGCGATTCATCGGCAATTGCGCCGACCGCCGGTCGGGTTGTCGTGGTCCTGGGATCGGTCCAGCGGGCCGGTGCGATTCTCGCATCGATCCGCCGCGGTGAATGGTGTCGTGCGGAATGCGCCGCGAGCCGGTCCGCGCGTTCGTGCGGGTGCGGGCGGCAGCATCCGGGAAACGGCGTCGGAAAGCCGTGTTCTCGCACGTGGATCTCCTTCCGGTTCGGTCGTTCGGCGTGCGCTGCGCCGCGTCGCGATACCGCGGCGGCGGCCGCCCGTCGAGCCGGATCGCGTTCGGCGGGGAAAGCACCCGCGAACCGGTTCCCGCTGGTGGTGGCGGTCCGGAACGCCGGCGCCCCCGGCGAACCAGGGAATACCGGGCGATTCGGCGAGGTTGCTGGTGATTTCCCTAGATCGCGCGCCTGGTGATTTCCTTAGACGTGCCGGAATGGTGGTTCTGAAGATTGCGAGCGGTTCCACGGCGTCTCTAGCGTGGTCTCCAGATTGATCCCGAGCGGGGTTATCGCTCATTCAGGAGGCGCGTGATGCGAACAGCCGAGCCGGTGCACCGGGACCACGCGGCGGGGGCGGCGTGAGCACGGCCGCGCGCACGGTGCTGTTCCCCGGCCAGGGATCGCAGCGCACCGGGATGGGCGCCGAGCTCTTCGAACGCCACCCCGAGCTCACCGCCCGCGCCTGCGACGTCCTCGGCTACGACCTGCCCGCGCTGTGCGCGCAGAACCCGGACGGGCGCCTCGACGACACCCGCTACACCCAGCCCGCGCTGTACGCGGTGAACGCGCTGTCCTACCTGGACTCGCTGGAACACGGGGAGCCGGCGGCGGACTTCCTGCTCGGGCACAGCCTCGGCGAGTACAACGCGCTGCACGCGGCCGGCGCCTTCGACTTCGAGACCGGCCTGAAGCTGGTGCGCAAGCGCGGCGAGCTGATGTCCCGAGCCGACGGCGGCGCGATGCTCGCCGTGCTGGGCGTCCCGCGCGCCGAGCTGCGCGCGCTGCTCGCCGAGCACGACCTCGCCGACCTGGACCTCGCGAACATCAACACCGCCGCGCAGCTGGTGCTCTCCGGCGACCGGGAGCGGATCGACCGCGCGCAGCAGGCCCTCGGCGAACGGGACGTGCGGGTCACCCGGTTGAAGGTCTCCGCCGCCTTCCACTCCCGGCACATGGCGCCGGCCCGCGACGAATTCGCCGCGTTCCTCAAGGGATTCCGGTTCGCGCCGCTGCGCGCCACCGTCATCGCCAACCTCACCGCCCGCCCGTACGCCGACCAGGACGTGGCCGCCACCCTCAGCGAGCAGATCGCCGGTTCGGTGCGCTGGCTCGACAGCGTCCGCTACCTGCTGCGGCGCACGACGCTGGACGGGTGCCGCGAGGTCGGCGACTCGCAGGTGCTGACCCGCATGGTCCGCCAGATCGATGCCACGCCCGAGGCCGCCGAGCCGCGGCCCCGGTTGTTCTGCGTCGCCTACGCGGGCGGTGACGAACGCGCCTACGCCGGGCTGGCCGAGCACACCGACCTGGACGTGGCCGTGCTGGAACGGCCCGGGCACGGCGCGCGGATCTCCGAACCGCTGCGCACCGACCCCGGCGAGATCGTCGAAGACCTGCTGGCGCAGCTGCGGAACCGGCTCGGCGAACCGTACGCGCTGTACGGGCACAGCCTCGGCGCGCGGCTCGCCTTCCTGCTGTGCCACCGGATCCGGGAGGAAGGGCTGCCCGCGCCCGCGCACCTGATCGTCTCCGGCGAGAGCGGCCCGTCGATCCCCAGCCGGGAGCGCGACACCTGGCGGCTGCCCACCGCCGAGTTCTGGGCGCACCTGGACCGGCTGGGCGGGCTGCCCGCCGAACTGCGCGAGCACGAGGACCTGCTGGCGTTCTACGAGCGAATCCTGCGCGCCGACTTCACCGCGCTCGGCGCCTACCGGCACCCGCGGGTGCCACCGCTGGACGTGCCCATCACCGCGCTCAGCGGCGAGGACGAGTGGTTCACCGGGGACGACATCGGCGCCTGGCAGCGGGAGAGCACCCGGCCGCTGCGCACCCACCGGTTCCCCGGCGACCACTTCTTCATCCGGGACCAGTGGCCCGCACTGGCCCGGATCGCCGGTTCCGCGTTCGCCGCCTAGCGGGCCGGTGCCGGGAAGACCACGACGACGATGCGGAGGACCGCGATGAAGGACGAGTTGAAGGACCACCTCGAAGAGCAGTTCCTGTTCGAGTTCGACGCCGAGATCACCGAGGACACCGACCTGTTCAAGGCGGGCATCCTCGACTCCTTCGGCTACATCTCGCTGATGGCGCACATCGAGGAGCGCTACGGGGTGCAGTTCGAGGAGGACGAGCTGCTCGGCAACGTCATGGTGTCGCTCAACGGCATCGCGGCCTTCGTCGAGGGTGCCCGCGAGCGGGCGCTCGAGAGCCGGTGACGGCATGTGCGGCATCGCCGGGTTCTACGGCAGCCCGCGCCCTCCGCAGGAGTACGCGGACCTGATGCACGACATGCTCGCCCAGATCGAGCACCGCGGCCCGGACGAGGCGGGCTGCCTGCTCGACGACCGGCTCGCGATGGGCACGGTGCGGCTGAGCATCATCGACCTCGCCAGCGGCCAGCAGCCCGTGCTCAGCGCGGACCGGCGCTTCCGGCTGTGCTACAACGGCGAGCTCTACAACTACCGGGAGCTGCGCGCCGAACTGCTCGCCCGCGGCGTCGCGTTCCGCACCGAATCCGACACCGAGGTGGTGCTGCACGCCTGGGCGGAGTGGGGTCCGGACTGCCTGCCGAAGTTCAACGGGGCGTTCGCGTTCGCCGTCCACGACGCGGTCACCGATGAGCTGCACCTGGCCCGCGACCGGTACGGCAAGCGGCCGCTGTTCGTGGCCCGGCACGACGGCGCGCTGCTGTTCGCCTCCGAGATGAAGGCGTTCCTGGCGTACCCGGGGTTCCGCTTCGAGTTCGACCCGGACCAGCTGGCCTCCATCTACGCGACCTGGACGCCGCTGCCCGCGCAGAGCGCCTACCGCGGGATCGAGCAGATCCCGATGGGCGAGTACCTGTCGGTGCGCGGCGACGAGGAGCGGCGCGGCCGGTGGGCGCCGCTGGACCTCACTCCCGGCCCGGCGCCCGGATCGGAGCAGGAAGCCGTGGAACTGGTGCGCGGCGACCTGGAGCGCGCCGTGGACGTGCGGCTGCGCAGCGACGTGGAGGTCGGGGTGTACGCCTCCGGCGGCCTCGACTCCTCGATCATCGCGCACCTCGCCGCCCGCCGCACCGACCGTCCACTTCGGACGTTCTCGATCGAGTTCGAGGACGCCGAGTTCGACGAGTCCGCCGAGCAGGACGAGCTCACCGCGCACCTCGGCACCCGGCACTCGAAGCTGCGCGTCACCGACGACGACGTCGCCGAGGCGTTCCCCGACGCCGTCCGGCACGCCGAAGTCCCCGCGTTCCGCACCGCGTTCGTGCCGATGCACCTGCTGTCCCGGCAGGTCCGGCGCGACGGCATCAAGGTGGTGCTCAGCGGCGAAGGCGCCGACGAGGCGTTCCTCGGCTACGGCATCTTCAAGGACACCCGGCTGCTGTCCGAGTGGGACGCGCTCGACGACGAGACCCGCCGGGAGCGGATGGGGCGGCTCTACCCGTACCTGGCGCACTTCAACGGCGCCGACGAGCAGCGCCGGATGCTGGGGCTCTACCAGCAGTTCTCCACCGAGCAGCGGCCCGGCCTGTTCTCGCACCAGATGCGGTTCCAGAACGGGCGCTTCGCGTCCCGGCTGCTCGCCGCGCCCGGCGACCCGCTGGCCGCGGTGGAGCGGCTCGTCGCCGAGGAACCCGGCTACGCGGAGCTGGCACCGGTGCAGAAGGCGCAGTGGCTGGAGTTCCGCACCCTGCTGGCCGGCTACCTGCTGTCCACCCAGGGCGAGCGGATGGCGCTGGCGCACGGCGTGGAGAACCGCTGCCCGTTCCTCGACCCGGCAGTGGTGGCCCGCGCGGCCTCGGTCAACGGGCGCTTCGGCGACCCCTACGACGAGAAGTACCTGCTGAAGCAGGCTTACGCGGACGTGTTGCCGGAACGCATCGTGAAGAAGGGCAAGTTCCCCTACCGCGCACCGGATTCCGCGGTGTTCGTCCGTTCCCGCCCCGACTACCGGGACCTGCTGCTGGACCCGGACGTGCTCGGCGAGATCCCCGCCCTGGACGCGCGATTCGTGCGCAAGTTCGTCAACCGCGTCTACGACGCCCCGCCGGAGCGCATCGGGACCAAGGAGAACCAGGCGTTCGTGTTCCTGGCATCCACGGTGTGGCTGCACCACTGGTTCGTGCGCGGGCACGGCCTGAACCGGAACCCGCTGCGGGTGCCGCTGCGGGTCGTCGACGAACGCAGCTGCGCGGCCGCCTGACCTCCGAATCCCGCGCGCCCCCGGCCGGGCGCGCGGGACGACCACGACCACGGCCGGACGAGCCGACGCGGGCCGCAGCGGCACCGGTGCTGAGACGGAGAAGACTTCGATGGACCACGGAACCGATGACCACGACATCGCCATCATCGGCACCTCGCTGCGCCTGCCCGGCTCGCGGACGATGGACGAGTTCTGGGGGCACCTGGCGGCGGGCCGCTCGCTGATCAGCGAGGTGCCGGAGCGGCGCTGGCGCAAGGAGGACCACCTCGGCGACCCGCGCCGCGAGTTCAACAAGACCAGCAGCGCCTGGGGCGGGTTCGTCGACGACGTGGACTGCTTCGACGCCGAGTTCTTCCAGATCTCCCCGCGCGAAGCGCAATCCATGGACCCGCAGCAGCGGATGGCCCTCGAACTCAGCTGGCACGCCGTGGAGGACGCCGGGTACCGCGCGGACCGGCTCGCGGGCTCGGCGACCGGCGTGTTCATGGGCGTGTGCCACTGGGACTACGCGGAGCTCGTCGAGCAGGAGGTCGCCGAGGTCGACGCCTACTACCCGACGGGCGCGGCCTACGCGATCATCGCGAACCGCGTCTCGCACCACTTCGACTTCCGCGGGCCCAGCGTCGTCAACGACACCGCCTGCGCCAGCTCGCTGGTCGCGGTGCAGCAGGGCGTGCAGGCGCTGCTGGCCGGGGACTGCGAGTACGCGCTGGCGGGCGGGGTGAACCTGACCTGGTCGGCGCGGCACTTCATCGCGTTCGCCAAGGCCGGGATGCTCTCCCCGGACGGGAAGTGCCGCGCGTTCGACGCGGGCGCCAACGGGTACGTGCGCGGCGAGGGCGGCGGCGTGGTGCTGCTCAAGCGGGCCGCGGACGCGCGCCGCGACGGCGACCCGGTGCACGCGGTGATCAAGGGCATCGGCAGCAACCACGGCGGGCGCACCAGCTCGCTGACCGTGACCAACCCGGACGCGCAGGCCCAGCTGATCAGCGGCATCTACCGGCGGGCGGGCATCGCGCCGGAGACGGTCAGCTACGTGGAGACGCACGGCCCGGGCACCCCGGTCGGCGACCCGATCGAGATCCGCGGGCTGAAGAAGGCGTTCGCGGACCTGCGCGACGGTGCCGAGGCGCCCGCCGAGCACCGCTGCGGCGTCGGATCCGTGAAGACCAACATCGGGCACCTCGAAGGTGCCGCGGGCATCGCCGGGATGCTCAAGGTGATCCTCGCGATGCGGCACCGGCAGCTGCCGGAGACGGTGCACTTCCGCAAGCTCAACCCGCTGATCAAGCTCGCGGGCAGCCCGCTGCACGTCGTCGACGAGCTCGCCGACTGGGACGGGCCCGGACCGCTGCGCGCGGGGGTGAGCTCGTTCGGCTTCGGCGGCACCAACGCGCACGTGCTGCTCGAATCCGGCGCGGACGTGCCCGCCGACGAGGAGGTGCCCGGCGAGCAGTGGCTGCCGGTGTCCGCGCGCGACGAGCAGCGGCTGCGGGAGAGCTGCGCCGCGCTCGCGAGCTGGGTGCGGCAGCGGATCGAACGGGGCGAGCGCCCCGCGCTCGCCGACGTCGCCCGCACCCTGCGCGACGGCCGGGTACCGATGGCCGAACGCGCCGCGTTCCGCGCCGTCGACCTGGAGACCTGGGCGGACCAGCTGGAATCCGTCGCCGCCGGGGAGGTGACCGCCGGGTGCGAGCGCGGCCGCGCGGGCGAGGACGTGCCCGCCGGGCTGGACGCCGAGGACCTCGGGGAGCTCGGCGCGCGGTGGCTGGAGCAGGGCCGGTACCGGAAGTTCGCCGCCGCCTGGGCCACCGGGCTGCCGGTGGACTGGGCGCAGTGGCCGGAGCAGGGGCGGCGGCTGCACCTGCCGGGTTACGCGTTCGCCCGCACCCCGCACTGGTTCACGCCCACCGCGCCGTCCAACCTGAGCCCGCGCCCCGCCGAAACCCCGGTCCCGGCGGTGCCCGAGACCACCGCATTGGGTACCGGGGAGCGCTCCGGCGACGGCTGGAGCTTCCCGGTGCGCTTCGACGACACCCAGGGCTACGTGCGCGACCACGTCGTCGGTGGCACCCGCATCGTGCCGGGCGTGGCCGTGCTGGACCTGGTGCTGGCCGCCGCGCGCGCCGCGGGTCACCGGACGCCGCGGGTGCGCAACGCGGTGTGGATCCGCCCGCTGGCCGTCGGCCCGGACGGCCTGGACGCGCGGCTGCGGCTGACCGCCGCCGGCGATGGGCACGACTACGAACTCGTCAACCCGGCGGGCGAGCCGTACGCGAGCGGCCGCGTCGAACCCGGTGACCTCGCGGCGGAACCGGTGGACCTCGCCGAGCTGCGCGCGCGGCATCCCCGGGAGCTCGCGGCCGACGCCGGGTACGCGGCGCTGCGGGCCAGCGGCATCGAGCACGGGCCCGCGCTGCGGGCGCTGACGGCGGTGCGCACCGGGCCGGACGGGGTGCTGGCGGAACTGCGGCTGCCCGCCGCGACCGCCGCCGGCCCCGTGCTGCAACCCGCGGTCCTGGACAGCGCGCTGCTCGCCGCGCTCGCCGTCGGCGGCGACGGCGATTGGCGGGCACCGTCGGCACCCGCGGTGCCGTTCGCGCTGGACGAACTGGCGGCACCCGCCGCGACCCCCGCCACCGCGCACGCGTGGCTGCGCCCGGCCGCTGGCGCGCGCGGGCGCGGCAAGGTCGACGTGGACCTGTACGACGACGCCGGCAGGCTGTGCGTCCGGTTCACCGGCTACACCGCCCGCTCGCTCGGTGGCGAACCGGCCGCGGAACCCGGGCAGGATCTGCTGGAGGTCACCGGGAACTGGGTCGAAGCACCGTCCACATCGGATGGGCCCGCGGGTCCGGTGGTGGTGCTCAACGCCGCCCTGGACGACGACCTGGTGCCCGCGAGCGCCGCCCGGCTCGGCGCCGACGTGCTGCCGCTGCCGGTGCCCACCGGTGCCACCGACGCCGCCGCGATGCGCGCCGCGTTCGAGAGCTGCTACGCCCACCTGCAACGCCTCGGCAAGGGCCGGGTGCTGGTGGTCGCACCCGGCGAACCGGACTCGCCGGTGTTCGGGCCGCTGGCGGCGCTGCTCAAGACCGCGCGGCTGGAGAACCCCGCCTTCCGCGGCACGCTGGTGCTCCTCGACGGCTTCGACCCGCGCGACGCGGCCCGCTTCGAACGCGCCGTGCACGCCGAAGCCGCCACCGAGGACGCCGAGGTCGCGCACACCCGCGACGGGCGCCGCCTGCGCCACGAGACCACCGAGATCCCGGCCGGGGAGCCGGGGGAGAGCCTGCTGCGCACCGGCGGGGTCTACTGGATCACCGGCGGCACCGGGGGCATCGGACGGCTGCTCGCCGAGCACCTCTGCACCCGGTACGCGGCGACCGTCGTGGTCAGCGGCCGCTCCGAGCAGGGGTCGCCCCCGCCGCACGAGCGGGTGCACCACGTGCGCGCGGACGTCACCGACGCGGCGAGCGTGCGGGCCGCGGTGGACGCCATCCGCGCCGGGCACGGGCGCCTCGACGGCGTGTTCCACGCGGCCGGGGTGCTCGACGACGGCTACCTCGCCACCAAACCCCTCGCGAGCACCGCCGCCGTGCTCGCCCCCAAGGTCGACGGCACCGCGCACCTCACGGCGGCCACCCGCGACCTCGACCTGGACTTCCTGCTGCTGTTCGGTTCCGTCGCGGGCGCCTTCGGCAGCGCCGCGCAAGCCGACTACGCCGCCGCCAACGCCCACCTCGACGCGATCGCCCTGCAACGGCAGGCCGCGGGCGCCGAGACACGGGTGCTGGACTGGCCGCTGTGGGCCGACGGCGGGATGCGGATGGACGCGGCCACCGCCGCCTACCTGCGCAAGCGCACCGGCACCGTGCCGCTGCCCACCGAGGTCGGGCTGGCCGCGATCGAGCGGGCGCTGCGCGCCGGGTCACCGGTGCGGCGGGTCGTGCTGCACGGCGAGCGCGCCAAGCTGCGGGTGTACGCGGGGCTGGACCGGCCGGTCGCGGCGGACCCGAGACCTGCGACCCCGGTGCCGAACGCGGTGGCGGCGCCGGTCGCCGAGCTCGACGACGCCGAACTGGCCGAACGCGCCCAGGACTTCCTGCGCGAGGTGTTCGCGAAGGTCACCCGGCAGGACCCGGACGGCATCCTGGCGGACGAGAAGCTGGAGCACTACGGCATCGACTCCATCGCGATCGTCGACCTCACCAGCACCTTGGAGGACTCGTTCGGGTCGCTGCCGAAGACGCTGTTCTTCGAGCACGTGGACCTGCGCGGGGTGGCGGAGTACTTCGTCGCCGAGCACCGGGAGCGGTTGCTGGAACTCGTGGCGCCGATGGAGTCCACTGTGGAGTCACCGGGCGAGGTCGCCGCTGCGGGGACGAATGGCGCTGGGCCGAAGGGGAGTCCGGTTCCGGAGCCGGCGGTCGCGGCTACCGGCACCACGATTCCGGGCGCCCCGACCGCAGCAGCGACTTCGGCTGCTGCGGTACTGGCCGCTGCCGGGGTTTCGGCTGCCGCGACCCCGGCTGCCGCGATCCCGGCTGCTATCGGGAGTTCGCCTGCCGCTGGAACTTCCGCCGTAGCCGGGACGTCGGCCGCCACCACGACCCCGCGCCCCGCCGACCCCCGCCAGGACCCCGACCGGCACGACATCGCCGTCGTCGGCATGGCAGGTCGCTACCCGGGCGCCGACACCCTCGAAGAGTTCTGGGACCTGCTCAGCGAGGGCAGGCACAGCTTCGAGACCGTGCCCGCCTCCCGGTGGCGGCACGGCGACATCCACTTCGACGAGCGCGACGTGCTCGGCAAGACCGTCGTGCGCACCGGCACCTTCCTGCGCGACGTGGACGCGTTCGACCCGCGCTACTTCAACATCTCCCAGCGCAACGCCGAGATCATGTCCCCGGAGGTGCGGCTGTTCCTGCAGGCCGGGGTGACCGCGCTGGAGGACGCCGGGTACTCGCGGGAGACGCTGCGCCGCCGCTACGACGGCGACGTGGGCGTGCTCGTCGGCTCGATGAACAACAGCTACGCCTACTACGGCTTCCAGAACATGCTGCAGCGCGGCACCACCACCAGCGGCAGCGAAGTCGGCGTGATGGCGAACATGCTGTCCTACCACTACGGGTTCACCGGCCCGTCGGTGTTCGTGGACACCATGTGCGCCTCGTCGTCGGCGTGCGTGCACCAGGCGGTGCGGCTGCTGCGCGACGGCGAGACCCGGATGGTGGTGGTCGGCGGCATCAACCTGATGCTGCACCCCTACGACCTGATCTCCACCTCGCAGGCGCACTTCACCACCAAGTCCGCGGACGTGGTGCGCAGCTACGGGCTCGGCGCGGACGGCACCATCCTCGGCGAGGGCGTCGGCGCGGTGGTGCTCAAACCTCTCGGCGAGGCCGTCGCCGACGGCGACCACGTGTACGGCGTGATCAAGGGCAGCGGGCTCACCAACGCGGGCGTGCGCAACGGGTTCACCGTGCCCAGCCCGCAGCAGCAGGCCCGCGCCATCGAACGCGCGCTGGACGACGCCGACGTGGACGCCCGCACCATCAGCTACCTGGAGGGCCACGGCTCGGCGACCTCGCTGGGCGATCCGATCGAGATCAAGGGCGCGAGCCTCGCGTTCGGCCGGGACACCGGCGACACCGGGTTCTGCGCGCTGGGCTCGGTGAAGTCGAACGTGGCGCACCTGCTGTCCGGCTCCGGGCTGGTGGGGCTGACGAAGGTGCTGCTGCAGCTGCGGCACCGCACCCTGGCACCGTCGCTGCACTCCGAGACGCTGAGCCCCGCGATCGACTTCACCGCGACGCCGTTCGCGGTGCAGCGGGAACGCGCCGAGTGGCAGCGGCCGGTGGTGCGCGGTGAGCAGGTGCCGCGCCGCGCCGGGGTCACCTCGATCGGAGCCGGTGGCATCAACGTCCACCTGGTGGTGGAGGAGCACGACGGCCGGGTGGTCGCCGCCCCGGACAGCGGGCGGCCGCAGCTGCTGGTGTGCTCCGCGATGACGCCGCAGGCGCTGCGCACCGTGCTCGGCGACCTGCGCGCGCACCTGGAGTCCGCGCGGCCCGGGCTCGACGCGCTGGCCTACGGGTTGCAGACGGGCAAGAACGAGCTGCCCTGCCGGGTGGCGTTCGTCGCCACCGACCTGCGGCACGCGCTGGAGCTGCTCAGCGCGCTGTCCGAAGTGGACTTCACCGCCGACGCTCCGGTGCTCCCCGAAGGCGTGCAGTACGTCGTGAGCACGCTGCGGCAGCGGCGCGCGGCGAACGCCGCCACCGTCGAGCAGGCCGTCGCCGACCGCGACCTCACCGGGCTCGCCCGGCACTGGTCGCAGGGCGCCGCCGTGGACTGGGACCGGTTGTGGCCGCTGGGCACCCGGCCCGCGAAGCTCTCGCTGCCCGCCTACCCCTTCGAGCGGGTCAGCTGCTGGTACCCCGAGTTCGACGACGCGCCGAGCGTGCTGCGGCCGCTGGCGTTCACCCGCCGCGCCCACCCGTGGGTGGGGGAGAACCGGTCCGACCTGCGCGGAGTCCGCTACGGGCTCACACCGCGCGGTGACGAACTGCTCGACTACGTGCACACCGCGGGCCGCAAGCGCCGGTACGCCACGATGGCGCTGCTGGACGGCGCGCTGGCCTTCGCCGTCGTCGCCGGGATCACCGGCCCGCTGCGAGTCCGCGACGCCGAGTGGGCGGAGCTGCCCGCGCCCGCCGACGAGACCGAGGCCCTGGAATGGCGTCTCGGCCGCTCGGCCGGGGCGCACCGGGTGGAGCTGTGGCACGCCGACGGCACGTTGCGGTTCGCCGCCACCGTCGAAACCGACTCCGCCGTCGCTGAACGGGTTGCGGCGCAACGGATTCCGGACGTGCCGGACGAGGTCGACCAGGACGGGTTCTACGCGGTGCTCGCCGAAGCGGGCCTCGACGCGCGGCCGTACTCGCGCAGCGTCGACGGCCTGGCCCGGCTCGACGACGGCAGGGTGCTGGTGCGCGTCGGCGAACCGGCGGCCTGCCAGGACCCGCACAAGCGGCACGTGCACGTCCCGGCGTGGGTGCTGGCCGGGGTGCTGCAGGGGGTGCAGCACGTGCTCGGCAGGCCTGATGCGGCGGTGCTGCGGGTCGCGGCGCTGCACGGCGCCGACCTGGACCGCACGCGGGTCGTGCTGCTGGACCGGCTCGCCGACGCCGAGTTCCGGATCGACCTCGCCGACGAGCGCGGGCAGGTGCTGGGCCGGATCGAGCGGGCCGAGTTCGGGACCGGCGCGCTGCCGGGATCGCTGCGCGGGTCCGCGGTCGCGGTGACCCCGGCACCGGCCGCGTCCGCGGTGGTGCCGGATCTCGACGGGTCGGCGATCGGGGACGGCGCTGCCGCCACCGGTGCTGCGGTCCGGAGCCCGGTGGGCTCCGGAACCGCGGATTCCGGTTTTGGACTCACCGGTTCTGGACTCTCCGGCTCTGGACTCTCCGGCTCTGGGGTCTCCGGTTCTGGGGTTCCCGATCCTGCAAGCCCTGGTCCTGCTGGCCTCTCCGATGCGGTCGGGTCCACATCGGACCGCGAGGCCCGGCTGGTGCGAGCGCTGCGGGAAACCGTCGCCGACCAGCTGAAGTTCGACCTCGCCGAGATCGACGCCGACACCCACTTCCACGCCTACGGCTTCGAATCCATCACCCTCGCCAAGCTCTCCGCCGAGCTCAACGGCCTGCTGGGCGTGGAGCTGAGCCCCGCGGTGTTCTTCGAATGCCCGAACATCCGGAGCCTCGCCGAGCACCTCCGCGAGCGGTGGCCGGACCTGGCGGGAGCGCGGCCCGCGCCGGACCCCGCACCCGCGGCACCCGTGACACCTTCGGCACCTTCCGCACCCGTGGTCGAGACCCCGCCGCGGCCCGCGGCCGAGTCCACATCGGACGCGGTGGCCATCGTCGGTGCGGCAGGCCGCTTCCCCGGATCCGCCGACCTCGACGAGTTCTGGCAGCGGCTGCGCGCCGGGGACGACCTCATCACCCCCTACCCGGGCGACCGGTTCGACGAGCGCTACGCGGGCACCGTGGCCCGCACCGAATTCCCGAAGTTCGCCGGGCAGCTCACCGACGTGGACCGGTTCGACGCGGACTTCTTCAACCTGTCCCGCCTCGAAGCCGAGCTGATGGACCCGCAGCAGCGGCTCGCGCTGGAGGCGGTGTGGGCGGCGCTGGAGGACGGCGGCTACGCCCCGACGCGGCTGCCGGAGAGCACCGGCGTCTACTTCGGGGTGTCCGGCAACGACTACCACCAGCTGCTCAACGCCAGCGGCGTCGCACCGGAGGGCTACACGTCCACCGGCAACGCGCATTCCGTGCTGGCCAACCGGATCTCGTTCGTGCTGGACGTGCACGGACCCAGCGAACCGGTGGACACCGCCTGCTCCAGCTCGCTGGTCGCGCTGCACCGCGCGGTGCAGGACGTCCGGTCCGGGCGCTGCGCGATGGCGCTCGCCGGCGGGGTGAACCTGCTGCTCAGCGTGGACACCTTCGCCGCCACCCAGCAGACCGGGATGCTCAGCCCGGACGGCCGGTGCAAGACGTTCGCCGCGGACGCCGACGGCTACGTGCGCTCCGAGGGCGTCGCGGTGGTGCTGCTCAAACCGCTGGACGCCGCCGTCCGCGACGGCGATGCGATCTGGGGCGTGGTGCGCGGCAGCGCGGTGAACCACGGCGGCCGCGCCGGATCGCTCACCGCGCCGAACGGCGGCGCGCAGGCCGCGCTGGTGCGGGAGGCGATGGGCGAGCTGGCGCCCGGCAGCATCGGCTACGTCGAAGCGCACGGCACCGGCACCGCCCTCGGCGACCCGGTGGAGGTCACCGCGCTCGCCGGCGCCTACCGCGAGCTCGGCGGACCCGGCCCGGACGGGCGGCCGTGGGCGCTGGGCTCGGTGAAGACCAACATCGGCCACGCCGAGTCGGCGGCGGGCCTGGCCGGGGTGCTCAAGGTGCTGCTGGCGATGCGGCACCGGGAACTCCCGCCGACGCTGCACTGCGACCGGCTCAACCCGCACCTGCCGCTGTCCGGCGGCGAGTTCGAGGTGGTGCGGCGCGGGCAGGCGTGGGAACCGCGCACCGACCCGAGCGGACGCGCGTGGCCGTTGCGGGCCGGGGTGAGCAGCTTCGGGTTCGGCGGTGCCAACGCGCACGTCGTCCTCGAAGCACCGCCGCGCCCGCGACACGCCCCGGGCGACGGCGGACCGCAGGCCGTGCTGCTGTCCGCCCGCGACGACCAGCGGCTGCGGGTGAGCGCGCAGCGGCTGCGGGACCACCTCCGAGCCGCCCCGGCCACGCCGCTGCCGGACCTCGCGCACACCCTGCAGGTGGGCCGGGAGGCGATGGAACGGCGGCTCGGCCTGGTCGCGGACAGCGTCGACGAGGTGCTCGGAGCCCTGGACCGCTACCTGGCCGGGGACACCACCGGGCTGCACGCGGGCGGTGTCCCGCGCTCCCGCGGCACCGGCGTGCGGCGCGGGACCGCGCACTCCCCGGAGGTCGCCCGCGCGCTGCGGGACGGGCGGCTCGACGAGGTCGTGCGGCTGTGGTGCGGCGGGTCCGATGTGGACTGGTCCGTGCTGCATCCGGCGGGCACCGGCGTGGTGCGGTTGCCGGGCTACCCGTTCGCCCGCGAGCGCTACTGGGTACCGGAATCCGCACCCGGAAACCACCGGAACGACCGGGAAAACCGCGGTGCGCGGCCGGGAACCGATTCGGTTGTGCGGAAAACCGCAGGGCGCGGGGAGGAAACTCCGGTGGTGGAAGGGCGATCCCCGACGCCCGGGTTCGACACCGGTGCCTACGCGGCGCTGCTGGACGCGGTCCTCGACGACCGCCTCGGACCGGACGCCCTCAGCGATGCCTGACCACGAGCCCGCGCGACCGCGCCCCCGAACGGAGCCCCACGTGAGTCGACAGATCCTCCGCCTGCCGGTCTGGCGCGACGAGCCGGTGCGGCCCGGTGCCGCGGCGGTCGCCGACCGGCGGCTCGTCGTGCTCTGCGACGTCCCCGACGCCGAGGCGGCCGCGCTGCGGTCGGTGTCGGTGGCGCGGGTGGACGGTCGCGCGGACGGTGCCGCCGCGGGCTTCGAGCACGCCGCCACCCGGCTGCTCGGCGAGCTCCAGCGCGTGCTCGCCGCGGGCGGGCCCTGCCACGTGCAGGTGGTGTGCCCGGCCGGGACCGCGACCGGGTACGCCGGACTGCTCGGCCTGCTGCGCACCGCGTCCCAGGAGGACCCGGGCCTGCGCGGGCAGCTCGTCGAGTTCGACCGGATCCCCGCCGGACCGGAACTCGCGCGGGTGCTCACCGCGGAGCTCGGATCCGCCGACGAGCACGTCCGCTACGACGGCGGCCGCCGCCGGGTCCGCGACTGGGAACCGGTGTCCCGCCCGGACGCGCCGATGCCGTGGAAGTCCGGCGGCGTCTACCTGATCACCGGGGGAGCGGGCGGGCTCGGCGCGCTGCTCGCCGCCGACATCGCCCGGCACGCCCCGGACGCGCATCCGGTGCTGTGCGGGCGGTCCGAGTCGCGCGAGGTGCCGCACGGCGAGTACCGGCGCCTCGACGTCACCGACCGCGCCGCCGTCGCCGAGCTCGTCGCCGACGTGGTGCGCGAGCACGGCCGGCTGGACGGCGTGCTGCACGCCGCGGGGCTCGTCGAGGACGACTACCTCATCCGCAAGTCCTTCCAGCAGGCGCAGCGGGTGCTGGCGCCGAAGGTCGCCGGGCTCGTGCACCTCGACCACGCCACCCGCGACCTGCCGCTGGACTTCTTCGCCGCGTTCTCCTCGGGCGCCGGGACGCTCGGCAACGCCGGGCAGGGCGACTACGCCGCCGCGAACGGCTTCCTGGACGCCCACCTGGCGCACCGCGCCGAGCTCGTCGCCGCCGGGACCCGCAGCGGGACCAGCGCGTCGATCGGCTGGCCGCTGTGGCAGGACGGCGGCCTGCACGTCGCCGCCGAGGAGATCCCGGCGCTCACCGCCCGCTTCGGGCACCCGCTCTCGACCGGCACCGCGCTGCGCGCCCTGCGCGAGGCGCTGGCGGTCGGAGCACCCCAACTGCTGGTCATCGACGAGGAGGGCGACGTGCCGGAGCGACCGGGAGACCTGCGGGCGGCGGTGCTGCCCGCGCTGAAGGAACTGGTCGCCGCGACGGTGCGGCTGGACCCGGCGAAGCTCGACGCGGCCGCGCCGCTGGACTCCTTCGGCATCGACTCGCTGGCGGTGACCCGGCTGAACCGCGGTTTCGCGCGCTGGTTCGGGTCGCTGCCGAAGACGCTGCTCTACCAGCACCCGACGCTGCACGACCTCGCCGGGCACCTCGCCGAGCGCGACCCGGAGGGGTGCAGGCGGTGGCTCGCGGAGCGCGCGCCCGAGGAGGCGGTGGCAGGCACCGGCCCGGCCCGCGCCGAACCGCGGCCCGCGCCCCGCCCGCTCGGCCCCGCCGAGCCCATCGCGATCATCGGCCTCACCGGCCGCTACCCGGACGCCCCCACCCTCGACGAGTTCTGGCACAACCTGCGCACCGGCCGCGACAGCGTCCGCGAGATCCCCGCCGAGCGCTGGTCGCTGGACGGGTTCTACGAACCCGACCCGCAGCGCGCCGTGCGGCAGGGCGCCAGCTACGGCAAGTGGGGCGGGTTCCTGGACGACTTCGACCGCTTCGACGCCGCGTTCTTCGGCATCGCCCCCCGCGAGGCCGCCGACCTCGACCCGCAGGAACGGCTGTTCGTGGAAGCCTCCTGGTCGGTGCTGGAGGACGCCGGCTACACCCGCGAGCGGATCGCCGACCGGCACGGCGGCCGCGTCGGCGTGTTCGCCGGGATCACCAAGAACGGCTTCGACCGGAACAGTCCACAACGGACGGACGCGGCGCCGCGGACCTCGTTCGCCTCGCTGGCGAACCGGGTGTCCTACCTGCTGGACCTGCGCGGGCCGAGCATGCCGATCGACACCATGTGCTCGTCCTCGCTCACCGCGATCCACGAAGCGTGCGAGCACCTGCGCCGCGGCGACTGCGAACTCGCCATCGCCGGGGGCGTGAACCTCTACCTGCACCCGTCGACCTTCGTGGAGCTGTGCCGGTCCCGGATGCTCGCCTCCGGGCCCGCGTGCCGGAGCTTCGGCGACGGCGGCGACGGCTTCGTGCCCGGGGAAGGCGTCGGCGCGGTGCTGCTCAAACCGCTGGCGCAGGCCGAAGCCGACGGGGACCCGATCCGCGCGGTCGTGCTCGGCTCCGCCATCGGACACGGCGGCCGCTCCAACGGCTACACGGTGCCGAACCCGCGCGCCCAGGCGGCCGTGGTGCGCGAGGCGCTGGAGCGCGCGGGCGTGCCCGCCCGCGACGTGGGCTACCTGGAGGCGCACGGCACCGGCACCCGGCTCGGCGACCCGGTCGAGGTCGACGGGCTGACCGAGGTCTTCGCCGGGCAGGACGGGTCCTTCGCCGGGCAGGACGGGGCAGTCGCCGGGCAGGTCGGCCGGTGCGCGCTGGGTTCCGCCAAGTCCAACATCGGGCACTTGGAGGCTGCGGCGGGCATCGCCGGGCTCACCAAGGCGGTGCTCCAGCTGGAGCACGGCGCGTTCGCCCCCACGCTGCACGCCGACCAGCCCAACCCCGAGATCGACTTCGCCGCCACCCCGTTCGCCCTGCAGACCACCGCCGCCGATTGGCCGGCCGCGGACGACCGCCCGCGCATCGCCGGGGTGTCCTCGTTCGGCGCGGGCGGCGCCAACGCGCACCTGGTGCTCGCCGAGCACCGGCCCGCGCCCGTCGTCCCGGCCGAGACGGGTGCGGTGCTGCTCCCGTTGTCCGCCCGCACCCCCGAGGACCTGCTCGCCCGCGCCGCGCAGCTCGCCGAATGGCTGGACGCCGCCGAGCCGGACCTGGCCGCCGTCGCCGCGACCTTGCAGCTCGGGCGCGAACCGATGGACGAGCGGGTGTGCTTCATCGCGAGCACCGCAGCCGAATGGCGGGAGCAGCTGCGCGCCTTCCGCGCCGACCCCTCGGGCGAGGGGCCGTGGCACCGCGGCCGGGTCCGCGCCACCCGCGAAACGCTGAACGCCCTGGCGGGCAAGGACGAGCTCCGCGCGCTCGTCGCGCAGTGGGCCGCCCGCGGTGAGCTGGGCGAGCTCGCCGCGTTCTGGGCGAAGGGGATGCCGCTGGACTGGTCCGCGCTGCGCCCCGTCGCGCGCCGGGTGCACCTGCCCGCGTACCCGTTCGCCGGGCGCCGGTTCTGGTTCGAGCCCGGGGAGATCGCGGCTGCCGAGAACGCAGCTGCCGTGAACGCGACCGCCGCGACCGCCGCTGAACCTCGCCCCGCCATCGCCGCCGAGAGCTCGCCCGCCCCCGCGGCCTCGCCCGCCGATGTGGAGCGGGTGCTGCTGGACGCGGTCGGCGACGCCCTGGACATGCCGGTCGCGGACGTCGAGCGGCGCCGGCCGTTCGCCGACTACGGCCTGGACTCCATCCTCGGCGTCAACCTGGTGCACACCCTCAACGCGGCCCTCGGTACCGAACTGGAGACCACCGACCTCTTCGACCACGGCAGCGTCGAACGGTTGCGGGCGTTCCTGCTCGACACCTACGGCGCCGCGCTGCGCGTCCACGGTGCCGCCGAAGCCGACGCGCCCGCCGCCGACGCGTCCGCGGCCGCAGCGCCCGCCGCCGACGCACCCGTCACGACGCCGGAACTCGCCGCGACGCCGGAACCCGTTGCGGCGGCGGCGAAGACCCGACCGGTCGAGGACGACGTGATCGCCGTCGTCGGCATGTCCGCCCGCTACGCCGACGCCGAAGACCCGCAGGCCCTCTGGGACCACCTCGTCGCCGGCGCGGACCTGCTCGAACCCGTCACCCGCTGGCAGCTCGGCCCCGAGATCACCTGCCGCTCCGGCAGCTTCCTGCGCGGCATCGACCGCTTCGACCCGGTGTTCTTCTCGATGTCCGGCGTCGAAGCCACCTACACCGACCCGCAGCAGCGGATCTTCCTGGAGCAGTGCTGGAACGCCCTCGAAGACGGTGGCTACACCGGCGAACGGCTGCGCGAACGCAACTGCGGCGTGTACGTCGGCTGCTACACCGGCGACTACTACGACCACCTCGACGAGGCCCCGCCCGCGCAGGCGCTGTGGGGCACCATGGGCTCGGTCGTCGCCTCCCGCATCGCCTACCAGCTGGACCTGCGCGGGCCGGCGTTGACGACCGACACCTCCTGCTCCAGTTCGCTGGTGTCGTTGCACCTGGCCTGCCGCGACCTGCTCTCCGGGGCGACGGACCTGGCGATCTCCGGTGGCGTGTTCGTGCAGACCACGCCCCGGCTGTACCGCTCGGCGAGCCGAGCCGGGATGCTCTCGCCGACCGGGCGCTGCCACGGCTTCGACGCCCGCGCCGACGGGTTCGTGCCCGGCGAAGGCGCCGGCGCGGTGCTGCTGAAGCGGCTCGCCGACGCCGAACGCGACGGCGACCACGTCCACGGGCTGATCCGCGCCACCGGGATCAACCAGGACGGGACCACCAACGGCCTCACCGCGCCCAGCGCCGCCTCCCAGGAACGGCTGCTGCGCGAGGTGCACGCCGAAGCCGGGATCGAACCCGGCGGCATCCAGCTGGTGGAGGCGCACGGCACCGGCACCCAGCTCGGCGACCCCATCGAGTTCCGCGCGCTCACTCGTGCCTTCGCCGGGGCTCCCACCGGGTCGGCCTCGCTGGGCACCGTCAAGAACAACCTGGGCCACACCCAGTTCGCCGCCGGGATCGCCGGGGTGCTGAAGTCGCTGCTGGCGCTGCGGTACCGGCGGATCCCCGGCTGGCCCGGCTTCGGCGAGCCGAACGCGGCGCTCGCGCTGGACGGCAGCCCGTTCCGCATCGACCGGGACACCCGCGATTGGCCGGAACCCGCCTCGGGACCGCGCCGCGCCGCGGTGAGCTCGTTCGGCGCCAGCGGCACCAACGCGCACGTGGTGCTGGAGGAGCACCGCGGCGTCCCGATCGCCGACACCCCCGGCGAGCACGCCTTCCTGCTGTCGGCGCGCACGCCCGCCGCGCTGCGGTCCGTGGTGGAGCGGCTGCTCGCGCACCTCGACCGGGAACCCGGCCTGCCCGCCGCAGCCGTCGCGCACAGCCTCGCCGCCGGGCGCAGCCACTTCCCGCACCGGCTCGCCACCACCGCCGCCGGCCTGCCCGCGCTGGCCGACCGGCTGCGCGGCTGGCTCGCCGGGAACGCGGGGCCGGAGGTGCTGACCGGGGAGACCGCCGCCGATCCGCGGCCCGTCGACGGGGACCGCGCGCTGGCACCGCAGGAGCTCGCGCGGGCGTACGTGCGCGGGGAGGTGGACTGGTTCACCGCGAGCTTCCCGGCCGCCGCGCGCCGCCAGGTGCCGCTGCCGACCTACCCGTTCGAGCGGCAGCGGTACTGGATCGAACGGCCCGCCGCCGCGCACACCGCCGGCCCCGCACCCTTCGAGGCGGCTCCCGCAACATCCGAGGCGGCCGCGACCGCGCGGCCCGCGGCGGCCACCGCTCCGGCGGACCCCGCCTACCGGATCCGGCTCAGCGGTGACGAGTTCTTCCTCGCCGACCACCACGTCAACGGCCGCGCCGTGCTGCCCGGCGTGCTCTCGCTGGAGTTCGCCCACCGCGCCGCCACCGGCGACCGCACCGCGCCGCTGCGGCTGCGCGACGTGGTGTGGCCCGCGCCGTTTCCCGTCGCCGACGACGGCGCCGAGCTGGCGGTGCGCCTCGACGGCGACGCGTTCCGGGTGCTGCGCGACGGCACCGAGGTGCACGCCCAGGGGCGCATCGCGGAACCCGCCGCCCCGCAACCGGAATCCCTCGACGCGCTGCGCGCCCGCTGCGCCCACCGCACCCTCACCCGGCAGCAGTGCCACGACGCGCTGGAGGCCGTCGGCATCCGGCACGGCGACCGGCTGCGCGCCGTGCAGGGTCTGTCCATAGGGGATGGTGAGGTGCTGGCCCGGCTGGAACTGCCCGCGGGCACCGGTGCTCCCGGCGAGTTCGCGCTGCACCCGGCGATGCTGGACAGCGCCATCCAGGCCGTCGTCGGCCTGCACGGCGACACCACCGGCGCGCTCGCCGAACGCCGCGGCGCGCCCGCGCTGCCGTTCGCGCTGGAGCACGTCGACCTCTTCACCCCCACCACCGCGCGCATGTGGGCACACCTGCGCCACGCGGCGGGCTACGAACCCGCCCCCGACCGGGACGTGACCAAAGTGGACATCGACCTGTACGACGACGGCGGACGGCTCAGCGCGAGCCTGCGCGGCTACGCCTCCCGCCAGGTGACCGGCGCCGAGGAGCCCGCCGCCACGTTGCTCGCCCCGACCTGGGACGCGCTGCCCGCGGACGACGACGCCCCGCACTGGCCCGCCCCGCAGGCCCGCGTGGTGCTCGTCGGCGGCACTCCCGAGGAGCAGGCCGCGCTGCGCCGCCACCACCCGGCCGCCACCGTCCTCGACGTCGTCGCCGAGGCCACCGTCGAGCAGCTCACCGCACTGCTGCCCGCCGACGTCGAGCACGTGTACTGGACCGCCCCGGCCGCCGACGGCCCGGAGCAAGCCCCGATCGCGCTGTTCCGGCTGGTCAAGGCGCTGCTGGCCGGAGGTGCCGACGCCCGCGAACTCGGCCTCACCGCGCTCACCCGCCGCGCGCGGCTGCTGCCCGGCGACACCGGCTCCGACCCGGCGCAGGCCGGGGTGCACGGATTGCTCGGCACCGTGGCCAAGGAGTACCCGCACTGGCAGGTCCGCGGTGCCGACCTGGACGGACCGGTCCCGTGGTCCGCGGTCCGCGCGCTGCCCGCCGACCCGAACGGCGAAACCCTCGCGCACCGCCACGGCGAGTGGTACCGGCAGCGGCTCCTCGAAGTCCCCGCGCCCGGCGCCACCGCCGCACCTCCGCAGCCCGGCGGCGTCGTCGTCGCCATCGGCGGTGCGGGCGGCATCGGCCAGGTGTGGACCGAGCACCTGCTGCGCCACCACGGCACCCAGGTCGTGTGGCTCGGCCGCCGCCCGCAGGACGCCGAGATCACCGCGAAGCAGGACGCGCTCGCCGCGCACGGCCCGCGCCCCGACTACGTGCGGGCCGACGCCACCGACCGGGACGCGCTCGCCCGCGCCCGGGACGAGATCGTGCGCAGGCACGGCCCGATCACCGGGGTGCTGCACTCGGCGATCGTGCTCGGGGACCAGACCCTCGCCCGGATGGACGAGGAACGGTTCCGCACCACCTTCGCGGTCAAGGCCGACGTGTCGGTCAACCTCGCCGAGGTGTTCGCGGGCCAGCCGCTGCGGTTCGCCGCGTTCTTCTCCTCGATGCAGGCGTTCTTCAAGGCACCGGGCCAGGCCAACTACGCGGCGGGCTGCACCTTCGCCGACGCCTGGGCCGAGACCCTCCAGGACCGGCTCGGCTGCCCGGTGAAGGTGCTGAACTGGGGCTACTGGGCGGGCGTCGGCATCGTCACCGCCGACGGCTACCGGCAGCGGATGGCGCAGCTCGGCCTCGGCTCCATCGAACCCGAGGAGGGCATGGCCGCGTTCGACGCGCTGCTGGCCTCCCCGCACCCGCAGCTGGCGCTGCTCAAGGCCTCGGACAGCCGCAGCATCGACGGCCGCTACTCCGAGGACGCGCTCACCCACCTGCCCGCCACCACGCCGTCGCTGATCGGCGAGCTGCGCGCGGGCAGGCCGGACCGGCACGACGAGGTCGCCCGGCTGCGGGCCGGCGCGGACGGGCACGCCGGGTCGATGCACGACGCGCTGGTGCGCATCACCTGGGCGCTGCTGCGCTCGCTCGGGCTGTTCGCCGACGACCGCGCCGCCACCGCCGCCGAATGGCGCGCCGTCGGCGGCGTGCAGGACCGCTACCAGCGGTGGATGCGGCACAGCCTCACCGTGCTCGCCGAAGCCGGGCACCTGCGCCACGACGGCGACGACCGCTACGCCCGCACCGACGCCCGCCCGGTCGACCTGGACGCCGCCTGGGCGGACTGGGACCGGGACAAGGACCGCTGGCTCACCGAGGACGCCAAGCGCGCCCAGGCCGTGCTGGTGGACACCACGCTGCGGGCGCTGCCGGACATCCTCACCGGGCGCCGCCCCGCCACCGACGTGATGTTCCCCGGCACCTCGCTGCACCTCGTCGAGGCCGTGTACAAGAACAACCCGGTCGCCGACTACTTCAACGACGTGCTCGCCGACACCCTCGTCGACTACCTGCGGCGGCGGCTGGAGCAGGACCCCGGCGCGCGGCTGCGCATCCTGGAGATCGGGGCGGGCACCGGCGGCACCAGCGCCGTCGTGTTCCGCCGCCTGCAACCGTGGGCCGAGCGCATCGAGACCTACCGCTACACCGACATCTCCAAGGCGTTCCTGCTGCACGCCAAGAAGGCCTACGGCCCGATCGCGCCCTACCTGGACGGCCGGATCTTCAACGCGGAGCAGCCGCTGGCGGGCCAGGACACCGATCCCGGCCAGTTCGACGTGGTCATCGCCACCAACGTGCTGCACGCGACCCGCAACATCCGCAACACGCTGCGCAACGCGAAGGCCGCGGCCCGGCCGAACGCGGTGCTGCTGCTCAACGAGCTGTCCGACAACATCGTGTTCAGCCACCTCACGTTCGGGCTGCTGGACGGCTGGTGGCTCTACGACGACCCGGCGCCGCGCATCGCCGGGTCTCCCGGGCTGTCCCCGGAGAACTGGACCCGGCTGCTGGCCGAGGTCGGGTTCCGCAGCGCGTTCGTCGGCGCCGAGGGGGCCGACGACCTCGGCCAGCAGGTGATCGTGGCCGAGAGCGACGGCGTGGTGCGCCAGCCGCGCGAGGTGTCCGCGTTCCGCGGGGTGCTGGCGGACGCGGCCCCGGTGCGCCCGGTCGCCTCGGCCGAACCGGTCGAGAACCCCGCTGCGGCGGCGGGAACCCGTTCGTCCGATCTGGACGGTGCGCGGCGGGTGCGGGAAGCCGCCGCCGACTACTTCCGGGGGCTCGTGGCCGAGACGCTGCAGCTGCCCGTCGCCGACATCCGCTCCGACGTGCCCTTCGACCGCTACGGCATCGATTCCATCCTGGTGGTGCAGCTGACCGACGCGGTGCGCCGGGTGCTCGACGACGTGGGCAGCACGCTGTTCTTCGAGGTCCGCGACGTGGACGGGCTGGTGGCGCACTTCCTGCGCACCCAGCCGGAGGCGCTCGCGGCGCTGGTCGGGGTGACCGCGGAGGAGGAACCGGTCGCCGCGGCCGTTCAGGCACCGGCCGATACCGCGACTCCGGCCACCGCTTCGACCACTGCGACTCCGGCCGCTGCGACTTCGGGCACCGCGAGCCCGGCCGCCGCGAGCCCGGCCACCGCCACCGCGCCCGCCGCCACCGCACCCGCCCCCGCTCCGGCCGTCGTCGAACCGGCGTCCGCCGACCGGGGCACCGCCATCGCCGTCGTCGGCATGGCCGGGCGCTACCCGGGAGCCCGCGACCTCGACGAGTTCTGGGTGAACCTGCTCGCCGGCCGGGACGGCATCACCGAGATCCCGGTGGACCGCTGGGACCACGACCGCTACTTCGACGAGCGGCCCGGGGTGCCCGGCAAGACCTACGCCAAGTGGGGCGGATTCCTCGACGGCGTCGACGAGTTCGACCCGCTGTTCTTCGGCATCTCGCCGAAGGCGGCGTCCACCATGGACCCGCAGGAGCGGCTGTTCCTCCAGACCGCGTACTCGGCGCTGGAGGACGCCGGCTACACCCGCGACGCGCTGCGCGCCGCCGCCCGCGCCCGGGTCGGCACCGACGCCGGGGACGTGGGCGTGTTCGTCGGCGCCATGTACTCCGAGTACCAGCTGCACGGCGCCGAGCGGACCGCGCTGGGCGATCCGGTGGTGGTGCCCGGCAGCCTCGCCTCCATCGCCAACCACGTGTCGTACTTCTTCGACGCGGGCGGTCCCAGCGTCGCCGTCGACACCATGTGCGCCTCCTCGCTCACCGCGATCCACCTGGCCATCGCCGCGCTGGAGCGCGGTGAGTGCGGGGTGGCGCTGGCGGGCGGCGTGAACCTGTCGCTGCACCCGAGCAAGTACCTGATGATCGGCGAGAGCCGGTTCGCGGCGAGCGACGGCCGCTGCCGCAGCTTCGGCGAGGGCGGCGACGGCTACGTGCCCGGCGAGGGCGTCGGCGCCGTGCTGCTGCGCCCGCTGGCCGACGCGCTCGCCGACGGGGACCGGGTGCTCGGCGTGATCCGCGGCAGCGCCGTCAACCACGGCGGGCACACCCACGGCTTCACCGTGCCCAACCCGAACGCGCAGGCCGCGGTGATCCGCCGCGCCTGGCGCGAGTCCACCGCGGACCCGCGCGACATCGGTTACCTGGAGGCGCACGGCACCGGCACCTCGCTGGGCGACCCGATCGAGATCGCCGGGCTCTCCGCCGCGTTCGCCGAGTTCACCGACGACCGCGAGTTCTGCGCCATCGGGTCCGCCAAGTCCAACATCGGGCACCTGGAATCGGCTGCCGGGATCGCGGGGCTGAGCAAGCTGCTGCTGCAGCTGCGCCACGGCACCCTGGTGCCCTCGCTGCACGCCGAGCGCACCAACCCGAACATCGACTTCCCGCGGACCCCGTTCGTGCTGCAGCGCGACGCGGGGCCGTGGCGGCGGAACGGCGACAAGCCGCGGCTGGCCGGGCTCTCCGCGTTCGGTGCGGGCGGTGCCAACGCGCACCTGCTGGTCGAGGAGCACCTCGTCCCCGAACCGGGCCCGCGCCCGGTGGAGCCGGTCCTGGTGGTCCTCTCGGCCGCCGACCCGGAGCGGCTGCGGGAGTCCGCCGGCCGGTTGCGGGACGCGCTGCGCGCGGGGGAGTGGTCCGACGCGGACCTCGCCGACATCGCTTACACGCTGCAGGTCGGCCGGGAGGCGATGCGCGCCCGGTTCGCCGTGGTCGTGCGCGACCTCGACTCGCTGGTCGCGGCGCTGGACACCTGCGCGGGCGGCGGCACGCCCGCGGGCGGGCACGTGCGCGACGGTGCGAGCGGCGCCGCGCAGGGCTTCCTCGCCGACGAGGACTTCCAGGAGACCGTGCTGCGCTGGGTGCGGCGCGGGAAGCTCGCGCCGCTGGCCGAGGCGTGGGCCGGTGGGCTGCACGTCGACTGGGCACGGGTGCACGCCGACGGGCCGCGGCCGCGCAAGGTCGGGCTGCCCGGATATCCGTTCGCGCGGGAGAAGTACTGGTACACCGACGGGCTCGGGGAACCGCCCGCGAACCCGGTGGCGCGCGCGGAGGTCGGCTCGGGCCAGAGCCAGAGCCAGAGCCAGGGCCGGACGCTGTCCGCTGAGGCCACCGGCGCCGAGGTGACCGCCGCGATCCCGACCGCCTCGACCGCCACCGCCGCGAATTCCACCACCCCGCCCGCGAAACCCCACGAGATCCCCGCGGGCGACCTCACCCTGCACCCGGTGTGGGAACCGGCGCGGCTGCTGCGCGGCAAGCCGTTCCCCGCCCGGGACGCGCGGCTGGTGGCCATCGGCCTGGAACCCGCCGAGCTCGCCGCGCTGCGCGAGCGGCACCCGCACCTGGTGGAGCTCGACGCCGACGACGCGGACCGGATCACCACCCCCGTCGACCACGTGATCATGCGGTTCCCGACCCGGATCGCGACGGCCGCGGCGGAGCGGATCGCCGACCAGCGCACCGCGACCCGGCGGCTGTTCCGGGTGCTGCGCGCGATCACCGCGCTCGGCCTGGACGACGAGCCGCTCGGGCTCACCCTGCTCACCCGCGACGCCTTCGACCCGGAGGGCACCGGCACGGCCGATCCGGCGCAGGCCGGGCTGCACGGGCTGCTCGGCGGCCTGGCGAAGGAGCAGCCGCACTGGCGGCTGCGCGCCGTGGACCTCGCCGACGGCGAACCGTTCGTCCCGGCCGAGGTGTTCGCGCTGCCCGCGGACCGGCGGGCGCACCCGTTCGCCCGCCGCGGCGGCCAGTACCTGCGCAGGCAGCTGCTGCCGGTGGCGGACGTCCCGGCGCCGGCGGCACCGGTGCTGCGCCGCGGCGGCGTGTACGTGCTCATCGGCGGTGCCGGTGACCTCGGGGTGCTGCTCACCGAGTACCTGCTGCGCGCCCACGACGCCCGCGTGGTGTGGGTCGGGCGCCGCGCCGAGGACGACTCGATCCGCGCGAAGGCCGCGCGGGTCGCCGCCGGTGGCCGCGCCCCCGAGTACCTGTCCGCGGACGCCGCCGATCCGGCCGCGCTGGCCGGGATGCGGGACGAGGTGCTGCGCCGCCACGGCCGCATCGACGGCGTGGTGCACCTGGCGATGGTGTTCAGCCACACGCCGCTGGCCGAGATGACCGAGTCCGAACTGGACGCGACGCTCGGCGCGAAGGTCGATCCGTGCGTGCACTTCGCGGACGTGTTCGCGGGGCACCGGCTGGACTTCCTGCTGCTGATCTCCTCGCTGGTGAGCTTCATCCGCAACGCCAACCAGGCGCACTACTCGGCGGCCTGCGCGTTCGAGGACGCCCGCGCCGCCGAGCTGCGCGCGGAACTCGGGTTCCCGGTGAAGGTGGTGAACTGGGGCTACTGGGGCAACGTGCCGGACGAGCTGCTGCGCGACGTGACCGCGATGGGGCTGGCGCCGATCGACGTGTCCACCGCGATGGGGGCGATCGAGCGGCTGCTGGCCGGGCCGCTGGACCAGATCGGGTTCATGCGCCTCGGCAGGCCGCTGCCGGTCGAGGGCGCGCTGCCCGGGGAACTCCTGCAGCAGCACCCCGCCTCGCCGACCCGAGCCGTCGAGGCCGCGCCGGTGGCGCTGCCCGCCGCGCTCGCCGAGCACCACGCCGGACCGGTGCCGGGCGAGATCGACGCGGCGCTGAGCCGCTGCGTCGCCGCCGAGCTGCGCGCGGCGGGCCTGGACCCGTCCGAGGACCCGGCGCAGCGGCACGCCCGCGGGGTGGCCCCCCGCTTCGACGGCTGGCTGACCGCGACGCTGCGCACCCTCACCGAGCACGGCCTGATCGACGCCACCGGGAACTGGGCACCGGGCACCGAGGACGCGGCCGCGGCGCGCGCCGACTGGCAGCGGGAAGCGCCGCGGTGGGCCGAGCTGAACGCGGACCTGCGGGCCCCGCTGCGGCTGCTGGACCGCACCCTGCCCGCGCTGGGCGACGTGCTGCGCGGCCGCACCACCGCCACCGACGTGCTGTTCCCACAGGGCTCGTTCGACCTGGTCGCCGGGGTGTACCGGGACAACCGGGTGGCCGAGCACTTCAACGCGGTCCTCGCCGAGCAGGTCGTGGCGCACCTGCGCGCCCGGCAGGCCGCCGACCCGGCCGCCCCGCTGCGGGTGCTGGAGGTCGGCGCGGGCACCGGCGGCACCACCGGGCCGGTGCTGGACGCGGTGGAGCGGAGCGGACTCCGGCTCGCCGAGTACTGCTTCACCGACCTGTCGCAGGCCTTCCTGCACAACGCGCAGGACACCTTCGGTCCGGGCCGGGACTTCCTCGGCTACCGGCTGTTCGACGCGGCCACCCCGCCGCAGGAGCAGGGCCTGGACACCGGGGCGTTCGACGTGGTGATCGCGGCGAACGTGCTGCACGCGACGGAGAACATCCGGCCCGCGCTGCGGCACGCGAAGGCGCTGCTGCGCGGCGGCGGACTGCTGGCGCTCAACGAGATCAGCGGGTTCTACCTGGTCAACCACCTCACGTTCGGGCTGCTGGACGGCTGGTGGCTCTACGACGACGCCGAACTCCGCGCGCCCGGCAGCCCCGCGCTGTCGCCGGAGAGCTGGCGGCGGGTGCTGCACCAGGAGGGCTTCACCGGGCTCGCGCACCCGGCGGCGGACGCGCTGGCGCTGGGCCAGCAGATCGTCGTCGCGCACAGCGACGGGCTCGCCCGTGCGCCGAGGGCGGAACCGCAGGTGACCGAGCTCGCCCCGCCCGCCGCGCCGGTCGTGGAGCGGGCGACCACCACGGTCGGCGACGTGGTGCTGGCCGCGCTCGCCGAGGCGCTGCGGATGCCGGCCGAGCGGATCGGCTTGGAGCAGGCGTTCGCCGACTACGGGCTGGACTCCATCGTCGGCGCGAAATTCGTGCAGCGGCTCAACGAGGAACTGGGCGTGGACCTGCTGACCACGGTCATCTTCGACTACCGCAGCGTCGCGCAGCTCGCCGCGCACATCGCCGCGGATCACGCGCCGGAGCTGCCCGCCCTGCCGGAACCGGCCGCTCCGACGTCGGGAACCACCGTTCCAGCACGGGGATATCGCGGCACAGCAGAGGAATCCACCGTCCTCGCAGGCGAATCGGCCTTCCCGGCAGGGAAATCCGCCGTTCCGGCAGGCGAATCGACCGCCCGTGCGGCGGAATCCGCCGTCGCGACCGGACGATCCTCCGCGAGCGCACCGGACCCGAGCACCGCCGCACCCGCGGCGCGACCCCGCGCCACCCGCGAACCCATCGCGATCGTCGGCATCAGCGGCCGGTTCGCCGGATCCCCCGACGTGGACGCGCTGTGGCGGCACCTCGCCGCCGGTGACGACCTGGTCGGCCCGATCGAGCGCTGGGACCTGTCCGATGTGGACGATCTGGACTGTCGGGCGGGCAGCTTCCTGGACGGCATCGACGAGTTCGACGCGAACTTCTTCAACCTCACCGGCATCGAAGCCACCTACACCGATCCGCAGCAGCGGCTGCTGCTGGAGCAGGCGTGGGCGGCGCTGGAGAACGCCGGGCACGCGAGCACCGAGCTCAGCGGCCGCCGCTGCGGCGTGTACGTCGGCTGCACCGGCGGCGACTACACCGAGTGGTTCGACGAGGCGCCGCCCGCGCAGGCCGCGTGGGGCAACGCGCCCTCGGTGGTGCCGGGCCGCGTCGCCTACCACCTGAACCTGCACGGACCGGCGATCGCGGTGGACACCGCCTGCTCCAGCTCGCTGGTCGCGGTGCACCTGGCCTGCCAGGGGCTGTGGGCGGGGGAGACGGAACTCGCCCTCGCCGGCGGGGTCAGCGTCACCACCACCCCCGGCACCCAGCTCGCCGCCGGGCGCGGCGGGATGCTGTCGCCGACCGGGCGCTGCCACACCTTCGACGCGGCCGCCGACGGGTTCGTGCCCGGCGAGGGCGTGGGCGTGGTGGTGCTGCGCCGGTTGTCGGACGCGCTCGCCGACGGCGACCACGTGCACGCCGTGATCCGCGGTTCGGCGGTCAACCAGGACGGGGCCACCAACGGCATCACCGCGCCCAGCGCGCTGTCCCAGGAACGCCTGATCCGGCAGGTGCACGAGGACTTCGGCATCGACCCGGCCGAGATCGGCGTGATCGAGGCGCACGGCACCGGCACCCAGCTCGGCGACCCGCTGGAGTGCCAGGCGCTGTCCGCCGCGTTCGCCGGGGCGCCGGGGCCGATCGCGCTCGGCTCGATCAAGACGAACCTCGGGCACACCACCTCGGCCGCCGGTGTCGCCGGGCTGCTCAAGCTGGTGCTGTCGCTGCGGCACGGGCAGATCCCGGCCTCGCTGCACTTCCACGAGCTCAACCCGGCGATCCGGTTGGACGGCGGGCCGTTCCGGGTGAACACCGAGCTGCGGCCGTGGACGCCGAACTCCCGCGGCCGCCGCACCGCCGGGCTCAGCGGGTTCGGGTTCAGCGGCACCAACGGGCACCTCGTCGTCGAGGACGTCCTGGCGGCCCCGCGCGGCGACACCGGAGGCTCCCACCTGGTCGTGCTCTCCGCCCCGCAGCAGGCCCCGCTGCGGCAGCGCGTCGCGGACCTGCGGGCGCACCTGGACGCCGCACCGGATGCGGTGCTCGGCGACGTGGCCCACACCCTCGCGCGGGGACGCGACCACCACGCGCACCGCGCCGCGTTCGTCGCCGCCGACCGGGAATCCCTGCTGCGGCAGCTGTCCGGGTGGCTGGACGGCACGCCCGTCGCGGGCGATCCCGGGCACGAGGCGGTGCGGGACCGGTACCTGTCCGGTGCGGCGGTCGACTTCGCGCCGCTGTTCGCCGGGCTGGACGTGCGGCGCACCCCGCTGCCCGCCTACCCGTTCCAGCGCAAGAGCTACTGGGTGTCGGGCGAGCCGCCGAAGCGGGCGAGCCGCGGCACCGCCGCCGCGGCGCCGAATCCGAGGGTCGCCCAGCCCGCGGCACGTCCCGCGCTGGACGAGGCATCGCTGCGCTACCTGGTCGGGGAGCGGGTGCTCGGCGAGCTGTCCCGGGTGCTCATGATGGAACCCGACGAGATCGACCCGCAGGCGTCGTTCTCCGACTTCGGGGTCGATTCGATCCTGAGCGTGAAGCTGGTGCGGGCGGTGAACGCGGCGCTCGGCGTGGACCTGCCGAGCACGGCGCTGTTCGAGCACAGCTCGCTGGACCGGCTGGTGGCGCACCTGCTGGACGGGCACGCCGCCGTCCTGCGCGACTCGCTCGCGGAGCCCGAGGGCGTGGCGAGCCCGCTGAACGCGGTGCCCGCCAACGGGTTCGACGTGGCGGCCGGGGTGTCGGCCGGGGGCTCCGGGGCGAACGGTGTCGCCGCGAACGGTTCCGCGCTGAACGGTTCCGCGCCGAACGGTTCTGCGGTGCACGGTTCCGCGCCGAACGCTTCTGCACCGAACGGTTCCGCGCCGAACGGGATGGCACCCAACGGGACGGCACCGAACGGGGCCGCACCGAACCGGACGGCACCCAACGGGACGGCACCGAACGGGGCCGCACCGAACCGGACGGCACCGAACGCTTCCGCACCGAACGGACACGGCGCCAACGGTGCCGCCGGCAACGGAGCGACCCGGAACGGCCACCGGGCCGCCGGGAACGACCCGGCCCCGAACGGCTCGGCCCCAGCTGAGTCCACATCGGACTCGACGGCGATTCCCCAGCAGGACGAACCGATCGCCGTGATCGGTCTCGCCGCCCGCTTCGCCCAGTCCCCGGACGCCGAGGCGCTGTGGCGCCACCTCGCCGCGGGCGACGACCTCGTCGGCGACGTCACCCGCTGGGACCTCACCGCCGAACTCGGCCCCGACGGGGCGCGGCAGCAGGGCAGCTTCGTCGAGGACATCGATCGGTTCGACGCCTGGTTCTTCCGCATGTCCGGCAAGGAGGCCGCCTGCACCGACCCGCAGCAGCGCCTCTTCCTGGAGGAGTGCTGGCACGCCCTCGAAGACGCCGGCCACGCCGGGGAACGCCTCGACGGCAGCGGCTGCGGCGTCTACGTCGGCGGGCCGCCCAGCGACTACCAGCAGCTGCTCGGCGACGACGCGCCGCCGCAGACGCTGTGGGGCAACATCTCCTCGGTCATCGCCTCCCGCATCTCCTACTTCCTGGACCTCCAGGGGCCGGCGATCTCGGTGGACACGGCCTGCTCCAGCTCGCTGGTGGCCATCCACCAGGCCTGCCAGGACCTGCGGCAGCGGAACACCTCGATGGCGCTGGCCGGGGGCGTGTTCCTCCAGTCCACGCCGATCTTCTACCGGTCCGCGGTGCGGGCCAACATGCTCTCCACCCGCGGCCGCTGCCACACCTTCGACTCCCGCGCCGACGGCTTCGTGCCCGGTGAGGGTGCCGGCGTGGTGGTGCTCAAGCGGTTGTCCGACGCGGTGCGCGACGGCGATCACGTGCACGGCGTCATCCGCGGTACCGGGGTGAACCAGGACGGCACCACCAACGGGCTCACCGCGCCCAGCGCCGGATCGCAGGAGCGGCTGCTGCGCCGCGTGTACGAGCGCACCGGCATCGACCCGGCGAGCGTGCAGCTCGTCGAGGCGCACGGCACCGGCACCCCGCTCGGCGATCCCATCGAGTTCTCCGCGCTGCGCGCCGCTTTCGGCGACGTGCAGGCCGACTCGATCGCGCTGGGCTCGATCAAGACGAACGTGGGCCACACCCAGTTCGCCGCCGGGGTCGCCGGGGTGCTCAAGGCGCTGCTGGCGCTGGAGCACGAGCAGCTGCCGCCGACGCTGCACTTCGCGGAGCTCAACCCGGAGATCCGGCTGGACGGCAGCCCGTTCTACGTGAACACCGAGCTGCGGCCCTGGCCGGAACCCACGACCGGGCCGCGCCGCGCCGCGGTGAGCTCGTTCGGTGCCGCGGGCACCAACGTGCACGCCGTGCTGGAGCAGGCGCCGGAACTCCCGCGCGGGCACGCCGCACGACCCGCGTGGCTGGTCGTGCTCTCCGGCCAGGACGAGGAGGTGCGCCGCAGCCAGGTCGAACGGCTGCTCGCGCACGCCGAGCAGCACCCGGACCTCGACGTCGGTGACGTGTCCTACTCGCTGGCCACCGGCCGCAGGCACTGCGCGCACCGGTGGGCCGCGGTGGTCGCCGACCGCGCCCAGCTGATCGGCGCGCTGCGCGAGTGGTTGCGCGCGGGCACCGCCGAGCAGGTCGTCACCGGCACGGCCGCCGACGGCCACCGCCGCCGGGACCCGGGCGTGCCTGCGCGCATCGACGGGCTGCTCCGCGACGGGTCCCGGTCCGCGCTGGCCGAGCTCGCCGAGTTCTTCGCGCAGGGCGCGGACTTCCGCTTCGCGCCGCTGTTCGCCGACGGCGGGTTCCGGATCACGCCGCTGCCGCCCTACCCGTTCGCGGGGGAGCGGTACTGGCCCGCGACGAGCCGGGTCGCGCACTCCCCGCTGGCGGGGGACGCCGTCGAGCTGACCGGTCACGAGTTCTTCCTCGCCGACCACCGGGTGCGCTCGGTGCCGGTACTGCCCGGCGTGGCCTACCTGGAGTCGGCGGTGCAGGCCGCTCGGGCCGCGGGCGTCGAGCACCCGAGGCTGCGCAACGTCGTGTGGTCCCGGCCGCTGCAGGTCGCCGAACCGGTGCTGCTGCGCACCGCGCTGCGCGAGCAGGGCCATGGCCACGCCTTCGAGATCGGCACCGCCGCCGGGACGCACGGCCGCGGCCTGGTCGAGGCCGGTCCGGCGGAGCCGGGCGGGCAGCTGGACGTGGCGGCGCTGCGCTCGGCGTGCGCGCGGCGCGTCGAGCACACCGAGTTCTACGCGCACTTCGACCGGATGGGCATCGGCTACGGCCCCGCGTTCCGCGGCGTGCAGGAGCTGCACGTCGGCGACGGGCTCGCGGTCGCCCGGCTGCGGCTCCCGCACGCGGCCCGGGACGGCGCGGGCTGGACGCTGCACCCGGCGATGCTGGACGCGGCCGTGCAGGCCACCCTCGGACTGTCGCTGACCGGGACCGGCGAGGTCGCTGCCGCGCTGCCGTTCGTGCTGGAGGACGTGCGCGTCCTCGCGCCGAGCCCGGCCGCCGGGTACGCCGTGGTCCGCCCGGCCGCACAGGACGGCGGGGCTGCGGTGCGGCGGATGGACGTCGAGCTGTGCGACGAGGACGGCGCGGTGTGCGTGCGGCTGCTCGGGTTCACCGCCCGGGTGCTGCCCGCCGAGACCGATCGGAGCGCCGCCCAGCCGATCGAGCACGCCCAGCCGGTCCAGCACACCCGGCCCACCGAGAACTCCCGGCGCATCGACGACGTCGGAACGGCGGAGAACGCAACGGCCGGTGCGAACACCGGAACCGCGCAGCGCACCGGAACCGCGGCCGCCGCTGCTCCGGCGGAGCCCGGCAACCCCGGCTCGGCCCCCGAACCGACCCTGATGCACGTCGGCTGGCGCCCCGAACCGGCCGCGGCGACCACCGGGGCACCGGCCCGCCGTGAAGTGCTGCTGGCCGGGGTGGGCGTCGACCCGCAGGCGTTGCAGGACGAGCTCGGCGTCCGCTGCGCGGCGCTCCCGCACGCCGACGACCTCGCGGAGCGCTTCACCGCGCAGGCCGAGTCGGTGCTGGCCCGGCTGCGCGCGGCGATCTCCGCGCTGCGCGACGGCCCGGTGCTGCTACAGGTCGTGGTGCCCGCCGCCGGTGCCGGGCGGATCTCCGCCGCGCTCGCCGGACTGCTGCGCACCGCCCGCTTGGAGCACCCGAAGCTGCTCGCCCAGCTCGTCGAGGTCGGCACCCCGCTCGGTGCCACCGACCTCGCCGCGCTGCTGCGCGCCGAAGCCGGTACCGGCGCGGAGGTGGTGCGCCGCGACGGCGAGCGCCGCGAGGTGCCCGCCTGGACGGCGCTGGACGACGCGCCGGAGGTGGTGCCCTGGCGGGCCGGCGGCACCTACCTGATCACCGGTGGCGCGGGCGGTCTCGGCGGCACCTTCGCCCGCGAGATCGCCGCCCGCGCCCCGGGCGCGCGGCTGGTGCTGGCCGGGCGGTCCGAGCAGGAACCGGCGGAGTTGCTGCGGGAGCTCGCCGACGCCGGCGCGCACCCGAGCTACCGCGTGCTCGACGTCGCCGACCGCGCGCAGGTCGAGCGCTGCGTGCGGGAGGTGCTGGCCGAGCACGGCGCGCTGCACGGCGTGCTGCACCTGGCCGGTGTCCTGCACGACGGCTACCTCGCGCGGAAGGACCCCGCCGAGGTCCGCGAGGTGCTCGCCGCCAAGGCCACCGGGTTCGCGAACCTGGACGCCGCCACCGCCGAGGTGGACCTGGAGGTGTTCTGCGGGTTCTCCTCGCTGTCCGCGTTCGGCAACGCCGGGCAGGGCGACTACGCGGCCGCCAACGCGTTCCTGGACGCCTACGCCGGGCATCGCGAGGAGCTGCGGGCCCGTGGGCTGCGGCGCGGCCGGAGCCTGGTGGTCGGCTGGCCGCTGTGGTCCGGCGGCGGCATGGCCGTGGACGACGCCACCGCGGCCCGGATGCGCGCCGAGGTCGGCATGGTCCCGATGCACCCCGAGCAGGGCGCGACCGCGCTGCACCGGGCGTGGGGCAGCGGCGAACCGCACGTGCTGGCGATCTGCGGCGACCGCGCCCGCATCGACGCCACCCTGCTCGCCGGCGCGCGGCGGACGTCCGGATCGACCCGGTCCGCCAGCCCGGAATCCGCTGCGGTGCAGGGGAAAGCGGACCGCGCGAGCCTCCTCACCGACCTGCTGGAGCACGCCGCGGCGGTGCTGGGCGTGCGCGCCGACGAGCTGGACCCGGACGTGGAACTCGCCGACTACGGCTTCGACCGGGTGTCGCTGACCGCGCTCGCCGGCCGCGTCGAGGCCGCGCTCGGCGGCACCGTCGCCCCCAAGTCCTTCATCGAACATCCAACCCTGGGAGAGGTCGTGGATCACCTCCTCGAAGACCACGAGTTCGGCTCGCTGAACCCACCCGCCCCGCAGGAGGCCGAACCCCCGGCCACCGCGGGCGGATCCGGCCGCAAGGCGCTGATCAAGGAGCTGATCGGCCGGGTCGCGGCGCTGCTGGACGTGCCCGCGAAGCGGATCACCGCCGACGCCGAGCTCACCCGCTTCGGCTTCGACTCGCTCACGCTCACCGGGTTCGCCGACGAGCTCAACGCCGCCTACGGCCTGTCGCTCGCCCCGACGCTGTTCTTCGAGCACCCCACGCTCGGTGAGGTCGCCGACCACCTGCTCGCCGAACACGCCGTGCAGCCGGTCGCGCCCGCCCCGGAACCGGCGCCCGCACCCGAACCCGCAGCCGTACCCGAACCCGCACTCGCACCCGAACCCGAACCCGCCGCCGCCGCGAGCCAGGTGCCCGAACCGATCGCCGTCATCGGCATGAGCGGCCGGTTCCCGATGGCCGACGACATCGACCAGTACTGGGAGAACCTGCGCGACGGCCGCGACTGCACCGCCGAGGTCCCCGCCGACCGCTGGGACTGGCGAGAGCACTACGGCGACCCGATCAAGGACCCGAACAGCACCGACGTCATCGCGGGCGGCTTCATGAACGGGGTCGGCGACTTCGACCCGTTCTTCTTCGACATCTCGCCGAAGGAAGCCGAGCTGATGGACCCGCAGCAGCGCCTGCTGATGCTGCACGTGTGGAAGGCGCTGGAGGACGCCGGATATTCGGCCGCGGACGTCGCGGGCACCGACACCGCGCTGATCGCGGGCACCACCAGCACCGGTTACAGCACGCTGGTCACCCGGTACCAGCCGATGATCGAGGGCTACGACATCACCGGCGCGGCGCCCTCGATGGGGCCGAACCGGATGAGCTACTTCCTGGACCTGCACGGGCCGAGCGAGCCGGTGGACACCGCCTGCTCCAGCGCGCTCGTCGCCCTGCACCGCGCGGTGCAGGCGCTGCGCGATGGGAAGTCCGCGCTGGCCATCGCGGGCGGCGTGAACACGATGGTCAGCATCGACGGGCACATCAGCATCTCCAAGGCCGGGATGCTCAGCCCCGACGGCAAGTGCAAGACCTTCGGGGCGGACGCCGACGGCTACGCCCGCGGGGAGGGCGTCGGGTTCCTGGTGCTCAAGCGGCTCTCCGACGCCGAGCGGGACGGCGACCACGTCCACGGGCTGATCCGGGCGACCGCGGAGAACCACGGCGGCCGCGGCAACTCGCTCACCGCGCCGAACCCGAAGGCGCAGGCCGCGCTGCTGCGCGAGGCCTACACGGAGGCCGGGATCGACCCGCGCACCGTCGGCTACGTGGAGGCGCACGGCACCGGCACCAAGCTCGGCGACCCGGTCGAGGTGAACGGGCTGAAAGCCGCCTTCCGCCGGCTCTACGCCGACGTGGGTGCCGAGGTCGCCGAAGCGCACTGCGGCGTCGGTTCGGTGAAGACGAACATCGGGCACCTGGAGCTCGCGGCGGGCGCCGCCGGCGTGATCAAGGTGCTGCTGCAGCTGCGCCACCGCAGGCTCGTGCAGGGCGTGCGCTGCGCCGAGGTCAACCCGTACGTGGACCTGGACGGCAGCCCGTTCTACCTGGTTCGGGAAGGGCAGGACTGGGTCGCCCGGCGCGACGCCGAGGGCCGTGAGCTCCCGCGCCGCGCGGGGGTCAGCTCGTTCGGCTTCGGCGGCGTGAACACGCACGTGGTGCTGGAGGAGTACGTGCCGCGGGTCACCGCCGAGCAGCCGCCGACCGGCCCGCTGCCGGTGGTGCTCTCCGCGAGCCATCCCGAGGTGCTGCGCCGCTACGCCGCCGACTGGCTGGCCGCGCTGGACGGGCGCACCGATGCGGAACTGCCGTCGATCGCGTTCACCTCGCAGACCGGGCGCACCCCGATGCGGGAGCGGCTGGCGGTGCTGGCGAGCACCGTCGCCGAGCTCCGCGACGGGATCTCCGCTTGGTTGCGCGGAGAACGGCGTTCGAACGTCCACATCGGACAGGTGGTGCGCGGTGCGGAGCCGCCCGAGGTGCCCGCGGGCGCCGGTGACCTCGCGACGATGTCCGAAGTGGACTTGGACCGGCTGGCCCGGCTGTGGACCGAGGGCGCCGAGGTCGACTGGGCGCGGCTGCACACCGGGACGCGGCCGCGCCGGACTCCGCTGCCGACCTACCCGTTCCGGCTGCGGCGCTACTGGGTGGACACCACCCGGCCCGCCGCCGGAGCTCCGCAGCGGCTGCACCCGCTGGTGCACGCCAACACCTCCGGCCTCGCCGAACACCGCTACACCGCGCGCTTCACCGGCCGCGAGTTCTTCCTCGACGACCACCGCGTCCGCGACCGGGTGATGTCGGTGGTGTCCGGTTGGCGTCCCGGCACCGATGCCGCCGCTGCCGCCGGGTCCGCGGTGCCGGTGCTGCCCGCGGTGGCGCACCTGGAGATGGCCCGCGCCGCCGCGGCCCGCTCCACCGGCGACGAGCTGGGCTGGACGGTCCGGCTCGCGTCCTGGCTGCGGCCGCTGACCGTCCGGGACGACACCGAGGTGCACGTCGAGCTCACCGCCCGCGCCGACGACGGCGTCGACTACGAGGTGTACGCCGACGAGGCGGGGGAGCGCACCGCGTTCGCCCGCGGCCAGCTCCGGCGGCCCGCGCAGGTCCCGGCGGAGCGGCTGGACCTGGCGGCGTTGCGCGCGGAGTGCGACGGGCCGGTGCTCGACGCCGACGCCTGCTACGCGCGCTACACCGGGTTCGGCATGGACTACGGCCCGGCGCTGCGCGCCCTGGAGACCCTGCACACCGGGTCCCGCCGCGCGGTCGCCCGGCTGGTGCTGCCCGCCGCGGCGCGCGACGCCGAGTTCGTGCTCAACCCGAGCCTGCTCGACTGCGCGCTGCAGGCCACCGCCGGGCTGTTCCTCGACCAGGGCGACGCGGCCGGCGCCGCGCTGCCCTACGCGCTGCGGGAGCTGGCGGTGCTGCGGCCCACGCCGGAGACCGGGTGGGCCGTGGCCCGGTTCGCCGAGGACGACCACGGCGGCGAGGTCCGCCGCATCGACCTCGACGTGTGCGACGACGACGGCGAGGTCTGCGTGCGGCTGCGCGGCTTCAGCGTCCGCCGGGTCGGCGCCGCGAACCTGGACTCCGGGACCTCGGACGCCGGCAGCCCGGACTCCGGTAGCCCGGACATCGGCAGCCCGGAGGCGCCTCAGGACGACGACGCGCACCTGCTGGACCTGATCGAAGCCATCGGCAGGCGTTCGCTGAGCGCCGACGAGTTCAAGAGGAGCCTCGCATGAGCACCCCGATCGAATCGCTGGACGAACTGCACCTGCTGATCAGCGAGGGCCGGGTCGGGCAAGACGAGGCGCTGCGCCTGCTGCGGGCCTGGCAGCGAGGCGAACCCGCGATCCCGGCCACCGCGGCGGCCCGGAACGCCGCAGGCACCCGGAACACCGCAGGCCCCCAGAACACCGCAGGCCCCCAGAACACCGCGACTGCCCAGCACACCGCAGGCCCCCAGCACACCGCGGAGGCCCCGAGCACCGCCGGCGCCCCGGACCCCGACGACCTCGCCGAGCAGGTGTGCGAGGTCGTGGTGGCGAAGGTCTGCGGCCTGCTCAAGGTCGACCCCACCGACCTCGACGTGGACGTGGAGCTCAGCGAGTACGGCCTCGACTCCCTGATCATCAGCCAGCTGGTGAACATGGTGAACGAGGCGCTGGGCCTGGACCTGGTCCCGACGGTGCTGTTCGAGCACCCGACGCTGCGCGCGTTCAGCGCCTTCGTCGCCGCCGAGCACGGACCGCGGCTGGCCGCGGTCTTCGGTCCATCGCCGAAGCCGGAACCCGTTGCGGCGCAGCAGGTTCCGGCCACGCCGCCGCCGGTCACCGCATCGGCGGCCGCGGCGCCGCAGGCCGCACCGCCACCCGCCGAGCCCGCCCCGCCGCGCGAGCCCGCGCCCCCGGCCGGGCCCGCTCCGGCCGACGACCCGATCGCGATCGTCGGCATCAGCGGCCGCTTCCCGCAGGCCGACGACCTCGACGAGTACTGGGCGAACCTGCGGGACGGCCGCGACTGCATCGGCGAGGTCCCCGCCGACCGCTGGGATTGGCGCGCCTACTGGGGCGACCCGCGGCAGGAACCGGGCCGCACCAACGTCAAGCACGGCGGCTTCATGGACGGCGTCGCCGACTTCGACCCGCTGTTCTTCGGCATCGCCCCCAAGGACGCGGTGCACATGGATCCGCAGCAGCGGTTGCTGATGCTGTACGTGTGGAAGGCCATCGAGGACGCCGGGTACTCGGCCGACGACCTCGCCGGATCCGACCTGGGCCTGTTCGTCGGCACCAACGACACCGGCTATGGGCTGCTGTCCGACCGCAGCGCCGCCCGCGGGCGCAGCGTCACCCCCACCGGCAGCGTGCCCTCGGTCGGGCCGAACCGGATGAGCTACTTCCTCGACGTGCACGGGCCGAGCGAACCGGTGGAGACCGCCTGCTCCAGCTCGCTCGTCGCCATCCACCGCGGCGTCGCCGCTATCGAGCGCGGCGAGTGCGCGATGGCCGTCGTCGGCGGCATCAACACCATCGTGGTGCCGGACGGGCACGTGAGCTTCAGCCGCTCCGGGATGCTCAGCGAGGACGGGCGCTGCAAGACGTTCTCCGCCGCGGCCGACGGCTACAGCCGCGGTGAGGGCGTCGGGATGCTGGTGCTCAAGCGGCTGTCCGCCGCCGAGCGCGACGGCGACCACGTGCACGGCCTGGTGCGCTCCACCGCCGAGAACCACGGCGGCCGGGCGAACTCGCTGACCTCGCCGAACCCGAAGGCGCAGGCCGCGGTGATCCGCCGTGCCTACGCGAAGGCCGGCATCGATCCGCGGACCGTCGGCTACATCGAGGCGCACGGCACCGGCACCGAGCTCGGCGACCCCATCGAGATCAACGGGCTCAAGGCCGCCTTCACCGAGCTCTACGCGGGCGACCCGGTCACCGGCGCGCACTGCGGCCTCGGCTCGGTGAAGACGAACATCGGGCACCTGGAACTGGCCGCCGGGGTCGCCGGGGTGCTGAAGGTGCTGCTGCAGCTGCGCCACCGCACCCTGGTGCGCAGCCTGCACGCCGAGCAGGTCAACCCGTTCATCGACCTCGACGGCAGCCCGTTCCACCTGGTGCGGGAGAACCAGGAGTGGGCGGCGCCGCACGGCACCGACGGCCGGGAGCTGCCGCGCCGCGCCGGGGTGAGCTCGTTCGGCTTCGGCGGCGTCAACGCGCACGTCGTGCTGGAGGAGTACGCGCCGCGCACCGAGCGGCCCGCGCCCGCGGCCGGTCCGGTGGCGATCGTGCTCTCCGCCGCCACCCCGGAGACCCTCGACGCGCGGGTGCACCGCCTCGCCGAACACCTCGGCTCGGGCCGGGTCACCGAGCAGGACCTGCCGGACCTCGCCTACACGTTGCAGGTGGGCCGGGTGGCGATGCCGGAGCGCATCGCGTTCCTGGCGCACTCGCTCGCGGAGGTGCGCGAGCAGCTGGCGACCCACCTCGCCGGGGAGAAGGCGCACGGCCTGCACCGGGCGCGCGCCGAACGCCGCGGCCCGTGGGGCGAGCTCGTCGGCGACGACGACATCGCGGTCGCCATCGACAGCTGGATCGCGAAGGGCAAGCTGGGGCGGCTGCTGAAGCTGTGGGTCACCGGCTTCGACTTCGACTGGCGGCGGCTCTACGCGGGCAGGCCGATGCGGCGGCTGCCGCTGCCGACCTACCCGTTCCGCTTGCAGCGCTACTGGATCGCCGACGGGGCGGGCGATCCGGCCGCGCGGGCGGAGGCCGCGCCGGAACCCGCCGCGGCCTCGAAACCCGCCGCCGCACCGACATCCGCAGCGGCACCGCGGAAATCCGGTGAACCGTACCGCCGGGAGCTGCACGCCGAGGACTTCTACCTGCGCGACCACCGGGTCGGGGGCACGCCCACCCTGCCCGGCGCCGCCCACCTCGAATTCGCCCGCGACGCCGTCGGCGCCGACCGGGGCGTCCGGCTGCGGGACGTGACCTGGCTGCGGCCGCTCACCGTTACCGACCCGCGTGCGGTGCGCGTCGAACTGGACCCGGCCACCGACCGGTTCGAGGTGCGCGCCGACGAATCCGGCGCCGTGCACGCCCAGGGCACCGCGCTCGTCGACCCCGCGCTGATCGGTGACGCCGAGGTGCACGACGTCGAAGCGCTGCGCGCGATCTGCCCCGCCCGGCACGCCGGCGCGGAGATCTACGCGCTGTTCGACCGGATGGGCATGGGCTACGGCCCCGCGTTCCAGCCCATCGAGGAGCTGCACCGCGGCGAGGACCTCGCCGTGGCCCGGCTGCGGCTGCCCGCGGCCGCCACCGGCTCGTTCCCGCTGAACCCGAGCATGCTGGACGGGGCGCTGCAGACCACCCTCGGCCTCGTCCTCGGCGAGCAGAGCGGGGAGCCGGGCGCGGCGGCGCTGCCGTTCGCGGTGCGCGAGGTGCAGCTGCTCGGCCACACCCCGAGCTCCGGGTGGGCGGTGGTGCGCCGCGCCGCCGACGACCGCCGCGACTCCGGGGTGCGGCGGCTCGACGTGGACCTGTGCGACGAGGACGGCGCGGTGCGGGTGCGCGTGCTGGGCTTCAGCACCCGGCCGCAGCAGGGCGCCGCGGGCACGCCCGCGCCGCTCGCGGAAACCGAGCGGACCCCGGAAGCCGAGCGGACCTCAGAAGCCGGGCGGCCTGCGGAAGCCGTGCGGGCCGCGGAGACCGCCGACACCGCGCTGCTGCTCGAACCTGCCTGGCGGAGCGCCCCCGCGCCCGCGGACGCGCCCGAGCAGCTCAACCACCACGTGGTGCTCTGCGAGCTCCCCGACGTCGACGCCACCGCGCTCGGCGGGCTGCTCGGCGGCGGCTGCGAGCACTGGCAGGGCACCGGCGGCATCGAGGACCGCTACACCGGGTACGCGCAGCGCTTGCTGGAACTGGTCCGGGACCAGGCCCGCCAGCCGGCGCCACGGCTGATCCAGGTGGTCACGCCCGCCGACGCGCCGTGGCTCGGCGGGCTCAGCGGGATGCTGCGCACCGCGCAGCTGGAGCACCCGAAGCTGCGCACCCAGTGGATCGAACTCGCCGACCGCCCTGGCACCGCCGACCTCGCCGACCGGCTGCGCCGCGACGCCGCCGACGCCGAGCAGCAGGCGGTGCGCCACCGCGACGGCGACCGGCGCACCTCGCAATGGCGGGTGATCCCCGAACCCGCACCGGAACTGCCGTGGCGCGACGGCGGCGTCTACCTGATCACCGGTGGTGCCGGTGGGCTGGGTGCGCTGGTCGCCGAGGAGATCGCCGAGCGGGTGCAGTCCCCGGCGCTGGTGCTCTGCGGCCGCAGCGGTGCCGGACCCGACCAGGAGGACTTGCTGGCGCGGCTGCGCGCGGCCGGGGCGAAGGCCGACTACCACGTCCTCGACGTCGCCGACCGGGACGCGGTGTTCCAGGCGGTGCGCGAGGTCGAAGCCCAGCACGGCGCGCTGCACGGCGTGCTGCACGCCGCCGGGGTGCTGCGGGACGGGTTCCTGGCCCGCAAGTCCGCCGCCGACGTGCGCGACGTGTTCGCCGCGAAGGTCACCGGGCTGCGCCACCTCGACGAGGCCACGGCGCACTCCGCGCTGGACTGCTTCATCGGCTACTCGTCGATGGCCGCGTTCGGCAACGTCGGCCAGGCCGACTACGCCGCGGCGAACGCCTTCATGGACGGGTACACCGCGCACCGCGAGTCCCTGGTGGCCGGCGGCGAGCGGTCCGGGCGGACGCTGGTGGTGAACTGGCCGCTGTGGGACAAGGGCGGCATGGGCGGGGACGCCTCCACGGTGTCGCTGCTCGAATCGGTCGGCATGCGGCCGATGCGGGCCCGGGTCGGCATCGACGCGCTGCACCGCGCGTGGGCCGCGCGGGTGCCGCAGGTCATCGCGCTGGACGGGGACCTCGCGCGGCTGCGGGAGCGGTTCGCGCCCGGCGACCCGACCGAGCCCGCTGTGTCCCAGCCCGCCGAGCCCCAGCCCGCCGAGCCCGGCGCGCGGACCGTCGCGCCCGAGGCGGACGCCGGGCCCGCCCCCGCGCCGGACGCGGATTCCGGTGCCACGGCGGCCGACCTGGCACCCGTCGTCACCGACCTGATGGCCGCGCTGCTGGAGATCGATCCCGCGGAACTGCCGACGGACGCCCCGCTGCAGGACTACGGCTTCGACTCGATCTTCATGATGCAGTTCCTCACCCAGGCGCAGACGCACATCGACGCCGACCTCACCCTCGACGTCATCGCCGACTGCGACACCCTCGACGACGTCACCGCCGCGATCGCCGCCGCCACCGGCGCGCGGCCGGAACCTGGAGCCGCGGTGGAGCCGCCGGTGGCCGAGCCCGCACCGGTGATCCCGGCCCCGCGCACCGAAGCGGTCCCGGCGGCCGATTTCCCCGAACTGGTCCGGATGAACGGCGTCACCGAGGGCCGCCCGATCTTCTGGGTGCACCACGGCAACGGCGGCGTCGAGTCCTACGCCCCGGTCGCCGCCCGCGCCCGGCGCCCCTTCTACGGCATCCAGCCGAAGGGGTGGATCGATGGCACGGAGATCCTCACCGGGCAGATCGCGATGGCCGAGTTCTACGCGGGCCTGATCCTGTCGGTGCAGCCCGAGGGGCCGTACGACATCGGCGGTTTCTCCCTCGGCGGCCTGTTCGCCTACGAGGTGGTGCGGCAGCTGCAGCTGCGCGGTGCCGAGGTGCGCACGCTGGTCATGCTGGACACCCTCGACGCGGAGTCCACCAACCGGGCCAACGAGATCATCGTCGGGGGCGACTTCAGCCCCGAGGTGGTGGGGAAGGTCAGTGATTTCCGCGCGGTCAACCTGATCCTCGGCAACAACAGCTTCGAGTCGCACAGCGGCGGGATGCCGATCCTGCGCCGCGACGAGGTGGACACCGCGCTCGACGGCCCGGCGTTCCTGGACTCGCTGATCGCGAAGGCGCTGGAGCGCGGCGTGAAGAAGACCGAGTCGCAGCTGCGGTCCCGCGTCCGGCAGCTGTCCCGCTACCTGGAGGCCACCCAGGCGGAGCGCTACGAGCTGCACCCGCTGCCGAAGCCGGACGGGCTGAGCTGCTACTACCTGCGCAACAACAGCCGCGAGTTCTTCGGCGCCTTCCGCGACTACATGGTGCTGTTCCCCAACGACGCACTGCCCACAGTGGACGGAACGGACTACTGGCTGGGCTGGCCGGAGCGGATGGACGACTTCTTCACCATCGACGTGGACACCTCGATGCACTCCGAGGTGATGACCGCACCGGCCTCGCTGGAGAAGCTGATGCGGCTCTGCGACCGGCTGTACGGCCCGGAAGGGGGCCGCTGAGATGCGGGCGGTGATCTTCCCCGGGCAGGGCGCGCAGCGGCGCGGCATGGGGGCGGAGCTGTTCGACGCCTACCCGGACGCCGAACAGGAGGCCTCCGAGATCCTCGGCCGCTCGATCCGGCGGTTGTGCTTGGAGGACCCGGACAAGGAGCTCGGCGACACCCGCTGCACCCAGCCCGCGCTGTACGTCGTCGGCACCCTGGCGCACCGCCGGTGGCGCGAGGACGGCGGCACGGCCGATCGGTACGCCGGGCACAGCCTCGGCGAGTACTGCGCGCTGCACGCGGCGGGCGCCTTCGACTTCGCCACCGGGCTGCGGCTGGTGCGGCGCCGGGGCGAGCTGATGGCGCAGGCCCGCGGCGGCGGCATGGTCGCCGTGCTCGGCCTGGAGCCGCCGCGGCTGCGGGAGCTGCTGGACGAGGGCGGGTTCGGATCGCTGGTGGTGGCCAACGACAACGCGCCCGCGCAGCAGGTCGTCTCCGGCGCCGTCGAGGTGGTCGGCGAACTGGTGCCGTACCTGGAGGTCCGCGAGGTCCGCTGCGCCCGGTTGAACGTCTCCGGCGCGTTCCACTCGCCGCTGATGGCGGCCGCGAAGGACGAGTTCTCCCGGTACCTGGGGGAATTCCGGCTCGGCGACCCGCGGGTGCCGGTGATCGCGAACGCCACCGCGCTGCCGTACCCGCCGGGGGAGACCGCGCGGCTGCTGGCCGAGCAGGTGGTCAGCCCGGTGCGCTGGACCGAGGGCGTGTGGCACCTGCTCGACGCGGGCGTCACCGAGTTCGTGGAGCTCGGTGGGCGCGTCGTCGGCAAGCTCGTCGAGCAGATCCGCGCCGCGCCGAGGCCGGAACCGGTGGCCGAAACCGCCCCGAGGCCGAAACCGGAACCGGTGTCCGAACCGGTATCGCGTCCGGAACCGGTGGCCGATGTGGGATCGCGACCGCACGCCGTGGCCGATCCGGGACCGCGTCCGGGATCGGTGGCCGAACCGGCGCTGCGACCGGAACCGGCATCCCGTCCGGAACCCGTGGCCGAAGCCGTGCCGCGTCCGGAACCGGCACCGAGCCCGGAACCGGCGCGCACCCGCGCTCCGGAGCGAACCGGGCCGGTCGACGGGAGTTCCGCACCGCCGGCGGTGCCGACCGGGCTCCCCACCGCCGACGAGCGGGCCACCCACCTCGGCAGCGAGGTGTTCCGCCGCCGCCACGGACTGCGCTACGCCTACGCCGGTGGCGGGCTGTACCGGGGGGTCGCCTCCCCGGAAATGGTGGTGCGCTTCGGCCGCGCCGGCATGCTCGGCGTGCTCGGCACCGGCGGGCTCCCGCCCGGCGAGGTCGAACGCGGCGTCCGCGAGATCCAGCGCGGCCTGCCCGGCGGCCGGGCCTACGGGGTGAACCTGCTGGCCGACCACGATGATCCGGCCGCCGAACGCGACCAGGTGGAACTGCTGCTGCGGCTCGGCGTGCGCACCGTCGAGGCCTCCGCGTTCGTCCGCATCACCCCGGCGCTGGTGCGGTTCCGCGCGAGCGGGCTGCGCGCCGGTCCGGACGGGAAACCCTTGTGCGAGCACCGGATTCTCGCGAAGGTGTCCCGCCCCGAGATCGCCGCCGAGTTCCTGGCGCCGCCCCCGCGGTCCATCTTGGACGAGCTGCGCGCGGAGGGCGCCCTCACCGACGAGCAGGTGCGGCTGGCGGCCCAGGTGCCGATGAGCCACGACCTCACCGTCGAAGCCGACTCCGGCGGGCACACCGACGGCGGCATCGCGGCGGTGCTGATGCCCGCGATGCTGCAGCTGCGGCAGCGCGCGGTGCGGGACCACGGCTACGCGGAACCGATCTGCCTCGGGCTCGCCGGTGGCATCGGGACCCCGTCCGCGGTGGCCGCGGCGTTCCTGCTCGGCGCCGACTACGTGCTCACCGGCTCGATCAACCAGTGCACCGCCGAATCGGCGATGAGCGCGCCGGTGAAGGACGTGCTGCAGGACATCGGCGTCGACGACACCGGCTACGCCCCGGCGGGCGACATGTTCGAGATGGGCGCCCAGGTGCAGGTGCTGCGCAAGGGAGTGTTCTTCCCGACGCGGGCGAACAAGCTGTTCGCGCTGCACGCGCACTACGACGGCTGGGAGCAGATCCCGCGACGCACCAGGGAACTCATCGAACGCACCTACTTCCGCCGCAGCGCGGAGGAGGTGTGGGACGAGGTGTGCGCCTACCTGCGCTCCCGCGGCCGCGACGCGCAGATCGAGCAGGCGGAGCGGCAGCCGAAGCTGAAGCTGGCGCAGCTGTTCCGCTGGTACTTCCACTACAGCACCAAGCTCGCGATGAGCGGCGACGAGCACGACAAGGTGAACCGCCAGGTGCACACCGGACCCGCGCTCGGCGCCTTCAACGACTGGGTGCGGGGCACGGCCCTGCACGAGTGGCGGCACCGCCACGTCGACGAGATCGGCCGCCTGCTGCTGGACGGCGCCGTCGACACCATCGGCGCCGCCGTCGAGCACTGGCAGGCCACCCTCGGCCCGCGCCCCGAACCCGCCGCCGTCGGCTGACACGAGGAGGACCTGATGACCGTCCCGACCACGGGAACCGAGATCCGGCTGGCCTCCCGGCCCGACGGGGCGCCGACCTCGGAGAACTTCACCGTCGCCCGCGCCGAGCTGCCCGAGGTCGGGCCCGGCCAGGTGCTGGTGCGCAACCTGGTGCTCAGCGTCGACCCGTACATGCGGGGGCGGATGAACAACGTGCGCACCTACGTGCCGCCGTTCCAGATCGGCAAACCCCTCGAAGGCGGCGCCGTCGGCGAAGTCCTCGTCTCCCGGTCCCCGCAGCTGTCGGCCGGTGACGTGGTGCTGCACGGGCTCGGGTGGCGGGAGTACGCCGTCGTCGGCGCCGCCGGTGCCACCCGGGTCGACACCGGCGCCGCGCCGCCCGAGGCGTACCTGGGCCCGCTCGGCATGCCCGGCCACGCCGCCTACGCGGGGCTGCTGGAAGCCGCGGAATTCCGGCCCGGTGACACCGTGTTCGTCTCCGGCGCGGCCGGTACCGTCGGCTCGATCGTCGGGCAGATCGCGAAGCTGCGCGGCGCCGCCAAGGTCATCGGCTCGGCGGGCGGACCGGAGAAGGTGCGCTACCTGACCGAAGAACTCGGGTTCGATCGCGCCTTCGACTACCGGGATGGGCCGATCTGGCAGCAACTGGTCAAAGCTTCCCCGGACGGGTTCGACGTCTACTTCGACAACGTCGGCGGCGACCACCTCGACGCCGCCCTGCTGCTGGCGAGACCGGGCGCCCGGTTCGCGCTGTGCGGCGCCATCTCGCAGTACAACGAGCAGGGGGAGGTGGTGGGGCCGCGGAACCTGATGCAGGCCATCGGCAAGGGCATCACGATGCGCGGATTCCTGGTGGGCCACTACGAGCACGTCAAGGACCGGTTCCTCGCCGAGATGGGCGGCTGGCTCGCCCGCGGCGACGTGCGGTGCCGGGAGACCGTGGTGAAGGGCGTGGAGAACACCCCGCAGGCCTTCCTGGACATGCTCGGCGGGAAGAACACCGGCAAGACCCTCGTGCGCGTCGACTGAGCCGATCAGGAGATCAAGACCAGTGAATTCCCCAGTGCTTCCGCCAGAATCCGCACAACCGCCCCACTCCGATCCGCGTCCGGTGTAGTTTCCGGGGCAGGGGTGAGGCGTCGATCGAGCCGCGATTCCCTTCGCCGCAACGGTTTTCGGCTGCGGGACCGGCGACACCCGGACTCCGGCACGGCGTGGTCCGCCCCGGTGCGGCTAGGAAACTCCGGCGCGGCCGCGTTGCCCGGTACGGCGGAGATTCCCCGGCACAGCACCGTTCGCCCGACACGGCAACGCCCGCCCGACACAGCGACGTTCGCCCGACACGGCAACGCCCGCCCGACTCAGCACCGTTCACCCGACACGGCAACGCCCGCCCGACTCAGCACCGTCCATCCGGCTCAGCGCCGTCAACCGACTCGGAATCGTTTCCCAGGCACAGCGAAGAACCGATACCGACGCACACTCGTTCCCCCGGCACAGCAACGACCTCCGGACATCAGGTCACCGCCGATCGCGCGGACGCCATCGACCCGATCCGGTCCAGTGAGAACAGAAGGAAGGCCACCATGTCCGCCCAGAACGCCACCCTGTCCGTCCCCGAAGAGGTCGGGCTGCTCTACGACCGCCTCACCGCCCTGGACACCGAAGGCGCCGGCGGCAGCCTGCACCTCGGGTTCTGGGACCTCGACGACACCGAGGTGCCGCTGGTGGAGGCCGCCGACCGGCTCACCGACATGATGACCGAGCGGCTGCGGCTGCAGGCCGGGCACCGCGTGCTCGACGTCGGCTGCGGGCTCGGCCAGCCCGCGAGCCGCATCGCCACCCGCACCGGCGCGCACGTCACCGGTGTGTCGATCAGCCGGGACCAGATCAGCCGCGCCACCGAGCTCGCCGGGGCCGCCGGCCTGTCCGGGCAGGTCGAGTTCCAGCACGCCGACGCGATGAACCTGCCGTTCCCCGACAACTCCTTCGACGCGGCCATCGCCATCGAGTCGATCTTCCACATGCCCGACCGCGAGCAGGTGCTCGGCGAGGTCCAGCGCGTCCTCAAGCCCGGCGGCAGGCTCACGCTCACCGACTTCTTCGCCCGCGGCCCGATTCCCGCGGACAAGCAGGAGCACGTGGACCGCTGCCTGCGCGACTTCATCATGACCCTCGCCGACGGTGACGACTACCTGCCGATGCTGCGCCGCGCCGGGCTGCGCTTCGCGGAGCTGCTCGACATCACCGAGCAGAGCGTGCGCCCCACCTTCCAGCAGATGAGCGCCGTCAACGACCAGCTCGACCCGGTGTTCCAGGAGGAGGCGGACAAGAAGTTCAGCCCCGCCGACATGGTCGACGTCGACGAGTTCGGCTCCGTCCTGCTGACGGCCGAGAAGCCCGCCTGATCTCCGCGCGTCCCCCCAGGTGAACGGCCCACCCGCCCCGGGAACGCGGGCCGGTGGGCCGTTCACTCCCCCGCCGATCGTGATGAGGGATGGTCTGCTGTGGCCGAGATGGTCGAACACGACGACACCGCGTTGGCGTTCCCGCCGCCGCGGAGGTGCCCGTACCGGTTGCCGGACGAGTACCCGGAGCTGCGGGAGAACTCGCCGGTGCAGCGCGTGCTGCTGCCCACCGGCAAGCACGCGTGGATCGTCACCCGCTACGAGGACGTGCGCAAGGCGCTCATCGACCCGCGGCTGAGCTCCGACCGCGGCGACCCGGACTTCCCGCACATGGTGGAGCTCGCCAAGAGCGACAACGACTCCACCCTGTCGCTGGCCGGGATGGACCCGCCGGTGCACACCCGCGCCCGCCGCGCCGTCGTCGGCGAGTTCACCGTGCGCAAGACCGAGGCGCTGCGCCCCCGCGTCCAGCAGATCGTCGACGACGCGGTGGACGCGATGCTGGCCGGGCCGCGACCGGCCGACCTGGTGCGGGCGCTGTCGTTCCCGGTGCCGTCGCTGGTGATCTGCGAACTGCTCGGCGTGTCCTACGCCGACCACGAGTTCTTCGAGGACCGCACCTCGACGATGCTCAACACCACCGAGCCGCCGCTGGCCCGGCAGCGCGCCTTCTTCGACCTGCAGTCCTACTTGGACGACCTGGTGACGGCGAAGGAGAAGGAGCCGGGCGACGACCTGCTCAGCCGCCAGGCGGCGAAACCCGCCGAGGAGCGCTCCTACGACCACGCCGAACTCGTCGACCTCGCGTTCCTGCTGCTGACCGCGGGGCACGACACCACCGGCAACATGATCTCGCTGGGTTCGCTGGCGCTGATGCAGAACTCGCAGCTGCGGGACCGCGTCATCGCCGAACCGGGCCGCACCCTCGAGGTCGTGGACGAGCTGCTGCGCTACTTCAGCATCACCGACCTGATCACGGTGCGGATCGCCAAGGACGACCTGGAGATCGGCGGGCAGCGGATCAGGGCGGGGGAGGGCGTGTTCGCGCTCGGTGGCTCCGCCAACCGCGACCCGGCCGCGTTCGAGCGCCCCGAGGAGATCGACGTGGAGCGCGGCGCCCGCCAGCACGTCGCGTTCGGCTACGGCCCGCACCAGTGCCTCGGCCAGAACCTGGCCCGGATGGAACTGGAGATCGTCTACAACACGCTGTTCCGCAAGGTCCCCGGCCTGCGCCCCACGACCGCGCTCGACGAGATCCCCCTCAAGAACGACGCGGCCATCTTCGGCCTCCACGCCCTCCCGGTCACGTGGTGAGCCCGAGGCGGTGGCGTTCGACGTCGACGATGCGGCGTTCGACGGGGACGGAGGTGTCGTGCAGGAGGCGTTCGTCGAGGGGACGGGTGTTGAGCGCCTCGGGGTCGGCGAGCTTCGCGGTGCTCTCCCGGGCGTAGGCGTCGAACAGGCGTGACTTGCCGTCGAGGAGTTCGCGGAGCCGCTGGTCCACGGTGTCCTTGGCGAGGATGCGGTGCACGTGGACCTTGCGGGTCTGGCCCATCCGGTGGCAGCGGGCGATGGCCTGCTCCTCGGCGCTCGGCTTCAGCTGCGGTTCGGCGAGCACCACCACGTTCGCGGCCTGGATGTTGAGCCCGGTGCCGCCCGCGCCGATCTGGGCGAGCAGCACGGCGTGCCCGTCGCGTTCGGAGAACTCGTCGACGAGTCCTTGCTTGTCGGTGAGGTCCCCGTCGAGGTTCTTCGGCATCGCGGCGGGCCCGACGGCGTCGCGGACGGCGGCGAGCACCGGGCGGAAGAAGGTGAACACCACGACCTTCCACTCCTGCTGCGCGGCGTCCTCGACGATCTCCCGGAGCCGGGCGAGCTTCGCCGAACCCGGCTGCTCGTAGGCGGCGCGGCGCATCGCCATCAGGTTGCCCGCGCCCACCGCGTTCCGGTAGGCGGTGTCGTCGGCGCCGGTGAGCTCGACCCAGTCCTCCAGCTCGATGAGCTCGGGCAGCTCGGTGAGCACGTCGTCCTGGTTGCGCCGCAGGTACACCGGTGCGACCGCGCGCCGGAACCGGCCGGGGGCCAGCGCGTCCCGCGCGTCGAGCCGGGCCGCGAGCTCCGGTTGCAGGTAGCCGACGAGGGTGCGGAACTCCTCGACGCGGTTCTCCATCGGGGTTCCGGTGAGCAGCAGCGCGCGGTCCGCCCGCGCGACGAGCGACACGACCGCCTGCGAGCGCTGCGCGTGCGGGTTCTTCACGTAGTGCGCCTCGTCGACCACGACCATCGCCAGCGGCGCGGCCGCCACCCCGTGCAGCCGCTGCAGGGTGTCGAAGGAGGTGACGGCGACCCCGCCGTCGCGCAGCCACTCGCGGGTGGCGGCGTCCCGGTGCGGGCCGTGCAGCGGGTGCGGGACGAGGGCGCTGCGCCGGGACGTCTCGTGCACCCAGTTGATCAACACCCCGGCCGGGCACACCACCAGGAAGTGGGTGCCGCCGCGGGCGGTGAGGTGCGCCATCGCGGCCAGCGCCTCCACGGTCTTGCCGAGCCCCATCTCGTCGCCGAGGATCGACTTCCGCCGCGCCAGCGCGAACTTCGCGCCGAACGCCTGGTAGCCGCGCAGCGCGACGCGCAGCAGTCCGGTGTCCAGCCCGGTCGCGGTGACCTGCCGTTCCTGCTCCGGCGGCAGCTGTCCGGTGGCCGCGGCGCCGGTCCCGGCGTGGTCGGTGAGCTCGGCGAGCAGCGTGTTGTAGGTGGCGGCGCGGCGCTCGTAGTCCCGCCACAACTGCGCGGGAGGTTCGGCGCCCGAGTCCTCCGCAGCTGCGGCGACGCGCCGGATGCCGGGTTCGGTGAGCAGCCCGTCCAGCCGGGCCAGCGCGTCCAGCGCGCTGCCGCGGCGGGCGGCGCCGGTGAACCACATCCGCAGCCTGCTGCCGGTCCGCTGCGCCACCGGTTCCAGCTCGTCGAGCGCGGCGAGCCCGCGCCGGATCTCCTTCTGCTGCGCGGAGACCCGCTCCCCGGCGAGCTCCCAGGCCCGCACGGTCGCCAGCAGCGCGGCGTGCTCGGGGTCGCGCCGGTCCGGGTCGATGCGCAGCACCACGTCCTGCGCGCTCGCCCGCGCGAGGCGCGCGGCGGCGGCCGCGGCCTCCTGCGCGGTGGCCGGTCCGACACCGGGCACGGTCTGCAACCGTTCCGGGGTCGCGGCGGCCACGTCGGCGACGGTGCGGTATCCGGCGCGCTCCAGCTCGCCGAGCCGCAGCCTGGTCCGCGCGGCGTCGCGGAGCCTGCCGACCGGCATCGCGCGCAGCCGTTCCCACGCCTCCCGCTGCCGGAACGCGTCGTACTGCCGCCGGGCCCGCTCGCGCAGCCGGTCCGGTTCGGCGAGCAGCCCGCGCGCGGCGGCGCGGAACGACCGCGCGCCCGCCAGCACGGCGCGCGCCGCGCGACCCGCCCGCACCGCACCCGGCCCGTCGTCGAGCCCCATGCTTCCTCCCCAGGAATCCCCTGCTCGTCAGTACCGCACCACCGGCGCGCGGGCAGCCGCCGAGCGGGTGGTGCGGCCCCGGTGACCAGCTTGACCGATCACCGCACGCCGACGCCGCAGGGCCCGGGCGGACGGCCCCTTGCCAAGTATGAACAGGCGTACATACTCTGGTCGGCATGACGTTCCTGGTGCTGTGCCTGGCCATCGTCGCGGGGTTGTGCGGGTCGCTGTGCACCCGCGCCTCGCGGGGGTTCACCCGCTGGGGCTGGGGGATCGGGGCGATCGCCGGGTACGCGGTGGCGACCGTGCTGCTGTCCTGGCTGGTGCAGCGGTTGCCGGTCGGGCTGGTGTACGCGGTGTGGACCGGCGCCGCGGCCGTGGTGCTGGTGGCGGTGGACCGGGTCTTCTTCGCGGTGCGCACCAACCGGGTGCAGCTCGGCGGCATGGCGGTGACGTTGCTCGGCATCGCGCTGCTCGGCACCGGGATGGGCGGATGAGCGCAGCGCGGCGGGCGTGGGCGCACCTCGCGGGCACCATCGGGCTGGAGATCGTCGCCACCCTGGCGCTGCGGGCCTCCGCCGGGTTCACCGCGCCGGTGCCGTCGGCGGTCGCGGTGATCGGCTACGGTGCGGCGGTCGTGCTGCTCGCGCGGGCGCTGCGGGTGATCCCGCTCGGCATGGCCTACGTGATCTGGACCGGCGCGGGAACGGCCGGGGTCGCGCTGCTGGGCTCGGTGCTGTTCGCCGACCACCTGTCCCCGGCGGCATGGCTCGGCGTCGTCTGCGTGATCGGCGGCGTCGCGATGATCAACCTGGCGAAGCGGGATTCGCGGGAGGAACGCCGTGCGACCGAAGAACACCCCGAATGATCCCGAACGCCGGGAGCGGATCGTGGACGCCGCGATCGAGCTGATCCGCGACGGCGGCACCGCCCGCGTCACCGCGCGCGCCGTCGCGCAGCAGGCAGGGGTGCCCGTCGGTTCCGTCGCCTACCACTTCGATTCGGTGCGGGCGCTGCTGATCGAGGCCAGCAGGCGGGTGCTGCGGTCCCGCGCCGACTCGTTGGACGCGTGGCTGCGCGAGGTCACCGCCGAGACCGTCGTCGCCCGGCTCGCCGAGCTGATCCACCACCACCTCACCGCGGAGCGCGGCACCAGCGTCGTCACCTACGAGCTGTACGTCCTCGGGATGCGCGACCCGGAGTTCCGCGCGGTGAGCCGTGCCTCGCTGGTCCACCTGCGGGACAAGCTGGCCGAAGTGCTGCCCGCCCCGGCGGCGGACCGGCTCGCCGCCACCGCCGACGGCTACCAGATGCAATGCCTCTTCGAAGACCGAACCCCCGCACCGGCCCACATCCAAGAAATGCTGCGACCGACCTGACGCCGTAGCGAGCACCGAACGGTCTTCCCTCTTTCCTGTCGGCGGCGAAGCCGCTGAGCCGACGACCACCTGGGACACCGGCACCGCAGCGGGTTCTCAGCTGATTCCTCGCGAGGACGGCGTTGTCGCATGTGGCGGAGTCACCGGTGAAAACGATCCCGCAGGGAGGAAAGCGCCGAGGTTCCGCCACTCACTCCCGAAGGCAGAACGAGTGGCGGCGCCCGCAGCGAGGAACATCACCTTGATGGTGGGCTGGTATGTCCGGTTAGGGTGCTCGGGAGCCAGTCGCGCCCGCGAGGGCAGGGAATCCGGTCGGAAGCCGGAGCTGACGCGCAGCGGTAGGGGCGATGGGCGAGGAACGGCCGCACGGCCGCGACCACTGGACCACCGGTCCGGGAAGGGGACCTCGCCCGGCGAACCCGAGCCCGAAGACCTGGCTGGCTCCCCGGACACCGAGCTCGGTGCCGGATCGCAGCCTGCCGGGCCCCGCGCATGGGTCCGGGGTGAGGAACCACGTGACATGCCGTTCTCGCGTACCCGCGCGTTCCGGGCCGGACTGGTGGCGCTGACCGCGACCGTGCTGGCCTCCTGCGCCGCCCCCGCCGCCGGCCCCTCTTCCGGTGCCGGGTCGACGACGCTGCGCAACTGCGGTGCCGACGTGACCGTCGAGGAGCCGCCGCGGCGCGCGGTGTCGCTGAACCAGTCGACCACCGAGATCATGCTCTCCCTCGGCCTGGCCGACCGGATGGTGGGAACCGCGACCTGGACGGAGCCGATCGACCCGCCGCTGGCCGCGGCGAACGCGCGGGTGCCGAAGCTGGCCGAGAACACCCCGTCGTTCGAGTCCGTGCTGGGCACCGAACCGGACATCGTGCTCGCCGGCTACCAGGCCATGTTCACCGATGAGCGCGTCGCCGACCGCGAGCGGTTCACCGAGCTCGGCGTGCCGACCTACCTGTCGCCGAGCAACTGCCTGCCGGAGGAGGCGCCGCTGCCGGAACCGGTGCAGCTGGCCGACATCTACCAGGAGGTGCAGGACATCGCCGACCTGTTCGGCGTCTCCGAGCGGGGGCGGGCGCTCACCGAGCAGCTGCGCGGCCGGGTGGAGGCGGCGCGGCAGCAGGTCGCCGGGCTGGATTCGCGCGGCGACACCTCGGTGCTGTTCTGGTTCGCCCGCACCGAATCCCCGTACGTGGCGGGCTCCACGGGTTCTCCGGCGATCATGGCCAGGGAGCTGGGGGTGCGCAACGCCTACGGCGACGTCACCTCGATGTGGCCGCAGGTGTCCTGGGAGGACGTGCTGGCCCGCGACCCCGACCTGCTGGTGCTCGGCGACCTCACCCGCGACGGCGAGGGCGACGGGCTCGCGGCCAAGGAGCGGTTCCTGCACGAGGATCCGGCGGTGTCCCGGCTCGCCGCGGTCCGCGACGACCACCTGCTGAGCATGACCGGAACCGAGCTGAACATCAGCCTCCGCACCGTGCAGGGCATCGAGCGGCTCGCGGATCGCCTCGTCGAGCTGGACCGGCAGCGGTGACGGCGGGGCGGCTGCCCGCCTCCGCCATCGTGCTGGCCGGGATTCCGGCGCTGCTGCTGTCGATCGCCGCCGCGGTCACCCTGGGGCCCGCGGACCTGTCGGTCGCGGACGTCGGCAGCGTGGTGGGGCACCGGCTCGGGCTGGTGGACACCGGCGTGTCCCGGATCGGGCAGGGCATCGTGCTGCAGCTGCGGTTGCCGCGGGCGCTGCTGGCGGCGATCTGCGGTGCCGGGCTGGGGGTGTGCGGGGCGGTCCTCCAGTCGCTGCTGCGGAATCCGCTCGCGGACCCGTTCCTGCTCGGCGTGTCCGCGGGGGCCTCCACCGGTGCGGTGTCGGTGGTGGTGCTGGGCCTGGGTGCCGGGGCCATCGGTTTGACGGCGGGCGCGTTCGCGGGGGCGTTGGTGGCGTTCGCGCTGGTGCTGCTGCTGGCGACGATCGCGGGCGGCGCGGCCGGGCACACGGTGCTGGCGGGGGTCGCGGGCACCCAGCTGTTCTCCGCGCTCACTTCCTACATCGTCATCACGTCGGCGGACGCGGAGCAGACCCGCGGGGTGCTGTTCTGGCTGCTGGGTTCGCTGTCCGGGGCGCGGTGGAACGACGTGGTGCTGGCCGGGATCGTGTGCGCGGCGTGCCTGGTGCTGTGCCTGGCCCGCGCGGGGGCGCTGGACGCGTTCGCGTTCGGCCAGGACGCGGCGGCCTCCCTCGGAGTGCACGTGCAGCGGCTGCGGATCGTGCTGCTGGTGGCGACGGCGCTGCTGGCGGCGACGCTGGTGGCCGCCGCGGGCGCGATCGGGTTCGTCGGCCTGGTGCTGCCGCAGGCGGCGCGGCTGCTGGTGGGGCCGCGGCACCGCGCGCTGCTGCCGGTGACGGCGGTGCTCGGCGCGGTGCTGCTGGTGTGGGTGGACGTGCTGGCCACCACGATCGCCGCTCCGCAGGAGGTGCCGGTCGGCGTGGTCACGGCCCTCGTCGGGGTGCCCGCGTTCGCGGTGCTGCTGGCGAAGCGGGGGAGGGTCTCGTGAGCCTGACCGCGCACGACGTGTCCTGGTCCGCCGGGGGAGCCCTGATCCTCGACGAGGTGCGGTTGCGCGTCGAACCCGGCCGGACGGTGGGGTTGCTCGGGCCGAACGGGTCCGGGAAGTCCTCACTGCTGCGGTTGCTCGCCGGACTGCGCCGCCCGGCGAGCGGGACGGTGGTGGTCGGGGACCGCACCACCGACCGCTGGCCGCGCCGTGAACTGGCCCGGCGGGTCGCCGTGGTCGAGCAGCAGGTCGGCACCGATGTGGACCTCACCGTCGCCGAGGTCGTCGCGCTCGGCCGCACCCCGCACCGCAGCGGCTGGGGCGGGCACGACGCGGCGGACGAGGAGATCGTCCGCCGCGCCCTGGAGCAGACCGGGCTGGCCGGGCTGGCGCACCGCCGCTGGCACGGGCTCTCCGGCGGGGAGCGCCAGCGCGCGCAGATCGCGCGGGCGCTGGCGCAGGAACCGCGGGAGCTGGTGCTGGACGAGCCGACGAACCACCTGGACATCGCCCACCAGCTGGACCTGCTGGCGCTGGTGCGGCGGCTGCCGGTGACCAGCGTGATCGCGCTGCACGACCTGAACCTGGCGGCGATGTTCTGCGACGAGCTGGCGGTGCTCTCCGGCGGCCGGGTGGTGGCGGCGGGCACTCCGCGGGAGGTGCTCACCGAGCGGACCATCGCCGAGGTCTACGGCGTCCGCTGCGAAGTGTCCGAAGTGGACGGACATCCGCACGTCCGGTTCCTGCCGGAGCGGCCGGTCAGCGGATGAGCTCGTCGGCGACCCAGCGGGCGACGCCGGGCGGGAACGGCGCGGGCAGGCCCAGCACGACGTGGCCGAACCCGGCGTCGACCGCCGCGCCGATCGAGTCGCGGGTGGCGGCGGGCCGCTCGTAGTCCACCGCCAGGTGGATCGACCGGGTGATCTCCGCCGGGTCGCGGCCGATCTCGGCGCACCGGCGGTCCAGCATGGCGCTGCGGGCCGTCACGTCCTCGATGTCGCCGCCGGGGATGTTCCACACGTCCGCGTGCGCGGCGACGATCCGCAGCGTCGCGAGGGACCGGCCGCCGATGACGATCGGCGGGTGCGGGCGCTGCACCGGCTTCGGGTTGCCGAACGCGCCGGTCAGCTGCACGTGCTCGCCGTCGAAGTCGAACGGCGCGTCCTCGGTCCACAGCCGCCGGATCACGGTGCAGGCCTCGTCGAGCGCGCCGACCGCGCGGGCGGTGTCGTGGAACGGCATCCCGTGCGCGGCGTACTCGCGGCGGGCCAGCGGGTGGTCCGGCCGGGAGCCGACGCCGATGCCGAAGTCGAGCCGGCCGTCCGAGATCACGTCCACCGTGGTGGCGATCTTCGCGAGCATCGCGGGCGGGCGGAACCGGTTGCTGGTCACCAGCACGCCGACGCGCAGCCGCCGGGTGGCGGCGGCGAGCGCGGCGAGCGCCGTCCAGCCCTCGTAGGCGGGGCCGTTGAGGTCGCCGCCGATGGGCATCAGGTGGTCGAACAGCCAGGCGTGCTCGATCTCGGGGATCTCGTCGGCCTCGCGCCAGACCGCGAGGAGGTCGCGGTGGTGCACGTTCTGGGGTGCGGTCATGATCCCGAAGCTGGGGGTGTTCGTCATGTCGTGGCTCCGAAGTTGGCGATCAAGAGGAACAATGTTCCGTTTTTCTGTCGTGGGTCGGCTGCTGGGATTGTTCGGGCAGGGGCGTGCGAGGTCCTGTTCGGTCCAGCGGTGCGGCCGGGTCGCCGCCGGTCGGCCGGGCGGTTCCCGGCCGTGGTCGGCTCGGCGGCTTCGCTGAGCAGAAGTGCTGCTGGTGCTGGGTTTGCGAAGGAGGCGTGCCGAGTCGCGCCGGAGGAGTGTCGTGCGGGTGAGCGGCTCGCGACCCCGCTCCTGCGTGGGCCTCGTGCTCCGGTCGGGTCGAGTGCGGCCGAGTCGTTCCGGTCGTCACCCGGCTCTGGCATCATGGAACAAGCGGAACCGCACTCCGGAAACTATACGGAACAGCGTTCCGCATGGCAAGGGTGCATCGGGAGGGAGCACGGTGGGCGCAGAGGACGGCGCGGCGCGGCCCAAGCGGGCGGACGCCCAGCGCAACGAGAAGACGCTGCTGGACGCGGCCGCCGCGGTGTTCGTCCGCTCCGGAGTCGAAGCCCCGGTGCGGGACATCGCCGCGCAGGCCGGGGTGGGCACCGGCACGATCTACCGGCACTTCCCGACCCGGTCCGACCTCATCATCGCCGTCTACCGGCACCAGATCGAAGCGTGCGCCGAGGCGGGGCCGGTGCTGCTGGAGAGCTGCGCGACCCCGTACGCCGCGCTGCGGCGGTGGATCAACCTGTTCGTCGACTTCCTGGTCACCAAGCACGGGCTCGCCGGGGTGCTGCGCTCCGACGAGGACGGGTTCGAGGCGCTGCACGCCTACTTCCTGGACCGGTTGCTGCCGGTGTGCGCGGAACTGCTCGCCGCGGCGGCGCGTTCCGGGGAGATCCGCGCCGACCTGGAGGCCATCGAGCTGATGCGCGGCGTCGGGAACCTGTGCATCGGCGCGGAAGGCGACCCGCGCTACGACGCCCGCCGCCTCGTCGACGTCCTCATCGCCGGTCTCCGCACCGCCCCCTGACGGTGCCCGCCCCACCGGTCCGTGCACTCCGGTCGCACGAGCCGCTCACCTCGGGGCGTCGATGCGAACAGCGGTGGCGCGGTGCTCGGCCTCACCACGGCGGCCCGCCCAGGTCGATGACGCCGTCCACCGGAGCCGCCCCGCCCACCGGCAGGGTCATCACCGGCGACAGGACGAACTCGGTCGGCTCGCCGAACCGCGTCACCAGCAGCGTCCCGGTGAATTCCCGCCAGCCGAGCTCGGCGTAGTAGCGCAGCAGCGGCGGATCGCAGACCAGCAGCCCGAAATCGACGTCACCGCGGGCGCGGAAGTGCTCCTCGGACGCCCGCAGCGCGGCGTGCGCGTAGCCGCGGCGCCGGTACCCGGGATGCGTCTGCACACCCCCGACCCCGGCGATCGTCACCTCCCGGCCGGCCTCAGCGCCGGTGCGCACCAGCAGGCCGACGTTGCAGACCAGCGAGCCGTCCGGCGCCCGGACCCGCACCCGCCAGTGCGCCCCCGCCCATTCCAGATCCGCGCCCGCCCAGTCCGCCTCGTCCGCCGGTGGGTACACCGCGTGGCGGAGCGCCGTCAGCTCCGCCAGTTCCGTAGCCGAGAGATCGGCCGCGCGGTCGAGGGAGATCACCGGGTCCGCTGGTCGTTCGGCGGGGCTCATCCGGGGCGTCAGCGGATGGACGTGCAGGGTCTGGTGTCCGGGTCCTCCGCCGTGTCGGGTTCCAGGCGCACCTCGGAGAAGGTGACGTCCAGGCGCCGCTGGGCGGAGACCAGGAACGGCGTGTTCACCCGCTCCGGATCCAGGCCCGCCGCGGTGAAGCAGGTCAGCGGGATCTTCACCGTCGTCGTCCGCCCCACCGGCAGGTCCCCGAACAGCTTCGCGGCGGGCAGCGCGCCGGCGCACGGGTAGTGGCAGTGCTCGGCGATCTCCGCCGCGCCGTCGCCCGGTTCCGCGTTGAGCCGTGCTTCGAAGACCAGCGCGCCACCGCCGTCGACGTAGGGCCGCAGGTCCAGCGAGCCCTCCGGATTCGTGGTCTGCAGGTAGACCTGCGCGGTGGAATCCCCGCTCCACACCACCCGCATCCCGTCCCCGTCGGGCGTGGCCGCGATCTCGCCGGGGTGCGCGACGCCCTCCGGCGGGATGGCGATGCCGCTCCAGTTGCTGTCGGATCCCAGGTAGCCGCCGAAGGATTCGGCGACCGCGCCGCCTTCGTACAGCGGCAGCGGGCCGCCGGGAGCGGTGGATCGGGTGGCGACGGCCAAGACGGCGACGAGGCCGACGACGACCACCGCGACGGCCGCGATCGCGGGCCACAGCCACTTCCGGCGGGGCGGCGGCCCGGCGGGTGCCGCGACCCGCACCGTCGGTTGCTCGGGCGCCGCGCTGGGCGCGGGAGGCGGGATCGGCGTGCGCGTCGTCGGCGCATCCGCCAGACCCGGTGTCGCGGCGGGCGCCGGTGCGGGCTCGGTTCGCGGGGCGGGCCTGCCGGAGATGAGCGCGGCACCGAGCGCGACGGTGTACTTGGGGTGCAGCGTCGCCCGCAGCGGTTTCCCGAACTCCTGCTCCACCACCTGCGCGATCAGCGGGACCCGGGACGAGCCGCCCGCCAGCAGCACCGCCGAGAGGTCTTCGACGCGCAGCCCGGCGGAGGCGGTGGTGCGACGCAGCGCGTCGATGGTCAGCCGCACCGACGGCATGATCATCTCGTCGAACTCCCGGCGGGTGACGGTGATCTCCCGGGTCCCGGACGGCAGCGGCACGGCGATCTGCACGTCGGGTTCGGTGGACAGCTCCTCCTTGGCGCGCACGCATGCCGCCCTGGTCGCCGCGATCGCCGCCGCGGCCGCCGGATCGGCCGGGTCGAGCGCGCTGATCGCGCCGTCGAGCCGCTGGTCCACGTGCGCGAACAGGGCTTCGTCGAAGTCGATGCCGCCGAGGTGCTCGACGCCTTCCGGGGTGCCGAGGATCTCGACCTGCCCGCCGCGCATCCGCAGCACGGTGGAGTCGAAGGTGCCGCCGCCGAGGTCGTAGACGGCGATGGTCTCCCCGTCGCCGAGCCGCCGTTCGCCCGCGTAGTGCGTCGCCGCGGCCTCCGGTTCGGTGATCAACCGGAAGTCCGCGACCCGAGCCAGCCGGGGCACCTCGGTGAAGTGCTCGCGCCGGTACGGCCCCCAGATGGCGGGGTAGGTCAGCACCACCGAGCCCGGTGGTTCCCCGGAGATCCGGGTGACGGTGGCGAGCACGTCCCGCAGCTGCGCGGCCATCAGCGCGGCCGGGGAGTAGGTGGCGCCGCCGAGCACCAGCGGGGTCGGATCACCCAGGCGGCGCTTGAAGTTCCGGCTGGTGGCGGCGGGATCGCCGCCGGAATCCGCCGCCGCGTCCCCGGTGAGCAGGATGCCGCCGTCGCCGCGGCGGGCCACCGAGGGCACGATCACCGCCGGGGACATCGGGACCATGCGGGTGCCGCCGGGGCCGCTGATCGCGGCCGAGGTGAAGGACGTGCCGAGATCGATCCCCACGCCGTACCGCACGCGCGCCCCCTGAGTTCGGTGAAAGTGCAGAAACGATCACAACTCGAGCGCGGGCAATTCTATGCGCGGTGGCAGGGCCCGCCCTACCTCCACAAGGGGGGACCGGGCGTCAGCCGGCGAGGGAGTCGCGCCAGAACAGCTCGGTGAGCCGGTCGGCGATCCGCTGCATGTGCTGCAGCGCCTCGGGGATGCGGGCGCGGCCGAACCGGCTGCGCGGCCCGTTGAGGGTGAGGATGGCGACCAGCGTTCCGGCACTGTCCCGGATGGGGCGTGACAGCGAGAGCAGTTCGTGCTCCAGCTCGTTGTCGATGATCGCGAAGCCCTGCTCCCGCACCTGCTCCAGCTCCTTGAGCAGCGCGGTGCGGTCGGTGATGGTGTCCGGGGTGAAGGCCTCGAGCGTCTCGGGCAGCGTCGCGCGGAGCTTCTCCACGTGCTGGTCGGCCAGCAGCACCTTGCCGGTGGAGCTGGCGTGCACCGGGTAGTGCTGCCCGACGAGGTTGCTGGTGAGCACGCCCACCACGTGCGACCCGGCGGCTTCGGCGACCAGGTCGAGCCCGTCCTGCGCGTTCGGGATGGACAGGGTGACGGTCTCGTTGAACGAGTCGGCGAGTTCGTCCAGCAGCGGCTGGGCGTGCGCGACGAGGCCCGCGTACGGGTCGGCGGAGCGGCCGAGCCGGGCGAGTTCCCAGCCGAGGACGTAGTGGGTGTCGATGCGGTCGACGAGCCCGCCCTGTTCGAGGCTGTAGAGCAGCCGGAACGCGGTGGGCCTGCTGAGCCCGGCGGCCTTCGCGAGGGTGGTGACGGTGGCGCCGTTGCGCGGCTGGGCGGCGATCTCGCGGAGCAGGCGCACGGCCTTGGTCACCGATTTGTTGACCATGCCGGTCTGTTCGGGCGTGTCCTCGTCGCCCATACCGCTTCCGCCTCCCCGCCTCGGCCCGTTCGCGGGCCGCGCGGCCCGCGCCGTGCGGCCACCCTAACAGCCGCGTTCACTTCGTGGACGCGGTGGCGTGGTGGGCGCGTCCCCCCTGGTCGGGTCGGGGGGAGGGCGCGGCCGGGTGCGCGGCGACCGGTACGGTCCGGCGCGGCGTTCCGGGCATGGCGTTCCGGGTGTGGAGCGGGCACGACGAGGTGCCGCGGCTGTCGGTGTTCGGTTCGGCACCCTCCGTGATCGCATGGTGGACGTCGTGTCCGGTTCTGGGGTCGGCCTGTTCGGTTCGCCGACCTGGGCGGAATCGGGAGGATCGCTGCGGATCCTTGACTCCGTCGTCGATTTCGCGAAGGATCCTCGGCCGTTATGTTCACATGGTGAACGCGCTTGTGGCTGGTCGGTGCCGCGCGCTCACCCCCGACCGTGCGGCCCGCCGCCGCACCGCTGCGCACCCGCCGCCGCGCACCGACCGCGCTCGCGGGTGCTCCACCAGGAAGGAAGCGCACTGGTGACCACCACCGCAGTCGCCGCCACCCGCACGCCGGAGGAGCGGAAGCGGTTCCTGATCCGGCTGACCCTCGTCGTCGCGGGCGGCATGTTCATCGACGGGTACGTGCTCGGCATCGTCGGCACCGTCATCGGCGCCATCACCACCGACCTGCACATGTCGGTGTACGGCGAAGGCCTGATCGGAGCCGCCGCGCTGATCGGCATCTTCGCGGGCGGGCCGCTCGGCGGCTGGCTCGCCGACCGGTTCGGCCGCAAACCCATGTTCACCCTCGACCTGGCGCTGTTCGTGGTCGGCTCGGTGCTCCAGTTCTTCGTCGATTCCAGCTGGCAGCTGTTCCTCGTTCGCCTGCTGATGGGCGTCGCGATCGGCGCCGAGTACTCGATCAGCTGGCCGCTGATGACGGAGTTCGCCCCGGCACGGCTGCGCGGCCGGTGCCTGTCGTTCGCCGAAGTGGCCTGGTACATCGGATTCGTCGGCGCCTTCATCGTCGGCTTCGCGCTCACCGCGGTCGACGCGGACTGGCGGCTCGTGCTCGGCACCAGCACCGTGCCCGCCGTGATCCTGTTCTTCGGCAGGCTCGGCGTGCCCGAATCGCCGCGGTGGCTGATGAGCAAGGGGCGCACCGAGGAGGCCGAGCGGATCGCCGACACCTGGATCGCCGACCGCGCCGACCGCGCGGACATCTTCGAGGAGCAGCAGCGGCCCGGCCGGTTCGGCATGCTGTTCTCCCGCGAGCACTGGCGCTCCACCACGTTCATCTCGGTGTTCTGGTTCTGCACCGTCACCCCGTACTTCGCCATCGCCACCTTCTCCGCGAGCGTGCTCGCCCGCTACGGGCTCGGCGAGGACGGGCTGGTCGGCGCGATCGGCGTCAACGGGGTGGCGCTGGCCGGTGTCGTGGTCGCCTGCCTGCTCATCGAGCGGGTCGGGCGCCGGATGCTGACCATCCCGCAGCAGTGGGTGTGCGCGGTGGTGCTGGTGGTCATCGCGCTGTGGTCCTCGGCGCCGCCGGTGCTGGTGCTGGCGTGCTTCCTGGTGTTCGCCTTCGCCAACGCGATGTGCACCGGGTTGACCGGCGTCTACCCGGGCGAGGTGCTGCCGACCGAGCTGCGCGGCCTCGGCACCGGGTTCGCCACCGCGGTCAGCCGGGTCGGTGCCGCGATCGGCACCTTCCTGTTCCCGTGGTCGATGCAGGACCTCGGACCCGCCACCACGATGCTCGTCGCGGCCGGGATCTGCGTGGTCGGCGCCGTCGTCTCGCAGGTGCTGGCGCCGGAGACGACCGGCCGCGCGTTGACCGGGATCTCCACCGCGGACCAGGACTAGCGCGTGCGGCGGGGTTCCGGGTGCGCCCCGGAACCCCGCCGTCACCTGCGCGGAGGTCACTCGGTGATCTCGAACTCGACCGTCCCCCAGCCGGTGAACTCACCGGCCCAGTGGCCGGCCCGGTCCACCCGCACCGCCTCCAGGCAGCTGCCCGGCAGCACGACCTGCCCGGCCTCGAACCCGATGCCGTAGTCGGCCAGCCGGTTGCACAGCCACGCCGTCGCGGCCAGCGGGTTGCCGAGGATGTTGCGGGTGTTGCCCGCCATCACCTCGCGGCCGTCGAGCCGCAGCGCGCCCCGGGTGTCGCTCAGCCGCAGCTCGGTGAGCCGCCGCGGCGTCCCGCCGAGCAGCACCGCCCCGGTGGAACCGTTGTCCGCCACGGTGTCCGGCAGCGAGATCGCCCAGTCCTGCACCCGCGAATCGATGATCTCGATGGCCGGCATCGCGCAGTCCACGGCGCGGACCACGTCGGCGACCGTCACGTTCGGCCCGCGCAGCGGTGACCCGAGCAGGAACGCGGGCTCCAGCTCGACGAACGGGGCGATGAACCGGTCCCGCCCGATCGGCACGCCCTCGGGCGCGAACCCGCTCGCCAGCAGGTACCCGTAGTCCGGCCGGTCCAGCCCGAACGCGGCCTGCATGGCCTTGGCGATGTTGCCGAGCTTGTAGCCGACGATCCGGTCGCCGCCCGCGACGGCCAGCTCGGCGTTGTGCCGCTGCACCGCGAAGGCGGCGTCGGCGTCCAGCTCCGGCCACTTGCCGGTCGGCGCGGGCACCGGGATCCGGTTGGTGCGCGCGTCGCGCAGCACCGTCGCGATGTCGCGGATGTCCTGGTCGTGCAACGGAATTCCTCCTCCGGTGGTCAGATCGCGGCGGCGAGCTGGGTGTGGCCGGCCCGGCGGCCGGGGTGGTCGGCGGGCAGGCGCACGGTGCCGGGGCCGTAGAGCTTCTCCCGCAGGGTGCGGCCCTCGTACTCGGTCCACATCACCTCGCGGCGCTGCAGCTCGGGAACGACGAGTTCGGCGAAGTCGGCGATGTCCTGGTACTTCACCGCGTGGCCGAGGTTGAAGCCGTCGATGTCGGCCTCGTCGATCCAGCTCTGCAGCTCGTCGGCGACGGTCCGCGGGGAGCCGACGATGGTGGGGCCGCTGCCGCCGATGCCGATGAACTCGGCGATGTCGCGCGGCGTCCACTCCTTGTCCGGGTCCAGCTTGGAGAACAGGTCGACCATCGTCTGCCCGGCGTCGGTCTTGACGTGGCGCAGCGGCACGTCCGGGTCGAACCGGGACATGTCCAGCGCGGTCCAGCCGCTGTAGCGGGCCATCGCGCCGCGGTAGCTGACGAGCCTGCGGTACTCCTCGTGCTTGGCGTGCGCCTGCTCGTCGGTCGGGGCGACGACGACGTTGAGCATCTGCAGCACCCGCAGCGACCGCGGGTCTCGGCCGAACGCGGCGGCCTCGGCGCGCAGCGCGTCGACCTGGCGCCGCAGCGAGGTCTTGGACAGCGAGTTCACGAACACGCCCTCGGCGTGCCCGGCCGCCAGCGCGCGGCCCTTCGAGGACCCGCCCGCCTGGAACAGCACCGGTGTGCGCTGCGGGGACGGCTCGCACAGCGCGAAACCGGGCACGGTGAAGTACTTCCCGCGGTGCTCGATGTCGTGCACCCGCGCCGGGTCGGCCCACGTCCCGCTCGCGACGTCGCGGACCACGGCGCCGTCCTCCCAGGAGTTCTCCCACAGCTTGTAGCAGACCTCCAGGTGCTCGGCCGCCACGTCGTAGCGCTCGTCGTGCGGGGTGAGCAGCCCGTTGCCGAGGTTGCGCGCCGCGCTGCCCGCGTACGAGGTCACCAGGTTCCAGCCGATGCGCCCGTCGGTGAGGTGGTCGAGGGTCGCGAACTTCCGGGCCAGCGCGTACGGGTGCTCGTAGGTGGTCGATCCGGTGAGCCCGAACCCGAGGTGCTCGGTGGCGGCGGCCATCGCCGAGATCACCAGTGCCGGGTCGTTCGCGGGCAGCTGCGCCGCGTCGGCGAGCGCGCCGGCGGCGCTGCCCTCGTAGATGTCGTGGTACCCGGCGTTGTCGGCGAAGAACACGCCGTCGAAGCGGGCTTCTTCCAGCATCTTCGCGTACTCGGTCCAGTAGCGGACGTCCTTGTAGCGCGAGCTCTGGTCGGCGGGGTGCCGCCAGAGCCCCGCGGACAGGTGCGCCGGGCCCTGGAAGTCGAAGGCGAACAGTCGAATGCGGCGAGACATCATCGGCTCCAATGCGATCGCGGGGGAGGAGGCGTGCCGGGGAGCGGGGCGTCGCGCGACGGCCCGTCCGGTAGCGGGGAGAGGGCCCGGCGGTGCCGGGGGAACGATCAAGCGGGAGAGGACCCGGCGGTGCCGGGCAACGATCAGGCGTGCAGGGGTTCGCGGTAGCCGCCGAACCTGCCGCGGTGGAACACCAGCGGGTCACCGCTCCCGGTGGCCATGCCGCGGACCTCGCCGATCACGATGAGGTGGTCGCCGCCTTCGAGCTCCTGCACGGTGCGGCAGTCGATCCAGGCGTGCGCGCCCATGATCTGGGGGCTGCCGTCGACGGATTCCTGCCAGTCCACCTCGGCGAACTTGTCCTCCTGCTTGCCGGACATCGCGCGGCACACCGCGTCCTGCCCGTCGGTGAGCACGCTGGCGCTGAAGAAGCCGCTCGGGCGGATCTTCGGCCAGCTGCGGGAGCTGGTGGCGACGCTGAAGCACACCAGCGGCGGGTCCAGCGACAGCGATTGGAAGGTGCCGACGACGAGCCCGGCGGGCATCCCGCGCTCGTGGTCGCGACCGGCCACGACGACGACGCCGGTGGGCAGATGTCCCATCACGTCGCGGAACTGGCGCGGCTCGATGATCGAAGTCGACGGTGCCATGGTGGTGCCTCCTCTTCCGGTGCGGGTCATGGGTGTTTCAGCGCAGGTCGCTGCCGATTTCGCGCGCCACGCGCAGGCCGCTCTCGACGGCCCCGTCGATGAAGCCCGCCCACAGCGAGGCGACGTCGCCGCCCGCGAAGTGGAGGGCGCCTTCGGGGCGCCGCTGGGCTTCGAAGTACCGGGTGAGCTGGTTCGGCCGCTGCATCAGCCAGGTCTCCCGCGAGTGCGGGTCGGCCATCCAGTCGTGCCCGGAGACCTCGAGCACGTCGAGGTCGTCGCGCCACACGCGCAGTGCGGCGCGCACGGCGTCGATGTCGTTCGGGGAGATCCGCTCCGAGTCGGCGCCGAAGGCGACCAGCACCGCGTCCTCTTCGCCGTTGAACTCGGTGCGCACCACCGACAGCGGGTGCTCGGCGGAGGAGTAGGCGAAGAACGGGCGGATCGGGCCGCGGACCCGGATCCACGCCTTCACGCCCCGCGATGCGGTCCGCTCTTCGGTCGCGGCGCGCTTCTCGGCGCACAGGGCGGGGGAGACGTCCAGTTCGCCGAGGATGTTCTGCGGCAGCGTCAGCACCACCCGGCGCGCCCGGAGCCGGTCGCCCGCGGCGGTGGTGACGGTGGCGCCGTCGGCGTCGTGCTCGATCCGCCGGACCTCGGTGCCGGTGCGGATGTCCGCGTCGGCGTCGGCGGCGATCGCCGAGACCAGCGCCTTGGTCCCGGCGGCGAGCCGGAACACGGCGGAGGCCTCGTGCATCAGGTGCCAGGATCCGGCGGTGGCGGCGGTCCAGCGCAGCGCGGCGGTGAACGCGCCGTCCTGCAGCGGGGCGTTGAAGTGCCCGACCCAGGCGGCTTCGTTCGCCCGGTACTCCTCGACGGGCAGGTCGAGCTCGTCGAGCTTGTCCTGGACGCTGAACCCGTCGACCTCGGCGATCTCGGCGCCCGCCGCGGGCCGGTCGGGGCGGGGGATGCGCCGCATGGTCTCGTCCAGCAGCCGCCGCATCCCCGGGTCGATGAGCCGCATGAACTCGTCGAGGTCGCCGGTGCGCACCTCGTCGCCCGCCAGCCAGTAGGCCTCCTCCGGGCGCGGCCCGCGGGTGACCTCCAGGCCGTAGCGGCTGACCTCGGCCCACGCGTGCGGCTGCACCCAGTGCAGCCAGGTGCCGCCGATCTCCAGGTCGCGGCCGAGCCGGTGGTCGGTCCACACCCGGCCACCGAGCCGGTCCCTGGCCTCCAGCACGGTGACCCGCAGCCCGCGCCCGCTGAGCTCGCGAGCCGCGATGAGGCCGGAGACACCGCCACCGACCACGATGACGTCGGTTTCTTCGGTCACGGTTCTGCACTCCATTCGTCGTCGGTGCGGCGCTCGGCGGACCGGGCGCGTTCGTGCCGGTGGGCAGGGCGGGGTCGCGGTGGTGGCCCGGGGGCGCGCACCGCGGGAGGGGATTCAGGTGTTCGTTCTAGGAACAGAACGTTCAATATATGAACGGAACGAGCGTATTGTGGACCCGGGGATTTCGCCGCGTCAAGACTCGCGTCGAGGGGTTTTTCCGAGGATGTATCGGGAACCCGATCCTTGACACGGCCCCGGGGTGGATGCGAGCTACTCCGAATGGGGTGTTCGGTAAGTGAACGAACGGTCCACTTGGGTGCGAACAGTGACCGTGTCGGCCGTTCAGCGGGCGTCTCCCGGCCTCCGGGGCCGTGGTGTCCGGGAGCGGGCGGTCGCGCCGCCGGTCCCCGGGGATCGTTCGGCCGGTCCTTGAGCGGCAGTCCGGTCGGGCCCGGGGGCCGTCTAGCTGGGCCCGGGGGAACCGTCCGGCTGGGCCCGGGGGAACCGTCCAGCCGGGTCCGGGGAACCGTCCAGCCCGTCCCGGGAACCGCGCCGCCGCGCGCAAAACCGGTTGTCCGCCCCGGTCGCGCCGCCGAAGATGATCGGCGTGGACGATTCGGCGACCCTGCTCGCGGCCTACGACGACCAGCTGCGCACCGACGCGGAGATCCCCGGCGCATCGGCGGTGACCCGGCTCGGCCCGCTGCGGCTGGCCACCTACGCGGGCGGGCGCGGGTTCGTCACCTACCGCGACCTCGGCGGCGCCGACGCCGAACAGGTGCGGCGGCTGGTCGACCAGGTCCTCGCGCACTACCGGGCCGACCCGGCGATCGAGCGCGTCGAGTGGAAGACCCGCGGCCACGACCGCGCGCCCGGCCTGCACGACGCCCTGCTCGCGGCCGGATTCATCCCGGATCCGCCGGAATCCATCATGCTCGGCGCGGTCCGGTCGCTCATCGCCGATGTGCCGCTGCCCGCGGGCGTCGCGCTGCGCCGGGTGACGGCCGAGCCGGACGTGCGGGCGATGTGCGCGATGCAGGACGTGGTGTTCGGGGAACCGGTCTCCGCCGCCTCCGCCGACGCGGTGCTGCACAGGCTCGCGCTCGACGACGGCATGCAGCTGTGGGTCGCCGAGTTCGCCTGACGGGAAGCGTGCAGCGGGGTTCGAGGGCCGGCGTTCGGTGGTTCTTCGCCGTCCGACCCTTCGGGGGCGGCCGCGCTCTTCCCTGCCGCGCCCGGATGCGGTGGAACCGGCTTCCTCGCAGGGGAATCGCCCTGAACCCGCCGGTGGTTCCGGGCGGGCTCGCGGGTTCCTCCGTCAGCGGGGCCGGGTGCCGGGTTCGGGAGGCGGGCGTTGTGACGGGCGTCCAAGGGGTCTTGACCGGGTGGGCGATCGGGCAGATGCTCCGCAGTGTCCGTACGTACACGAACGATCTTGTGGGAATCGGGGTGGCAGGACGATGGCGGCACCGGTCGCGATCATCGGCGGCGGGATCGGCGGGCTCACGCTCGCGCTGGCGCTGCGGCGGCGCGGAGTGGACGCGGAAGTGCACGAGCAGGCCTCCGAGCTGCGCGAAGTCGGCGCGGCCGTGGCGCTGTCCGCGAACGGCACCCGGGTGCTGCGCGAGCTCGGCCTGGGCGAGGGGCTGGCCCGCTGCGGCGCGGTGCCCACCGAGCTGATCTACCGGCGCTGGGACAGCGGTGCCCGGGTGCACGACCACCCGGTCGCCGCCGACTACGAACGCCGCTTCGGCGCCCCGTACTACGGCGTGCACCGCGCCGACCTGCAACGACTGCTCGCCGCGGAATGCGGGGGCCGGGTCCGGCTCGGCCGCAGGCTGGTCGGGATCTCCGCGTCCGGTTCCGGCCACCGCCTCGAATTCGCCGACGGATCAGCCACCGAAGCCGAGGTGGTCGTCGGCGCCGATGGCGTGCACTCCGCCGTCCGGCGCTGGGTGACCGGCGAGGACCCCGCCACCTACTCGGGCACCAGCGGATTCCGCGGACTGGTGCCGGTCGAGCAGCTGCCGTCGCTGCCCGATCCGCAGGCCATCCAGTTCTGGATGGGCCCGGGAGCGCACCTGCTGCACTACCCGATCGGCGACGGCTCCACGGTGAACTTCCTGGCCGTCGTGCACGAACCCGAGCAGTGGTCCGCGCCGGGCTGGACCGAGGACGTGCCGGTGGCGAAGATCCGGGACCGGTTCGCGGACTGGCACCCGGGCGTGCGGGAACTGGTCGAGCGAACCTCGCTGCCGCAGCGCTGGGCGCTGTTCGGACAGCGGGCGCTGAACCGCTGGTACCGGGGCGGCGCGGTGCTGCTCGGCGACGCGGCGCACGCGATGCTGCCGCACCACGGGCAGGGCGCGAACCAGACCATCGAGGACGCCGTGACCCTCGCCGAATGCCTCCGCGCCGATGACCGCGGCACCGCCCTGCGCCGCTACGCCCGGCTGCGGCGCGCTCGCACCCGCGCGGTGCAGCGCAGCTCCTGGGTGGCCTCCGACCTGCTGCACCTGCCCGACGGTGCGGAAGCGGCCCGCCGCGACGACCAGCTGACCGGCATCGGCACCACCCTGCACTGGATCCACTCCCACGACGCCCGAGCCGCCGCCACTCGCCGGTAGAGCGCGCATCGAGCCGCCCCGCGGCACGTCGGCGACGGGCACCGGCGGCCCGGCATTCTTCCGCCTGCGCCGAGCAGCGGATTCGGTCTCCGGCGAAGAGGCGCCGCGCCGCCGGTCCCGCTCGTCACGCGGTGAGGTGTTCGGCGAGCCACCGCCGCAGGTCGGCGCGTGCGGCGTCGGCCATCGGGGTCGGGTGGGCGGTGAAGCCGTGCGGTGCGGCGGGGTAGACGCGCAGGTCGACGTCGACACCGGCCGCGGCCAGCCGCGCGGCCATGGCGCGGTTGTCGCCGAGCAGCACGTCCTCGGCGCCGACGATCAGCTGCACCGGTGGCAGGCCGGCGAGGTCGGCGTAGATCGGCGACACGTCCGGGTGAGTGCGGTCCGGTGCGCGGCCCGCGTAGGCCTCGATGAAGTACTCGTCGGCGATCAACCGCCCGCTCGGCGTCCGCCCGCTCAGGTCGTAGGTCCCGAACTGGAGGACGGCGGAGCCGAACGCGTCGACTCCCCGGTCGCGCAGCCGCACGAGGGTGGTCATCGCCAGCGTCGCGCCCGCGGAGAACCCGCCGATCGCGAGGCGGGTCGTGCCGAACCGCCGGGCGGCGTGGTCAACGAGCCACCGGGCCGCCGTCGCGCAGTCCTCGGGTGCGGCGGGCCACGGATCCTCCGGTGCGAGCCGGTAGTCGACGCCGACCACCGCGATGCCGAGCGCGTCCGCCAGGTCCTGGTTCCGGACGTCGTGGTCGGCGGCCGACCCCAGGTAGAAGCCGCCGCCGTGGATGTCGAGCAGCACCCCCGCCGGCGAACCCGCGCGCGGCAGCTGCACCCGGACCGGGACCGCATGCCCACCGCTCGCCGCGAGTTCGGTCCGCGCAGGCGGGTCCGAAGGTGTGGGAGCGGGCGCGGCCGCGCGCATCGACCGGAGCTCGTCCGCGTCGCTCGGGCCGCGGCCGGGGGTGCGCCGGGCGTAGAAGGCCCGCGTCTCGTCGATCGGCGAGGCCGACCGGGCTCCGTCGAAGGGCATCGTTCGACGCTACCGCCCGGAACGGCCCCGAACGGCGGACTCGCCGATTCCGCCGAGCCCGTCGTCCCGGTGGAGGCCCGGAGGTCAGCGGGTGCCGGTGCGCCGCAGGTACCAGGCCACGACCGCGCCGGAGGCGACCAGCAGCCCGATGCCGAACACGAAGAACGTCCAGGCGGGCGCGATCTGGTCCTGCATCCAGCCGAAGTTCATGCCGAAGAAGCCGACGAAGAACGACAGCGGCAGGAACACGGTGGCGATCACCGACAGCCGCCGCATGAACTCGTTGAGCCGGGTGGAGACCTCCGCCAGGTACAGGTCGAGCAGGCTCGCCAGCTGCTCCCGGTAGGACCCGAGCAGCCGCGTCGCCTGGTCCAGGTGGTCGTGCACGTCCCGGATGGACGCCGCCGAACCGCGCAGCGCGGGCACCACGTCCAGGACGGTGCCGCCGGGCGCGAGGAGGTCCCGCTGCGGCACCACGACCTGCCGCATCCGGGACAGCTGGCGGCGCAGCGCGAAGATCCGCCTGCGGGTGGCGGGCGTGGGTTGCAGCGCCACCGCGTCGTGCAGCGAGTCGATGTCGTCGTCGAAGCCTTCGAGCGCGGTCAGCAGGCTGTCGGTGAGCGCGTCGAGGACCGCGTGCACCGCCTCGGCCAGCCGCTCCGGCGGGTTCTCGGACAGGTGGCGCACCGCGTCGTCCACCGCGGTCAGCTTGGTCCGCTTGACGGTGATCAGCGCCTGCTCGGACAGGTGCAGGTGGACTTCGACCAGTGCGGGCCGTCCGTGCTCGCGGGGTTCGGCGCCGAAGAACACCAGCAGCGAACCGTGCTCGTACTCGTCGATCTTGGCGCGCTGGCCGAACTCGTGGCTGTCCTCGATGGCCAGCGCGTGCATGTCGAACAGGGAGCTGACGGTGGTCAGCTCGTCGCCGGTCGGGTCCGTCAGGTCCAGCCAGAAGAACTCGCCCCGGGCGCGCAGCTGCCGCATCCGCTCGACGTCGACCGACTGCAGGATGTCCATCCGCCGACGCTAGCAGCGCACCCGATCTGCCCGCGGTGCGATGCGCGTCCCCGGCCGGTCGGCTGTTCTACGATCGCCCGATGGCCGAGGAGCAGAACGGGGAGAGCACGGCGACGGTGCTGCTCGCGCTGGGCGCGAACCTGGCGATCGGGCTGCTCAAGCTGGTGGCGGGCCTGATCACCGGCTCCGGGGCGATGCTGGCGGAGGCGGCGCACTCGGCGGCCGACACCACCACGCAGGGCCTGCTGCTGACCGGGTTGCGGCGCTCGTCCCGCCCCGCCGACCGGCGCCACCCGTTCGGCTACGGCAAGGCCCGCTACTTCTGGGCGCTGATCGCCGCCGTGTCGATCTTCGTCTCCGGCGGGGTGTTCGCCATCATCGAGGGCGTGCGCACCGTCGCGAGCGGCGAGTCCGAGCAGACCCTGCCGTGGGTCGCCTACGCGGTGCTCGGCGGCGCGTTCCTGCTCGAAGGCACCTCGTGGCTGCGGGCCGTGCTCCAGGTCCGCGCCGAGGCGAAGGCGGAGGGCACCACGTTCCTGCGCTGGATGCGCGGCAGCGACGACCCGACGGTGGTCACCGTGTTCTTCGAGGACGGGGCCGCGCTGATCGGGCTGCTGCTGGCGTTCGCCGGCGTCGGCCTGCACCAGCTGACCGGCTCCGGGGTGTGGGACGGCGTGGCGTCGCTGCTGATCGGCGTGCTGCTGGCCGGGGTCGCCTACGCGCTCGGCCACGCCAACATGGGGCTGCTGATCGGCCGCGCCGCCGGTCCGAAGCTGGTGCGCGGCGTCCGCGATCACCTCGACGGGCACGAGGGCATCAGCGCCGTCGTGGAGCTGATGACGATGATGACCGGCACCGACCGGGTGCTGCTGTGCGCCCGGCTCGACTTCCGGGACAGCCTCACCGCGGGCGACGTGGAGCGGCTGTGCGTGCAGCTGGACGACGAGCTGCGCGACCGGTTCCCGGACCTCGACGAGATCTTCCTGGAGCCGGTGCCGCGCGCGGACCCGCACGTGCGCGCCCGCAGGCTCGCCCGGCTCGGCCTGGACCGGGAACCGGGCTGATCAGCCCGCGGCCTCCAGGTCGTACTCGGCGCGCAGGTCGGCGCGGGAGCAGGTGCTCACGAAGATCTCCCTGCCGTGCGCGGTGATCCGCTGCTCGGCGTGGAAACCGGCGGCGAGCCGGGTCAGCCGCGCTTCGGCCACATCGGACTCGAGCACGACCCGGTCGTGGGCCGGGTCGTCGAGGACGAGCTTGGCGATGGTGCGCAGCACCGCGGTGGCGAACCCGTGCGCCTCGTCCTCGCCGGGGGTGGACAGCAAGCGGACGCCGACCGCGCCCGGCCGCGGCGCCTGCGGATCGTGCTCGGGGCGGAACGTCTCGAACAGGAACGCCGGGATGTCGTCGCGGAACCCGAGGTACAGGCGCCGTTCCGGATCCACCAGCATCGCTTCGAGCAGCCGCCGCACCCGGGACACCCGGCTCGGCGAGCGCGGCGTGGTGCGCGGGTCGATCAGCCACCGGTGCAGCAGCGTCACGTCGCTGCGCACGTCGATGGGCCGGATGGCGAGGAAACCCCAGTTCAGGTCGAAGGTGCTGAACGAGATGTCCTGCGGGGTCCTGCTCCACGCCATGGTGCCTCCGTCGGGTTGCGAGCGGGCCTGCTCGATCGACCGCGTCCTGCTCTAGTTAGGTTAGCCTAACCATTGTTGCGCGGGGTTGGCAATGCGCGCCCCGGCGAGATCAGAAGCCGCGGGTCGCCACCGTCCAATCAGGAGTGGTGCACCAACCGCACTCCGGCCCGAGGAAGCGGGCGCGCGCCACCGGATCGCCGTCGAGGGTGAAGCGGAGCCGCCAGGTGGTGGCTCGGGCCGCTCGCCGAGCAGCGGTTCCGGCAGGTGCTCGCCGAGTCGGACCCGGAGCTGGTTCGCCTCGCACCACGACGGCGCGCCGATCACCGCGCTGCACGCCAGGCTCGGCGGACGGCGAACGTGCGAGCGGGCCGTGCGGGACCGGCGGTTGGGCGAGGTGCGCTGAACGCCGGGGCTGTGCCGGTGAACCGGGCCTCCGGCGGACGGCGGGCCCGTAAGCTCCGGATCATGTCGGCGGAGCGGGAGGGCGATCGTCCGGTGCCCGGCACCGGGCTCGGCTTCACCGTCCTCGGCCCGCTGCGGGCCTGGCGCGGTGCGGTGCCGCTCGATCTCGGGCCGGTGCGCCAGCAGGCGTTCCTGGTGCGCCTGCTGCTGCACCCGGACGTGACCACCAGCAGGCAGCGGCTGCTCGACGCGGTCTGGGGCGACGAACCGCCGGGGACCGGGCCGAAGGTCGTGCCCGGCTACGTGTACCGGCTGCGCAAGATCCTCGGTGCCACCGAGCGGGACCCGGTGATCAGCGCCGACCGGGGCGGTTACCGGTTCCACGGCGCCGGGGTGGTGCTGGACTCGGCGCGGCTCGACGAGCTGGCCGCCGCGGCGCACCGCGCGCAGCAGGCCGGGGACCCGGAGACCGCGGCGCGCAGCTGCGCGGACGCGCTCGCCCTGTTCGACGGCGAACCCCTGCCCGGCCTGCCCGGCCCGTTCGCCGCGGCCCGGCGGCGCGAGTGGGCGGAGCACCGCATCGCGCTCGCGCGGCGCCGGGCGGAATGCCTGCTGGAGCTGGGCAGGCACGTCGACGCGGTCGGTGCGCTCTCGGCGCTCGTCGTCGACCACCCCGGCGACGAGGCGCTCGCGGTGCTGCTGATGCGGGCGCTGCACGGCAGCGGCCGGCGCGCGGACGCGCTGACGGTGTTCACCGACCTGCGGGAGCGGATGGTGGCCGACCTCGGCGTCGAGCCGGGCGCGGTAGCGCAGCGGGTGCAGCGGGCGGTGCTGCTCGACGACGACGCGGCGCTCACCCCGCGGCGCCCGGCAGTCGTGGCCCGCCCCGCCGCCCGCGACGAACTGCCCGTCGACGTGGGGCCGCTGGCCGGCCGGGAGCAGGAGCTCGCGCTGCTCACCGGTACCGTTCCCGGTGCGGTGCCCGTCGCCGCGGTGGACGGCGTCGCCGGATCGGGCAAGACCGCGCTGGCCGTCACCGCCGCCCGCGCGCTGCGCGCGCACTGCCCGGCGGGCTGCCTGTTCGTGGACCTGCACGGCCACCGCGAGGACCGCGCACCGCTGCCGCCCGAACGCGTGCTGCGGCGGTTGCTGCGCGCCGTCGGGATCGACGACGGCACCATCCCGGACGACGTGGACGAGCTGGCGGCTTCCTGGCGCGCGGCGACGGCTCCGCTGCGGTTGCTGCTGGTCCTCGACGACGCGACGAGCGCCGCGCAGGTGCGGCCGCTGCTGCCCGCGGGGCCCGGCAGCCGGGTGCTGGTGACCAGCCGCCGCAGGCTGGCCGGGCTCGACGCGGCGCACCACCTCTCGCTCGGCCCGCTGGACGCGGCTGCGGCGCGCGGGCTGCTCGGCGGCGTCATCGGAGAACCGCGCGACGAGCAGGAACGCGCCGCGGTCGAGGAACTGGCGCGGTTGTGCGGGCGGTTGCCGCTGGCGCTGCGCATCGCGGGTGCCCGGCTGCAGAACCGTCCGATGTGGACCGCGGGTGATCTGGTGGCGCGGCTCGTCGGGGACGAGGCGAGGCTCGGCGAGCTCACCGCGGGCGACCGCAGCGTCGAAGCCGCTTTCCTGTTGTCGTACCGGCGGATTCCCGTCGCGGAGCGCGCCGCCTTCCGCGCGCTGAGCAGTGCTCCCGCGTCCGAAGTGGACTGCATCGCGGTCGCCGCCATGCTGGACCGCGAGCCCGCGGAGGCGCTGCGGATGCTGGAGAACCTCGTCGACGCCAACCTGGTGCAGCAGCCGGTCGCCGGCCGGTACCGGCTGCACGACCTGGTCGCGGTGTTCGCCCGCCGCCTCGCCGCCGGTGCGCCGGCCGAGACGACCGCGGCCGCCGGGCGGCTGCTGGACCTGCACCTGGCCGCGGCGCGCTGTGCGGGCGAGGCGGTCCCCGCCGCCCCGGCACCGTTCCGCGGGATGCGGGAGGCGGCGGACTGGCTGGACTCGGCGGGGGACCTGTCCGACGTGGTCGCCTACGCGGTCGCCACCGGACACGTCGACCACGCCTGCTGGATCGCGGAGGCCGTCGTGGACCAGCTGCTGCCGCGGGGCAGGGCCCACGAGTGCCACCGCGCGGTGCGGATCGCGCTGGACCACCTGCCCGCGGCCACCGACCAGCGGATGCCCGCCGCGCTGCGCTCCAGCCTCGGCGCCGTCGAGATCGCCCGCTGCCGGTACCCGCAGGCGCTGACCCTGTTCGAGGACGCCGCGGCCACCGCGCGCCGCCGCGGGGACCGCGCGGAGGAGGCCCGCGCGCAGGTGGGGATCGGCATGGCCACCGCGATGTCCGATGCCCGCGACGCCGGTCTCGCCGCGCTGGACGAGGCGGTCCGGACCGCCACCGAGCTCGGCGACGACCGGCTGGTGGAGCGCGCGGGCTCGGTCATCGGCTACCTGCGGCACCTCGGCGGGGAGCACGAGGTGGCGCTGCGCTGGTTCGCGGACCTGCACGCGCTCGGGGAGAAGCTCGGCAGCACCGCGATGATGGGCAGGGCGCGGTGCCACACCGGCAGCGTCCGGCTGGCGCTGGGCGAGTTCGACGTGGCGGCGGAGGCGCTGCGCGAGGCCGTCGACCTGGCCGAGCTCTCGGCCGATCCGGGGCTGCTCACCTCCAGCCTCACCCGGCTCGGCTCGGCCGAGCGGGGGCGCGGTGATCTCCCCGCCGCGCTCGCCGCCCAACGGCGCGCCCTGGAGCTGTTCCCGGCGCGCGGGCACGCCTCGATGGAGGTCGAGATCCGCGACCGGCTCGGCCGGACCTGCCTGTTGGCGGGGTTGCGCGACGAGGCCCGCGAGCACCTGGCGGCGGCGGTGGCGCTCGCCGAGGTCGCCGGGCGCACCGCGGAGCGCGACGCCGCCCGCGAGGCGCTGCGCAGCTGCGACCTGGATTGATCCGCGAGTCGTCCCGGGCCGGAGGCGGTCGATCGTGCCGCCGCGTGATCCGGGTCGGCTGACCCGGCCGAAAACAGGTCCGGTCGATCTTCCCGGTGCTCGGCGAAACCGGTCGCTCGGCGGACGTCCTCGCGTTGCTGGAGCGCGCTCCGGCGTGACCGGCGGCCGGGCACTTCATCGAAAAATCATCGGCGCCGCCTAGGTTCGTCCCCGTCGCTTTCCACGCACGCCTGGGGGAATGGAACGGGACATGGCGGACAACGGTGCCGACGAGCTGATCAGCACGGCCTCGGACGGGGTGCAGGACCTCGCCGACGCGGCCGTGGCGGTGCTCGCGCAGGCCGGACCGGTGGGGGAACTGGCGCGGCCGCTGGTCGAAGCGCTGCGCAACGTGTGGGAGGGCTACTTCGGTTCGCCGCTCGCCGAGGGCGGGACGAACTGGAACGCGTACTCGCACCAGCAGCTCTACGACATGCTGTGGCAGGGCGCCGACGTCGGGGACGTCGCCCAGGTCGCCGACGAGTGGCAGCGCCACGGCACCGAGCTCAGCGGCCACGCCGACGGATTGCGCGACCAGCGGGGCGCGCTGGAGCGGAACTGGGACGGGCACGCGGCCCGACAGGCCTCGGGAGCGCTCGGCGACCTCGGCGAGCGGACCGGAGCCGCGGGCACCCGCGCGGGCGCGGTGGGGCGCGCGGCGCGGGACGCGGGAGATGCGCTCGAATCGGCGCGCAACGAGATGCCGCAGCCCGGCATCGACCCGGTCGCCGCCGGTTCCGCCGGATCGGCCGCGGGCACCGCGGTCGGCACCGTCGTCGGCGGGGCGCTCGGCGCGGGCGCCGCGGGAGTGGGCGCCGGGCCGGGCGCGATGATGGGCGCCGCCGTCGGCGGCATCGCGGGCGGGGCGGGCAGCGCGTTCCTCGCCGGTGTGGCGGCCGCCGAGCAGAAGGCGCAGGCGGTGCACGTGATGCAGCGCTACGAGCAGAGCCTCGCGGGCAGCAGCCGCGACATCCCCTCCGCCTCGGCCGGCTCCGGGGGTGCGGCCGAGGCGGGGGCACCCGCGGCGACGACGGCGGCGGGGTTCGCGGGCGGCGCCGGTGCCGCGACCGGTGCGGGCGGCGGGCTCGGCGGCGTGCCGTGGGGGAAGCTCGTCGGCAGCGGACCGCTCGACGCGGCGCTCGCTCCCGGCGGGCGTGCCGGGATCGGTGGCAACGCCGGGCGGTTCGGCGGCGCCGTGCCCGGCGCCTCCTCCGCGGCGCGGTCCGGCGGGCGCGGCGGCATGGGTCCGGCCGGGGTGGGATCCCGGGGCCGGGAGGAGGAGTCCGGCGAGCACCGCAACCGGTTGCCCGTCGTCGACCAGCGGCTCTTCGACGTGGACGAGCCGGTGATGCCCCCGGTCATCGGGGAGTGAGGATCGAGCATGACCACTGGGGATGTTCCGGGCCGCGGTTTCCAGCTGGCGCCGGAGGAATTGGACGCGCAGGTCACCGCGCTCACCGCGATCGGCGAAGGCACCAGGGGATTGGTGCGCACCGCGGGTGAGCTGGCGCAGCGGCTGCCGATGCTCGGCACGGCACCCCCGGCGCTGCACCTGGCGATGCGATTGCGGGCGGAAGCGGGCGAGTCCGGCCTGGCCGGGGAGGTCGGCACCGCCGACACCGGCGTCGACGAGTTCCACACCGCGCTGCGCCGCACCGTGACCGGCTACCGGGACCGCGAGGCGGAGGCGAGTCGGATGCTGCGCGCGGCCGCGGAGGACGGGTCGTGATCGCCACCGCGGCGGACGTCCGGTTCGGCCTGGTGGAGCTGGACCTGCTCGCCACGCACGCCGGGGTGCCCTGCCCGTTCCCGCTGCAGGTGCCGTCGTTCGGCCGGATCGCCGGGGAGCGGGAGGTGCTGCTGCACACCGCAGGCCGGACCCTCGCGGCGCGCGGGCTCGCCGACGCGTCCGGGCCCACCGGTGCGGCCGCGGACCTGGTGGACGCGCTGCGCGAGCACCGCGCCACCGTCGACCTGCTGCTCACCGGCCCGGACGGCACCACCGCGGTCGCGGTGCTGCTGCACCGGTCCTGGGCGGTGCTCTGCCACCGCCCGCTGCAGGACGGGCCGGCCGACCTGGTGGTGGTGCGCCGGATCGGGCAGGACGAGCTGGCCCGCGTGCTGCTCGGCGCGCTGCCGAAGCTCGGCGGTGCCCGCACGATGCCGATCACGCTGCCCGCGCGGGCGGTGCACGGGGCGGTGGCGGTGCTCGCCGAGGTGGACCGGGACGCGGAGCGGGTGCGCCGGCTCCGGGAACTGGTGCGGGACTGCGGCGGCGATCCCGCGCAGCTGGACCAGCTCGTCCGGGTGCTGCCCGTGGTGACCGGGCGCGGCCAGCTCGGCGCCGCCCGTCGCGACCGGTCCGGCGCGGTCCGGGACCGCACCGAACTGTCCTGGGTGGACGGTCCGGTCGGGCGGCTGCGGATCGGCTCGGCGGGCGGCTGGGTGAGCGTCAACCCGTTGCGCCCGCCCGATCTGGAGGTGGCGATCACCGACCTGGTGGCCGCCGCCCGCTAGCGCCACTGCCGATGTCCCCGCTGGGCGCGTCAGGCGGCGGAACCTCGGCGCCCTCCTCGCGCGGAGGACCGGCGGTGCCGGTCGCTCAGGTGCTCGGCCCCTCTTCGACGCGCGGCCGACTGGAGGCGCGACGTGCCGAGCGGAGCGGGTCGGCGGTCGATCACCAGGCGACCGGGAGCTCCTTGAGCCCGTAGATGGCGTGGTCGGTGGCGAAGGGGACCTCGTCGTCCGGGATCGCCAGCCGCAGCTCGGGGAATCGGCGCAGCAGCGCGGGGAACGCGATGCGCATCTCCATCCGCGCGAGCGGAGCGCCGATGCAGTGGTGGATGCCGTGCCCGAAACCGACGTGCGGGCTCGCGGACCGCGCCACGTCCAGTCGCTCCGCATCGTCGAGCAGTTCCGGATCGCGGTTGGCCGCGGGCAGGTTGAACGACACGAGGTCGCCGCGGCGGATCGCGGCGCCCGCGAACTCCACGTCCCGGGTCGCCATCCGCGGCGACCCGCTGTTCACCACGCTGAGCCAGCGCAGCAGTTCTTCGACGGCGCCCGGGACGTGGTCCGGTTCGTCGCGCACCAGCCGCAGCTGTTCGGGGTGGCGCAGCAGGGCGAGCGTGCCGAGGCCGAGCATGTTCGAGGTCGTCTCGTGCCCGGCGACGAGCAGCAGGTTCCCGATGCCGATCAGCTCGGCGTTGCTCAACTCCGCGTCGTGGTCCCGGATCAGCATGCCGAGCAGGTCCTCGCCGGGGTCCTGCCGCGCCCGGTCGACGAGTCCGCTCATGTAGGCGAGGGATTGCCGGGACAGCTCGACCTTCTCCTCCTCGGGCAGGGTGGTGTCGAGCTGGCGGCTGGTGCGCTCCTGGAACTCGGGCCGGTCGGTGGGCGGGACGCCGAGCAGTTCGCAGATGACCAGCGAGGGGATCGGCAGCGCGTACCGGGAGACCAGGTCGGCGGGCGGCCCGTGCCGTTCGAGGTCGTCGAGGTGCTCGTCGACGATCTCGGTGATGCGCGGTTCGAGGCGCCGCATCCGGCGGACGGTGAACTCGGGGGTGAGCATCCGGCGCAGCCGGGTGTGGTCCGGCGGGTCGAGCGCGAGCAGGTTGCCGCTGCGCTCACCGGAGAGCTGCCGCGGGTCGCGCCGCCCGCCGTCGAGGTCCTCGGGTCCCCAGCCGTTGCGGAAGGTCTCGGCGTCGCCGAGCATCCGGCGCACATCGGCGTGCCGGGTGAGCAGCCAGGCGGACGGGCCGAACGGGGTGCGGATGCGGGTGATCCCGTCGTGCGAGCGCAGCGCGGCGACGTCCGGCGCCGGGCCGAACCCGGTGCGGCGGGTGGAGATCGCCGAGTCGTTCGGCGGGGCTGGCTGGCTCACGCGGGCTCCTGGTGGTGGGAGGTGGTGCCGACAAGACTAATTCAGTCAGTTGACTGAATGCAAGGCGCTGCCGGTGCGAGGCATCTGATCGTCCTCATTGGACGGACCAGCCCCCGTCCGAGGGCAGCAGCGCGCCGTTGATGTTCACCGAGTCCTCGCTGAGCAGGAACGCGATCGACGCGGCCACGTGCTCCGGTTCGGCGATGTCCGGCAGTGCCGCCAGCGTCGGCTCGATCCGCTCCCGGCCCAGCGCCGAGTTCATCGCGCCCTCGATGCCCGTCGCCACCCCGCCCGGCGCCACCGAGTTCACCCGGATCCCGTCCGGGCCGTACATGAACGCGGCGCTGCGGGTCAGCCCGACCACCGCGTGCTTCGACGCGGTGTAGGCGGCGCCCGCCGTCGAGCCGCGCAGCGCCGCCTCCGAGGACACGTTGACGATCGAACCCCGGCCGGCGGCCCGCATCAGCGGCAGCACCGCCCGGGTCAGCCGGAACATGCCGTGCAGGTTGACCTCGAAGACCCGGTGCCACAGCTCGTCGTCCACCTCGTGCAGCGGCACCATCCCGTCGGTGATCCCGGCGATGTTGGCGAGCGCGTCGACCCTGCCGTCGGCGGCCTGCACGATCGCCGCGATCCCATCGGGGTCGGTGATGTCTGCGCGCACCGGCACGATCTCGTGTCCGGGACCTGGATGCCCTGGGTGCCCCGCGTGCCCGGCCTGCTCGTCGAGCTCGGCGGCCAGCGCGTCGAGGCGGTCCCGGTCGAGGTCGGCGGCCACGACCCGGCCGCCTTCGCGGGCGACGCGGGAGGCGGTGGCGCGGCCGATGCCGGAGCCCGCGCCGGTGATGACGACGGTGCTGCCGGTGAACCGGCCGGGCGTGCAGCGCTCCCGCCATTCCGGTCGCGGCGGTGGCGCGGTGGTGGGCGCGCCGGGAACGTCGGCCGAGCCGGGGACGTCGGCCGCGTCGCCGGGCGCGGTCGCGTTCGCCTCGGCGGCGAGCCGTTCCACCTCCTCGGCGCTGAGCCGCCCGCCGCTGAGCGCGACGAGCCTGCTCATCCGGAACCGCCGCACGGCGCGCAGCGTCCCGGCGCTCTGCCCGTTCTCGGCGAGCATCCGGCGCAGGATCGGGCCGCCCGCGGGGTGGTCGAGCCATTCGGCCACTGTGGACTCGGGGGACAGCGGGGTCATCGCGTTCTCCTGGTTCGGGGCGGTTTCCGGTGTCAGCGCGCGTCCTGCTGCGGGTGCAGCGCCTCCCGCACGTGGCGCGCGATCAGCTCGTAGCGCGCGCGGGCCCGGTCCTGGTCCCGGACGTCGTAGCCGTGATCGGCGCCGGTGACCAGGTGGTGGTGCACCAGTGCGTCCGCGGCGCGCAGCCGTTCCGCGTAGCGGTCGCCCTCGCCGCGCAGCACGTCGTGCTCGGCGGTGATGACCAGCGCGGGCGCGATGCCGGTGAGGTCGGTGGTGTCGCCGGGCGCGGCGGGGGAGTGCAGCCGGTCCCCGGCCCACCGCCGGTCCCGGACGTAGGAGGCGTTGAAGACCTCCGCCATCCAGGGGCGCAGCATCGGCTTGGGAAGCGGCGAACCCTTGTCCCGGAACGGGGTGACCAGGTCCAGCGCCGGGTAGTGCAGCACCTGCAGCGCGATCGGCGGCCCGCCCTGCTCGAAGGCCTGGCGGGCGACCGCGGCGGTGAGCGAGCCACCGGCGCTCTGCCCGCCGACCGACAGCCGGGAGCCGTCCCAGCCGTGCCGCTCGCCGTGTTCGGCGGCCCAGCGCACCACCTCGAAGGCCTGGTGCGGCGGGGTGGGGAACGGGTGCTGCGGCGCCAGCGCGTAGTCCACGTTGAGCACCGCCACCCGCGCGCTCGCGGCGAGCAGCCTGCACAGCGGGTCGTCCATGTCGGTCAGCCTCATGACGAAGCCGCCGCCGTGCAGGTTGACGTGCAGCGGCGCCGGTTCCCCGGTCTCCTCGGGCCGGTACAGCACGGCGCGGGCCGGACCCGCGGCGGTCGGGACGGTGATCTCCGAGGTGCGGGCGGGGAATTCGGGGAAGCGGTCGCGCGGTGCGCGGACCCGGGCGGTGGCGAGCTGCATGGCCTTCGCGGCGAGGACCGCGAGCGCGGGGCGGGACAGGACGGACATCGGAGCGTTCCCTTCGTCGGCCTCGCCCGCCACTGTAAGGCAGTTGACTGACTTGATTGCGGTCCGGGTTGCCGAGGATCAGGTTTGCGCAGTTCAGGACGCTATCGGGTGCCCAGCTCGACATCTTATTGACACTCTGTCTAATATGACAGCGTGTCTCACGAGGGGTGGCGGCCTGACCCCGCCACCCCACCAGCCCGCAGCCGGCCCGGCCCGTGGGAGGGCCCAGTGGAGGTGTCAACGATGACCAGCGCACCAGCGGAATCCGCGCAGCGCACCGCCGCCGACGAGGACGTGTCGCAGCGGTTGCTGGACTCGGCGGCCACCCTGTCCTACGACCCCGCCACCGAGGTCGACTGGGAATCGCCGCTGCCCCCGGACGAGTACGGCCTGAACCCGGAGTGGAGCACCCTCTACGGCACGCCGTTGTGGGACGAGCTCACCGAGCAGCAGCGGGTCACGCTCACCCGGCACGAGGTCTGCTCGGTGATGAGCATCGGCATCTGGTTCGAGATGATCCTGCAGCAGATGGTGCTGCGCGACCAGTACGTCAAGAACCCCGCCAACGCCGAGTTCCAGTTCGCCCTCACCGAGATCGCCGACGAGTGCAGGCACTCCATCATGTTCGCCCGCGCGTGCGCGAAGATGGAGGTCCCCGCCTACCTGCCGCCGCGGCTCATCGCCCAGCTCGGCCGGCTGTTCAAGACGCTCGCCGGCGCCGAATCCGCCTACGGCGGCATCCTGGTGGCCGAGGAGATCCTCGACGTCATGCAGCGCGACTGGATGCGCGGCGAGAACGTGCTCGGCATCGTGCGCACCACCAGCAAGATCCACGTGGTGGAGGAGGCGCGGCACATGAAGTTCGCCCGCCAGGAGATCAAGGAGAGCATGCGCGGAGCGGGCCCGGTGCGCCGCAACGCCAGCGCGCTGCTCATCGCCGTGGTCGCCGAGATCGTCGCGTCCAACCTGGTGCAGAAGGAGGTCTACGCCTCCGTCGGCCTGGACCCCGACCGCGCGGTCGCCGCGGTGCGGCGCAACGAGCACCGCAAGTCCATGCTGCGCAACAGCTGCGTGCACCTGATGGACTTCCTGTCCGAAGCGGGCCTGCTGAACCGCCCGGCGATGGCGATCTACCGCCGCGTCAACATGATCTGAGCCCGGAGTCGGCCGCCGCGGACCGGTGCCCGCGGCGGCCCGGGCGGGGGAGCACCGGGCAGCGACGGAACGACCTGCCGCTGGCGGTCGTCGGGCGGACGAGGAACCACCATGGCCTACGCGATCACCCAGACCTGCTGCACCGACGCCTCCTGCATATCGGTGTGCCCGGTCAACTGCATCCACCCCACGCCGGACGAACCGGACTTCGGCCGCACCGACATGCTCTACGTCGACCCGCAGGCCTGCATCGACTGCGGCGCCTGCGCCGACGCGTGCCCGGTGGACGCGATCTTCCCGGTGGACCGGCTGCGCGGCGCCGACACCGAATACGCCCGGATGAACCGCGAGTACTACGAGACCGCGGACGTGTCCAACGAGTGGACCGCGCCGAACTTCCCGCGCTCGCTGCCGGAGTACCCGGGCACGCTGCGCGTCGCCATCGTCGGCACCGGACCGGCCGCCTGCTACACCGCGCAGGCGCTGCTGCGCGACACCGGCGCCGAGATCACCATGCTCGACCGGCTGCCGCTGCCCGGCGGACTGCTGCGCTCCGGGGTGGCACCGGACCACCAGTCGACGAAGAAGATCGCCGACGGTTTCTCCTGGCTGTACAAGCACCCCAGGCTGCGGATGCACATGAACGTCGAGGTCGGCCGGGACGTCACGCACGAGGACCTGGCCGCGCACCACCACGCGGTGATCTACGCGGTCGGCGCGGCCACGGACCGCGAACTCGGCATCGACGGCGAGGACCTGCCCGGCAGCGTCTCCGCGACGTCGTTCGTGTCCTGGTACAACGCGCACCCGGACTTCGCCGACCTGGACGTGGACCTGTCCGGGGAGCGGGCCGTCGTCGTCGGCAACGGGAACGTGGCGCTGGACGTGGCGCGCATCCTGCTCAGCGAGCCGGACGAGCTGGCCGCCACCGACATCGCCGACCACGCGCTGGCCCGGTTGCGCGGCAGCCGGGTGCGGGAAGTGGTGCTGCTGGCGCGGCGCGGACCGGAGCACGCCGCGTTCACCGCGCCCGAATTCCACGCCATGCGCCACCTGCCGGGAGTGCGGGCCGTGGTCGAGGACGGGCCGGAAGTGCGCAAGGCGTTCGCCGAGCCCGAACCCGGTGGCAAGGCGGAACTGCTCGCCGAACTCCCCGTCGAGGACGTCGACCGGACCGCGGCCCCCGCGGCGGGCAAGCGACTCGTGTTCCGCTTCGGCGCCGCCCCCGCCGAGGTGCGCGGCGACGACCGGGTGCGCGCGGTGCGGGTCCGCGACGGTGGTGAGATCGCCGCCGGACTGCTCGTCCGCGCCATCGGCTACCGCGCCACCCCTATCACCGGGCTGCCGTTCGACGAGGTCACCGCGACCGTGCCGAACGCGGGCGGCCGGGTGCTCGACACCGGGGGGAACCCGCTGCCCGGCACCTACGTGGTGGGCTGGGCGAAGCGCGGGCCGTCCGGCGGGATCGGCACCAACCGCGGCTGCGCGCGCGACACCGTCGGCTCCCTGCTCGACGACGCGGCCGCCGGGCGCCTCCGCGAACCGGCGCGCACCGGGTTCGACCGGCTGGTGCGCACCCGCGCGCCGCGCTCCATCGGCCGCCGCGGGATGCTCGACATCGACAAGGCGGAGCGGGAGCGCGGCGAACGCGCCGGGCGCCCGCGGGTCAAGTTCGCGACCGTGCCGGAACTGCTCGGCGCCGCCCGCCGCTTCGGCAGGTAGCCCGCGCCGCTTCGGTGGGGGCCGGGTCGGCGGCTCGGCCGTCGCCCGGGATGGGCGCGCGCCGCGGACCGGCGGTCAGCTCAGCTCGCGCAGCAGCGGCGCGATCTCCTCGGCGGCCTGCTCGCTGTGGCCCGCGGTGGTGCTGACCATGGTGATGAGCTGGTCGGTCAGCCAGTGCTCGAACACCTCGCGCGGCGGGTTGTGCGTGGCCAGCCACGTCACGCACGTCGTCTCCACCAGCGCCACCCAGCCGCGCAGCGTCAGCAGCAGCAGCGCCGACGGGTCCACGATGCCGATCCGCTGGCACACCAGGTCCACCACGTGGTTGCGCACCTTGTCCACCAGCGTCTCGGTCTCGCTGGTGGCGATGGTGGAACCGCTGCGCAGCAGCGCGGTGTAGCTGCTGGCGAACGCCTCCACCGAGGACACGAACTCGGCCAGCGCGGAGCGCAGCTGCGTGATCAGGTCGCCGTCCGGTGGCAGCGTGATCCGCTCGATCAGCTCGTCGACGACGGTGGTCAACGCCGCGACGTGCACTTCCCGCAGGTTCGAGAAGTAGCGGTAGAACAGGGCGCGGGACACCCCGGCCGCGGCCACGATGTCGTCCACGGACACGTCGTCCATGGCCCGCTCGCCGTAGAGCTCCAGGGCGGTGGCGAGCAGGTGGTCCCGGCGTTCCTCGGGGCTCATCCGGCGGCGCGGGCGCTCGCCGCGCCCGCCGGCCGTGGAGCGCGGTGGGGTCGGAAGTTCACTGGTTCGCGGCATCGTCCCCACATCATCACATGTTTGCCCACGTCAGTCCCCGAGCACCTCCGGCCGGCCGATCATCGGCCCTGGCGCGCGCCCCGGCCCCTGCGGTGCGCCCCGGCCACCGTCGTGCGGGAATCAGGGGCGGTCGAGGAGCTCCGCCGCACCGTCGGGGCCGAGGCTCTGGTGCCAGGTGCCGCCGGGGTGGTCGATGACGAGGGGGCCGAGGTTGCACGGGCCGAAGCAGCCCGCGGGCGTCACCTTGGTGGTGGTCCCGCGGACGAGGTCGGCGAGCGCGCGGTGCACCGGTCCCGCGCCGTGCGCGGTGCAGCGCGGGCCGCGGCAGACGAACAGGTGCCGGTCCGGGACGTCCAGCACCGACCAGGAGGGGCTGCGGAATCCGGCGGGGGAGGCGGTGATCGGCGCGGTGTCGTCCGCGAGCCGGGCGATCGCCGCGGCGAGCCCGGCGCCCGCGGCCGGGCCGCGCGCCATCCGCACCTCCAGCGCGCCCGCGCGGGTCTCCCGCCAGTTCGCGACGGCCTTGCCCAGCCAGGACGCCAAGTACCGGTCGTCGGGCAATGCCAGCGGCACGAGCACGGCGGTGCCGGTGCCGTCCGCGTCGAGCCGGTCCAGGACGTCGTGCACGGAGGGCTCGCCCTGGTCGAGGTGCGCGGCGAGCACCGGTCCGCCGGTCTCCGCGGCGACGGCGCGCACCACGGCCGCCAGCGACCGCTCGTCCACGCCGGACGGGGTGGGCCGCACGACGAGCACCAGCGCCCGCTGCGGCACGTCGTCACGTTCGGGCATCCGGCGACCTCCGGGGCTCGGGGGTGGCCGCCGGTGCGGACGGCCGCGCCCGATCATGCGTCACCCGGCGGTGGATTCCGAGCGGTCCGGGACGCAGCTCACCGCTTCGGCGTCCGGGCGATCAGCACCGGGCAGGGCGCGTGGTGGATCAAGGCCTGGCTGGTGGACCCCAGCAGCAGCCCGGTGAATCCGCCCCGCCCGCGAGTGCCGACCACGACGAGCGTCGCCCCGGCCGCGTGCTCCAGCAGCGTCGCCGCAGGCGAGCCCTTGACGACGAAGCGCTGCACCTCCACGTCCGGATGGCGCTCCCGGCGGCCGCTGATCAGCTCGGCGAGCAGCCGGTGCGAGCCCTCCTCGATCTCGTCGGTGGCGAGCCCCACCCGCATCCACTTCGAGTCCACCCCGACGAGGTTCCAGGTGTGCACCACGTGCAGCGGCACGTCGTGCGCGGCAGCGGCGGCGAACCCGTGCTCCAGCAGCACGGCCGCCTGCCGGGACCCGTCCAGGCCGACCACGACCGGCCCGCCGGTGGGCTCGCCGCGGCCGCGCACCACCGCGGTCGCGCAGTGCCCGTGCGCGGCCACCGCGACCGCGACGGACCCGGCGAGCAATCCGGAGAACCCGCCGAGCCCGCGGTCGCCGACCACCACGAGCCCGGCCGAGGCCGATTCCTCGATCAGCACCGAGGCGGGGGAGCCGGGCACCGATTCGGTGCGCACCTCCAGACCGGGGCTCTCCCGCTCGGCGATCTCGGCGGCGTCGGCGAGCCACTTGCGCACCTCGGCGCGCACTTCGGTGCTGGGCGCGGTCGAGCGGCGCACGCCGGGGAGATCGGGCAGCACGGGCATGGCGAACACGTCGGCGTAGACGATGCGCAGCGCCCGGCGGCGGCGAGCGGCTTCACCGGCGGCCCAGCGGACGGCGCCGCGGGCGGTGCCCGACCCGTCCACTCCCACCACCAGTGGTCCGGTTCCGAGTTCGGTCATCTCGTCCCCCTCACCGCGGGAGTCCGCCGGGCGGTGCGGAATCCGCGCCCGGCGGGCCTCCATGCTGACGCATCGGCCGGGTGGTCGCCGCTCGGCGACGGGAGCGTTTCGCATCTACGCCAAAGTGGTCTGGACCCGTTGACCGTGTGGTCTAGTCCACATACGGTGCGGCGCGTTCGACAGTGGATCACGAATGCGTCCGCGCCGGACCCGGGGCCGAGCGCGGCGCGCTCCGGATCTCTCGTCCGCACCACCGTCCGGCCACCCGGCCGGAACCGGTAGAGGGGAGTACCCGTTGACGACCAGAACGATCCGCATGGCGGCGCTGGCAGCAGGACTGCTGGTGCTGCCGTTCACCGGCGCCGCGGCAGCAGCGGGCACCGCACCGGCACCCGCTCCGGAAGCCGCGGGCGACCTGCGCGCCGCGCCCTACTACATGCCGCTGGACAACGACCCGCAGGACATCGCCGAGGCGATCGAATCCAGCGGCCAGCGCGACTACATCTTCGCGTTCGTGCTCGCCCCCGACGCGGGCAGCTGCACCCCCACCTGGGACGGCAAGGCCGACCAGGAGGTCGCCACCGACACCGCGGTCAAGGCGAAGGCCGACGCGGTGCGCGCGGCCGGCGGTGACCTGTCGGTGTCCTTCGGCGGCTACAACGGCATCGAGCTCGGGGCGGCCTGCGCCGACTCGGCCGCGCTGGCCGACGCCTACCAGCAGGTGATCGACAAGTACGAGCTCACCCACATCGACCTCGACGTCGAAGGCGACGACCTCGGCGACGTCGCGGGCGAGACCAAGCGCTTCGAGGCGATCAAGACGCTGAAGGAGCGCAACCCCGAGCTGCACGTCACGCTCACCCTGCCGATGACCACGGTGGGCCTCAACGAGGCGGGCAAGGCCGAGATCCAGCGCGCGAAGGACATCGGCGCCGAGATCGACCTGTTCAAGATCATGGACTTCGACTACGGCGGCCCCGGCGACACGATGGCCGACAGCGCGATCTCCGTCGCCGAGGCCTTCCACGGGCAGCTGCGCGAACTGCACCCCGAGCTCGACGACGACGCCGCCTACGCGCACACCGGCGTCATCCTGATGAACGGCCACACCGACCAGCCGAGCGAGCTGTTCACCCCGGACACGTTCCGCGCGCTGCTGGACTACGCGAACGAGCACCAGATCGGCCGCTTCTCGTACTGGGCGCTGAACCGGGACCGCGTGTGCACCGAAGAGGGCGGCTGGGCCGACGGCAAGTGCAGCAGCATCGAGCAGCAGCCCTACGAGTTCACCAAGATCCTCGCCGAATACCAGTGATGGTCAGGAGAAACCTGATGAAGAAGCTCCCGAAGCTGCTGGCGGCCGTCGCCGCCGGAACCATGCTCCCGCTGACCGCGGTCGGCGCCGCGGCCGCCGCGCCGGACGCGCCCGCGGTGCCCGCCGCCTTCGCCGCGCCGGACGCGCCCGCCATCAAGACCGCGCCCTACATCGACGTGATGCAGGAATCGCCGACGCTGCCCGAGGTCGCCGAGGCCACCGGGCAGCAGAACTTCACCCTGGCCTTCGTGCTCGGCAGCGCCGCGGGCTGCACCCCGATGTGGGGCGGCGAAGCGGCGCTGGACGACCAGCGGATCATCGGCCAGATCGACGAGCTGCGCGCGCAGGGCGGGGACGTCATCGTCGCCACCGGCGGCGCGATGGGCCCGTACCTGGAGAGCGTCTGCGGCACCTCCGACGAGCTGCTCGACGCCTACAAGTCCATTCTGGACACCACCGGCTCGAACCACCTGGACATCGACGTCGAAGCCACCATCCAGCACGACATGGTGAACGAGGCGCTCGCGAAGCTGCAGGCCGAACGCGGCACCCAGGTCAGCTACACGCTGCGGGTCCAGAGCGACGAGACCGGGCTCGACCCGTACTCGTTGCAGGTGCTGCAGAGCGCCGCCGACCACGGCGTCGACGTGCTGGTCAACCCGATGGCGATGGAGTTCGGCTCGCAGAAGCCGTGGGGCGAGGCCGTCATCGCCGCCGCCGAAGCGACCCTCGGGCAGATGAAGCAGGTCTGGCCGGACGTCGACGAAGCCGGGCTCAAGGCCAAGCTCGGCGTGACGCCGATGATCGGCCGCAACTTCAACGGCAACGAGTTCACCCAGGAACACGCGCAGCAGCTGGTGGACTGGGCCAACGAGAACCAGATCGGCCTGCTGTCGTTCTGGTCGGCCGGGCGGGACAACGGCGGTTGCCCGGGTGGCGCGGTGTCGCCGACGTGCAGCAGCATCGAACAACAGCCCTACGAATTCACGAAGCTGCTCCAGGGGTTCGGGGGTTGAGGTCTCTCCACTCCTGTTGCTCGGGGGTGGGGTGGCGGAACCTCAGCTGGTCCCTCGCTGCGGGATCGATTTCACAGGTGGCTCCGCCACATGAGAAATCGCCGTCCTCGCGAGGGACCAGCTGAGAACCCGCGGCGGTGCCGGTGGCGTGCGTGGTCGTCAGCTCATCGGCTTCGCCGCTGACAGGCGAAAGACCAGGGCCGCGGTTCTGGGCGGTGATGGCTCTGCTGGGCGGGGGAGCACCTGAATCAGGTGCTCCCCCGCCCTTTGCAGTTCTGGTCCTGTGTGGACTGTCAGTAGGTGATTCCGGCGAATTCCTGGCGGGCCTTGGTGAACTGCTGCTCGCGGTCGTCCGGCCAGCCGAAGGCTCCGGTGGCGAGCTCCTTCAGGTTCGTCTCCGCGGCGCCGCTCATGAAGTGCACGAACTCGCCCCAGTTCAGCTCGCGGGAGAACGAGTCGCCCGACGCCGGGAAGTGCTCGCCCAGCAGCGCGAAGTAGCGCACCATCACCTGCGCGCCGCCGTGGTCCCGCCACAGCGGGTGGAACCAGTCGCGGAACCAGTGCGTGCCCTCGCGCGGGAAGTCGTCCACGTGGTCGTCGGCCGACATCCGGTCGAAGAAGTCCTGCGCCTCGGCCTCCATGCCGAGCCCGACGTACACGTCGTAGATGTAGAACTCCATCCACTTGCTGTCGCCCCACAGGCCGAACGCGGGCGAACCGTGCTTGCCGGCGGCGATGAGCTCGACGATGTGGCCGGTCTCGTGCGTGACGATCTCGTACTGCGGGGTCGTCCAGTCGGTGCCGCCGACGTCGCTGACGTTGCGGTGGTCGTGCGACTCGTCGTACACGGTGGACGGGTGCCCGCCGAAGTGCTTGCCCTCGTGGTGGATCGAGTACAGGCGGTCCTCGTTCATCCGGTTCCCGGAGTTGCCGTAGGTCCGCTGCGCGTACTGCCACATCGACGTCAGGTACGGCAGGAGCCATTCGCTCGCGGCCTGGTCCACGTCCCGGTCGAAGTACAGCGCGACCGTGTCGTTGTGGTCGGCGAGCCGCAGCTCTTCGGAATGCTCGAACCAGTGCTCCTGCCACGTTTCCGGCGGCGGTTCCGGGGCGCGCACCGCGGGCGCGGCCAGGCCGGTCCGGGCCAGTGCGGGAACGGCCAGCGCCGAGGTCAGGGTCGTTGCCAGGAATGTCCTTCTGCGCACGTCTTGCACCTTTCGGGGAATGCGCGGGCGGTTCGCCCGGCGAGATCGGGATCTTTCCCGCGACCGGACCCGGAACGGCGCCGATGGCTGGAACTGACCACCTCCGCCGGATTCCGGGAGGAGAGCGTTGATCCGTTCGCCGCGGACGAGCACGATCGCCGTTGCGGCGCGGGCTCTTTCGGGCGAGCGGAGGTGTCCGTTCGCGCGTCCCGGCCCGATCGATCCCAGCGGATGGGTACGGTGGCGGCCGTGTTCCCCACCGCGGAATCCCTGCTGTCCGGGCCGCGCGGCCGCCGGTGCTGCCTGGAACTGGCGCTGTCCTCCGGGGACGACGAGCGGTGGGAGGCGGCGCGCCGCGCGGTGTTCTTCGCGGCGCACCACGTGGATGCGGCCGCGGGCACATCTGTGGTGTTCGGCCCCGGGTCCGACGTGGACCCTCCGCCGCACCCGTCGAACGCCGAGATCGCCGACCTGCTCGCCGCGCTCCCGCCGCCCGAGCCCGGTGCGGCGGACCTGGTGCGGGTGCTGGCGGAAGCGGTCGCCGCCGCCCGCTACTGGCAGGAACCGGACGGGAGGGACGTGCTCGCCGCCGCGCCGCCGATCCGCGCGGCGCTGGAACCGGTGGCCGTGGCGCTCGCGGGCTGCGCGGCGGCGGACTGGTGGACGAGTCCGCTCGACCGCGAGTCCCAGTGGCTGGTGACCTTCCGCCCCGGCACCGCCGCCCCGGGACCGGTCGATCCGGAGCGTGCCCTGGCCCGCTGGCGCATCGAGAAGGTGTCCACGGAGGAACGCGCGCGCCGCGAGTGGCCGCGCTCGATCGACGCCCCGTTCAGCGCGATCTGGTGGTCCGGCCCGCCGTGCGAACTGCCGTGGACGACGCGGAACATCGGCGAGCACGGGCCCGCGGGCCTGTGGTTCGTCGAGGACGGGATGGGCTGGGAGGACGCGACCGCGCACTCGGCCGAGGTTCCGCCGGACGCCGAGGTGTACGAGATCGACGGCCCCGAGGCGTGGGCCAGGCTGTGCCGCGACCATCCGCTGGAGGTGTCGGCGAGCCACCGCCACGACTGGTACCGCACCACCGGCCGGGACGGGCGCTGGGTGCTGCCGGACTGGTCCGAGGTCGCGCGCCACCACGACGCCGTGCACCTCACCGTGACCGGCTACCTGACCACCGCCGGGATCGCGATCCCCGTAGACGGGGACCGCGCCTCGGTGCTGGCCGGTTGGGACCCGGACGCCACGTGCTGGCTCACCACCCCGCCCCGGGTCGCCGCCACCGGAACCTCCTGGCACGACCCGAACGGGATGGGGTGGCGCCCGCATCCCGCCGGGTGAACGGTCACCGCCGGGTTCCCCGGGCACGGTTCTCAGGGGAATTCCCGAGGTGCCGGGGAGATCGGTGCGACAAGGTGCAGGGGAGATCCGCTGCGGCGGAATCCTGCTACCCGCTGGGGAGAAGATGCGCAGAACCACTCGACTCGCCGGAGCCGCCACGGCCGCGGCACTGCTGCTCGCACCGGTACCGGCATCGGCCGCGGCACCGGCTGTGCCGCGGCCGGAACTGCCCGCGCCGACCGGTCCGAACCCGGTCGGCACCGGCTCGCTGCACCTGCGGGACGAATCCCGCCCCGACCCGTGGGTACCGACCGGCGCGCGGGAACTGATGATCACCGTCTGGTACCCGGCGGCCGAGGCGGTGGGGCAGCCGGCCCGCTACCTGAGCCCGGTGGAATCGCGGCTGTTCCTGGAGCTCCAGGCCGAGCACGGCGCCCCGCCCGTCGACGACCCCGAGGTGCTCAGCACCGTCGCCACCCACGCGAAGGTCGACGCCCCGCCGCAGCGCACCCCGGACGGGCATCCGCTGGTGGTGCTCTCGCCGGGATTCTCGTTCCCCCGCGCGACGATGAGCGGCATGGCCGAGGACCTCGCCTCCCGCGGCTACGTGGTCGCGGCCATCGGGCACGACCACGAGGCGGCGGGCATCGAGTTCCCCGACGGCCACGTCACCGAGTGCGATGCGTGCGAGACCGCGGACTTCGCGGGTGTGGTGCGCGGCAGGTCGCTCGACGTGCGGTTCTTCCTCGACGAGTTCCTGCGGGACCCGCGGTTCGGCCCGCTCGTCGACCCGGACTCGATCGGCATGGTCGGGCACTCCATCGGTGGCGCCAGTGCCGCCGAGACGATGCACGACGATCCGCGGATCGACGCGGGCGCCGACCTGGACGGCACGTTCTTCGCCCCCGCCGAACCGCTCGACCGCCCGTTCCTGCTGTTCGGAGCGGGTGCGCACGCGCCGGGCGGCGTCGACGACTCGTGGGACCGAACCTGGGAGCGGTTGCACGGCTGGAAGCGGTGGATCACGTTGAACGGCTCCGGGCACAGCACCGCCATCGACCTGTCGGTGCTGGCCGACCAGCTCGGCATCGAACGGCCGGGAGAACCGCTGTCCGGCGCCCGCGGCACCGAACTCGGCAACCGCTACGTCGCGGCGTTCCTCGACCGGCACCTGCGCGGCCTGCCGCAGCCCGTCCTCGACGGCCCGACCGAGCAGAACCCGGAAGCCCTGTTCTGGCACCAGGACTGACCACCGGGCGGGCTCGTGCGCGAGCCCGCCGGACGGTGATCGCGCGACTAGGATTCCGTCCCTGAGATGATCGACGCCGGTGAGCAGTGCGCGGAGCACCGCATTCGGCAGGATCGATCACCGCGGACGCGAACGGGAGGACGCTGATCGTGGACCCGGCAGTGCACGACTGGTTCCGACGGCGCACCTTCCAACGGCCCGAGTGGACGGTGCCGGAGCTCGCGGAGCTGAAAGGCGAGCGGCGGGTGAGCGTGGTCCTCCCCGCACTGGACGAGCAGGGCACTGTGGGGCGCGTCGTGTCGACGCTGCTGCCGCTGACCGATCCCGCTCGAAACGGGCCGCCCCTGGTCGATGAACTGGTCGTGGTCGACTCGGGCTCGACGGACGAGACGGCAGCCGCGGCCGAACGCGCCGGCGCTCGAGTGGTGCATCGGGAGGACGTGCTGCCGGGCTACGCACCGCGTGCCGGTAAAGGAGAGGCGCTGTGGCGGTCGTTGGCTGCGATCACTGGAGACCTGGTGGTGTTCGTCGACGCCGACCTCACCCATTGTGAGGCGAGCATCGTCCCCTCGTTGCTCGGACCGTTGTTGAGCTCACCAGAACCGGTTCTCGTCAAGGGCTTCTACCGGCGTCCGCTGGATAACGGCGCCAGATCCGCCGCCGAGGCGGAATCCGGGGGTGGTCGGGTGACCGAGCTGCTGGCCCGCCCGCTGCTGTCGGCACTGCGGCCGCAGCTGAGCGGAGTGGTGCAGCCGCTGGCCGGGGAGTACGCGGCGCGCCGGGTATTCCTGGAGTCCGTTCCCTTCGCACCGGGCTACGGCGTGGAGATCGGATTGCTGCTGGACGCGCACTCCGGGTACGGCCTGGACGGGCTCGCCCAAGTCAACCTGGGGGTTCGCGGGCACCTGCACCAGGAGTTGGCGCCGTTGGGAGTGATGTCCCGGCAGCTCCTGGACACCGCGTTGCGGCGCTGCGGGATCGTCGGCGCCGACGCGATGTCGGCTTCGTTCGATCAATTCCACATCGAGGACGGTGTGGCGGTACCGCAGTGCTCCGACGTGTTGTTCGCGGATCGTCCACCGATGCGGACGATCGCCGGGCGTTGCACCGACCCGAGCTCGGTGATTGTCTGACTCCGCACGATCACCAAGCGTTATGCTGGTGCCGATCTTCGACGGAACCAGGGGGCGACCTCGATGGCGGACGGTCACCGCAACGAGAACACGGGATCAGCGCAGGTCGTTGCCCAAGTGGGCACCCTCACCGGGGACATGCACCTGCACATGCCTTGGCGGCAGGCCGAGCTGCGAAACCAGGTGCCGAACCCGACTTCGCACTACACCAACAACGAACGGCAGCTGTCGGAGATCAGCGCCGCACTGCTCCGGTCCCCGGACGAGGGGCAGGTTCCTGCGATCGCGGTGATCGTGGGTCCGCCGGGGAGTGGGAAGAGCGCCACCGGCTACCGCTGGGTGTTCGCGCACTCGAATGCCTTTCCCGATGGGGTCTTCTACGCCCCGTTGGGCTCAGGGCTGGACGGCGCGGGAGCGTCAGGGGCGGAGAGCGAGGCGCTGCGCCAGTTCCTGATCCGCGTGGGGTTCGAGTCGCACGAGATACCGGACAGCCTGGCGTCGCGCGCGGCCTGGTTCCGGGAGTGGAGCATCGGCAAGCGGGTGGCCGTGGTCATCGACGATGCCGTTCGTGCCTCGCAGGTGCGGCACCTGCTGCCGGGAGTGGGCCGATCCGCGGTGCTGGTGACTTCCGTGGGGGATCTCAGCGGACTGCGCGCAACCGAACAGGTCACATTCGTGGAGATCACCCCGCTGGAACCGGAGTCGGCGCGAGAACTCCTGCGCCGCATCGCGGGCGCGCCCCTCGTGGACGCGGAACCGGCGGCAGTGGAGGAGCTCATCGGACTGTGCCAAGGATCGGCATTGGCGCTGTCGGTGGCGGCCGTGCTGCTCCTGGGACGCGGCGAACGTCCCGTGGCTCCGCTAGTGGCACGGCTTTCGCGAGAAGGCCGGTTGGTGCGGGGGCTCTCCCGGGACCCGGAGCTGTCGGTGGACGTCGTGTTCGATGCGGCCGCGGATCGGCTCACCTCGGCGGAGCACGGCTGCTACCTGGCGTTCGGCCAGCACCAGGGCGACGGGGACATCAGCTTGGAAGCGCTCGTCGCCGGGCTGGATGCGGAGCTGGAGGACGTCGAAGCGCACTTGGACCGACTTGTCGCAGCGAAGCTCGTGACCCCGACGGGGAAGGAACGCTACTGGGCGAACCGCTTGGTGCGCGAGCACGCCCGGCGGCGTGCCGAGCTGGGTGAAGGCAGGAGTGCCGAAGCTCGGCAGATCCGCGACCGCCTCGCGAGCTACTACCGGATCGCCGCGGTGCGCTGCGGACACGCGATGAATCCGAAGCGTGGCTGGCTCGAACGGTTCTGGCCCGGCTTGACCTCGGGCGGTGCCCACGTCGAGAAGGCACAGGCTCAGCAGTGGTTGGAGGCCGAACGGCGCACGCTGCGGGCGGTCATCGACGATGATCACCGTGAGGGCCGGGTCGAGACGTGCGTGCTCGCGATCGCTCTGTGGCCGTTGTACGAGCACAGCAAGGACTTCGCCGATCTAGAAGAGACGAGCCACTACGCCGAACGGCTCGCTGAGCACTGGGAACTGCCGCTGGTGCGCACCCTCGCGCTCGTGCAGCGCGGCTTCGCGCCGCTCGGCAGGCAGGAGTACGCCGCCGCGGCGGAACTGTTCGCGCAAGCGCGGAAGCTGTGCACCGACCACGGAGATCTGGAGCTGACCGCCACCGCTATCGAGTCGCAGGCGCTGGCCGCACGTGGTCTCGGCCAGATCGCGCAAGCCCGCGAGTTGTTCGAGGAGAACCTCGAGCTGGCGCGGAGGTCGGGCAATCCGCAGCGGGTGGGCGTGGCACGGATGCATCTCGGTTCGGTGGCTCCCGTATCCGAGGCGGTGCTCCATCTTGAGGAGGCGGTGGCCTGGTTCGAGAAGAGCGATGCCGTCAACACCGCGAAAACCCGCATGTGGCTGGGAATGCGCCTCGGCGAGCTGGGAGTGGCGGAGGCAGCAGGCGCAGCCCTGCACCAAGCGCTGGACACCATGCTCGAGTTGCGCCGACACACCGATGTTGCCCAGATCCGGCTCGGCCTCGCGGATCTCGCGCTGGCCGACGGCGATCGGGAGGAGGCACGCGCCCAGCAGCGCGAAGCGCAGGCGCTCTACCGCGCGCAAGGCTGGTCGTTGCAAGCCGAGCAGGTCGAGGCGCGGCTGGCAGAGCTCGAAGCGTGAGCCAGGTCCGGTTCAGCCCTGGCGCACGCTGACACCGAAGGTGCTCCGGCGGTGACCCGAACGCACCGGAACCGTCCGCGGGAACTCGCCCGGAACGAGCCGGTCGCGCAACCATCCGTGCAGGATCGCGCCGCAGACCGCACCGAGATCGGGAGCGGCGGAGAACACCACCGCCAGACCGTCCTGCGCGACCGCGAGCCACCGGCCCTCCGGAGTCCGAACGACCGCGAGCAGGCAACCGGGCAGCGCGTCCAGCGAAGCCCGCGCCCACTGCTCCGGGGCGGTGCACGGCTCCTCGTGCAACACGACGTCGGCGAGCTCGAGCATCCGCCGGGACGGGGATCGGACACCGGTCACCAGCACGAAACCGGCACCTGAGGGCCACGAGCCCGGACTCGCCGCCGGGTATCGGCGCACCTGGAGTTCGACGCCGACGCCCTCCTCCACGCTCACGAGCTGGCCGGGTGGTGCGGGCAAGTCCACGTCAGGCAGCGGTATCGCTACGGGTTCGGCGGGAACATCGGGTTCGTCCAACTCCAGCCAGTCGTACACCGCGGTGCGCAACAACCTCGCGGACTCACCGGGCACCGAGGTGGCGAGTTCCGTCAAACCGGCGAACCGCTCGGTCCGGTGGGAGCGAGCGGTGAATTCCAGTTGAGCGAGCAGATCACGATTCGGATCCAGCAGCGGTGCTGCGGCGTTGAGCCGGGCGATCGGCGATTCAGGGTCGAGCGATTCCTCGGGCGCTGCGGTCACCAGCAGTGGTGTGCCGAGAGCCGCCGAATAAAAAGTGACCGAACCGTGGTCTCCGATGGTGAGATCGGCGGCGATGAGCGCGGCCCGCCAGCCCTCTTCGGGAGGCAGGACGACGACGCCGGCGCGGGCGCAGTCCTCGAGCCACATCCGCACCTGCCATGGAGAATGCCCGTGCCAGACGTTCGGGTGCAAGGCGACGACGATGCGGTATTCGTCCAACGGGAGTCGTTCGGCCAATCGGGCCACGATCGACGAGTCCTGCCCGAACAGGGAGGAAGTTCCCCAAGTCGAGGAGACGAAGAGCAGCTGCTGCCCGGGGTGGACCCCGAAACTCCGCCGGTAGGTCTCCCGCAGTGGAACGCTGGCCAGGATCCGGTCGAAGCACGGATCACCGGCGACGAGCGCCACGTCGACGGCTTCCGGGCAGTGTTCTCGCAGCCTGTCGACCTGCTCGACGTGCGAGAGAACCGTCGTGGAGGGGATGAGTTCGCCCTCGTGGCGCAGCCATTCATCGGACAACCCGAAAACGGGTTTCCGGGTTTCCGGGTTTCCGGGTTTCCGGGTTTCCGGGTTTCCGGGTTTCCGGGTTTCCGGGTTTCCGGGTTTCCGGGTTTCGTCAGTGTTTTATTGTATCCCATTCCGTGCGGTACGACTAAGAGCGGAGCAGTCACTTCGTGCAGCGGACCGCCGTAGCTGGCGGACACCGCGAGGTCGAAATCCTGGGACATCGCCTCGGCCCAGGGGACGGGGATGATGTCGTGCGCTGCGAGGAACTCCGTGGTCCCCGTGGTGAAAGCACTCGACCCGATGCAGGTGAACGCGGTCTGGATGCGGTGGTCTGCGGCCCAGAACGGGAGGATGTCGAGCAGCCGGGTAGCCGCGGTCACGTTGTGCACGATCGCCAGCACTGAGCGTTCAACTCGAACTGTGCGCCAAGAGCGGCCGGCGGAACCGGCCAGCAACTCACTCCACCGCAGCACGCCCACGGCCCGAATGCTACCGAAGCGCATCTCGGAGCCGAACGAGGTGAACGTCCGACCAGCTGAGCAGTTCCTCAGACCCCCACGTAGTCGGCGAGGTGCTCGGCGGTGAGGGTGGTGCGGGCCGCGATCAGGTCGGCCGGGGTGCCTTCGAAGACGACCCGGCCGCCGTCGTGCCCCGCGCCCGGGCCGAGGTCGATGATCCAGTCGGCGTGCGCCATCACCGCCTGGTGGTGCTCGACGACGATCACCGACTTGCCCGCGTCCACCAGGCGGTCCAGCAACCCGAGCAGCTGCTCCACGTCCGCCAGGTGCAGGCCGGTGGTCGGTTCGTCGAGGACGTACGCGCCGCCCTTCTCGGACAGGTGGGTGGCGAGCTTGAGCCGTTGCCGCTCGCCACCGGACAGCGTGGTCAGCGGCTGGCCGAGCGTGAGGTAGCCGAGGCCGACGTCGGCGAGCCTGCGCAGCACGCGGTGCGCGGCGGGGGTCTTCGCGTCGCCGTCGGCGAAGAACTCCTCGGCCTGCGCCACCGACATCGCCAGCACCTCGCTGATGTCGCGCCCGCCGAGCCGGTGCTCCAGCACGGATCGCTGGAACCGCTTGCCCTCGCACTCCTCGCAGGTGGTGGCGACCCCGGCCATCATCCCCAGGTCCGTGTAGACCACGCCGGCACCGCCGCAGCCGGGGCAGGCGCCCTCGGAGTTCGCGCTGAACAGCGCCGGTTTCACGTCGTTGGCCTTCGCGAAGGCCTTGCGGATCGGGTCGAGCAGTCCCGTGTAGGTGGCGGGGTTGCTGCGCCGCGAACCGCGGATCGGGGCCTGGTCGATGGAGATCACTCCGGCGTCCTTCGGCAGCGAACCGTGCACCAGGGAGCTCTTGCCGGACCCGGCGACACCGGTGATGGCCACCAGCACCCCGAGCGGGATGTCCACGTCCACGCCCTGCAGGTTGTTCGTGTGCGCGCCGCGCACCTCGATCGCCCCGGACGGTTCCCGCACCGAGGTCTTCAGCGCGACCCGGTCGTCGAAGTGCCTGCCGGTGGTGGTGCCTGCCGACCGCAGGCCCGCCACGTCCCCTTCGAAGCACACCTCGCCGCCTGCCGAACCGGCGCCGGGGCCGAGGTCCACGACGTGGTCGGCGATCATGATCGTCTCCGGCTTGTGCTCCACCACGAGCACCGTGTTCCCCTTGTCCCGCAACCGGAGCAGCAGGTCGTTCATCCGCTGGATGTCGTGCGGGTGCAGGCCGATGGTGGGCTCGTCGAACACGTAGGTGACGTCGGTCAGCGAGGAACCGAGGTGCCGCACCATCTTCACCCGCTGCGCCTCGCCGCCGGACAGGGTGCCCGCGGGCCGGTTCAGCGACAGGTAGCCGAGCCCGATCTCCACGAACGACTCCAGCGTGCCGCGCAGCGAGCCCAGCAGCGGCGCCACCGACGGCTCGTCCAGGCCGCCGATCCACTCGGCGAGGTCGTTGATCTGCATCGCGCACGCGTCCGCGATGCTCAGCCCGCCGATCTTCGAGGAGCGGGCCGCGTCGGTGAGCCGGGTGCCGTCGCAGTCCGGGCAGGTCGCGAACGTGACCGCGCGCTCCACGAACGCCCGGATGTGCGGCTGCATCGACTCGACGTCCTTGGACAGGAACGACTTGCGGATCTTCGGGAGCAGGCCCTCGTAGGTGAGGTTGACGCCCTCCACCTTCACCTTCGTCGGCTCGCGGTGCAGGAAATCGCGCATCTCCCGCGCGGTGAAGTCGCGGATCGGCTTGTGCGGGTCCAGGAACCCGGATTCGGCGTAGACGCGGACCGTCCAGAAGTTGTCCGACTTCCAGCCGGGGATGGTGAACGCGCCCTCGGACAGCGACTTGGAGTCGTCGTAGAGCTCGGTGAGGTCGATGTCGGAGATGCTGCCGCGGCCCTCGCAGCGCGGGCACATGCCACCGGTGACGCTGAACTCGCGGCGTTCCTTCACGGTGCGCCCGCCGCGCTCCATCGTCACCGCGCCCGCCCCGCTGACCGAGGCCACGTTGAACGAGAACGCCTGCTGCGAACCGATGTGCGGCGTCCCGAGCCTGCTGAACAGGATGCGCAGCATCGCTCCGGTGTCGGTGGCGGTGCCCACCGTGGAGCGCGGGTCGGACCCCATCCGCTGCTGGTCCACGATGATCGCGGTGGTGAGCCCGTCGAGCACGTCCACCTCGGGTCGCGCCAGCGTCGGCATGAAGCCCTGCAGGAACGCGCTGTAGGTCTCGTTGATCATCCGCTGCGATTCGGCGGCGATGGTGCCGAACACCAGCGAGCTCTTGCCGGAGCCGGACACGCCGGTGAACACGGTCAGCCGCCGCTTCGGGAGCTCGACGCTGACGTCCCGCAGGTTGTTCACCCGCGCGCCGTGCACCCGGATCAGGTCGTGGCTGTCGGCGGCGTGCTGCGCCTGTCGCTCGTGGCTCATCGTCGTCTCCCCCGGAGTGCCGTGCCCAGTGCTGTGCGGCGGTCCTGTGCGGCGCCGCCGCCCGGTCCGGCATCCTAGGCGCCCACCCCGACGACCGCGTCCCACCGATCCCGATCTCGCCAGGTGAGCGGCCCGTTCGCCCAGCGGGCGCGGGCCGGCGGGCGGTTCAGCCGACGCGGTCGTCGGAGCGGGGGACCAGGCCGGACGGCGGGACGAGGTCCCAGCGCTCCAGCTGGGCGCGGACCTGCTCGGCGGCGTCGATGTTCAGCGGACCGGACGTCCACATCGAGTACGGCAGGTTGAGGAACCGCTGCTCGGTGACCGCCCGCAACCGGTCGATGCCGGGCCGCGAGCGCAGCATCGCCACCTTCTCCGCGAAGGTCTGCGGCGGGTAGTCCACGAACAGGAACGCGTCCGGGTCCGACGCCGCGACCCGCTCCCAGGACACCTTCGTCCAGGTGTCGCGGACGTCCTCGAGCGCGTTGCGCCCGCCCGCCGCGTCGATGATCGCCTGCGGCCCGCCCTTGTTCCCGCTGGAGAACACGGTGTCGCTGGCGCTGTCGAACAGGAAGATCGTCGGCCGGCGCTGCGGCTGCGGGGCTGCGCGCAGCGCGTCGAGCCGGCGCTGGACGTCGGCGTTGACCTGCGCGGCCTGCTCGGTCCGCCCGGTGATCGCGCCGAGGTTGGTGAGGTCGGTGCGCAGCGCCTGCCACGGTTCGACGATGCCGCGGGCCTTCCCGGCGCCCTGCCGGCAGCTCTCGGTCAGCACGTACCCGGCGATGCCCGCGCCGCGCAGGCCGTCCGGGGTGAGCCGGGTCGTTTCGCTGTAGCCGTAGTTCCACCCGGCGACCACCACGTCGGGCCGCTGCGCCAGCACCGCCTCCCGCGACGGGGAGGAGGGCGCGACGACGGGCAGCCGGTCCACCGCGTCCCCGTAGTGGCGGCGCAGCACGTCGGCGTCGCGCTGCAGGCTGGACACGGCGGCGACCTGCTGCTGCGCGCCGAGCGCCAGCACCATCGAGATCATGTTGCCGTCGTTGACGAACATCCGCTGCGCGGGCGCGGGGAACTCGGCGGGAGCCCCGCAGTTGTCGACGGTGATCGTCGGCCCGCCCGGCCCGCCGGGCGCGGCGGTCCCGCAGGAGGCCAGCAGGGCGGCGGCGGTGACCGCGATCAGCGTCCGGGCGTGTCGTCGCATGATGCGTCCTCGTTCGGTGCGGCCCCGATGAGCAGGTGGGTCCTGCCGGTCCGGGGATGGGTGACGGGGGTGGCCTCGACGCCGAAGACCTCGCGGACCACCTCGGGCGCCAGCGCCTCGTCCGGGGCGGCGAGCGGGCGGGCGGTGCCGTCGTGCAGCACCAGCACCCGGTCGCAGGTCGCGGCGGCCAGCGCCAGGTCGTGCAGGCTCAGCACGCAGGTCCGGTCCGCGGCGCGCACCAGCCGCAGCAGGTCCAGCTGGTGGTGCACGTCGAGGTGGTTCGTCGGCTCGTCGAGCAGCAGCAGCGGGGTGCGCTGGGCGAAACCGCGGGCCAGCAGCACCCGCCTGCGCTCGCCGCCGGAGAGCCGGTCCACCGGCCGCTCCTCGAAACCGGCCAGGTCCACCGAGCGCAGCGCCGCGGCCACCGCCGCGCGCTCCGCGTCGCCGCCCCCGGACCACGGCGCCCGGTACGGGGTGGTGCCGAGCGCGACGAACTCGCCGACGAGGAAGTCCGGCGGCAGGTCCTCCTCCTGCGGGACCAGCGCGACCCGGCGCGCCCGCTTCCGCGCGGGCAGCCGGTGCAGCGGGACGCCGTCGACCAGCACCTCCCCGGCCGCGGGGCGCAGGATCCCGGCGAGGGCGCGCAGCAGCGTGGACTTTCCGGCGCCGTTGGGACCGACCACGCCGATCGTCTCGCCCGCGGCGGCGCTCCAGGTCAGCTCGCGCAGCACGGTGCGGTCGCCGAGCGCGCAGCGCAGCCCGGTCACCTGCACCGGCGCACTCACGACGCACCGCCGTAGGAGTAGCGGCGCCTGCCCAGCAGCACCAGGAACACCGGCGCGCCGATCAGCCCGGACACCACGCTCAGCGGGATCTCGGTGGGCCGCACCAGCACCCGGGTCGCGACGTCCACCCACAGCAGGAACAGCGCCCCGCCCAGCGCGGCCACCGGCAGCAGCGCCCGGTGCCGGGCGCCGACGACGAGCCGTGCCAGGTGCGGCACGACGAGCCCGACGAACCCGATGCCACCGGAGACCGCCACCAGCACCCCGACCAGCACGGCCAGCAGCACGAACAGCGCGATCCGCAGCTCCCGCACCGGCACGCCCAGCGCGGCCGCGGTGTCCGGCCCGGTGCTGAGCGCGTCGAGCCAGCCGCTGCCCGCGAACAGCGCCACGCCCGCCACCGCCACGACACCGGCGGGCAGCGCCAGCTGCGACCACTCGGCTCCGGCGAGGCTGCCCAGCAGCCAGAACAGCACCGACTGCGCCGCCGCCGGATCGGCGCTGCGGAACACCAGGAAGCTCGCGACCGACGAGAATGCGGACCCCAGCACCGTGCCGATCAGCACCAGCCGCAGCGGCGTCAGCCCGCCCTGCGCGACGGCGACGCCGAACACCAGCAGCGCCGAGCACAGCGCCCCGGTCAGCGCACCCGCCGACAGCGCCCAGATCCCGGCCCCGGCGAACAACCCCGTCGTGATCACCAGGGTCGCGCCGACCCCGGCCCCCGAGGACACCCCGAGCAGGTACGGGTCGGCGAGCGGGTTGCGCACCAGCGTCTGCATCGCGGCTCCTGCCAGCGCCAGCCCGGCGCCGACGACCACGGCCAGCAGCGCCCGCGGCAACCGCAGGTTCCAGACGATCGTGTCGTGCACCAGGTCCGCGGGGACCCCGCCGGTGATCCGGCTCAGCAGCGCGTCCGCGACGGGCCCGATCGGCAGCGGTTCGGCGCCGAACGCGGTGGACAGCCCGGTGCTGACCGGCAGCAGCGCGCACAGCGCCAGCACGACCAGCGGGACGCGCAGCCGGGTGCGCTGCCGGGTGCGCGGCGGTGATCCGCGCCGGGCGGTGTCGGGACGTGGCGGCACGGGAGCTGCACCCTCCTCGGGCTGGCGCGGCCCGGGTAGCGGTCGGTGCGACGGGAGGGGTCTGGCTCCCGGGCGCGTGGCCCGGTCACAGTGGCGCGACCGCTCCGAACTTCCGTCGGATTCCCTCACCGTCACCTGTTCGGGAGGATCTTAGGCGGCGGAGGCGGTCGCCAGCGCGCCACCGGCTGTCCGTTCGATCACAGCGCACCGGTCGCTGCCTGCGGAGTCCCGGATAATGGATCATGGAGCGGGGCCCCCGGCATTCGCCCTATGCTCCCTGCACGGTGCCGCACTCCGGGCACTGTGGAGGGTGAGGGAGTCGCCGATGCGACATGCGCTCAAGTGCGCGGTGCTGTTCCTGCTCATGGCGGTGGTCGCACCCGCCCAAGCGGGCGCGGCCCAGGCGCCGCCGGACGACCGGCCGGTGGTCAAGGTCGGCACCGAGGGCACCTATCCGCCGTTCTCGTTCCACGAGACCGGCAGCGAGGACCTCACCGGCTACGACGTCGACGTGATCAAGGCGATCGCGGACCGCGCCGGATGGCGGATCGAGTTCGTCGAGACGCAGTGGGACGCGATCTTCCCGGCGCTGGACGCGGGCCGCATCGACGTCATCGCCAACCAGGTGTCCGTCAACGAGGAGCGCGCCGCCAAGTACGGGCTGTCCGAGCCCTACACGTACTCCCGCGGCGTGGTGGTGCGCCGCACCGGCGACGAGAGCATCAAGACGCTCGACGACATCCGCGGCCGCACCACCGCCCAGTCCAGCACCAGCAACTGGGCGCAGGTCGCGCGCGACGCCGGCGCGAACGTGGAGGCCGTCGAAGGTTTCGCGCAGGCCGCCGCGCTGCTCACCCAGGGCCGGGTGGACGCGATCGTCAACGACAACATCGCGGTGCTCGACTACCAGGCCAGCACCGGGTCGAAGGACGTGGAGATCGCCGGGAACGCGGGCGACGAGACCAGCGAGCAGGTCCTCACCTTCCGCAAGGACGACCGGGCGCTGCTGGACCAGGCGAACCGGGCGATCGGCGAGCTGAAGGCCGACGGCACCCTCGCGCAGATCTCCCGCGGCTACTTCAAGGCGGACGTCTCGGTGCCGAACGGCGGCGATGCCGACCTGTCCGGCCGCGAGCGCAGCAGCACCTGGCAGGTGGTGGCGGGCACGGCCTGGCCGATGTTCCTCGGCCTGGTGCAGGTGACGATCCCGTTGACGGCGTTGAGCTTCGCGATCGGCCTGGTGCTGGCGCTGCTGGTGGCGCTGGCCCGGATCTCGCCGTACCGGGTGTTGTCCGGGCTGGCGCGCGCGTTCATCTCGATCATCCGGGGGACGCCGCTGCTGCTGCAGCTGTTCATCGTGTTCTACGGGCTGCCGCAGCTGGGCGTGAAGTTCCCGCCGTTCACCGCGGCGGTGATCGCGTTCAGCCTCAACGTGGCCGGGTACGCGGCGGAGGTGGTGCGCTCGGCGATCCTGGCGGTGCCGAAGGGGCAGTTCGAGGCCTCGGCGACGATCGGGCTCGGTTACTGGCAGACGCTGCGGCGGATCGTCCTGCCGCAGGCGACGCGCACCGCGGTGCCACCGCTGTCGAACACCTTGCTGTCGTTGCTGAAGGACACCTCGCTGGGCTCGGTGGTGCTGCTCACCGAGCTGTTCCGGCAGGCGCAGCTGGCGGCGGCCGAGAGCAACGAGTTCCTCGCCCTGTACGCCTTCGCCGGGCTGTACTACTGGATCATGTGCGTGGCGATCTCGGCCGCGCAGAAGCGACTGGAAACCCGACTGGACAGGTACGTGGCGCGATGACCGAGACCGCGGAGCAGAACCCCGAACCCCGGATCCGGGTGCGCGGGCTGGAGAAGTCCTTCGACGAGCGGAAGGTGCTGCGCGGCATCGACTTCGAGGCCGCGCGCGGCACCTCGACGGTCGTGGTCGGACCGTCCGGTTCCGGCAAGACCACCGTGCTGCGCTCGCTGAACGCGCTGGACGTCCCGGACGCCGGGGTGATCGGCATCGACGACGTGGAGGTCGACTTCGCGCGGCTGCCCGCCGGGAAGGCGGGGCGGCGCGAGGCGGCGCGGCTGCGCGCGCAGAGCGGCATGGTCTTCCAGTCGCACAACCTGTTCCCGCACCGCACGGTGCTGGAGAACGTCATCGAGGGCCCGGTGGTGGCCCAGCGCAGGCCGCGCGAGGAGGCCGTCGCCGACGCGAAGGCCCTGCTGGAGCAGGTGGGGCTCGGCGAGCGCGCCGACACCTACCCGTTCCAGCTCTCCGGCGGGCAGCAGCAGCGCGTCGGCATCGCCCGCGCGCTGGCGCTGGAGCCGCGCGTGGTGCTGTTCGACGAGCCGACCTCGGCGCTGGACCCGGAGCTCGTCGGCGAAGTGCTGGCGGTGATCAAGGACTTGGCGGCGGCGGGCTGGACGACGGTGATCGTCACCCACGAGATCCGCTTCGCCCGGCAGGTCGCCGACCAGGTGCTGTTCCTGGACGACGGCGCGATCGTGGAGCGCGGCAGCGGCGATCAGGTGCTGGCCGAGCCGCGGGAGGAGCGGACCCGGCGGTTCCTGCAGCGCATCCTGAACGAGTGAGCTCGGTGGGGGACGGAGTTCTCGGCCGTCCCCCGGCCCGGTGCTGCCCGGCCCGGCGTCGCGGACCCGCCGCGGCGAGTGCCGTCACTGCGGCGCGGGCACGAGCCCTTCGGCGACGAGCCCGGCGAACACGGCCTCGCTCAGCGCGTTGACCGCGCTCAGCGGTCGCACCATCACGGTGAACTCGGAGATCAGCCCGTCCGCGTCCAGCTGGACGAGGTCGATGCCGTGGACGTCCTTGCCGCCCACGGTGGCCCGGAAGATCAGCACGTGCGAGTCGGCGTCGGCGCCCGCCGCGGTCTCCGCGGTGCCCTCCAGGGAGCCCGCGTAGCGGAACTCCTCGAAGACCCGGCGGAACAGCACGTCGAACACGCCGAGCACCAGGTCGCGGCCTTCGAACGGCCGGAACTTGACCGGGCTGAAGAACCGGGGCTCGGCCGCGAACAGCGGCTCCAGCGCGGCGGTGTCGCGCCGTTCGACGGCGTCGCGGAAGCGTTCGATGGTGTGCACGCGGTCTCCTGGTCAACGATCTGAACAGTCAGAAAATTGACTATAGTGGGCGCGGGGTTCCCGGTCGAGGAGGAGTTCGATATGGCGCTGCGACACGCGGTCCTCGCCGCGCTGCTGGACGGCGAGCGCAGCGGTTACCAGCTGGCGAAGGTGTTCGACGTCGGCATGGCCAACTTCTGGCATGCGTTGCCGCAGCAGCTCTACGCGGAACTGGCGAAGCTGGAGCGCGACGGGCTGGTCACCGGGCGCGAAGTGGTCCAGGAGGCGCGGCCGAACAAGCGCCTGTTCACCGTCACCGACGAGGGCGCCGCCGAGCTGCGGCGCTTCGCGGCCACCCCGTCGAAGCCCTCGTTCATCCGGGACGACCTGCTGGTGAAGGTCGCCGCCGCCGACTCGGTGCCCGCGGCCGAGCTGATCGAGCAGCTGGTGGAGCGGGCCGCGGTGGCGACGGCGAAGGTCGAGCTGTTCGACGGGCTGCTGCGCACCATGCGCGGTGACCGCGACGAAGCGGACTTCCTCGCCACCGGCGCCCGCATCGGCCCGTACCTGACCTGCCTGCGCGGCCGCTCCTTCGAAGCCGACCACCGCGACTGGTGCGAGCGGACCGCCGAGGTCCTGCGCGCGCGGCGGAACGCGGGCGCCCGGTAGCGGTCAGTCGTCGCTCTTCACCTTCCGCATGATCAGGTGCGAGTCGACGCGGGCGACCGCGCGCAGGGCCATGAGCTTGCCGGTGAGGAACTCCTCGAACGCGGACTGGTCCTCGACGGCGACGCGGATCAGGTAGTCGGGGCGGCCGAACAGGCGGTGGAACTCGACGACCTCGTCGTACTCGCTGATCGTGGATTCGAGCTCTTCGACGGTCTGCAGGTCGTTGATGCTGATCTCCAGCGACACCATCACCTCGAACCGCCTGCCGACCGCGGCGGGGTCGATGCGCGCCCGGTAACCGGTGATGATCCCGTCGTCCTCCAGCCGCTTGACCCGGCGCAGGCAGGGGGCGGGGGTGAGCCCGACGCGCTTGGCGAGCTCCACGTTCGTCAGCCGGCCGTCCTGGCGCAGGTGGAACAAAATGTCGTGATCAGTGCCGTCGATCATCATTTGATTGCTCATATCTCGAAATATCGGCCCTCGTCGGCAACCATATTACGCGATCAGAAAACTATGATTGCAGCCATGACCTCGCCTCCTGCCGTCCTCGAACGCTGCCCTGCCGCGCCACCCGAGCCGACCGTCCGCCACGCCGACTTCCGCGCGGCGCTGCGGGATTCGAGCTCGGTGGGGCTGGCGCTGTTCCCGCTGGGGATCGCGTTCGGGATGCTGGTGGTGCACTCCGGGCTGGCGTGGTGGTGGGCGTCGGTGTTCACCACGTTCATCTACGCGGGCTCGCTGGAGTTCCTGCTGATCGGCCTGGTGCTGGTGGCGACGCCGCTGGCGCAGGTGGCGCTGACGGCGCTGCTGGTGAACCTCCGGCACGTGTTCTACGCGCTGTCCTTCCCGCTGCACCGGGTCACCGGCAGGCTCGGCAAGGCCTACAGCACGTTCGCGCTGACCGACGAGGCGTACGCGGCGAGCACCAGCGAGTCGGCGCGGTCCTGGACCGGCGGGCGGATCGTGTGGCTGCAGGTGCTGTGCCAGCTGTACTGGGCCGGTGGCGCCACCGCCGGGGCGCTGGTGGCCGCGGTGCTGCCGTTCGAGCTGGCCGGGCTGGACTTCGCGCTGACCGCGCTGTTCGTGGTGCTCGCCGTGGACGCCTTCCGGGAGCGGCGCGAGATCCCGACCCCGGTGCTGGCGCTGGTGTGCGCGCTGGTGGCGATGGTGCTGTTCCCGCAGCAGATGCTGCCGGTGGCGTTCGGCCTGTTCACGGCGGGGCTGCTGGCGCTTCGGCTGGTCGCGCGCAAGGGGAGTGCTCGTGCCTGAGACCCCGTACCTGGTGGCGGTCGTGGCGGTGTGCGCCGCGGTCACATGGGCGGTGCGGGCGCTGCCGTTCGCGGCGCTGGCCCCGTTGCGCGACAGCGAGCTGGTGCACCACCTGGGGCAGCGGATGCCGGTGGGCGTGATGATCGTGCTCGCCGTCTACACGGTGCGCGGCACCACGGTGCCGCAGCTGGCGCCGGTGGGGCTGGCGCTGGCGGCGACGCTCGGCCTGCACCTGTGGCGCGGGAACGCGCTGCTGAGCATCCTCGGCGGTACCGCGGTGCACGTGCTGCTGGTGAGCACCGCGTTCGCGTCCGTCTGATGTGGACGGTCAATCGCAGGCGATGACCGCGGGCAGGCCGGTGGCGCTGAGTTTCTTCACGTACGCGTCGTCGGCCTTCTCGCGGGCGGCGGCCAGCTGGTCGCAGGCGCTCGCCGCATCCGCGAACGGTCCGAAGTAGACGGAGTAGATCGCCTTGCCGCTCGGGCTCGTCTTCGCCGAGGCGCCGCACGGGGTCGACGGCACGTGCAGGTAGCCGGTGCCGGGGAACTCGTCGAGCAGCCGCTGCACGGTGTTCGCCTCGAACGCGGCGCCGACCACCACGGCGTAGGAGTCGTTGCAGACCGGGGTGCTCATCGGCACCGACACCCCGAGGTCCGCGGCCATCGTCGCGCCGGGCACCGAGACGACCGGCCGACTGGAAGTGGCCTGCCCGTCGTCGCCCGGGCTCAGCGCCCACGCGGTGGCCGCGCCCGCCACCGCCAGCACGCCCAGCGTCGCGAGGGCCGCGCGCACCAACCTGCCGCGGGACTTCCGGTCCGGCCGTTCCTCGGACTGCCGCACGGTCGTGGTGCGCGGTTCGGTCGGCGTCGCGTACAGCGCCTCGACGGCCTCGCGCGCCAGGTCGCCCGCCGAGTCGAACCGGTGCGCGGGGTCCTTCGCCATGCCACGCGCGATCACCGCGTCGAACGCGGAACCCAGGTGCGGCGCGGTGGTTCCCGGCCGCGGCGGGTCGTCGTGCAGGTGCGCGCTGATCATCGCGACGGTCGCCTCGCGCTGGAACGGCTTGCGCCCGGTGAGGCACTCGTAGAACAGGCAGGTCAGCGAGTACACGTCCGAGCTCGGCTCCGCGGGCCCTTCGCCGAACCGCTCCGGCGCCATGTACGCCAGCGTGCCGACGGTGATGCCGGTGGAGGTCGCGGCCGTCCCCGTGCTCGCGGCGTAGGCGATGCCGAAGTCCACCAGGTACGCGAAGCCGGTGCTGCCGACCAGCACGTTCGACGGCTTCACGTCGCGGTGCACCAGGCCGTCGGCGTGCGCGGCGTCCAGCGCGTGCGCCACCTGCTCCAGCAGGCCCACCGCCCGGTCCGGGTCCAGCGGCCCGTAGCTCGCCAGGTGCGTCGCCAGGTCGGTGCCGTCCACCAGCCGCATGTCCAGGTACAGCCGGCCGTCGATCTCCCCGTAGGAGTGGATCGGGATCACGTGCGGATCGCGCAGCCGCGCGGTCGCCTGGGCCTCGCGCTGGAAGCGGCGGCGGAACTCGGCGTCCTCGGCGTGGCGCTCGGCGATCAGCTTGAGCGCGACGGTCCGCTGGTGCCTGCTGTCGAGGGCCCGGTGTATCTCCCCCATGCCGCCGCGAGCGATCAGGCCTTGGACCACGTACGGACCGAACTGCCACTCCACCCGTGCGACTCCTCCCCTGGTGTGCCGGAGGAGAGTCTAGGAGGTGCGCGATCCGCGGATGAGCCATGTTCACCGGTTCGGAACCGGATCACGCCCGCCTGCCCGGATGCCGCGCATCCGGCTCGACCTGCGCTGTTCCGTTCGGTCGCACCGGTTGGGCCGACCGGTCCAGTCGGGGCTCGCGGGGTGGTGCTGCGGATTCCGGCGCCGTGGTTGGTTTCGGCGCCGTGGTGTGGTGGGGTTCCGGTGGTCTTCGCGGGGAGGTGGCGTCGGTGGTGGAAGCGGCTGCGCTGGAGGTGCCCGGTGTGTCGCACCGGTACGTCCAGGTCGGCGGAATCCGGGTGCACGTGGCGGAAGCGGGTTCCGGCCCGCCGCTGGTGCTGCTGCACGGCTGGCCGCAGCACTGGTACCTGTGGCGCCACCAGATCCCGGAGCTCGCGCGGTCCTACCGGGTGATCGCCCCCGACCTGCGCGGCCACGGCTGGACCGACGCGCCCGCCGGCGGCTACGACAAGGAGAACCTGGCCGCCGACCTGATCGGGCTGCTGGACGCGCTGGAGCTCGACCGGGTGCGGCTGGTCGGCCACGACTGGGGCGGCTGGACCGGATTCCTCGCCTGCCTGCGCGCGCCGGAGCGGTTCGACCGGTTCCTGGCGCTGAACATCGCGCACCCGTGGCCGTCCCGGTCGCCCGCGGCGCGGCTGAGCCTGTGGCGGTTCTGGTACCAGGTCGTGGTGGGGTCGCCGCTGGGCGCGCTGCTGGTGCGCCGCACGCCGTTCCTGTCCCGCGGCATCCTCGGCTCCGTCGAGCGCGGGGCGCTGAGCCGCGCCGAGCGGGACGCGTTCGCCGAGCGCTGGCGGGACCCGGCGCGAGCGCGCGCCTCGGTGCAGCTGTACCGCACGTTCCTGCTGCGCGAACTGCCCGCCGTCGCCCGCGGCCGCTACCGGGATGCCACGCTGACCACCCGGACCCGGCTGCTGTTCGGCACCGGCGACCCGGCGATCTCGCCCCGGCTGCTGGAGGGCTACGAACGCCACGCCGAGCGGATGGACGTGCGCTGGGTCCCCGGCGCGGGCCACTTCATCGTCGACGAACGCCCCGCCCTCGTCCTCGCCGAGATCCAGGAGTTCATGGCGGACTGATCCGGCGATCAGCGCGGGCCGAGCAGGGCGCGCAGCCGCGGGGTGTCGGGGTGCTCGCCGAGGAAGTCGAGACGGGCGTTCGCCTGGTCCCAGCGCCGGCGCGCCCGCTCGGGTTCGCCCGTCGCACGGTGCAGGACCACCAGATCGGCGAGCACCCACGCCACGTGGTGCAGGTCGCCGCAGCGTTCCCAGTAGTGCTGTGCCTGCATGAGGTGCTCCACCGCCGGTCCGGTCCGCCGCATCGCGGCGTGCGCACCGCCGATCGCGTGGTGGGCGGCGGCCAGCCCCATGTCGTCGCCGAGCTCGCCGAACAGGTCCAGCCCGGGTAGGCCGTGCTCCAGCGCCCGCTGCCGTTCACCGATCCCGTTGCACGCCCAGCACAGGTAGACCAGCGAATGCGCCCGGCCGTACCGCTCCCCGGGGGCCTGGAAGTGCTCCAGCGCCCGCCGGTGGTGCGGGATCGCTCGCGCGGGAAGTCCGAGGCAGGTGTAGGCCCAGCCGATGCTGTTCTGCCGGAACGCCTCCCGGGACGGGTCGCCGGACCGCTCGCCCGCGTCGGACAGCAGGGCCAGCGCCTCGGCGTAGCGCTGCGCCCGCAGGTACCCGTTGGCGAGGTTCAGCTCGGTGATCTCCACGGCGTCCGGCGCCTCGGTGCGCCGTGCCGCCCGCAGGGCGATCACGTGGCTGCGGATCCAGTCCTCGTGCAGGCTGCGCAGGTTCAGGAAGTCGGTGCTCGCCCAGGCGAGGCGCCACGCGTGCTCGGGAAATCCGTGCTGCTCGGCGATGTCGACCGCGCCGAGCAGGTTCTCGCGGTTGCGCTCGAACCAGCGCAGCGCCTCGTCGCGGTCGCCGGGCCGGTCCGGTTCGACGTCGCTGTCCGGTGGTCCCGGCACGATGATGCGCGCCTGCTTGGTGATCAGCGCCGCGGCGCCCGCCGCGGAGTGCAGGAAGTGGTCGAGCAGCCTGCGCCGGGCCGCGTAGCGCTCGGTGTCGCGCAGTTTCTCGTCCGCGCAGGTCCGCGCGTAGTCCAGTGACAGGTCCGAGAGCCGGTAGCCGTGCTTGTCCGGCTGGTCAAGCAGCCGCAGGTGCGCCAGCCGGTCCAGCAGCTTCCCGGCCTCGGTGCGCGGCAGACCGCTGAGCGCGGCGGCTCCGGACGTCTCGATCACCGGTCCGGGGTGGAGCGACAGCAGCAGGAACAACCGCTGGGCCTGCGGGCTGAGGTCGTCGTGCGCGGTGGCGAAGGCTGCGCGCAACGCGAGGCGACCGTCCACTTCGAGCGCGTCGATGCGGTGGTGCCGGATGTCGGCGATGGTCTCGGACAGCGAAGCGGCGGGGTGCCTGCTCGCGATGATGCCCGCGATGCGCAGCGCCAGCGGCAGATCTCCGCACAGGGCGGCGAGTTCGTCCAGTTCCGCCTCGAAAGCGGGACCGGTGCTCCCCGGGCGTCCCAGCGCGGCGTGCAGCAGTGCGATCGAGTCGTCCCGGGGTAGCGGTGGCAGCTCGATCCGGCGCGCGTCGTGGTGCAGCGCGAGGCTTTCCAGCCTGCGGCTGCTGGTGACCACCACGAGGCATCCGGGATGGCCGGGCAGCAGCGGTTGCACCTGCTCGGCGCTGCGCGCGTTGCTCAGCAGCACCAGTACTCTGCGGCCGGCCAGTGCACTGCGAAGTTCTGCCGCCAAGTAGTCCACATTGGAGCGTTCGGGGACGTCGGAGTCGAGGGCGGCGAGGAAGTCGCGCAGCACTCCGGCGGTCGCGTGCCGGTCCAGGCCCTGGAGGTTCGCGTAGAGCTGGCCGTCCGGGTAGCGAGCTGCCAGCCGGTGCGCCAGCTGCAGCGCGAACGTGTGCTTCCCGGCTCCCGGCAGGCCTTCCACGATGAGCAGCCACGGTGGAACTCCCGGCGAATCCTCCACTGCGGACAGCAGGTCGGCGAGCGCGTGGTCTCGTCCGATCGGGTGCGACGGCACGGCGGGCAGCTGGCGGGGCCGCAGCGCCGGGCGCCGCAGACCCCCTTCCGCGGCACCGTCCTGGCGGGGTCGGCGCGCGAACTTCCCCGCGGGTCCGGTGGTCCTGGACAGCGCACCGCTCGGCAGGCCGCGTTTGGTCAGCCCGCCCGCGAGCGTCCACTGCGCCTCGCGCTCGGCGCCCGCCGCGCGCGGCCGCACGATCGGATCGTCCTGCTGCAGCAGCGAGGTGTGCAGCGAGCGGAGCCGGGTGGGCAGGTCCGTGCCCTCCTCCCGGTAGGTGGCGGACACCTCCACCACGTAGTCCCGCAGCCTGCGCCGCTGGCCCGCGGCGGCGAGCGCCCGCATCCGCAGGGCCACGATGTCCTCGTCCAGCTCGTGGTCCGACGGCACCCAGTCCAGCTCGTTGAGCGCGGCCGACACCTGTCCGGAATCGAGCAGGGAGCCCGCCAGCAACTGCACGCCCGCGATGCGGTCCCGTTCCAGCTGGGTGCGGATCCGGTGCAGTCCCGGGCCGTCCACCCCGGCCAGCAGTTCGGGGCCGCACTCACCCAGCGCGCGGCGGCAGTGCTCCTCCAGCTCGGTGCCGCTCGACTGCCGCGCCCGGTCCAGGTGGTGCCGGAACCGGTGGTAGTCCACCAGCTCCGGGGTCACGTCGAGCCGCCAGAACCCCGGTTTGGCGCGCGGCCAGTGCACCCCGTTGCCCCGGACCTCGGCGCGCAGCGTCGAGATGTAGCGGTACAGCGACTCCATCGACGGCGGGTGCTCGCCCCACACCTTGTCGACGACGCCGCGCTGCGAAAGCGCCTTGCCGGGGTTGAGCAGCAGCACGACGAGGATCCCCAGCAGCCCGGGCCGCAGCTCGACCAGCTCACCGGAATCGGCACGCACCTCGACCGGGCCCAATAATCGGAACTCCATTCAGTTCCCCCTTTGAGTACCGCGCAGCGTTCAGTGAAGCACCCGATCCGCCGCGGGGAAGCGTTCATTCGGCGCAAGCATCCATACGGCGGTCCGGTTCACCGTCCAGCGGGCGTACCTCCCGCTGCTCCAGCGGCCGTTCCATCCCGTCCCCGCACCGTGGGGTGCAGCGGGTGGTGCGGTCACTCGCAGCGACGGGGAGGGAGCATCCGATGGGGAACCGGATCGTGGTCGCCGGAGTGGCGAGCTGGGGCGTGAACGTCGGGGTCGGGGAGCCGGCCGTGGACACCGCCGCGAGCGGCTGGCGCCCGCGCTGGCTCGTGAGCGGGCTGGGCGGGGCGGCGGGGCACATCTCGACGATCCTGCGGGCGCTGGGCGACGAGGTGGAGCTGTGCACGGTGGCGGGCCGGGACGCCATCGGCTCCCTGATCCGCTGGCGGCTGCGCGAGCACGGACTGGACGGTCGGGGCGTGGTGGACTGCGGGGTGTCCGCCGAAGCCGCGGTGCTGGTGGGCCCGGACGGGCGGCGGGCGGTGCTGTCGCACTCGACGCAGATCGCCGCCGTGCAGTACCCGGAGGAGGTGTTCACCGAGGCGGTGCGCGGTGCTGACCTGGCCGTGCTGACGAGCACGCCGTTCACCCGCCCGCTGCTGGCCGCGGCGGTGCTGCACGGGGTGCCGATCGCGGTGGACGTCAACGTGATCGCCGACGTGGAGGACGACTACTACGGGCCGTGGCTGGAGGTCGCCGACATCGTGTTCTGCTCGCACGAGCGGTTGCCGTGCAGCGCGGAGCGCTGGCTCGCGCGGATCTTCGACCGCTACCCGGGCTGCCTGGTCGCGGCGGTGGGGCGCGGTCCGCTGGGCTGCGTGCTGGGGTTGCGCGACGGCAGACTGGTGCGTGCGGAAGCGGTGGCGCCGCTGGGAGTGTGCAACACCTCCAGCGCCGGGGACTCGCTGTTCGCCGCGTTCTTGCACGGGTGGTTGAGCACCGGCAACGCGGCCGAAGCCCTCCCGGACGCGGTGCTCTACGCGGGCTGGCGCATCGGGCACCGGTTCCCGTCCGGGGTGGCGCTGACCGCCGCGGAGCTGGCGCGGCTGCGGCTGCGGCACCCGGTGCGGGTCAGGCTGGACCGCTGGGACCGGTGAGGCGGTCGCGCAGCGGTGCGGCGGCGGCCTCGTCGCCCTGGTGCTCGAACAGGCGCAGCGCCGCGGCCAGGTGCCGCCGTTCGTCGGCCGGATCCCCCTGCGCGGCAGCGAGATCGGCGCGCGCGCCGTGCGCGAGCGCTCGGCCGACGGGGGAGTCGAGTTCGTCCATCTCGTCGGCGCCCGCGTCGAGCTCGGCGGCGGCCTCGCGGACCGCACCGGCGGCGACCAGCGCTTCGCCGAGCACGAGCCGGGCGCGGGCGGCGTTGAACGGGTCCTGCGCCCGGTGCTCGCGCAGCAGGGCGGTCGCGGCGCGCACCTCGGCGAGCCCGGTGGCGACCGCACCGGTCCGCACACCGGCCTGCCCGGCGAGCAACCGCGCCAGCGCGGCTTTGCGGGGGAAACCGGTGGCGGCGAAACCGGATTCGGCGTGCTGCGCGGAGGACCGGGCCGCGGCGGCGTCGCCGCGCGCCAGCGCCAGCACGGCCCGGGCGTCGGCGGTGTCGGCCGCGCCGTAGGCGTCCCCGCTGCGGGCGTGCAGCTCGGCGCACCGGTGCAGCAACCGGTCCGCCGCCCTCCACTCGGCACGCCGGTGGTGCAGCATCGCCAGCCTGCGCGCGGTGCGCGCCTCCAGCTCGGGCTCGCCGAGCTCGCGGGCGGCGGCCAGGCACGCCTCGTCCACCGCGCGCCAGTCCGCGTGGTGTCCGCGGTACCGGAACAGCGGCCAGAGCAGGTACCCCAGCTGCCAGGCCGCCGCGGGCAGCCCGCCGTCCGCGGCCGCGCGCACTGCTCCGACCAGGTTGGCGCGTTCCCGCTCCAGCCAGTCCAGCGCCTGCCCGCGGCCCGCGAACTCGGGGGAATCCGTTGCGGGAGTGGCGAATTCGTAGGCCGCGCCGCGCAGGTGCGGGGTGCAGAGCGCGGCGGCCTCCCTGGCGTGCCGGACGTAGTGCTCGACGATGCGCAGCAGCACCTCGGCGCGTCGTTCGGCGGTGTCCACCGCGTCCGCCTTCTCCTTGGCGTGCAACCGGATCAGGTCGTGGAACCGGTACCGGTCGTCGCGCACCTCCTGCAGCAGGTTCGCCTCCTGCAACGCTTCGAGCGGTTCGTCCAGCGCGGCCCGGCCGAGCCCGGTCGCGGCGGCCACGACCGCGCGGTCGAACTCCGGGCCGGGGTGCAGGCCCAGCGCCCGGTAGGTCCACCGGGCCGGATCCGGGAGTTCTTGGTAGGACGCGTCGAAGATCGAGCGCACCGATACCTCCTCGCCGCGCGAGAGCAGACCGAGCCGCCGCTGCTCCTGCCGGAGTTCCGCCACCGTCTCCCGCAACCGCAGCAGCCGCCGCGACGCCAGCCGGGCGGCGGTCACCGACAGCGCGATCGGCAGGCCGCCGCACAACCGGACGAGCTCCTGCACCGGCTCCGGTTCCGCGGACATCCGCTGTGCGCCGACGGCCTTGAGCAGCAGCTTCCGCGATGCGTCCGCGTTGAGCGGGCACACGTCGATGAACCGCGCCCCGTCGGCCAGCAGCGAGCGCAACATCCGGCGGGTGGTGACCACCACGGTGCAGCTCGGCGCGGCGGGCAGCAGCGCGCGCACCTGCGCGGCGGTCCAGGCGTTGTCGAGCAGGATGGCCAGCGACCTGTCGGCCACCAGGGAGCGGAACCACGCCGCCCGCGGCCCGGCCCCGGCCGGCAGTTCTTCCGGCGGGACGCCGAGGGCGCGCAGGAAGTCGCCGAGGACCGTGGCCGGATCGGCGGGGCGCCCCGCGTCCGCGCCGGAGAGGTCGGCGTACAACTGCCCGTCGGCGAACCGGTCCCGGGTGCGGTGCAGCCAGGACAGCGCGAGCGCGGTCTTGCCGACACCGCCGAACCCGGACAGCACCACGAGCCCGCAGCGGTCCGGGTGCGCCGCCGGCCGGTCCAGCTCGTCCAGCTCGGCGTTGCGGTTGGTGAAGTGCGCGGGGGCGGGAGCGAGCTGCCGGGGCACGCCGGGGTCCGGTCCGCGGTGGAAGTGGATCTGGCCGATCGAACCGGCCTGCACCACCGGCCCGTGCGCGGTGCCGGAGAGCGCGTTCGCGGTCGACGGCCCGGTTCCCGGCTGCGGGGAGATCCCCGGCGGGTCTTCGGTGCCGGACACGACACGAATCACCCCCGTCCTGCACCGTACGCAGTGCCTCGGTCGGCGCGATGCCCGCCAAGCGAGTGGTCCGGCCAGGTGGCCCGTCGCCCCGATGTCGATCATGGGCCGTCCGGCCCGCCCGCGGCGGGGGAGCCGACCAAGATCACCGGATGGAGTGGTGGCCCACCGGTGCTGCTGCCGTTCGGGCTGAGCACGGGGGATACGATGGACGGCCGTACGCTCGACGAGAAGAGAACCGCGTTGCCGAACACCCCGCTGCCGATGCTGGAATGGACCGAGCGAGGGGAGCCGCGTTCGGCGATCTGGCGTTCCGAGAACGACGCGCCGCCGCCGCGGCAGGTGGTCGTCGCCGATGACCGGCTGCGGGCCGACGACGCGCACAGCCAGGCGGCGGAGGGCACCGCGTTCCTGTGGCGCGGCGACTTCCACGGCGCGCGGAACCTGCTCACCGCGATGACGCGGCGGGTGGACCGCAAGCCGCTCGCCGAGATGGACACCCCCGCGCAGACCTTCCACCGGTACCGGCAGCGCCAGGCGCAGCGGGCCCGGCTGCTGGGCATGCTGCTGATCCCCGTCGACGCCGGGTGCGTGCTGCCGCTGCGGCGCGGACCGGAGATCCGGGACGCCTGCCTGGAAGCGGGCTGCCCGGCGGACGAGCCGTTCGTGCTGTCGCTGCGGGAACTGCTCGGCATCATCGGCGCGCACGAGTGGCGCCGCAACGGCATCGAGATCCCCGCCCTGGACGCGCGGATCCACCCGCACTACGGCGTGTTCGCGCCGCTGCGCTCCGACTACCTGGAGCTGATCGCCGCCGAACCGCTGCCGCCGGTGGAGACCGCCTTCGACATCGGCACCGGCACCGGCGTGCTGGGCGCGGTGCTGGCCCGCCGCGGGGTGGACCGGGTGGTGGCCACCGAGCTGGACGAGCGCGCGCTGACCTGCGCGGCGGAGAACGTCGCGGCGCTCGGGCTGGCGGACCGGGTCGAGGTGACCTCGGCCGACCTGTACCCGGCGGGCCGCGCGGGCCTGGTGGTGTGCAACCCGCCGTGGCTGCCCGCGAAGCCGTCGGCGGCGCTGCAGCGCGCCGTGTACGACCCGGGCAGCCGGATGCTGCGCGGTTTCCTCACCGGGCTCGCCGCGCACCTGGAGCCGGGCGGGCAGGGCTGGCTGGTGCTGTCCGACCTGGCCGAGCTGCTCGGGCTGCGCACCCGGCAGGAGCTGCTGGACCTGATCGACGCCTCCGGACTGGCGGTCGCCGGTCGCAGCGATGCCGCGCCGCGGCACCCGCGGTCCGCCGACACCTCCGATCCGCTGCACGAGGCGCGTGCCGCCGAGACCGTGTCGCTGTGGCGGCTGGTGGCGCGGGACTGACTCCACCTCCCGGGAATCGGCCCGGAATGAGAATCGAATTCTTTTCACCTGTTTCGGCGCGGTGCATTCGCATCGCGCCGAATCACTCGGTTGGCCGTTGGCCGCGATCGGTGCCCTGGGTAACTTCTGGTGGCCGCCGGTGAAATCCGACCTCGCCGCACCGCATTCAGTCGTCCGCCGAGCGGACGAAGGCTGCCCGCGGTGCGCACCGGCTGGAAGTGTCGGCGCTTCCACGCACGTCATCGCGGACGTGGTCCGGGCAGTGCGGTTTCGGTTCCGGTACCGCGCGCGGCCGAATTCCGCATTTCCCCGCGTTCGGAAATGATCGCGGAATCGTCCCGAGGTGTGCGAGAAGATCTCATTCGAGGGGTGCCCATGCGAACACGGGAATCGTCGCGGACCGCTGCGCCGAATTCGTTCGGGCCGGTGTTCCGGAGCGGGTGGCGCGGGTGAGTACCGGCGACCGGCGGGTGGTCCTCACCGGCATGGGCGTGCGGGCGCCCGGCGGGCACGGCGCGGCCGGGTTCTGGGACCTGCTCACCTCGGACCGCACCGCCACCCGCACCATCACCGCCTTCGACCCGGCGCCGTTCCGCTCCCGCATCGCCGCCGAGGTGGACTTCGACCCGGTGGCCGAAGGCTTCGACGCCGCGGAGGTGGCCGACCGGGACCGGGTGGTGCTGCTCGCGCTCGCCTGCGTCCGCGACGCGGTCCGGGACTGCGGGCTGGACCTCGCGCGGCGGGATCCGACCCGGATCGCGGTGAGCATCGGCAGCGCGGTCGGCTCCACCATCAGCCTGGACCGCGACTACCGGCGGATCTCCCGGGACGGTTCGACGTGGCTGGTCGACCACGTGCCGGCCTCCGCGCGCTCCCGCGACCACCAGGTCCCCGCGAGCCTGGCCCGCGACGTGGCCCGGGAGGTCGCGGCCGAAGGGCCGGTCGCGGTGATCTCCACCGGCTGCACGTCCGGGCTCGACGCGGTCGGGCACGGCGCCGAGCTGATCCGCGACGGGCGCGCCGACCTGGTCCTCGCCGGTGCCGCGGACGCGCCCATCTCGCCGATCACCGTGGCCTGCTTCGACGCGATTCGCGCCACCTCGCCGAACAACGCCGACCCGGCGCACGCCGCCCGCCCGTTCGACCGGCGCCGGGACGGCTTCGTGCTGGGGGAGGGGGCGGCCGTGTTCGTGCTGGAGGAACGCGCCGCCGCACTGCGCCGCGGCGCCCGGGTGCACGCCGAGCTCGCCGGATTCGCCGGGCGCTGCAACGCCTTCCACATGACCGGGCTGCACCCGGAAGGCCGCGAACTGTCCTGGGCGATCACCGCCGCGCTGCGCGCCGCCGGCCGCGACCGGGTGGACTACCTCAACGCGCACGGCTCCGGCACGAAGCAGAACGACCGGCACGAGACCGCAGCGATCAAGCGCAGCTTCGGCGCCGCCGCGCACCGCATCCCGATCAGCTCCATCAAGTCCAAGGTGGGGCACTCGCTGGGCGCCGTCGGCTCCGTGGAGCTCGCGGCCTGCGTGCTCGCCATGCGGCACGGGGTGATCCCGCCGACCGCGAACCACGCCGAACCGGACCCGGAGTGCGACCTGGACTACGTGCCGGGCGCGCCGCGGGAGGCGGACCTGGACGTGGTGCTCAGCATCGGCAGCGGCTTCGGCGGGTTCCAGAGCGCCGTCGTCCTCACCAAGGGGGACCGGTGACGGAGGTGGTGGTGACGGGGATGGCCGCGATCGCCCCGAACGGCGTCGGCGTCGAGGACTACTGGGACGCCACCCTGGACGGCCGCAGCGGGCTCTACCCGATCCGCGGGTTCGACGCGACGTCCTACCCGATCCGGGTCGCGGGCGAGGTGCCGGACTTCGACGCCGCCCGTCACCTGCCGCCGCGGCTGCTCGCCCAGACCGACCGGATGACGCGGTACGCGCTCGCCGCCGCGGACTGGGCGGTGGCCGACGCCGCCGTGCCGCCGGACGCCGACGGCGAGTTCGGGGTGCTGACCGCGGCCGCGGCGGGCGGGTTCGAATTCGGCCAGCGGGAACTGGAGAAGCTGTGGGGGCAGGGCCCGGACCGGGTCAGCGCCTACCAGTCGTTCGCCTGGTTCTACGCGGTGAACACCGGCCAGATCTCCATCCGGCACGGCCTGCGCGGCACCGGTTCGGTGCTGGTCGCCGGGCAGGCCGGTGGGCTGGACGCGATCGCGGAGGCGGCCCGGATGCTGCGCCGCGGTACCAACGCCCTGGTGCTCACCGGTGGTTTCGAGGCCTCGGTGTGCCCGTGGGGGCTCGTCGCCCACGGCACCACCGGTGTCATGAGCACCGACCCCGATCCGCGCTGGGCGTACCTGCCGTTCGACGAGCGCGCGTCCGGCGCGGTGCCCGGCGAAGGCGGCGCGCTGCTGGTGCTGGAGCGCTCGGCCGACGCGACCCGGCGCGGGGCACCGCAGGTGCACGGCCGGATCGCCGGGCACGCCGCCACCTTCGACCCGCCGCCCGGTTCGGACCGCGAACCCGGCCTGCCCCGCGCGATCCGGGCAGCGCTGCGCGACGCGGAGCTCCCGCCCGAGGCGGTCGACGCCGTGTTCGCCGACGCCGCGGGCACCCCGGACCGCGACCGCGCCGAGGTCGAGGCGCTCGGCGCGGTGTTCGGGCCCCGCGGCGTCCCGGTGACCGCGCCGAAGAGCATGACCGGACGCCTCGATTCCGGCGGTGGCCCGCTGGACGTGGTCACCGCCCTGCTGTCGGTGCGTGACGGCGTGCTGCCGCCCACGATCGGCACCCGCCGCGCCCCCGGCGGACTGGACCTGGTGCTGGAGGAACCGCGGGAACTGCCGCTGCGCACCGCGCTGGTGCTGGCGCGGGAACCCGGCGGGTTCAACTCGGCGCTGGTGGTGACCGCATGAGCCGTGGAGGAGGAGATCCGTGCGACTGACCCGGACCCAGCTGGTGAGCGCGATCCGCGCCGCCGCGGGCGACACCGAATTCGCCGACCTGGACGGCGATGGACTGGACCACCGGTTCGACGAACTCGGCTACGACTCGCTGGCGCTGCTGGAGGTGGCCGCCGTGCTGCGCCGCACCCACGGCATCGCGCTGCCCGACGAGGCGGTCCTCGACGTCGGCACGCCCGCCGCGCTGCTGCGGATCGTGAACCGGACGACGGAAGAGGTGAGTTGAGATGGCCCGGACCGACAACTCCGTGACGGTGCGGGCTCCGCTGCCGCTGGTGTGGGACATGACCAACGACGTGGAGTCCTGGCCGACCCTGTTCGCCGAGTACGCCCGCTCCGAGGTGCTGCGCCGCGAGGGCGGCACCATCGACTTCCGGCTCACCACCCACCCGGACGCCGACGGCAAGGTGTGGAGCTGGGTGTCCCGGCGCGTCCTCGACCTCGCCGAGCGCACCGTGCGCGCCCGGCGCCTGGAAACCGGGCCGTTCCAGTACATGGAGCTGTGCTGGACGTACCGGGAGACCGAATCGGGCACCGTGCTGCGCTGGGTGCAGGAGTTCACCGTCAAACCCGAGGCGCCGTTCGACGACGCCGCGATGACCGCGCGGCTCAACGCGGCCACCCGCAGGAACATGGGCCACATCAAGGCGGTGATCGAACGGGCCGCGCACGCGTCGCGGTGAGCGCCGGGCCGAAGGTCTCTGGGACCCGGCGGGCACCGCGTCGATCCTGGTGCTGTCGGCGGAACGCGCGAGCGGGAGCAGGCGATGAGGACGGGTGCGGTGCTCGGAGCGCTGCGCTGGACGGCGCAGGCGCTGCGGCCCAAGCGGAATCCGCTGCGCCGGAGCCTCGACCGCTGGACCGCCGCGGTCATGGCGCTGCTGGTCGGGTTGGCGCTGGCCTCCGTCCCGGTCGCGGCCGCCGTCGGCAGCGGCACGCACCAGCGGCTCGGCGAGCGGTCCGCCGCGCAGCACGCGGAACGCACCGCGGTGCGCGCCCGGCTCGTCGAGCCGGTGCGGATGACGATCGTCGGCGGCGGTTCGCCGCAGACCCAGCGGGTGCTGTTCCACGCCCCCGTGACCTGGCGGGACGAGGCCGGGCGGCCGCACGGCGGGTGGGCGGAGATCTCCTCGGCCGCGGTGGCGGTCGGCGACGAGATCGAGGTGTGGGTGGACGACCGGGACGCGGTCGTGGCACCTCCGCTGGGCGCGGACCGGGCGTTGGCGTCCGCGATCAGCGTCGGCGTGCTGGTCGTCTTCGGCTCGGTGGTGTGCTGCGGGGTGGCGCTGGTGCTCGTGCGCCGCGTCGCCGACTCCCGCGCCCACCGCGCGTGGGCGCGGGAGTGGGAGGTGGTGAGCCCCCGCTGGGACCATCGCGGACCCGCAGACGCCTGACGCCGGTCTGGCTGCTTCTGTTGTGTAGGGCTCGGGTGGCGGAACCTCAGCGGCTTCCTCGCTGCGGGATCGTTTTCGCAGGTGGCTCCGCCACATGCGAAAACGCTGTCCTCGCGAGGAAGCCGCTGAGAACCCGCTGCGGTGCGAGTTGCTCGGGTGGTCTCCTTCGCCGCTGACAGGACACCGACAAGGCCCGCCGGGCGGGTTCCGAGACGGGCAGCGCGTGCCGTGGCCGCTGGGGAGTTCCGTCACCGCTCGCCGTGCCGCGTTCACCGTCCGCGATCGTGGTCCGGCCGGGCGCCTCCCGGGGATCTCCGCGCGGTCCGCCGTGGGATGCTGATCGCGCGGTGCACCCCGCTCGACGGTGTTCCGGGAGCGCCCGGGGACGCGTCGGGCCGGTTGCGCCGCGGGTTCGAATCTCCGGACGGAGGCGGGAGGCACGATGGCGGACGAGCACCGGAACGCGGAGGCGGACCTGGGCACCGACCGCGCCCACGGCGCCCGGATCTACGACTACATCCTCGGCGGCAAGGACAACTACGCCGTCGACCGGGCCGCCGCCGAAGCCACCCTGGAGGTGTGGCCCGCGCTGCGGGTGCACATGCGGGCCAACCGCACCTTCATGCACCGCGCGGGTCGCCACCTGGCCCGGGAGTGCGGCATCCGCCAGTTCCTCGACATCGGCACCGGCATCCCCACCCGGCCGAACCTGCACGAGGTCGTGCAGGAAGTCGCCCCGGACTCGCGGGTCGTCTACACCGACAACGATCCGATCGTGCTCGCGCACGCCCGCGCGCTGATGTCCAGCGCGTCGGCGGGCCGCACCGCCTACGTCGAGTCGGACATGCGCCAGGTCGAATCCCTGCTGGCGGCACCGGAACTGCGGGAGACGCTGGACCTGGGCCGGCCGATCGGGCTGATGCTGATCGGGATCGTGCACTTCATCGAGGACGACGACGAGGCGCTGGCGGTGTCGCGCCGGATCGTCGACGCGCTGCCCTCCGGCAGCTACCTGGCCGCGACGATCGGCACCGACGACTTCGCCCCCGAGGCGCTGGCGCAGGTCGTCGACGTCTACCACCAGCACGGCGAGACCATGCGCCTGCGCAGCAAGGCCCAGGCGGCGCGGTTCTTCGACGGGCTGGAGCTCGTCGAGCCGGGCCTGGTCCAGATGCACCGGTGGCGCCCGGACGACGACGAGCACCTGTCCCTGGACGAGGCGGACATCGCCATGTACGGCGCCATCGCCCGCAAGCCGTGAGCGGTCAGCGCGGCCGGAGCTCGAACATCGGCAGCGCGGTGTCCCGCTCGGTGACCTCTTCGCCGAGGGTTCCGCGCAGGACGTCCTTGAACTTCGCCCACGCCCGCGGGTGCCGCCGCGCGTAGTCGGCGAGCACCGCGTCGGCCTCGGCGGTGGTGAGCCGCCGCGCGGTGGCGGGACGGTCGCGGTGCCGGCCGGTGGAGACGCGGACCTGCGGGTTCGCCACCACGTTGCGGTACCACTGCGCGCGGGCGCCGAACCCGGAAGCGACGACGTGGACATCCGGTTCGGGGGTCGCGAGCACTTCCAGCACGACCCGCCTGGCCATCCCGGAGTTGCGGCCCACGTGCTCCAGCAGGAGCAGCCGCGGGCCGAGCAGGGCGCCGAGCCGAGCCCGGTACAGCAGGACGGGCGCGCGCATCAACGCGCGGGTCCGCAGCAGCCGGGCTCCGGCCCGGCCGAGCGCGGTGGTGGCGGGTTCCGGCATGGTCGGCCTCGATTCGTCCGGTCCGAGCAGTGTCGCACCGGGCACCGCCTTGGCGGGGCGGATCCGACGGGTGCGGGGTGATCGCGGGCGCGACCACCCCGCACCGGGATCAGGGCAGCGGGTCTCCGGTGCGCTGCGCCGCCGCGTCGGCCAGGGAGTAGCCGGGGTGCGGGGGCTGGTTGTAGGCGGTGTTCTGCCAGGCCACGGCGAGCCGGTACTGCCGGTCCTCCATCAGGCCGGGCAGGCTCAGGTCGGTGGGCTCGGTGGTGCTGAAGATCCGCAGCGCGCTGCTGTCCTCGGTGCGGAACACGACCTCCTCCCGCCAGTCGCCCATCAGGTCCGCGGACAGCGCCGGGGTGGCCTTGGTGCCGTTGTTGGACGCGACGCCGTCGAAGTCCTGGACGCGTTCGGTGCCGTCGCCGGTGTACTTGTCGATGTGGGTGTCGTCGAGCAGTTCGCGGCTGGTGTCGCCGTCCCACCACACCAGGAAGTTCATCGATCCGGGCCGGGGCCCGACGTCCTCGCCCGCGGCGTCGCGCAGCCGGTCGTCGGCGGCGGACCAGAACTCGGCGCCGGGGTTGCCGTCCCAGATGTCGCCCGCGACGCCGCGCCCGTTGTCGCCTGCGGGGTCGGTCTGCCAGAGCACGTCGCCGGTGGCGGCGTCGGCGAGCCAGGACGCGGGCTGCTCGGAGCCCTCGTCGACCTTGTACACCTCCAGGCCGGGCCGGTCCGGGTCGAAGTCGCCGACGTGCAGCGCGTCGCCGTGGCCGAACCCGGTGTTCCACAACGGATTCCCGTCGTCGTCGATCGCCATCGCGCCGTAGACGATCTCGTCGTTGCCGTCCTCGTCGACGTCGGCGATGGACAGGTTGTGGTTGCCCTGCCCGGCGTACTCCTCGCCCGCCTCGTCGCTGTCGAACGTCCACAGTGGAGACAGTTCGCCGTCGAAGGTCCACGCGGTGATGACGGAGCGGGTGTAGTAGCCGCGCGCCTCGATGAGCACCGGACGCCCGTCGATCTCCGCGGTGGCGGCGAGGAACCGGTCGCAGCGGTTGCCGTAGGAGTCGCCCCAGTCGGCCGGATCGCCGCGCCCGGGTACGTAGTCCGCGGTGTGCCGCTCCGCACCGGTGGCGCCGTCGAACACGGTCAGGAACTCGGGCCCGTCCAGCACGTACCCGTCCGCGTTGCGGTGGTCGGCGTCCGCGTCGCCGAGCGCGGCGCCGGTGCCGTCCACGGTGCCGTCGGCGGTCTTCACCGCGACCTCGGCGGCGCCGTCCCCGTCGTAGTCGTACACCTGGAACTGGGTGTAGTGCGCGCCCGCGCGGATGTTGCGGCCGAGGTCGATGCGCCACAGCCGCGTCCCGTCGAGCCGGTAGGCGTCCAGGAGCGGCGGGCCGGTGTACCCGGCCTGCGAGTTGTCCTTGGAGTTGGACGGGTCCCACTTGACGACGTACTCGTACTCGCCGTCGCCGTCGAGGTCCCCGACGCCGACGTCGTTGGCGCTGTAGGTGTAGTCCTCGCCGGTCGGGGTGGTGCCGCCGTCCGGCACGTCCAGCGGGATGTCGAGGTGGTCGGCGGCGAAGGCGCGCGCGGTGCTCGCGGCGGCCCGCTGCCCGTGCGGGGCGATCTCGTAGCGGGAGTCGGCGGACGCGCCGCGGTCGAGGAATCCGGTGCCGGTCAGCGGTTCCGGCGTGACCAGGGTGCCGTCCCGGTACACGTCGAAGGTGGCGCCCGCCGGGTCGGTGCCGAACAGCCGCCAGGACACGAAGTTCCCGTCGCCGGAGCGGACGCTGATGGCGGCGCGACCGGGTGCGGCGGCGCGGTTCCCGGCGGTTGCGGTGCCGGCCGAGCCGTTTCCGGTCGGTTCGCCTTCGGTCGACCCGGTTCCGGCCGGTTCGATCATGCTTCCGGCCGGTGCGGATGCCGCTCGTGCGGTTCCTGCCTGCGGGGGTTCGGCGGGGGAGCCGGTTGCGGGTGCGGCGAAGCCGATCGGCAGCGCGGCCGCGGCGAGCGCGGTCACCAGCGCGCGGCGGTGGGTTCCCGTTCGAGAGGGGTGCATCGTGGACGGTTCCGATCTGGTCGAGGGTGCTCCGTCGCACCCCGGTCGGATGATCTGGTCCGGCGCTCCCGGATGTCGCACGAGATGGGGAAAGCGCTTTCCCGAACGTTAGGGGCGGGCGGCTCGGCTCCGCAAGGACCGATCGACGGTGCTCGTGGTCCGGCCGTCCGGCGGCAGCGCGCGACCTGCCGGGGGTTCCGGCGCCCCGCCATCAGGCGGAGTCGTCCGCGCTCCGGGACGGGGCAGGCCGCCGCTGCGCTGCGCGTTCGGCCGCCCGGGTCAGGACCGGCGCCGCGGCTTGCCGCGCCCGCCACCGGGGCGCGGTCCGCCCTTGCCGCGGGCGGGTTTCGGGGCGGGCTGCTTCTTGGCCGCGGGCCGCTGCTTCGGCGTGGGTTCCGGGCGCCCGCGGGTGCTGTTCACCGTGCGGCCGCGCACGATCCCGATGAACTGCTCCATCAGGTCGGTGGTCTCCTCCTCCGGCCACGACAGCGCGACCCGCGACTGCGGGACGTCGGTGAGCGTCCGGTAGGTGAGGTCCTTGCGGTGGTGCAGCCGGGCCAGCGACTGGGGGACGACGAGCAGTCCGACGCCCGCGGCGACGAGCTCGACGGCGAGGGCGGTGTCCGCGGGCCGCTCGAACGCGGGCCTGCCCGGCGGCCGGTCCCAGCCGAGGGTGTCGTCCAGCGGGTGCTGCACGATCTCGTCGGCGAGGTCCTCCGGCCGCACCTCGTCGGCCGCGGTGATCACGTGGTCCTTCGGCACGACCACCACGGTCGTCTCGGTGTAGAGCGGGATCGCGTGCAGCCCGTCCCGGTCGGTCGGCAGCCGCAGCAGCGCCGCATCGACCTCGCCGCCGCGCGCCAGGTCGGCCGCGGCGGCCGCCGGGGTGGCGACCAGGTGCAGCGGCACCGAGGGAACCCGTTCGTTCCAGATCCGCACCCACTTGCCGGGGGTCACCCCGGGCACGTACGCGAGGGTGAACGACGACGATCCGACCGAGCCTGCCACCGGGCCAGGCTACCGGGCGTCACCGCAGGTACCGCGGGCCCGGGTCGATACCCTGGACCCATGACGTCGCACAAGACCCCCCAGACGATGAAGCCCGCGACCGCGGCCAAGAAGCTGAACGTGTACCTCGAAGCCACCCCCGCGGAGTTCCAGGAGGGCGTGGTCTCGCGCGACGAGCTCAACGCCCTGCAGACCGACCCGCCGGAGTGGCTGCGCGAGCTGCGCCGCAACGGCCCGCACCCGCGCCCGGTGGTCGCCGCCCGGCTCGGCGTGTCCAACAGCGGTCTCGCCCGCGGCGGCATCACCGAGGCGCTCACCACCGAGCAGATCGAGGCGCTCAAGGCCGAGAACCCGGAGTGGCTCCAGCACGAGCGCGCCACCCAGGCCGAGGTCCGCAAGGAGGCCGCCCGCGTCAAGAACAAGTCCCGCGAGGACTCCGGCTCCTGAGCCCGCCGCGACGGGGCGGGCGGCGGATCCGCGCGGGACGCTCGTGGTCCCGGGGCGTGCCGCAGGCCCGCACCCGTCGTGATCTCCCGGGTCGCGACGCGAACAGCGCCCGGCTCCGCCGCTGGCGGGGCCGGGCGCTGGGGTGTCCGGGACGTCCGGGATCAGTGCTCGCCGAGTTCGCCGTCCACCCGGCGCCAGATTCGCTCGGGGTTGCCGTCGGCGAGCACGCTCGGCAGCAGTTCGGCGGGCACGTCCTGGTAGGCCACCGGCCGCAGGAACCGGTCGAGGGCCAGCGTGCCGACCGAGGTCGTTCGGGAGTCCGAAGTGGACGGGAACGGTCCGCCGTGCACCATCGCGTGGCCGACCTCGACGCCGGTCGGCCAGCCGTTGAACAGGATCCGGCCCGCCTTGCGCTCCAGCACGGGCAGCAGCGCGCCCGCTTCGGCGGTGTCCGCGGCGGTGGCGTGCACGGTGGCGGTGAGCTGCCCTTCCAGCCCGGCCGCGACCTCGCGGACCTGGGCGGCGTCGCGGCAGCGGAGCACCAGCGAGGACGCGCCGAACACCTCGTCGTCCAGCCCGTCCCCGGCCAAGAACGCCTCGGCGTCGGTGACCAGCAGCGCGGCCCGGCAGGACTGCGGCGCGTCGGATTCCCGGCCGCGGGCCAGCACGGTCACCTCGCCCTTGCCCGCCAGCCCCTGCACGCCCGATTCGTAGGAGCGGGCGATGCCGGGGGTGAGCATCGGCGTCGGGGCGGCCGCGGTGACGGCCGCGGCGGCGCTGTCCAGGAAGCTCGTCAGCTCGGGCCCGTCGACGGCGATGACCAGGCCGGGGTTCGTGCAGAACTGGCCGGATCCCATCGTGAGCGAGCCGACGAACTCGCCGCCGAGCTCCGCGGCCCGCACGGCGAGCGCGCCGGGCAGCAGGAAGACCGGGTTGATGCTGCTCATCTCCGCGTATACCGGGATCGGCTGCGGCCGGTTCTGCGCGGCGGCGGTGAGCGCGAGCCCGGCGGCGCGGGAACCGGTGAAGCCGACTGCCTGGATGCGCGGATCGGTCACCAGCGCGGTGCCCAGACCGGGCCCGCTGCCGAACAGCAGCGAGAAGGTGCCGGCGGGCAGCCCGCAGGCGGCGACGGCGTCGCTGATCGCCCGCGCCACCAGTTCGCAGGTGCCGGGGTGCGCGTCGTGCGCCTTGACCACCACGGGGCAGCCCGCGGCGAGCGCGGAGGCGGTGTCGCCACCGGCGACCGAGAACGCGAGCGGGAAGTTGCTGGCGCCGAACACGGCCACCGGCCCCAGCGGGATCTTGCGCTGCCGGATGTCGGGGCGCGGCGCGGGGGAGCGGTCCGGCTGCGCCGGGTCGATGCGGGCACCCGCGAAGCTGCCCTCGCGGACGACCTGCGCGAACAGCCGCAGCTGCCCGGTGGTGCGGCCGCGCTCGCCGGTGGTGCGGGCCAGCGGCAGGCCGCTCTCGGCGTGGGCGCGGGCGGACAGCACCTCGCCGATGGCCTCGATGTTGTCGGCGATGGTCTCCAGGAAGACCGCGCGCTGCTCGGGGGTGGTGGCGCGGTAGGTCTCGAAGGCCTCGTCCGCCGTCGCGCACGCGCGCGCCACCTCCGCTCCGCCGCCGTGCCCGTAGGCCGGTTCGAGCTCGGCACCGGTGGCGGGATCGATCGCGCGGATCTGCTCGCCGTCGCCGAACACCGGGGTGCCCGCGATCAGCATTCGCCCGGTGAGGTCGGTGGCGGTGGTGCCTGTGGTCATGCGGTGGGTCCTCCTCGATCCGTGCGGGGCGCGGGGACGCGGCCTGCGGCGCGCACATCCCGCCAGCGGTGACACTAAGATCCCCGACCGATGCGTGTCCAACTCCGATCGAGCATCGTCCGATGCGGGAAAGGCATCGCACGCGGGAGGCGAGCATGTTCACCCTCAACCAGCTGTCCGGGTTCGTCGCGGTGGCGGAGGAACTGCACTACGGGCGGGCGGCGGCGCGGCTGCGCATGACCCAGCCGCCGTTGAGCAGGCAGATCCAGCTGCTGGAGCGCGACCTGCAGGTGCGGTTGTTCGACCGCAGCGGCCGCGCGGTGCGGCTCACCCCGGCGGGGCGGGCGTTCCTGCGCGATGCGCGGCGGCTGCTGCACGAGGCGGAGAACGCGACGCTCGCGGTGCGGCGGGTGCCGAGCGGCGCGGCCGGCGTGGTGCGCGTCGGGTTCACCGCGACCTCGGCCTACGGGAAGCTCGGCGGGGTGCTGGAGACGGCGCGGGAGCGGTTGCCGCACGTGGACGTGGTGCTGCGGGAGCTGGTGACCCGCGAGCAGCTGGACATGCTCTCCTCGGGCGCGCTGGACCTGGGCCTGGTGCGGCCGCCGATCACCCGGCCGGAGCTGGATTCGCGGCGACTGCTGGCCGAACCGCTGCTGGCGGCGTTGCCCGCGGGGCATCCGCTGGCAGGTTCGGAGACGTTGAGCCCGGCGGACTTCGACGCCGCGGACGTGGTGATGTACTCGCCGACGGAGGCCCGCTACTTCCACGAGCTGCTGGTGAGCGTGTTCCGCGAGGCGCACGTGTCACCGCGCTACACCCAGCACGTGAGCCAGGTGCACACGGTGCTGGCGCTGGTGCGCGCCGGGCTGGGGATCGCGCTGGTGCCGTCGACGGCGACACTGCTGCGCTTCGACGGGGTGGTGCTGCGGCCGGTGGCCCTGCCGGATCCGGAGCCGGTGGAGCTGCACCTGGCGTGGCGCCGCGCCAACGACAACCCGGCGCTGGGCGCGCTGCTGGCGCTCGTCTGACGAGCCGGTGCCGGGGCGCTGTTCGCGGTCGCCGGACGGCCCGCGCCGGGTGGCCGGCCGGCTCGCCGCGCGGTTCGGTGCGGCGGGCCGGCCACCCGGTGATCAGCGGACGGCGTCGGGCTGGGGGAACCAGCGGCGGATGTCCTCGGGAGTCGCTTTCGCGGTGCGGTTGAACACGAAGCGGGCGTGCGGGAGTTCGGCGTGCACCAGGTTGACCAGGGACTCGAACAGCTCGGTGTTCTGCGCGGCCAGCCGGACTCCGGCGCCGATGAGCACCGCGTCGTAGGGGCGGTCGGTGATGCGCCGCCGCACGGTCTCCAGCGCGGTCTCGCCCGAGTCGATCTGGCAGCCGTCGACCTCGTACCCGGCGGCGCGCAGCTGCGCGATGTTCTGCTCGTGGGCGGCTTGCAGCCGTTCGCGGGACAGGCCGGGGAAGCGGGCGAAGTCGGGTGAGTCGTAGTCGACGACGTCGGGGTGCAGGCCGATCTGGATGGCGCGGACGGTCATGGCGGGCGTCCTCTCTCGCTCGCCCGTCCGAAGCGGTTTCCGGTGCTGTGCGGGCGGAATCCGCGTGGGAAGCGAGGCCGGGCTCCGGGGCGGCGCGGGCAAGTCAACGGGTGTTGACCGGAACGCTAGCGGACGCGCGAGCGGCAAGTCAACCAGTGTTGACATGGCCCGTCCGTCCCGGCGCGCGCTTCTTCAGGCCGGGATGGCGCAGCGGAGCATGCCGTCGTCGCCGCGGACCGCCGTCGGGTTCGCGCGCAGCAGCCGCAAGGCCTCCTCGTCGAACCGCTGAAAGCCGAGGAACTCGCGGCCCGCATCGCCGTCGCGGTACACGGCGGCCCATCCGTGCAGGTCATCGCAGGTCACGTGGTAGGTGAGCGCGGGTGGCGCCAAGGTCGGCAAGGTGATCCCTCCGGGTCGGACACTCAACGTGCGGATTGAGCACAGAGAGTATCCCCTTGGCGATCACTGCTCCATTCGGGGTAGCGAACTCGTCCTCATGCCGGAATGTCGAGATCCTCCGGATGGGCTGTCGGGCGGAGGTCGCACGGGCAAGGCCCCGCCGCGCGCGGTCCGCGGATCGCGCGCGGCGGGCGGCATCGCCGCGGTCAGGTCTTGGCGGTCTCGGAGCTCGCCGAACCGGATTCGGGCGCGGCGCCCTGGGCGGATTCCGCGCCGGCCTGCTCCGCGCTGCCGGACTCCGAACCGCCGGATTCCGAATCACCGGACTCCGCACCGGCCTGCTCCGCGGCCGCGGCCTTCTTCTTGCCCGCCTTCCGCTCGTACCCGAGCAGGTGGTCCCGCACCGCGAGGTGCGTGAACCGGTAGCCACCGTCCACCTTGGACAGCAGGCCGTGCTCGGCGAGTTCGCGCAGCAGCCGCGCTCGTCGCACCGGCAGTTCGCTGAGCGCCATCGCCCGCGCCAGCCACTCGGCGCCCGCGTTCTTCGCGGTGTCGAACGGGAACATGTCGGCGTGCCAGGCCGCAGGTGCCGCGAGCCCGGCGACCACCATCGCGATGGCGACGTCGAGGGCGCGTTCGTCCAGCAGCGTCCCGGTGAACAGCACCGGGAGCACGCCGACGAGCCCGGCCGCGGCGGCCACCGGCGCGGAGTTCTTCAGCCACGCGGAACCCTTGCCGTCGAACTCGGCGTACTGGTCGTCGCCGAACTGCCACCACACCTCGTCGCGGGCGGCGGTGGTGAGCCCGGCGACGATGCCGACCAGCACGGCGATGCCCATGGCGGTGAGCATTTCCTGCGGTCCGAGCCAGATCGTGGTGACCCCGACGACTCCGGCCCCGGCGGCGCCGAGCGCGGCGCTGTTGCCGGGCATCTTCGACCAGGCCTCGACGGCGCTCATGATGGTGAAGAACGCGGTGAGGACCACGACCGGCACCCCGATCCACCACGGCTGCGCGGCGAGCCAATTCGTGGCGGGGGTGGTGAGCCCGACGAGCGTCAGGCTCACCACCAGGCCGAGCACGTACCCGCAGGCGGCCGTGGTCCAGCCCTGCGGCACGGTCCGCGCCAGCTGCGCGGGCCGCAGCCACGGCAGCCCGGAGAGGTGGTCCAGGAACGCGATGTAGCCCACCAGCACCGCCGCGGTCACCAGCGCCGCCGCGGGCCCGAGCAGCATCCCCATCGCCAGCGTCACGCCGGTGACGGAACCGGCGAGCACTCCGGGCAACCCGCGCGCGAACACGTGCACGACGGTGCTGGAGGGCAGGTGCCGGGCCCACGCGACGAGGCTGGGCAGCCGGGTGCGGGCGGTGAGGTCGTTGCACAGCGGGCTCGCCGAGACCCGCGCCAGGAATCGCAGCGTGCGCCGCACCTTCTCCGCCGGGTAGCCGAGCTCCTCGGCGTGCTGGGCGGGCACGGCGGTCAGGTAGGCGTCGAAGACCTGGCGGCGCCGTTCGGCGGGTGTGCCGCGGAGGGCGATCTCCGACGGCGGCCGGTCCTGGTAGGCCAGCGCCATCAGGCTCAGCATCAGCGGCGAGTCGAGCAGTTCCCACAGCTGCGGGTCGGTGCGCACGACGCTGCGGACACCGTCGACGCGGCGCCCGAGGCGGGTGTAGAACTCGGCGACCTGCTTGCGGGTGAGCGGGTTGATCGTGACGGTGTTGCTCAGCTGCAGCGGTTCGGTGAGCTCTTCGTGGTCGGTGCTGCGGCAGCAGACGACGAGCTCGGCGATGGCGAAGTTGTCCCGCAGCTTGTTGATCTCGGTGACGCAGCGCTCCTGGTATTCCGGCGGGACTTCGTCGAGCCCGTCGAGCATCAGCCCGATGCGCCCCTGCTCCAGCCAGATCCGCCCGAGCGACGGGTGGATGTTGTAGCGGCGTTCGACCTCGCGCAGCAGCCACTTGTCGAAGTCGGTGGGCGGCGCGGGCCTCCGGTCGTCCCAGCGCCACCCGGACATCGCCCAGGAGCCGAGGTCGACGATGAGCGGGATGGGCCGCTTCTGGTCGCCCGCGGCGCGCAGGGCGAGGGCGCGGGTGAGTTCCAGCAGCAGGGTGGACTTGCCGGAGCCGGGGCCGCCCAGGACGAGCAGCGAACCGTTCGCCTCGTCGAGGGTGCCGGGCAGGTCGGCGCCGGCGGGCAGCTTGGCCTTCTTGCCCGTGCTGTTCTGCACGACGACGTCGGCGGGCCGGGCGACGGTCGGGGGCATGTCGTCGCCGTCGAGCAGTCCGGCCACGTGCGCGGCGAGCGAGCCGTTGAGCCGTTCGCGCGCGTACCGCTCGGCGCTGTGCACGGACCGTTCCCGGTTGGAGGGGGAGTTGAGCCGGCGGGCGGTGACCGGTTTGTCGGTGTTGGTGATGCGTTCCCACCCGGCGAGCGCGGCGCCGAAGAGCAGGAACACGATCACGAGCGGCCAGAGGACGGCGGCCAGCGGCCGGAGGAATCCGGGCAGGTAGCCGCCGGTTCCGATGCTGATGGCGGTGGGGACGAGGACCAGCGTGACGGCGATTCCCGCCCCGATGAGCAGCGCCGTCCGCACCGTGCGGGCGAGCCTGTTCTGCATGATCGTCTCTCCAGGGGTCGGCATCCGCGCGTGCGCCTAGAACTATGGTCCGGCGGGCACGGACTGTAAACGCTCCATTCCGGTCGGTGTGTCCGAGTGTGATCGGCGACGCGGTGAACGGCTCGCGGTGGATCGGCCTGGAATAGTTAAAACTTCAACGAGGTTCCAGCGGGTGCACCGGCGGACAGGACGGCCGGCCGAGGTGAGGAGGGCGCAGTGCAGTTCGGGATCTTCAGCGTGGGGGACGTGACTCCGGATCCGACGTCGGGGCGTACGCCGTCGGAGACGGAGCGGATTCAGGCGATGGTGCGGATCGCGGTGAAGGCGGAGGAGGTGGGCCTGGATGTGTTCGCGACGGGTGAGCATCACAATCCGCCGTTCGTGCCGTCGTCGCCGACGACGATGCTCGGGTATCTGGCGGCCCGCACTGAGCGGTTGGTCCTGTCCACGTCGACGACGTTGATCACGACGAACGATCCGGTGAAGATCGCCGAGGATTTCGCGATGTTGCAGCACTTGGCGGGTGGCCGGGTGGATCTGATGCTGGGGCGCGGCAACACGCCGCCGGTGTATCCGTGGTTCGGTCAGGACATCCGGCAGGGCATTCCGCTGGCGTTGGAGAACTACGGGTTGCTGCACCGGTTGTGGCGGGAGGACGTCGTGGACTGGGAGGGCCGGTTCCGGACGCCGTTGCAGGGGTTCACCTCCACTCCGCGGCCGTTGGACGGGGTACCGCCGTTCGTGTGGCACGGGTCGATCCGCAGCCCGGAGATCGCCGAGCAGGCCGCCTATTACGGTGACGGGTTCTTCCACAACCACATCTTCTGGCCGCCGCAGCACGCGGCCCGGATGGTGCAGTACTACCGGGAACGCTTCGCCCACTACGGCCACGGCACTCCGGAGCAGGCGATCGTCGGTCTCGGCGGGCAGGTGTTCCTGCGCCGCAACTCCCAGGACGCCGTGCGCGAGTTCCGCCCGTACTTCGACCACGCCCCGGTCTACGGCGGTGGTCCCTCGCTGGAGGACTTCTCCGCGCAGACCCCGCTGACGGTGGGTTCTCCGCAGCAGGTCATCGACCGCACCCTCGGTTTCCGCGACTACATCGGCGACTACCAGCGCCAGCTGTTCCTCATCGACCACGCCGGCCTGCCGCTGAAGACGGTCCTGGAGCAACTCGACCTCCTCGGTGAAGAAGTCATCCCCGTCCTCCGCAAGGAATTCGCCGCCCGCCGCGGCCCGAACACCCCCGACGCACCCACCCACGAGAGCCGCCGCCCCGCCCCCGCCGAATGACGGCGGAGCGAACGGACCGTTCGTCCAGCGGAACCGGACGAACGGTCCGTTCACCGGAGTGGGCGCTCGCCCGGTGGAGTTGTTCCGCTCCACCGGCGAAGAGCGGATACTTCGGGTGCATGGGCGACGACGTCGGGTGGCGGATCAAGCAGGCCAGAGAACGGGCGGGCATGAGCCGTCCCGTGCTGGGAGGCCTGGTCGGGCGTTCGGCCGAATGGGTCAAGGCGGTGGAGACCGGGCGGCTGCAGACCCCGAAGCTGCACACGCTGCTCCGGCTGGCGAAGGCGCTGGACGTCGCCGATCTGGCGGACCTCACCGGAGACCACGGCGCAGTTCCAGGATCCCGCCTCGACGGCGTCAGCTCGCATTCCGCGTTGCAGGACGTGCGGACCGCGCTCACCACCGATCGGTTCCGCGCACCTGCCGGTGCCGTCGATCTGCGCCACCTGGGGGAGCGGCTGCGGTCGGCCTGGACGCTCCGGCACGCTTCCCCGGACCACCGCACGAAGGTCGGACGAGTGCTCCCGGGCCTGATCCGCGACGCGCAGGACGCGGTGCGCGCGCAGCAGGGGACAAAGCGACGGCAGGCCCGGCGACTGCTCGCGGGAGTGCACCAGCTGGCGAACTTCTACGTCGCCTACCAACCGGCTCCGGAGCTGGTGTGGCTCGTGGTCGATCGCGCGGTCACCGAGGCCTACGAGGCCGACGACCCGCAGCTGATCGGCGGCGGTGCTTGGGCGATGGTGCAGGTGCTGCGCGAATCGGGGCGCTGGGACGAAGCGCTCGACGTCGCGACCGGAGCACTCCGGCTGCTGGAGGCGCGGCCGGAGGACGACGAGTGGAACGGGTTGCGCGGCGCGCTGCTCGTCGAGTGCGCGTTGACCTGGGCGCGCAAGGGGCGGCTGGGCGAAGCCCTGCGGTATTGGGACCTCGCCGACGAGGTGGCCCGGACGCTCGGCCCCGGTTATCGGCACGTGCAGTCGAGCTTCAGCATCCCGGTGCTGCGGGCGCACGCGGTGAGCATCAACGTCGACCTCCGGCGCGGCGGCCAAGCGCTGCAGGTCGACCGGAGGCTCGGAGGCGATCGGATCGCCTCGGTGCCGCGCCGCGCACGCCACCTGATCGAGCTCGCCCGAGCCCACGACCAGCAAGGCGATCGTCCGTCCACTTTGGCCACGCTGCGCGAGGCGCACCGCACGGCGCCGGAAACCACCCGCTTCAACGGCTGGGCACGCCAACTCTCCGCAACCCTGCTGGCGAACCCGCCCACGGGCGAGGCGGCCACGGCCCGCGAACTCGCCCGAGACTTGCGGGTCAGCTGATCAGGTGAGGGTACGGAAGCTACCCGGATCGCTGCTCCCGCTCCCTAACCTCGCGGCCATGACGAAGAAGAGGTTCCTGCCGATGACGTGGGTGTTCGCCCGCACCCCGGCGGGACGGTCCTACACGTTCCGCTGGGGGCGCGGGGAGCACCTGATGACGGTGCACTCCGGTGACCGGCGAGGTGCGCACGACGACGAGCACCTGCTGGACACCGTGCACACCGGCGGGGACTGGGACGACGACGAGGACGTGCGGGTGCTCGCGCGGAAGTGGTTGCAGCGCAACGAGGAGATCCCCGAGCGCCCGCCGCCGCGCGGACCCGGTCGCCGGTGAGGTCAGGACACCGCGGGCAGGTGCTCCTCCAGGTCGTTGAGCAGCGCGCGCACCGGCGCCCAGCACATCATCACGGTGTCGTCGTCGAACGTCACCGCTCCCCGCAGCTCCGCGGCGGGGTGGACGAAGTTGCGGAACTCCACGACGTGATCGGCGAAGTTCTTCGCATCGCCTTGGATCCAGTTCCGCTCGTGCGCGGTGTCGAGCATGATCTGGAGACCTGCCTTGTCCGGCTTGAACTTGCGGCCCGTCGTGCCGATGAAGCCCTCTTCGCGGATCTTCTCGTCGCGCTCCATGAACAGGGAGTACAGCAGTCCCTCCACGAAACTGCCGATGCTGATGATGGCCATGGTGTGCGCCCCGACCTGCTCGCACAGCTCCGCTTCCCGGGAGCGGTTGAGCAGCCGGTCGACCGCCTTTGCATCGGCGATCAGCCGCGGTAGGCGCTGCGCGAGGTTCTCCGGTGCGGAGTAGCGCGCCGTCCCGTCGGTTCCGACCTCGCCGAGCACGGGGCGGCCGTCGACGAGCGAGATGACGAGCCGTTCGGCGTCCAGCTTCTCGTTGAGCTGTTCCCGGAACTTCTCGGCGATCACCCGGCCCTCGTCGTGCTCCACCGGATCGCACACCCGGCACAGCAGCCGCTCGATGCGCGCGTGGTCGTCCCGGTTCTCGATCAGCTGCTCGGCCAGCCACGGCACTCGCGGCGTCCCGTCGTACTCGGGGGCAGGCGTCCAGCCCGCCCGGCGCAGCAGCGGCTCCAGCTCGTACGACTTCCGCTCGTACGGCCCGCCCATGTCCACGATCACGGCGGCGACCCGTTCGGCGGTGCGGTCGTCCAAGGGCAACATGTCAGCGGTCCTCCCGATCTGCTTGGTCCTGGGCGATCTGCACGGCGCGGGTCAAGCGCTGCACGATGACCCGGCCGCGCTTGGCCTTGCCCAGTTCGGCCATGGCCTGGGTGATGCGTTCCTCGCGGTCCAGCTGCAGGCCGTCGCGCAGCAGCCAGCGGCACAGCCCGATCAGCTCCCGCTCGGTGTACTTGTCCATCGGCTGGCCGGGCAGCACGTCCGGGCGCGGTCCGCGCCGCGATTCGGGGGAAGGCCCGGACCCGCGGACCGGCTCGGCGGGCGGCTCGGCGAGGGGTTCCGCGTCCGCGTCGCGCATCGCCTCCTCCCACGCCTTGAGGATCTTCTCGGTCTCGCCCGCGCGGTCCGCGAACCACGCCGATGCCCACACCCGGTGGAAGCGCCAGCCCAGGTTCTCCAGGTGCGCCTGCCGCAGCCGGTCGCGTTCGCGGACGCTGTGCGCCTGGTGGTAGCTGTCGCCGTCCGCCTCGACCGCTAGCACCATCCGGCCCGGCCGATCCCGGTGCGCCAGCGCGAAATCGATGCGGTACCCGGAGAAGCCCCACTGCGGGTGCACCTCGACGCCCCGCTCGGTCAGCGCGCGCCGCACGTCCTGCTCGAAACCGTTGAGCTCCTGCGGCAGCCGCCGCCCCACCTGGTCGATCTCCCCGTGCCGCTGCGCGAACTCCAGGTAGCGGCGCAACAGCTCGGTGCCGTTGACGGTGTCCGAGGGCGCCAGGTCGCCCGGCTGGAACGAGCACACCACGCTCATCCGCCGCTTCGCGCGGGTCACCGCCACGTTCAGCCGCCGCTCGCCGCCCTCGCGGTTCAGCGGCCCGAAGCTGCGCCCGTCCACCCGGCCGGTGATGCGCTTGGCCACGCCGATGGTGAGGATGATCGCGTCCCGTTCGTCGCCCTGCACCCGCTCCAGGTTCTTCACGAAGAACCGGGAGCCGGGGTCGGCCTGCGCGTCGAAGAACTCCTGCACGTCCGGGCGTTCCTGCACCGCTCGGCGCACCTGCGTCTCGATCCGCGCCGCGTGCTTGTCGCCCATCGCGATCACGCCGAGGCTCTCCCCGGGGCGCGTCGCGGCGTGCTCCAGCACCAGCTCCACGACCCGCTCCACCTCGGCGGGCGCGGACCCGTCCTGTCCCGGCGAGGCCACCCCGTCCACGACGTGCAGCGACACCGGCGGTTCCTTGCTGGAACCGGGGAAGGTGACCAGGCCGTCGCCGTAGATCTCCCGGTTCGAGAACGCGATGAGCCGTTCGTCCCTGCTGCGGTAGTGCCACTCCAGCTGCTCTTGGCGCGGGATCCACGTCCGCATCGCCGTCAAGATCGACTCGTAGTCCCGCAGCCCCGTCTCGTCGCTCTCCCCGTCCTCGACGAGCATCCGGCCGAAGAAGTTCGACGGCGGCAGCTGCTTGTCGTCCCCGGCCACCACCAGGCTGCTGCCGCGCGCGATCGTCGCGATCGCGTCCTGCGGCTGGACCTGGCTCGCCTCGTCGAAGACGACCAGGTCGAACAACCGCTGCGCGGGCAGCGTCCGGCTCACCACCAGCGGCGACATCGCCCAGCACGGGAACAGCGCCAGCAGCACGTTCGGCGCGTGCTCTACCAGACGGCGCAGCGGCATGTGCCGGGACTTCTTGTTCGCCTGCTCCCGCAGCAGCTTCGTCTCGTCCGGATGGTCGTCGCGCACCTGGCGCAACGCCTTGCCGACCTCCCACAGCACCCGGTCGGCGGCCGAGGCGCGGTGCTCCCGGTCGGCATCGCGGTAGTCGCGCACCAGGCGGTCGTGCTCGGCGGCGGTGAAACCGCGCAGCGCGGGGGAGTCCAGCTTGAACCGGTCGAGTAGCGACTTCAACCAGGTGTGCTGGAACAACGCCCAGGCCGCGTCGCCGTCGAGGCCCTGGCGGGCGATGTCCTGCACCAGCTGGCCGAGGCCCAGCCGGTCGAACTCGCCGAGCAGCCTGGTGATGTCCTCCATCCGCCACAGCGTGTCCTGGTCGGCGAGCAGCTCGTCCAGCTCGGCGTCCACCTGCTCGACCGGTTTGCGCTCCACGTCGCTGAGCTTCGCGAACAGCGCCACCGAGGTGAGCTGGTCGCGCAAGGTGTTGAACCGCTCCATCGTCTCGCCGAGCCCGGTCACCTCGGACGGGTGCCCGGCTGGGTCGCCGAGCGCCTGCCAGCGGTCCCGCTGCTCGCGGACGGCGCCGAGCTTGCGATGCAGCACCGAGCGCTGCTTGATCCCGTCGGTGGAGGCCCGGGTGATCTCCTTGCGCAGCCGCCTGCGGGCCAGCCAGCCGAGCCCGTTCCCCGCCTGGGCGCGTTCGCGCCGCGAGGCGACCGCGAAGTACCAGTCGTCGAGCAAGGTGCCGAACACGTCCGGCCCGAACTCGCGCACGCTGTCGTTGACCCCGCCCAGCAGGTGCAGCACTTCCTGCCAGCCCGCCAGGTCCAGCGGGGTGCGCAGACCGGTCTGGCGCAGCACCGAGGTCATGCTCTGCCGACCCGCGTGCATGGTCTCCTTCGCCAGCGAGTTGAGCTGGACCAGGATCTCCTCGATGTCCTGCGCACTGCGGATCTCCGCCTGCCACCAGGGCGATTCCCGCCGCACCACCCGCAGGCCGCCCTTGTCGATGAAGCCGCGCAGGTCGTCCTCCAGCCGCGCGGCGGTGTCCGCGTCGAGCAGGTGCAGGACGGACTTGGCGAACACGTGCGGCGATGCGGGCGCGCGGAGTTCCAGCAACTTCGCCTGGACCTGGAACGCGCTGAGCCGCCACGGGTCGCGTGGCCAGTGCAGCTCGTCGGAGTACTGGCGCGACGCGGCGCGACGCTTGCGCACGTCCCGGTGGTTGCCGCCCACGTCCGGCCGCGCGTGCCGCCCCGCCGACTCCAGGCTGTCCTGCAGCTGGCGGGCCACGTGCTTCTTGTCCACCCGCTGCTGGTGCAGGTCGAAGACCAGCTTGTCCAGACCGACCTGCGCCAGCCGGCCGGTGACCGCCTCGATCGCGGCCCGCTTCTCGGAGACGAACAGCACCCGCTTCCCGCGCGCCGCCGCACCCGCGATGATGTTCGCGATCGTCTGGCTCTTGCCGGTGCCCGGCGGTCCTTCGACGAGCACGTGGTGCCCCGCCAGCGCCGTGTCGATGGCCCGCTGTTGCGAGGAATCGGCGTCCTGCACCAGGAATTCCGCAGCCGGTTCCACCGAGTCCGCGGCCGGGGCGTCGTATCCCGCGGCCTGCGCGCGCACGTCCGCCCGCGCCGGTTCGTGCCCGGCGAGCGCCGCGACCAGGTCGTGCTCGGCGAGCAGTTCCACGGCCTGCTGCAGGTCTTCGACCATCGGCTGCTTGGCGTAGTTGAACAGGCCGCACACCACGGCGGGCTCCACGTCGAGCGGCACGCCCTGCCGCTCGGCGATCGAGGTGAGTTCGGCGCTCACCCGGTCCACCTGCTCCTGCGGATCCTCGGTGGCCCCCAGCACCTCCTGCACGGTGGCGGTGAACGCGGGCAGGTCCAGGTCGAGGCCGTAGTCCTGGTCGAGCGCGTGCAGCAGCACCGGGTTGATCTCCACGTCGCGCTCGGCCTCCAGCACGAACTCGCTCTCGGCGGACGTGCGCGCGATGATCCGCAGCGACCGCAGCAGCAGCGGCGCGCGAGTGGTCCGCGCGGGTGCGTGCGGGGTCGAGCCGTGCCGGGGTCCGGCCACGACCAGGCCTTGCGCGACCTTTCCGATGTCGATGCCCTGTTCCTCGGTGAACGCCGTCATGGTGCGCCGCAGCGAGCGGGCGCGGGTGCACGCGTCCTTGTGCGCCGCGGAATCCTCGAACAGCGCGCTGAGCTTCACCGGCTTTCCGAGCAATAGATCCCGCACGAATGCGGGTTTTGCATTCGACAGGTCCAAGCTCGTCGTCTTCGTGTTCTTGAAGTGCAGCAGCGTGTTCTGCGGGCCGAACTCGATGAGGTTCTTCGCCCATTGCTCTGCTTCGGCGCGCACGAGGTCGAGGCGCTGATCGTGCTGGTCGGCGGACATGCCGCGGATCTCCTCTACCGGAAATGTCGCACTGATTCCTGCTGGCGCGGTGCAGGGCCGCCGATCGCGGCGAGCCCGATAGATTCTCGAACCACCGGACCAGCGGCAATCGGCCGAAAGAGTGAGACATCTTCGGTGTGCGGCGCAGTTCCGATTGGTTCTTCTGCATCGTGCCGCACGGCCCGTGACTCGTTGCACGGGGTCCTGGATCAGGAGTTCCGGACTTCGTGTCAACACGCCCGCGGCCGGGGATCTCGCCGAGGCGCTCGGCCGGTGTTCTCGATTTCCGGATCATGTCGACGAGTGCGCCGCGCGGAGCGCGAAAACGTGCGTCCGGCGGCCGGAATCGGGATCCGGATCAGTGCACAGTGGACTCGGCGGGGTCTTGCGCGCCGGATGCGATGCATCCCCGGAGCAACGCATCCGGCGCGGCACCGCGTGCGCGGCGCACCCTGACCCCCTGGTTCGGGCGGCAGGAACGCGGCGCACCGGGCCGAGCCGTGGCGGACGCACCGGAGGTCCAGTCGCGGCCCTCCGGAGAAGACGAGTGCGACTGGGTTGATTCCTGCTGGTGAGCAGCCTAAATTGTGGCGCCCGCCGAATACAAGGGGATCTGCGCCTACAGTGGGAGGACGGGGGTACCGCACCCCCGTGCTTCCTGGGGGTGTTCGTCGTGTCGGGTGATCGGCGCGTCAGCGCGCGGCGCTTCCGGCTGCTCTGCGAGCAGCGCGGCTACGGCTACCCGGAACTGGCCCGTGACCTGCGCAAGCGCGGGGTCGTGGTGTCCAGGGAAGGGCTCGCGAAACTGGGCCGTGCGCCGGATTCGCCGCTTCCGCCGTACGCCGCCGAGCTGGCCGGGCTCCTCAAGACGTCCGTGGCCTACATCACCGGGTGCGACCGGCAGTTCCTCGGCAAGCGCTTCCGCGACCTGTACCGGCAGCGGGGCTGCTCGCTGGCCGCGCTGGCCGACCAGTTGCACCGCTCACGGCAGGTGAAGGTCTCGACGCAGTACCTGCAGCAGCTCGCGTGCGGCCGGAACACGAATCCGCGCGCCGAGATCGTGGACGGGCTCGCCGCGCTGCTCGGCACCACCCCGGACTACCTCAACGGGTGCGACGAGGTCGTGGTCCCCGAGCAGGCCCGGCGCATCCGGCCCGCGCCCGCCCCGGCCGATCCGCGGCGCACCGCCGTCGAGGGCTAGCCGCGCGCGGCCGGCCGCTCCTGGTGCGCGTGCAAGGCCTGCGCCCACGCCACCAGCGGCTCGGCGACCACGCGGAAGTCCATGCCCGCCTCGCTCAGCGCGTAGGTCGCGGGCCGCCCGCCGCGATCGTGGTCGACCAGGCCGCGCCGTTCCAGCTCGCCGAGCCGCTGCGACAGGGTGACCTGGCTGATCCCGACCTCGCGGGCGAGTTCGTTGAACCCCCGCGGGCCGGTCAGCAGCACGCACACCACGTGCATCGCCCACTTCTCCTGGAACATGCCCAGGACGCCGCCGGAGACCTCGCCGGGTTCGGTGGGGCGCAACCCGTTCCGGGTCGCCCACGCGGTCATCTCGGCGAACATCGGGCGCAGGCCTGCACCGCGCTCCGTCAGCGAATAGCGGGTGCGGGGCGGGGAACCGTGCAGCACCTCGCGGTGCACCAGGCCCGCCTCGGCGAGTTCGGAGAGCCGCTGCTTGAGGGTGCTCGGGCCGGGGCCGGGAATCTGCCTGCGCAGCTCGTTGAACCCGAGCGGGCCGGGGCTCAGCGCGTGCACGACGTGCAGCGCCCAGCGGGTGTTGAGCACGCCGACCGCGGCGACGAACACCTCGTCGTAGCGGACTTCGGTCGCTCCCTCCGGCACGCGCCCATGATACGGCCCGCCTTTCCGGCGCCGGGTGCGGTTCACCCGGGTCGGCGGGTTCCGCGCTCGGCGGTACGGCTCCGGCGGCGAGGGAGAATTCCGCCGAGGAGTCCGATTCCGCCGGATGTCGCGGAACCGCACCGCGAAACCCGCTGCGCCGCGGATTGGCGGACGGGAGCGACTCGTGAACCCCGTCGGCCGCAACGAAGAATCGCATTCACACCGGAGCGGGGGCCAATTCCGGGAAAGCGTCTCCGGAGAACGGTCATCGGCGCACCGCGGCGGAGGCGGGGCAGGGCGCTCGGGAAGACATCGGTGGCGAACAATCGCCACGGGCGAGCGCGATCGACGCGCCGCACGAATCGGCTGTCGGGCAAATCGGCTTGCGGGCAAATCGGCTAACGGGCACGAATCGGCTGCCGGGCGCGCAACCGCTGCCCGACGGCGTGGAACTCCCGATCCCCGCGATGCTCGCGGGCGTTCTCAGCAGGGCCCCAGGCGCGGAGAGCACCCCGTTCCGCGTCCGGGACCTCCGCTCACTCGGGCCTGCGGTGCCCGCCGCCCGCGTTGTTCAACCCGGACAGCAGTCGCTGCATGACCTGCGGGTCCAGCTCTTCCGGCTCGTCCCCGAGCGCCTCGGCGGCGGGGGAGCGGCGCTTCTCGCGGCGCGGCAGCGGAACGGCGGAGGCGCTCATCCCAGGGGGGAGCCCCAGCTCGCACCAGCGGCGGTTCCCGACCCCGCGCAGCGGTTCCACGCCGGTGCGCTTCCCCTCTAATGCCTGCAACGTGGCGGGAGCGTGGCCCCGGGTCTCGTCCTCCACCTCGATGACCAGGCAATCGCCGCGCAACCGCAACCTGATCGTGAGGAATCCCGGAGATTTCGGGTCGGATGCCTGCACCGCGGCGTCCACCATGCTCAGCGTGGTCTGCGCGGCCTCGTCCGCCAGCGGTCGCAGCGACCACTCGCTGAGGGTGAAGCGCACGAAGATGTCAGTGCAGTTCATCGCGGTGGGCAGTGCGATGAGTCGCAGGTCGTCGACCTGTGCGGTGTCGGCGTTCACCTGGTTCCTTCCTGTCGTGCTCCGGTGCGAGCCGCAGCCGTCACCCGGACTCCGTATCTTGCCAACCTGACTTTCTCCCGTGTCCGGCAGGGTTGCCGCCGAGGGTGTCATGCCAGGCCGTCCGCGCGACAGTCACGATCCGGACGCGGCAGGGCCTTCGTGCGGTGCGGCGGAGGCACCAGGATCGATCCACTGTGCGCACCCGCCGCGCCGATGGGCCGGGTTCCTCGGCAATGCTCGGCGCGATTCCGTTGCGGACGGTGGATTTCCCCGCGGGAACGTCCTACCGCGGGTTTCCCCTCGCCAACCGGGAATCCTCCAACGGCGATCAGCATTCCCGTCGACGCCGCACTCGTGATCATAGCCGAAATGCCGAAGCGGCCTCGCGGGTTCGCACTGAGGGTGAAAGTTCTCGGCATGCTGGTCGGCCGCGCGGAGTTCCGGAGAACGGCGCGAATCCGGTCGCCGACAGCGTAGGGTGATCCAACCGACACGGATGGTGCGCTGCGAGGTGGCCGGATGGGCGAGTCGAATTCGATCGAGAACCACTTCGACGGGCGCGCAGGCGGTGATGTCCAGCAGATCGCGATCAACGCCGGGACCGTGGTGTCCGGCGGCGATCGGCAGCCGGTCGGCCACAAGTTCAGCCCGCTCGACCAGCCCTTCTACAACCAGACCGAGCCCGTGCGGCAGCTCGGCGAGCTGATCGAATCCCGAGATCCGAATCTGGTCCGCGTGCTGGTGGTGTCCGGTCTCATCGAAGTCGGCAAGACCGCGGTGGCGATGAGGGCGATCGACCGGTACTGGGACCTGCCGGTGATCGTCATCCACCTGGACGGCTACCGCGACGACGCGGAGGACGGCGATGTCCTCCGGGAGGTGCTGATAGCAGACGGCGTGGCGCCCCAGCTGATCTCGCCGAAACACCAAACCCAGCGCGACATGTTCACGAAGCGGACCAGCGGGGGACCGGTGGCCGTGCTCGTCGACGGCGCCAGATCCGCTGCCGAAGCAGAGCAGTTCCGCCCCGGAGCAGCGGGCAGCGTCGTGGTCGTGACCAGCTGGACGACGCGACTCGACGGCTACTCGGTGGCGGAGGACCACGTGGTGCGCATCGAACCGCTCAGCCGCGAGCATGCGGTGGAGATGCTCGTCGGCCGGTGCCGACGGCTCTCCGATGAATCTCCGGATGTGGTGGCGGCGCTCGCCAAGGCGTGCGGCGACCATCCCGGGATGCTGCGGCGGGTGGCCGACCGGTTGCGGGTGTGCCGGAGCGAGGACGTCGCCGAGTACATCGACCGCATCCTGCGCGCCCCGGACGAACTGGATTTCCTCAGGCCCTTCTACGAATCGCTGTCCGAAGCCGACCGGGCTCGCTACCGTTCTCTCGGCATGGTGGGGGTTCCGTACTTCACCGCCGAGACGCTGGCGCTCCTCTGGAACCGGGAGCTCGGAGCAGCGTGGGGCGAGATCCGGCGCTTCATCGAGTGGGACGTGATCGCGGACGACGGGATGGGGCGACTCCGCGCGGATCGGCTCGTCCACCGGCACGCGGCTCACGAATGGCACATCCGAACGTCGGACGAGGAGAAGCGCGAGGCGGTGCGGTCGTTGGCGGACGGCTACCTCCCGACCGCCCACGCCGCGGACGTGGCGGTGCTGACCGAGGATCGGCTGCGCGTCGCGACGCGAGGACGCATGCACCCGTGCGATCGGTTCCGGGGTGGAGGCGGCGAGCAGCGTGCGCTCGACTGGCTGGCGGCGAACCGCATCCTCCTGCAATGGCTGGTCGATGAGGCCGCCGCGCACGGTCTCCCGCGGCAGGCGTGGCAGTTGGTGGAGGCGTTGACGGCCCTGTACGTGAACCAGGGACACGTCGACGATTGGATCAAGTACACGCTGATCGGCGTCCAGGCCGCGCACGCGGACGGTGACCTGGCCGCGGTCGCCCGGCTGTCCAGCTTCGGCACCCGGCCGCTGGTCCAGCGGGGTCGCTTCGAGGAGGCGCGGAGCGCGCTGGCAGAGGCGCTCCGGCTCGCCCGGGAGGACGGTGACCTGCGGCTGTGCGCCTCGGTGCACGAGCGCATCGGGCGCTACCGCGCCGTTGTCGTCGGGGCGATCGCGGCGGGAACCGTGGTTCCCGACGACGAGATCGACGGCTCCGCGATCGCCGCCTACCTGCGGGCGGAGGAGCTGTTCACCGCGGCCCGAGACCGACGGGGAGGATTGATCGTCCGCATGTACCGCGGCCAATCGCTCGGCGAGGACGGCTCGCCCGATGCGCTGCCGACGCTGCGCGCCGCGCTGAGCGGTTTCGAGGACACCGGCGAGTCCCGGATGGTGGGTCGCTGCTGGGCTTCGATCGGCGTCGTGCAGCGGGGGCTCGGTGACGTCGAGGCGTCCGCGACCTCGCTGCTCGAAGCGGTGGCGATCCTGTCCACCGGCGGCTATTCCGTCTACGAGTACGAGGCCAGGGCGGAACTCGCCACCACCGCCGAGCTCGCCGGGGACGCGGACCTGGCGCGGGACAACTCCCGCCGCCGCCACGAACTGGAGATCGAACTGGGCCTCGCCGTCCCGGTGCGGTAGGCGTCACCGGTGGAGCGCCCGCACCGCCGGCCCCGGGGAGGTGAACTCGCCGCTCCGGAGTCGTCGGCGATGCCCGGCGCGAGGCCGACCGCGAGCGGCCGGTCACCGCAGTGGAACGGGCTCCCAGGTGGACGTCCGGACCACTGGGGCGGTGATCCGAGCCCCGGGAGCGCTGCCCCGTCATCTCGATCTGAACGGCCCCGCGACCACGTGCACCTGAGTGGTGGCCGCAGGTGGGCGGGCCGCGCATCGCCCGATCCGGCCACGTCGTCAGGACGTTCGCGTACGGTGGGGTGCCGACTACTGCCGGGTGATGAGGATGGGCGCATGAGCGACGGGCCGGAGAGCGCGAACTCCGTGTCGGGCACGGTCGGCGGTCCGGTGGTGCAGACGGGTGCGCACTACGGGGACAACTACTTCGGGACCGCCCCGGCACGCATCCCGCACGAAATCCGGCCGTTGACCAGCGGGTTCGTCAACCGGGAACGGGAGCGGGCCCGGCTGCGCGAGCACCTCGCGCACAGCGACGGCACCCGCGGCTCGAAGGTCGTCATGCTCACCGGGCTGCCCGGCGTCGGGAAGTCCGCGACCGCCCGGCACGTCGCGGGCGAGGTCGACGCGTACCCCGGCGGCGAACTGTTCGTGGACTTCGGGACGCTGCGCGGCGCCGACGGGGCGGCGATCAGCGACGCCCTCGGCGACTGCCTGCGGCGGCTCGGCGTGCAGGACAAGGCGATGCCCGCGACGCTCGCCGGGCGCACCGAGCTCTACCAGACCTGGACCAGCGGGAAACCGCTGCTGGTGCTGCTCGACGACGTCGCCGAACCGGCCGAGGTCGAACCGTTCGTGCCCAACGCGCCGGGCAGCTCCGTGCTGGTCACCAGCAACCGGCGGCTCAGCGAACTGCTGCTGGACGAGGCCTCCGTCGTCGAGATCGACCCGCTCACCGACGAGGCGGGCAGCGAGCTGATGCAGGCGCTGTGCGGGGCGCGCCGCGCCGAGCAGGAACCCGCGGCGATGCGCGAACTCGCCGGGCTGTGCGGCGGATTCCCCGAGATGCTGCGGTCCATGGCGGCCGCGCTCCGCAAGCACCCGAGCCTGCGGGTCGCCGAACTCGTCGCCGAGAACCGGGCCGACGGCGCGCGCCTGACCTCCCCGTTCAACGTCGCCTACAAGATGCTGCCCGCCGAGGCCGCCGAGCTGTACCGGCGGCTGGCGCTGCTGCCGGTCGGCGAATTCGGCCGCGACCTCGCGGAAGCCGCCGCCGGCCCCGGCCGGACGTACCGGGACCTGGACGAACTGGTCGACGCGCACCTCGTCGTCGACGAGGGCGACGGCCGGTACCGGATGCACGACCTGGTGCGCGCGCACGCCCGCTCCCTCGCCGAACGGCACGACTCCGCCGAAGAACGGGCCGCGGGGCTGCGGCGCATCGTGCGGCACTGCCTGCACCGGGCCGCGTTCGCCGACCTCGCGGTGCTCGGAGCCGGACGACTGCGGATCACCGAGCATGCCGAGCTGCTCGCCGGGCAGCGGCAGCCGTTCACCGGGGACCGCGCCAAGCAGGACGCGCTGGCCTGGATGGACGCGGAGCGCGGCGCGCTCGCCGCGGTGCTGCGGTCCGCTGTGGACGGAGGGCTGGGCCGGGAGGCCTGGCAGCTCGCCGAAGCGCTCACCGCCCTCTACGTCAACCGCCGGCACCTGCTGGAATGGGTCGGCGCCACCGAACTCGGGGTGCGCGCCGCCGAACTCGACGACCGTCCCGACGCCGCCGCGCGGCTGGGCAGCTTCGCGTCCCGCGCGTTCACCGACCTCGGCCACTTCGACCGCGCGCGTGCGGAGCTCGACGCCGCGCTGCCGGTCGCCGAACGGATCGGGGAACCGCGGCTCACGGCCTCCGTGCACGAACTCGTCGGCCGCTACCGGGATGCCACCGGTGAACCGGCCGCCGCCGTCGCCGCCTACCGGCGGGCGATCGACCTGTTCACCGCCGCGGGCGACGCGCGCGGCCGCGCCTTCGTCGGCTACTTCCTGGGTTGCGCCGAAGACGCCCTCGGCGAGCACGCGCGAGCGCTCGACACGCTGCGGGACGCGCTGCGGCTGATCAGGGCGGTGCCGGACGAGCGGATGGCCGGACGCGCCCTCGCCGCCATCGGCACCGCGCACGCGCACCTCGGCGCGCTCGACGACGCCACCGCGGCGCTGCACGAGGCCATCGCGGTGCTCACCGCGGGCGAAGACCACTACTACGCGGCGCAGGCGCGAGAAGCGCTCGCCGACGTCGCCGCCACCAGCGGGGATGCCGCACTGCGGCAGGAGAACCTGCGCGCCGCGCTCGCCGTCTACGAGCGGTACGGCAGCCCCCGCGCCGACGGCGTGCGGGAAGCACTGGCCGCGCTGGGCTGACCGCCCGGCTTCGAATCCCGCCCGGTGCGGCGGGTGGCGGAACCCCGGCGGGGCCGCCACCTGCCTTCCCAGCACGATCGCACTGTTACTACAGCAGCGCTGCTGAACCAAGGCCCCGAGGAAAGGTTCCGTTCGTGGACAACCCGCACCGGCCGAACCCCGCTGAGCACAGCCGTCGCGTGGTCCTGACCTCCGCTCTCGGTGCCGGAGCGGCGGCCCTGGTAGGCGGCTGCAGCATCGAGCACCTGTCCGCGACATCGGCCGCGGGGACGGCGATCGACGTCGATTTCGGGACGGCCGAGTACTTCCCCCTGCTCAAATCCAAGATCGGGGTGGGGCGGGCGCTGAGCTCACCCGACATCCTGGACAGCCTGCAGCACCTGGACCGGATCCGCCCCGCGCTCTACGACGCGGAGATCCGCTTCCCCGACACCGGTTATCCCTCGCTGACCCCCTACCCGTTCGCGGTCGGTGCGGACGGCGAGATCTCCGTGCAGCGCAACGAGTTCCTCGACGAACTGTTCACCGGGCTCCGCGACCGGAACATCGAGATCATGGTGCAGCTCGAAGGCGGGCCCCAGCAGTTCTGGGATTACAGCGCGGACGACCGCCCGCACCTGTTCCCGAAGCCGGACGACCTGGCGCGCTCGGCCGAAGCCATCGGCAAGTGGGCCGAGCTGTACGCGGAGTACCCGATCAGCTGGTGCACCTGGAACGAGCCCAGCCACACGCTGACCGGTTCCCCCGATCGCCTCGCGGTCAAGCAGATGACCGACATCTACTCCGCCTACACCAACGCCATCGCACCGCAGGGCCTGTTCGGCATGGCCAGCTTCATCACGCCGAGCACGACCGCGCGCCCGGCGTTGGGCGGGCGCACCCACCTGCAGGCGTCGATCGACGCGCTGCGCGAACGCCGCCGGGAACAGCCCGCGCTGCCCTTCGACTACCTGACCCTGAACAACTACGGCGAGGAGCTCGGCGGGCTGTTCGACGGCGCCCGCAACGCGCTCGGCACCGACTTCGACCACGTGCCCCTCATCCAGGCCCAGTCCGGGGTGTTCCTGCCGCACGACTGGGAGAAGCGCGCGGGGAGCACGCTGGAAGCGGTGCGATCCATGAAGTCGCTGCAGCACGCGCTGCGCGTTCCCGACCTCCAGACCTTCACCTTCAGCGGCTGGATTCCGCACCTGATCACCTACCAGCGGGGCCGGGCGCTCCAGCTGCCCCTGTTCCACGCGCTGGAGCTCTACGCGCGGATGCCGGAGCGGCGCGGCGCGGTGCGCGGACTTCCCGCGGGGATGGGTGCGATGGCCGCGAGCGACCCCCATCGCAGCGCCGTCCTGCTCTGGAACGAGTCGGAGCAGCCGCAGACCGTCGACCTGCGGCTCGCCGACCTGCGGAACTCCGGGGACGCCGAGGTGCGTGTCCACCACGTCGACGCCGAGCACGGCAGCCCGCTGGAGGACGGTGACGGGGCCTTCGAACCGACCGAGGTCACGGTGCTGGATCGAGCGGCCGGGCCGGTGGCGAAGACGGTGACCGTCGCGGGACCCGGCATCGCCTACGTCGAGGTGGGCGCCGCCGCCCCGCACCCGGTGCTGGACCGGACCGGCCTGGACGCCGAACTCGTGCGCAAGCACACCCACGCCGACCGGACCGCGAGTCCGAACGGGACCGTGTCGGTCCGCGGCAACGCCTACGGGTGCTACGACGCGGTGCGCGCCATCGCCTACGTGGGCGTCGACGGCGACGACGGCACCGCGCTGGTCGGGGCCGAGTACCGCGGTCTGCCGGACGAACTCCCGGTGGAGGTCGAAGCCGACGGGCCCGTCACTCGGCCGGGCTCGGCGCAGGCGATGTTCGGCATCCGCGTCGACTACCTGCAGCAGGGCCGGGCGGTGCGCAGCGTGCTGTGGCATGGCGACACCTGCGCGGCCGGCCGCACGAACGCGCTGCCGTGGGGGAGCGGCGGCCCGACCGCGGACGTCCTGGTCGAGACCCGCGAGCTCGACCGGATCCGGGACGGCCGCGCGCCACTGGTGCTGCCGCTGGCGAGCCGCGCGCCGTCCGGCTGGGCGGCGGCGGGTGCGCACGCGATCCTCTCGTTCTGGATGGATTCCACCGGTCCCGGATCGCAGGCCCGCTTCGTGCTGGGGTAGCGGTCGGCGGGCGGTGGCGGTCAGCCGGATTTCCTCGGCACCGCAGGAGATCGTGAAGTCGCCGCTAGTGAGTCCGTTGAGGACGATCGCGTGCGCGGCCGATGCCACGAGCATCGGATCGGCTCCGGTGGCGGAGAAGCGCATCGTCCGTCCGTTCCGGACGGCGGCGGTCATGCCGTAACCGGTCGGTTTCGGTGGACTCCACGATCGTGCGCGCTCACCAGCATGCGGCCGAGGATCGCGAGAAGGGGTTCCGGCCAGGCGAGCCGGCTGACCACGCCATCGGCCGGCCTGGTGGCGGCCCGACCACGAAGATCCGCCTGGCTGCCGACGGCAACTGCCGCCCCCTGGCTTTCGTCCTGACCGGACAGCCCGGGGACGCTCCGGCCGTCACCGAAGTGAGAGCGCGATTGCGCGTCCCCCGCGCTGCGGACGTCCTCGGACCAGGGAAGTCGTCCTGGTGGACAGGGCAACTCCGCACGCGCTCTCCGCCAGTACCTGGACAAGCGCGGTATCCGGGCGGTGATCCCCGTCCCGGCGGGCCGGCAAGGCCACCGGCTGTGGCGCGGCAGCCGAGGAGGTAGGCCACCCGCCTTCGACCGCGAGGCGTACGAGCAGTGCAACACCGTCGAACGGTGCATCAATCGCTTGCAGCAGTGGCGCGGTCCCGCCACCCGCGTTGCGCAGACCGCGACCATGTACCTGGCCGGACTCCACGGGGCAGGCATCTTCCTGTGGGCCGCAAGACGATCCGAATCGAACTTTCCAGGGATCACACCGGGGCGCCCGGGAAGGACGGCTTGATGACGCGGCTGCCGAACTTCCACTGCCCGTCCACGCGAACGTATTCGTCCTCGTACTGGACGTGGGAACGAACGTAGCCGCCGTCGTTCTTCACCACTTCCACGAGGCAGCAGACACTCCCCGTCGCGCGGTCGCCCTCGATGTCCGTCACCAGGTGGTTGAACATGACGTGGATGATGTAGCGGGCATGGGCGAAGAGTGAGTCGCGGAAGAAGTCGCGTATCGCCTCGCGCCCTCGGAACAGGCCGAAGCCGGTCTCGCGTTCGTCGAGGACGCCATCCTCGGCCCAGCAGCCAGCGGACTCATCCAGCCGGAAGCCGTCGAAGGCAACCGCGTAACGAGTGTTGAGATCATGGATGGCGGCACGATCGGCGAGATGATTCATAGGACGACCTCACGTGAAGAAGGGATGCTGCGGGCTCCGACCGCGGCTGGCTCGGACGAGCCGGGGAACGGTGCACATGGTTCCCAGCCCGTGTCAAGGCTCTCCAGCCACGAACTGACCAGCGATCTCCACGAAACCGCCCAGCACGACCGCTCGCCCGGCCGCATTGCCCTGCGGAGCGGTGGCCCGACCGCTGACATCCCGGTGGACACCCGGGAGCTCGACCGGAACCGTGCCGGTCGCTCGCCGCTGGCGCCGTTCGGCGAACCGTTCCCCTCCGGCTGGGAAGAGGGGGTGCACCCGTGGGCCTCTCGTTCCGGCCGGGCTCCGCCGGTCGTGGCTCCGAGCCCGCCTACCGGGTCAGCGGTCGGTGGCGGTCAGCCGGATTTCCTCGGCACCGCAGGAGATCGTGAAGTCGCCGCTAGTGAGTCCATTGAGGACGATCGCGTGCGCGGCCGATGCCACCAGCATCGGATCGGCGCCGGTGGCGGAGAAGCGCATCGTCCGTCCGTTCCGGACGGCGGCGGTCATGCCGTTCGGGTGGGCGGCCAGCCACACCCGGGCGCCCGGGAACTCCGCTCGGGCCTGGTCGGTCCAGGCCAGCGCCGTGGCCTCGTCCGCGCACGTCCCCTCGCGCACCAGCACCGCCGCGGACTGGTGCCGCAGCAGCCGCGGCTCGTCCTCCCGCACCGCCAGGTGCCGCTGCACCGCCGACTCCCGCACCGGCCCATCGGCCCGGCGCACCGCCGCCGGATACCGCCGCACCACGATCCGGTCCGGCCCGGTGCACTCGGTGAACACCTCGAAGGAGGCCGGTTCCCGCCGGTACGGCCGAGGATTCGCCGGTTGCAGCAGCGGGGGTTCCCCGTCCGGGACGGGCAGGTCCAGCGCGTGGTACAGCACCTCCCGCAGCACCCCGGTCGCCTCGCCGAGGTGCGCGAACACCTGCCCGGCCAGCTCGGCGAACCGGGCCGGGGCGTGCGTCCGCCACGACGCGTCGAGCTGCTCGCGCAGGTCCCCGGCCACGTCGAGGTGCTCGGCGGTGTCCGCCAACGCCGCCACCGGTGTGCCCGGCACGCTCTCCGCGCCGACCGACGCCAGCAGCAGCGGCTTGCCCAAGCACGCCGCGTACAGGCTCACCGAACCGTGATCGCCCACGACCTGGTGCGCGGCCACCAGCGCCGCCTGCCAGCCCCCGTCCGGCGGCAGCAGCAGCAATCCAGCGTCCAACGCGTCGGCGAACCAGGTGCGCACCCGCAGATCCCCGTAGCGCGACCAGATGTTCGGGTGCATCGCCAGCGCCACCCGGTACTCGTCGGCGGGCAGCTCCGCGCACAACCGCCGGGCCAGTTCCCGGGATCGGCCCAGCGCCGACTCCTCGCCCCACGTCGAGCTCAGCAGCACCAGCCTGCGGCCGCGCAGGTCCAGCTCCCGCCGGAACCGGTCCCGCAGCGGCAGGCTCGCGCGCAGCTGGTCGAAGGTCGGATCGCCGACCACGGCCGTGTTCCCCGCGACCTCCGGGCGCACCGCCGCCAGCTGCCGGTGCTGCGACTCGTGCGCCAGCGTCAGCAGCACCTTCCCGCTGCGCAGCGCGTATTCCGGCGGCAGGCCCGCCAGCCTGGTCCCGCCGGTCTTCGGATCGTGCACGTGCTTGTTGAAACCGATGCCGTGCGGCAGCACCACCACCGGCCGGGTCAGGTCCAGCTCCGCGAAGTCGACGTTCTCGCTCGCCGAGATCGCCAGCGCGTACGGGAGATCGCGCACCTGCGACCACGGCACGATCCGCTCGGCGCGCTCCTCCCGCAGCAGCTCCAGCGCGCCACCGCTGTGCGGGGAGGTGTCGTTGACGGTGAACACCAGGTCCACGCGGAAGTCGTCCCGGAAGAACCGCAGCGCATCCAGCAGGCGGGCGGTGGAGGTGACGGTGCGCCCGATGACGAGCACGGTGCGCTCCGGCCGGAAGGTGCCGTGCTCCGGCTCGTCCCCCGCGACCCGGCGGTTCCGCGCCTCACGCGTCACGGCGTCGTCCGGTGATCGAGTGAGCACGGCCCCATGCTGCCCGGCACCGGCCGCCCGGCGCTAGGAGGGTCGAGTCGCGGAGTCGCGGAGTCGCGGAGTCGCGGAGTCGCGGAGTCGCGGAGTCGCGGAGTCGCGGAGTCGCGGAGTCGCGGAGTC